>CALXYL010000005.1 GCA_944392985.1 uncultured Spirochaetaceae bacterium | reverse complement strand
ATCCTGTACCCCGCGAGTTCCGCACACGCAAATGAGGAATTGGGCCGGAAGGCCCTTTTCCTTTGCCTCAGATGAGGAATCCACCTCCTGCGACAAGTCCGATCCTCATTCCCGGATCATCCTTATGGAGCAGATCATAGAAGAATGAGAAGCCGAGCCTGAAGTACATGTAATCAGCGCGGGAGAGCACTCCGAGCTCTCCTATGACACCATAATCAGAGGTCTTGATGTACTCCATCGGAGCCGTATCATTCGCGATATGCTCCTTCGCTGTACGATAGAATGAATACTGGAAACTGCCTGTGAGGAACGCTCCAAGCGTATCGGAGAAGAACTGGTAGTAAGCCAGCCCTATGGAAAGATCCTGGCGGTAATCGAAATCATAGGTGATGTACCCCTCATTCGATCCTCCTGGAACGGTAATTCCGATAGGAAGCATCATGTTATACCCGCCGATGAGTCCTATGCGCACCTGCGAGAAAGGAAAGAAAACGAGATCCATATCAAGACCAATGGACTTGATCTGATCCACCTTCTCCCCCATTGCGGGGAACCTGTCCTCAATCTGGGAGGAGACGTTGTTCCTGTCCGCCAGGAATGAGGCTCCTACCCAGAGTTCAGGCTTTGCCTGGAGCGAAGCCGCCATGAGCAGGATGGAAATGATGATGGGAAGAATCCTACGCATCCTGTCCTCCGAATCTGAAGCCAACGCCGCAATAGGCACCTGCTGTCAGCATGATATACCCGGGATCATACGCCTGTCTCATCGAGAAGAGGAACTTCATCAGATGGGCATCATATGCCAGGCTGAATGACAGGAACATTCTCTCTGAAAGATCGATCTCAACCGTAGGCTGCAGATGGACACCGATGACAACCCCTGATGTGAACCAGTCATAGGATCCCACGCTGAACCTGATCGGAAGGGACAGCGATGCTGAACCGAAGCTGTAGCGGAATACCGGGCCGCAGGATATGAAGAAGGAGACATGCTGGCTCTTAAGGCTGTCACGCACCGCATACTCCCAGTCATACCCTTCCCCTTCCGGGATGATGGATGTGGAATGGTATGGGAAGCCAGAGTACACGGCAAAGGAGAGGCCGAACCGGCTTCCGGAGATGAAGAAGATGTCGGAGGAAAGGGACAAGGCGATGTTCTGGCGCTTCAGGAACTCCCCTCCCGCTGGATGCGAACCCTCCTCATAACCTGTTGGAAGAGGATCGGAGAACACATTCGTGTCATACGTCCACCCTACCGACGGAACAAGGGAGATCTCCGCGGCAGCATGGAGGGAAAAAACGCAAATCAGCAACAGAGATGCAAGAATGAACCGCCTCATCATACCCCCACAGAGAAACCGAACCGCTGCTTCACGAACATTTCCTCATTGAATGCAGGATCGTATGAGCATCCAAGCTCATAGAAGAAATGCGAGATGCCGGCCAGAACGAACTCGGCCCTGATACCATAGCTCCCGACACTTTCCGCTATACGCTCTCCCAGGCTGCTGTTAAGCACCTTACCGAGAGCGAACCCGATATCCCAGAAGATCATCAGCGACGGATAGGAATCGAGGCTGCTTCCGATCTGGGGACCATAGAACGTGAGGGCAAGGCGGTTTGTTATGACAGTCGCGGCATTCGGGACATCGGGCCCCCACAGATCCCCGCCCTGCACATACACAGGTACCTTGCTCCCTGATATCCACCGATGGGAGATGAAATCATCAAGCACGATGCTGAACCATGTCATTCCGCTTGGACGTGGAACGCTGAAAAGTGTCTTTGAAAGCTGGATCTCATTCCATGAGACAGCAAATGCAGCTGAGCCATCCGCCATGATCATCCACTCAGGCGCGAAACGCCAGTAGAAGCCTCCCCGGATGCCGTCACGTGTCGTCAGTGTATCACGCATGTAGTCGAACATAAGCCCGATCGAGATCGTAGTCTGGAATACGGAACGATCATCGGAAAGCTCCGGCGCTCCCACCCACGAGCAGCTACTGTCAAAGCGGTACTCCCCGTCCTCGGTCCAGAAAAGCCCAGCTGTTTCCCCGGGAGAGGTCATCCATGAGAGACGCTCGAACGCCATCTCGAAGCGCCCGTCAATGGAGACGAACGCAGTAAGCAGATCATTGGAGGAGAAATCCGTGCTGATGAAGCCCTGGGAGAAGAAGAGATTGAACTCATCGAAATGGACAGTGTACTGACGGGGATAATCATATCGATCAGGATCCCTCGCGATAATAGCACCCGTGTACGGATCCTGCCTGAGATCCCTGTAGACAAGGCCGTTGTCGAGGCGGAAGGCAAGCTCTGTAACAGATCCGTCTATCAGATCGGGAACAGGGAAATTGAACTGATACATCACCGAGGACGGGAAGATGCCTTCCCCGAATTCCGGCTCAGTGCGTATCTCGAATACATGATAGCCAAAGCCTATTGCCCCAAGATAGAAGGACATGAGCATGATTGCAATCATTGAAAGCGCTTTCCTCATCCCTTCCTCCTATATCGACACATAGAACTGCAGCGCGGAGTTCTGCCACCATTCAGGACGTTCTGGCCAGATCCCACGTATGAAATCATAGCCAACCTGATACTCAAAGCGAATGAACCCGAAAAGCCTGAGCTGGAGCCGCGCCGCGAAGCTCGACTGGAGCTCAACCGCCTTCGTCCTGCTATCAATCTCATTTGCGACGCTTCCGAACATGAGATTATTGTAGAGATTCAGCTCGATATGCGTATAGCAGTCGCCTGCCATGAACTGGGGCCCTGTGAAATGCAGCCAGATGCGATCCTGGAAGAATCCCCTGAGCCTGTCCTCCGGCAGCTTGTTCTCAGGCACGACAGAACCGGACGTGTATCTGAGCGTGTTGGAGTGTCCGATATAAAGATTCATCCAGTTCCATCCATTATCCTGTTCGATCGAGAAGATCTCCATCTTCTCCTCCACATAGATGGATGCCATGATGTAATCGCTCTGGACACCTTCCGGCATGATGCTGTTGAAAAGCCATCGAGGTCCCGCCTCGAACCGCAGATCAATGCCAAGCCCCTCCTCGGGCTCCGCATCCGTCGGGGTATCCCGATCCATGTTCAGGGAAAGCGAGAGATAAAGATAATCGGTAAAGACATTCCGGCTTCCATTGAGCCAGGGATAGGCGGGAAGAGGGCCGTCAAATGGCTCGATCGGTTCTCCTGAAGGAGTGACAAAGACAGGAACGCTGAGCCCACCATGGTCCAGAAGCGAATACGCCACCTCCTCACGGCCCATCGCATAGCGGGCATTATACCCCACCCTGATATTCAGCAGCGATCCGCCAGGATTGAGGGGATTGGTCCAGAACCCCTGATCAAGGAAGATATCCACCGATGATCGAGGATTGAAATATGATCGGGTGCGGCCTGAATCATTCCATTCATCATCACCGAAGAAATGGTACTCACCGCTCTCCCTCTCCTCAGCTGACAGTATCCAAAGAGGACGTCCTGTATTGTAGTCATAGTATGGAGAGAGCGATGCGTTGTTGAAGGCGAAGGAAAGCTCGATCTGGAACTCCGCCCTCTTCTCGCCAGGAATGAGATGGAAATGCTTCTCGAATCCGAATGTCGTTCCCAAGGGGAAAAGCCCAAGCCCAAACCCTTTCACACCCCCTGAAACCGACGAGATGTAGGCATCAAGGGAGTATGAATCAGCATATACAGCCGAAAGCAGCACAAGTATAAGGACGATGCTGGCAAACACTCTCCGCATAGCGCTACTTTACGAAGCCCCATCTCCTATCAAGCCAGGATATCGCAAGCGCCATCCAGCTCTGTACAGCCTTCTCCTCCTTCCCCGTCTCCCTGTGCCCGAGCGAAAGCCCATGGATGCCTTCGGAGTAGACATGGAGCTCACAGCAGACGCCCTTTTCATGGAGAGCCGAGGCAAATGCAAGCGAATTATAGACCGGAACGGATGCATCAGGGAATGTATGCCATACAAAGCATGGCGCTGTCCTTTCTGTCACCTGTGTCTCAAGTGAGTAGTATGAGATAAGCTCCTGATCCCCGCCAGTGAGGTTATCAGTGCTTCCCTGATGCCCATGAGGCCCCATCGTTATCACCGGGTAGCAGAGGACAGCAGCATCCGGCCGTGATTCCTTCCCGTACTTCTCCCAGTGGCAGGCGGCAGAGGCTGCGACATGCCCACCGGCAGAGAAGCCCATTATCGCAATCGAAGCGGTATCGATCATCAGTTCCTCCGCATCACGGCGGAGTATCGCGATAGCCTCTGCGGCTTCAGCTTCTGGCCACGCGGTCCTTATTGCGGGGCCGACGCTGTACTTGAGCACGAATACATTGTAGCCATGTGAGAAGAGAGGGAACACAACGGGATCCTCCTCTCTTATGGAAAGAAGGATATAGCCCCCTCCGGGACATACAATGACAGCGGGGCGCTTTGCATAGCACCCTCCAACGCTCGCCATATCCTCATGGATATAGCCATAGAACTCAGCCTTGTTTGCACCGATGCTGTATCTGACTGTGCGCATCCTTCCTCTCCTCCCTCATGATTATACATCAATCCTTCAGTGGAACAGCGAATGTCATCCTGTCCTTCGTGAGGACTGTATCCGGGAATACCTCCTTGGCATCCCGCTCAAGTATCTTCAGTTCCTTGTCCGAATACCGCGGCGAGTAATGCTGCAGGCAGAGAATCCGGCTGCAGCTGTCACGCGCGACAAGACCAGCCTCATAGCTCGTCATATGCCGTTTCTCCCTTGCAGTCGCGGCAAGCGCCTTCTCGAACATGCCCTCACAGAATAGGATATCGGAATCATGGACGTAATCTGCTATCGACTCGAAGTACGCAGTATCTGTGACGTAGCTGATCTTCCTGCCATCGCGAGCCTCTCCCATCACCATGCTGCTGTCGATGATGCGGCCATCCTCCAGTTCCACAGTCCCGCCATTCTGGAGCATTCCCCAGAGCTTTCCCCGTGGGATTCCAAGAGCCTCAGCCTTCTCCGGGAAGAACTCCCCCTTCCTCCTTTCCTCAACAAGCGCATAGCCATAGCATGGCTTTGTATGGATCAGGGGGAACGCCTGTATCGTGAATCCATCGCCGGAGAATACAACGCCGGTCTCAACAGGGATGAACCTGATCTCATAGTTTATGTACATATCGAGGATGCGCCGCGACGACTCGACATAGTCCCGGAGCTTCTGCGGCCCTACGATGTACAGAGGTTCCGTCCGGTCAACCTGGGATGAGAGCATCAGGATTCCAGGAAGCCCTGTAACATGATCGGCATGCATATGGGAGATGAATACGGCAGATATCTTCTTCCATTTCAGATTGAGCATCTTCATGGACACCTGCGTCCCCTCTCCTGAATCGAAGAGGAAGAGATCGCCATCACGCCGCACGAGTACCGATGTCAGAAAACGCCCAGGCAGCGGCATCATGCCGCTTGTCCCAAGCTGGAATGCTTCTAGGTTCACAGGGAAACTATAGCGATTATCCCGATTCTAGGAAAGCTGGAAAGCCCGGGATCGGAGGGAGAAGGCGACGGAAAGCGCTGATACAGCCTCTATCATAACCGCCATCGCCACGAGAGGCATAGTGGGAATGGTGACAGAGAAGGATGTGACATAGTAATCAAGGAAAGCAGGCTCTGCTGCAGCTACGGCAGCAATGGCAAGTGGAGAAAGAAGGGCGCAGAGGATGCCGATGATGATTCCGGAAAGGGCCGCTGCCGTGACAGAAAAGAGGGTTATGCGGAAATAGATGCCGCGTATTGCACTCCTCTCCATACCGAGCATCCATAGCTCGTGGATATCCTTACGGTCGCGTGAGATATAGCTCTGCGCGGCATCGGAGGAGAAGAATGCCGCGAGAAGCGCTACCGCTGCGAGGATTATATAGAGTATCCCGATCGAAGCGCGCACATTGCCGTAAAGGGATGCATACATCGTGCGATACGTCTGGGCTCCTATGCCGTTCTCCCAGAGCTGGGTGCATACGGAATCGGGATCCGCTCCTTCCGGAAGCAGCATCTCGAAGCCGACAGGGGATGAGAGCAGGTTGATGTCAACATAGGCAAGATGGCTGTCAAGCTGTGGGTAGACAGAGCTGAATACAGCTTTCACCGTGCACAGGAATGGGCGTGCACGTCCCCTGCTCTCCTCCCATACAAGCAATGTGAATCGATCGCCAAGGTCAAGGGAGAGATCATCGGAGAGCGCAGATGAAACAACAACAGGATTCACGCATTCCTGATCGTATACCTCGATGCTGAGCTCCTCGCCACGCATTCCGGAAAAGTACCCATTCCCGACACCTTTCAGCATCACAGCGCTTTCCCCGTCCTCGGAATAGAGCAGGCCGCTGCCGCTCCTTACTGGAGCAACCTCTGCCCCTTGGGGAGCGTACCCAGAAGGATCGGAGGAGGAATAGACGGTCCCCGAGCCGAGGATCATGATCATCCTATCGATCTCCGAAGAAACCGATGATATGAAGCAGAGGGCGAAGGACAGAACCAATGAGACAAGGAAGAGGATCAGGAGAGGCATGAAGGCAGTGATCCTGTAGCGGATCCCCATCCCCTCTCCCATCTTCCTCCTGGCATATAGCCTGCAGCCATCATGCATCGCAGAGAACCCCTTCCATAAGCTCCAGCCGCCTGTCAGCCTTGGCAGCAAAGTCCAGATCATGGGTAACGAAGAGCAGTGAATGACCTGTTGACCGGACTGCGTCGAGAAGGATCGTCTCGATTGCGGCCGCGCTCTTCTCATCCAAGGAGCCCGTCGGCTCATCGGCAAATATCACAAGAGGATTGCCCGCTATCGCCCGGGCTATGGCGACACGCTGCCTCTCACCACCGGAAAGGGCCGCGCTTCTGTGCTTTCTCCTATCCGAAAGACCGACAAGCTCCAGATACCTAGCGGCCTCATGCAGCGCCTCCTGTCGTTTCATTCCCTGTATCATCAGAGGCATAGCGATATTCTCCTCCGCTGAGAAGTCAGAAAGAAGCAGGGATGACTGGAATACAAAGCCCATGGAAGCTGCGCGCAATGCCGCTGTTCCACGCTCATCAAGGGAGGAGACATCACGACCGGAGTATCTGATACACCCCTCATCCGGACGCGACAGAAGCGCCGCTATCGAGAGAAGGGTGCTCTTCCCCGATCCGCTCCTTCCGACGATTGAGACGATCTCTCCCTCACTGAGCGACAGATCAACTCCATCGAGTATCGAGATCCTTCCCCCTGATGGAGAGGGAAATGATTTCCTGATTCCCTCAAGCTCCAGAAGATTCATCAGCAATCACCTCCAGAAGATCCATTTTCCCATATGAGCGCTCTTCAGCAAGAGCGAAGAGGACTATCATCGCAATCAGCACCGCAGAATAGAGCAGTCCCGCAGCGATAGGCAGATGCAGATGTGCATCAACAAGGAATGCGGCGTGCATATAAAGCTCTGCGGCAGGAAGCAGCATGGCGGCGAGAGCGAATCCGGAAGCAAGCCCGATAACCGCGATGATGCCAAAGGCGATGAGGAATACACAAAGCCTCTTCCCGTTTTCCATTCCGAGCACCTGCAGCTCTGCGATCTCACGGCGCCGAGAGAGGAAGAACACGCGCACGCTGTTCCTGGCTGAGACAAGTATTATGACGAAAAGCATGGAGAGGACAACGTACATCATCACCTTCTCGATGAGGAAGGCTGAATAAAGACCAGCCTCCTTCTCCTTCCATGAAACGCCTTCATAGCCTTCCATCCTCAGCTCATCAAGCGCTGAGCTATCAACGCCTTTGATCGCGGTATAAATGGGGATTCCTTCCCTCATCATCGAGTAAGGAAGAAAAAGCATCGAACTGTCCTCAGCGCTTCCAAGCGGCGTATAGAATGCACCTGAGATCACGTATGTCTCTGTCCGGGGAAGCATCCTCCCGCTTTCCCCCTCTGCCATCATCGTCAGATCCATGAAGCCGTCGCTGTCACGGAGGAATACGGAATAAGGCACAAGGAGCGCATCGGATGTACCGATCCCAATGGAGAGCGCGCCATCATACGATGCGTCGATGTACCGTACAAGGAAAGCCTTCCCATCCCCTAATGCCTCTGTCTCCCCGTAGGAGAACACGCTTGCATCGGGATAGCGGCTTCTCATCTCCAGAACATGATCCCCTGAAAGAGTCATATCGAAGGAAAAGGCATCCCTGATCGCGCTGAACCGGCTCGACTGCAGATACTCCATGACTGACATAGTGACAAGCAGCATCGCAAGGGATAGCGCAAGGGAAAGGGCGATACGTACCGCTCTTGATCGATGCCCTGCTTCCGAAGAGAAGCTGTAGCGCATGGCGGTGTGCAGTATCATAGGCGCTCCACCTCCTTCACGCGGAGCCCGTCTCCATCGAAGAGGATCCTGTAATCCGGCTGTCCATGGCGGTAGCGTATCTCCTCTATGCTTCCATCATCAAGGCGGTATCTCACACGCTCAGTGATGCCATCATAGCGGTATTCAGAGCGGACAGGCTGACCATCATCATAGCTTTCGATGACCTCCTCGCCTCCCCTCTCAGTGATGACGCGCTCCAAAGCTCCATCGTCTCCGTAGAAGTAGGAAACCCCTTTTCCGCTTTCATATTCCTCTACCAGGCGTCCCTTCGCATCATAGCGGACGATACGCTCACTGCCATCAGGAAGTGTCTCCCGTCTCGTCCATCCCCCATCAGGCTCCACTTCATAGTCCATCACATCAGCAAGGCCTTCCCCTTCCTCGCCCCTGAATGACACCCTGACACTCTCCCCATCGAGGGAATACACATAGAAGTCCTCTCCGATATAGGCATCCTCAGAGCCGGAAAGCGCCGCAAGCCTCCCTGAAGGCGTTTCAAGATACTCAGTGATACGGACAATTGCACCATCTATGGAGACATTCACGGAAGAAAGGCGGCTGCCATCATATGAATACCTGTGGATCTCCTCTCCGCTTTCTGTCAGATAACGCCACTCCAGAGGCCTTCCGCTTTCGTCGAACAGGACGCTCTCCTTCTCCCCGCCTCTTTCAATCGTGTATCCATTGCTGTCCACAGCGCACTTCATAATGGGAATTCCATCATGGTAGATGATGGTGGAGGAACCATCGCTCTCCCCTTCATAGCCTTGTCCTGAAAGCGCATCAAGCGGCTCAAGCTCCTGCCCGATGGCATTGGAGATGAAGGCCCGGCCATAGCATGGCAGCAGCAACAGGATCATGAGGATGAAAGCAGGGAGCCGGTTTCTCATTCAAGCCCCATCAGGGAGCTCAGGAACTCCTCCTTATCAAATGGCCTGATATCATCATACTTCTCGCCGACGCAGACGAAGAGGATTGGAAGGCCGAGGGTCCTTCCTATCTGGACAAGCGCACCTCCCTTTGCGGCAGAATCGTACTTGGTAAGTATGATTCCATCCAGCTTGACCGCCTGGTTGAACAGCAACGCCTGTGAAACGCCATTCTGTCCAGTCGTGGCATCGATGACAAGGAAGCGTCTGTAATGAGCCTCATCCACTCCCTTCGCCCTGATGACCTTGTCCATCTTCTGGAGCTCCTTCATCAGGTTCTCCTTGTTGTGCATGCGTCCTGCCGTATCGGCAAGTATCAGGTCATCGCCATGCGACTGGGCGGATGTGATCGCATCATATATCACAGCACCAGGATCAGAGCCCATCTGCTGCTTGACGATCCTCATTCCAAGACGGTCAGCATGGATCTCCAGCTGATCAACAGCGGCGGCACGGAATGTGTCTCCAGCGGCAAGAAGGACCTTATACCCCTCTCCCGAGAAGAGCTTTGCCATCTTAGCGATCGTCGTTGTCTTCCCCACTCCATTGACACCAAGGATCATATAGACATTGAGGCTGCCCTTCTCCGGCTTCTCATCGTAGGCCCTGATGTAAGCGGAAAGCAGTTCCTTCATGCGTTTCTGCAGATCAGCAGCCTCCGTTATATGCTCGCGTCTGGCAGTCTCCCTGAGCTCCTCAACGATCTCATCGGTCAGCCTCGCGCCGAGATCCCCTTCTATCAGCGTGTCCTCAAGCTCCTCGAAGAACGCCTCGTCTATCTTCCTTCCTCCGAAGAGGCTCTTCAGCTTCTCACCGAATTTCCTGAAGAACATATTCCCTCCTAAATGCCCAGACGGGCAGCCTGGTAATAATCGAACATGGAATCGAACAGCTCCACAAGCTGCACGATGCTGATCCCCGCCGCGAGAGCTGCGACGGGCCTGAGCTCCACTTCTGTGAATATATCAGAAAGGGAGCCGGACGCCACATAGCATCCGAATGATACGATCGTGGCAATCAGATTGGTATAGAACCGATCCTTCGCCCTTCCTATCAAATCCTCATCCGCCATCCACTCCGGTCGGAGGCTGACATGGATCGTCTCCATCGGAAGCCTCGACTGCACAGAGAGATCACTGAAACCAGGATGTGTGAGCGTCATCTGGAAAGGTATGACAGCATTGCTGACCAGATGGCTATCCTGCTCCAGCCCACGGAAAGAGAGAGTGCTGCCATAGGGACGAGAGGAAACGAAAAGAGGCCCGAAGGAACGCTTTTGAAGAGATGGTGCAACCACTGTCCCATCCGCCACATCAGCCTCCATCACCGCATTCTCGTAATCAGGGGAGGAGAAGGAGAACCGATGCTCTCCTTTTTCCAACACGATGCACCCCCTGATCGGCTTCACTTCATCGCCATCGACCTGCACGAGTACGCTTTCAGGGACATCGACACGGACAACCGCAAATAAAGGCCCCTTAAGATAGCCGGTGAGGACTGAGAGGATCGCCATGAACTCCACACTCTCGTCAGAGGGGAGATAAAGCGAATGGTGGACCTCTTCCCCATTCAAACGCAGCGTGCTCTCACAGAGCATCCCATCCTCCTCCACATCTGCAACAACCAGTGCATCAAGATCCTCACGAAGCATCAGGAAGCATCTGGCATCCTCATCCCCGGAGAAGAGGAACCCCTTCTCCTCCGGTGAGAACACGGGCTCGACGATCTCCAGGAAGTAATCAGTATCTCCCGATGTGGCCTCATCAGAAAGTGCTTCGAGAGCGGCAAAGGACTCACGCCGCCTTAAAGAGGACACTTCCGCTTCCCTTGCATAGACTGCGCGCTGCGCATCATCAGCCATAGCATCAGAAAGCGCATCCGGAGCCGTGACAGGCCCCGGGACAAGAGCGAGAGCATCCGAGAGCATCGCGCTGTAGGGCCTGCTGTCAGTCACCACCGCAAGCCTGAATGATGCCGCCATCAGAAAGGATGGCAGCATCAGGATGATAGCAAGAAGCTCAAGCCTCCTTCTGGAAGTGGAGATAGCTCTCAATGAAATCATCGATCTCGCCATCCATTACAGCGGAGATGTTCCCAGTCTGGCAGCCTGTACGATGATCCTTCACAAGCGTGTAGGGCTGGAATACATAGCTTCTGATCTGGTTTCCCCATGAGATATCCTTCTTGGCGATGGCATCCTTCTGATGCTCCTCCTCCCTCTTCTTCTGGTAATACTCATAGAGCCTGGAACGAAGCATCTTGAACGCGACATCCTTATTCATGAACTGGCTGCGCTCATTCTGGCACTGGACAACGATGCCCGTCGCATAATGCGTGATCCTGACAGCGCTGTCGGTCTTGTTGACATGCTGGCCGCCGGCACCTCCCGCGCGATAGGTATCAAGACGGTAATCCTCTGGCTTGAGCTCTATCTCGATATCATCATCGACTTCAGGGGATGCATAGACTGAAGCGAAGGATGTATGCCTCCTCTTCGCGGAATCGAAAGGAGAGATACGCACAAGGCGATGCACCCCTGCCTCTCCCTTGAGGTACCCGAACGCATATGGACCGGAGATCTTGATCGAAACGCTCTTGATTCCGCCCTCGTCCTCCTGCATATCAAGCACTTCGCACTTGAAGCCATGGCGTTCAGCCCATCTCGTGTACATGCGCATCAGCATCTGTGTCCAGTCGGAAGCCTCGTTGCCGCCAGCTCCGGAATGGACAGTGAGGAACACATTGTTCTTGTCATTCTTCCCATCAAGGAGAGTCTTGAGCCTGAGTGGCCTGAAAACGCTGTCGATCTTCTCGATCTGCCCCTCCAGCTCCGCCCTCAGATCCTCATCCTCCTCTCCCTGATAGAGCTCGATAAGCTCCTCGGTCTCATTGATCTCATCAATAAGCTCCTTCCAGGGATAGTAGCTGTCCTTGAGCGCAGTAAGGCTCTGGAACGTCTTCTCCGCCTTCTCGGAGTCATTCCAGAAATCCGGAGCAGCGGTCTCCTCCTCAATGGCCTTTATCTTTGATTCAGTACCAGCCTCCTCAAAGACGCCTCCATACTGCGTAGGCTTCTTCCTTGATATCCTCGAACTTTGAACGGTTTTCTATGAACATATCACTCCCTGTCCTTCCGGCTGTCGCTCGCCCTGAGAATGAACCTGATTGTCCTGGCCTCCCCCGCCTCCAGCTTCAATGGGAAGGAGAAGAAGAGCGTGGTACATAGCTCGAACGACTCTATGCCGATTGATGTATTCTGTGTCTGCCGGCTCCGTTCCTCAGAGACCCTGAAAGGCTCTGTCGATGAAAACGATAGGCTCAGTCCAGACTGCGATTCAGTATATTTGACGGTACGGGCATCTTCAAGACTGCCAAGCACCATCTGCTTCCTCTGGTCAAATGATCCAAGGACCATATCCTGCATGGACATGCTCACGCAGACCGTGTACTCGCCATCCATGTCAGAAGAAGCAATGATCGTGGACTCAAGCACGACAGTCTGCTGCCGCAGCCTGAAATGCTTGATGATCGAAAGACCCTCTCCAGAGAATGAGAACTGATACTCACCTCGCGTCCGTGAGATCACCTCGGCATCGAACATCTCCCGTGAAAGGTCCACCGCCCTGCCTCCAATGCTGAAGCGGTCCGTAAAGGACTTCATCATATCAACATGGGGGAATGTCTTATCGAATGGCACACGTGTATCGAGGATATTGATCGCCAGCGGCTTGTAGCATAGCTCGGCGAGCGCTCCTCCCTTAGGAGAGAGGACAGCGGTGAACACCTTGTTCCTCGCCACGAAATCATTCTCCCCTATCTCCTCATAATCGTATTCGGCCTTGAGCGACTGATCATCGATGCTCTCGATGCATCGCTCGCTCTCGATGATTGCCCTCCAGAACAGCCTTCGCTCATAGAGCCGCAAAGGAGTGCATTCCGCGTCATGGATGAACAAAGGCCCGATGGATACATGGAAGAGCTCCCCTTCTGCATCCCTCTTTGCTGCCTTGTCCTTCTTGAACTGCGAAACACTCTCGCTGAGAGCTATATACCGATTCAGGAGATAGCGGAAGTTCTCATTCCTGATGAAGATATCATTGAAGGAATGAAGCGACTGGGCATAAGCATCACGGCCGTACCAGCCACTGTCAAGATAACCGGGCTTATCGGTGCTGATCGATGGAAGCAGTACCGTCCCTTCACCAAGCGACGAGAGGATGGAAGGAAGGAACGAAGGAAGGATGCCGTCATCGCCGGAGCGTGCCGAACCCTCAAGCAGCTGATCGATGTTGATGAACACCACACTCTCATCATTTCCAGAAGATGCAGCTTCCATAATGCCCTCTGTGACATCCGAAAGGGTGGCCTCTCCCTGAGCATAGCGCGAAACAAGCTGCGAGACGCTATCGGAAATCACCTTTATCCCGACTTTCTTGCCAAGCTCATTCATCGTAAATGAAGAGGAGTCGACAACCTCGCGGCTTGTTGCTTTGTAGGCAGATATGACAACACTGGAAATGCCCGTGTTGCGCAGGCTGTGAATGAAGGATGGAGACCATATCTGACCATAGAAGAAACAGCTTGTTGCCCTGACGCCATAATAACGCCTGATGAGCGTCGTCATCTTCTCGATCTGCAGCGATCTGTCCTTCGGAGGATTGAGCGAGAGGATCGCCTGGCTGTATGTTCCCGTGACGAGCTCCAGATCTGAACGCTTCGCGAGGGAAGAGATCAGAAGATTGACTTCAGGGCAGGCGGAAGCGAGGTGCTTCATCATTGCGGTGCTCTGATAAAGCGATAGCTTAACGCCAGGGTTGTTGTACATGAAGGAAAGCACCGGCTTATACACCAGCGTAAGCGCCCGCTGATACGCCCCCAGAGGAGACGACAGGGACATCTCCGTGTAGATACCGAGTGCGATCCTCAAATCAGCTCCTTCTCACGATGCACTTCTGCGGGCAGACCTCTGCGGCCGCCTCTGCTGCGCCCTGATCCTTATTCCAGTCATTCGACGAAAGGAACGCCTCAACAGAGAACGGGCTGTCCTGGACTTTCGTCTCGCACATCTTACAGCCTATGCACCCGACCTGGCAAGCCTTGCGGACCTTTGCCCCGTTTTCGTGGTTATTGCAGGCACAGAGCCATTCCACTGAGTACGGAACGAGCCTGATGACATGATTGGGACAGACCTCAGCGCACTTTCCGCATCCGATGCATTTCTCCTTGTCCACCACGATGCTCCCTTCTTCCGTGCGGGAGATGGCAGCGGCGGGACAGACAGCGATGCATGAACCAAGCCTGAGGCATCCTTCCTTGCATGCGGAAGGACCGCCCTGCAGAAGCGCGGCGGCATTGCAGTCAGCCATTCCCTTGTATTCATAATCCGTCTTGGTTACAGTGCTGTTTCCGCGGCAGAAAACAAACGCAACCATGCGCTCCTTGAGTTCGACCTCGATTCCGAGTATCTCCCCCATTCTCCTTGCGAGAGCCTCCCCTCCTGGAGAGCAGAGCCCTGCAGGCGCTTCACCCTTGAACACAGCATCAGCATATGCCTGGCATCCGGCATAGCCGCATCCGCCGCAGTTGGCGCCGGGCATGATGCTTTCCAGCTCCTCCAGCTTAGGATCCTTCTCGACTGCGAGCTTCTTATCCGCGATGGCAAGGCCAAGGCCGAGGACAAGCCCGAGTATTCCGACAATAAGGAATGCGATTACAACAGACATCCTCTCCCTCCTTACCTGAGATGCAGATTATTCAGCAGGCTCTGATCGAACATCATGAACGCGAGCGCCATGAGACCTGCGGAAATGAACGCGATCGGGACACCGCGGAATACCTTCCTCACCGGCGTCATCTCAAGTTTCTCGCGGATATTGCTCATCAGCACGATCGCCATCGTGAATCCAAGACCGGCAGAAAGGCCTGCGAGGAAGCTCTCGATGAGGTTGTACCCGTTGTCCGCGTTGATGACTGCGATACCGAGGACAGCACAGTTTGTAGTGATCAGAGGCAGATAGATTCCAAGCGCCTGGTAAAGCCCGGGACTCATCTTCCTGATGATCATCTCGACAAGCTGAACAAGCGCCGCGATGACGAGGATGTACGCGATTGTCTGCAGATACTCCAGGCCGAACGGGATCAGGAAGAATCGGCTCACTGCCCAGCATACGACTGAAGTGATCGCCGTAACGAACGTGACCGCGACGCCCATTCCGATAGCGCTCTCACTGTTTTTAGAGACACCGATGAACGGGCAGAGGCCCATGAACTGGACAAGGATGAAGTTCTGGATGAATACGTAGGTGATGACTATTCCTATGTAGCTCATGCCTCACCTCCTCTTGAGCGCGACGTCTTCCACTGGAAGAACGCCTTGAGATATCCCATCAGAAGAAGAGCGCCAGAAGCGAGCGTGAGCACGCGAACCGGTGACTCCGAGAGGCCGGGAATCGATATGACGCCGCTGAAAGACCCTACAGGGAAGAGCGTGATCGTACCGGCACCGAATACCTCGCGGATCAGCGCGATGAGCGAAAGGGAGAGCGTGAAGCCAATCCCCATCCCGATGCCATCGAGCGCACTGTCCAGCACACCGTTCTTGCCGGCGAACGCCTCTGCGCGTCCGAGGATTATGCAGTTGACGACGATGAGCGGAAGATAGACACCGAGAGCCTCATACACAGACGGGACGAATGCGTGCAGGACCATCTCGACGATCGTGACGAAGGACGCGATGATGACGATGTAGCACGGGATGCGCACGGAATCGGGGATCACCTTGCGCAGCAGCGAGATGAAGATATTCGAGCATGTGAGCACGAAGATCACGCTCACGCCCATACCGATTGCATTGGACACCTGCGTGGACACACCGAGCGTCGGGCACATGCCCAGCATGATGATGAATGTCGGGTTCTCCTTGAAGATACCCTTGGTCAGCTCCTTGATATGGCTCATACAGCACCTCCAAGGCCCTTCACGAAATCAGAGCCGCTTATCAATGCAGATGAAATACCGCCGAATGTGACGGAAGCTCCGGATACAGCAGCATTATCCTCTGCGCTCAGATCGCTCTTCGAGGCAGGCAGCGGCTCATCAGCGCCGAGGCCGATGAACATATCCATGTATCCAGGATCCTCAGCCTTCTTTCCAAGGCCAGGTGTTTCAGAGTTGGCTGTCAGCTTTGCCTGCATCAGCGATCCATCATCGCCATAGGAGGCGATGACTGTCATGGCACCGCCATATCCTGAGGCGCTGAGCTCAACGATATAGCCTTTTATGCCGCCGCCATCGGAAAGCGGTATGTAGTAATTGACCGTTCCGTCACCGACATCCACCTGCTCCCCGATCTCCAGTCCAGCTGCTACATCGGAAAGCGCCGAGAGCCGGTCATTCTCCGTATTGGCTGCAATCACAGGCGCTGTCACCTCATTGACGAGAGCGCAAAGCGCTGTGCAGATTGCGCAGATGAGGAAGAGTATGACAGCTGTCTTGATATACCTTGTCATGCCTTTGCCTCCTTCTTCCTGGGCTTCTTCACATATCCGAAAGGCTTCACCTTCACGAATCTGTCAATCGTAGGAGTGACGATATTCATGAGGATGATCGCAAGCGAGACTCCCTCTGGAAGGGATCCGAAATAACGGATGAGGAACGTGAAGAAACCGCAGCCGAGCGCGAAGATGATCTCCCCTTTCGGTGTTGTCGGTGTCGTGACCCAGTCGGTGGCCATGAAGAACGCGCCAAGCATGAGTCCACCCGAGAAAACAGGCACAAGCACCTCGCCTCCGAAGAGTCCCTGCCCATACGGAATGCCTCCGAACACCCATGAAAGGAGCGCGAATGACCCGATATACACCACCGGTATGCGCCAGGTTATGATCTTCGTCGCAAGAAGGAATATACCACCAGCAAGGAGCAGAAGCGCCGATACCTCTCCGATGCATCCTCCCACATTCCCGAGGAACGCATCGACTGCATATGGCGAGATTCCAAGCCTGTCCGCGACAGCGAGAGCCAGATCGGTATTCGGAATCGTACCTGCAAGCAGATCCTGGCTCAGCCCCTGCGCTCCTCCTGTGACGGCTGTCTTCATAGCCGAAAGCGGTGTTGCCGATGAAACGGCGTCAAGCCTCATCCAGCGCGGAAGCAAGAATGCGCTCATCTGCGATGTGAACGAGAAGAACACGAACACCCTCCCTGCAAGCGCAGGATTCATCCAGTTGCATCCGAGACCGCCGAATGTCCATTTCACGACGGCGATGGCGAACGCAGAAGCTATGATCGGAATATAAAGAGGGACTGCAGGCGGCATATTCATGCCGACAAGCAGGCCGGTGACAGCCGCCGAGAGATCCTTGAGGGTGAATTCCTTTGAAACAAGGCCGAGAAGGTACTCCGTGAGAACGGATGCCGCCACTGATACGGCAAGCACAAGAAGGGCTCTTGGGCCGAAGGCAAAGACACCCCAGAGAGCGGACGGAAGAAGCGCCACGATAACAAAGAGCATCGCCTTGTCCGTCCTTAGCGGACCATGTATATGAGGACTGGTTCGGACTGTCTTCATTTCTTCTTCCTCCCTAGCTTCTTACCGAGCTTGAAGCCCTGCACAAGAGGCAGATGCGACGGACATGTGTATGCGCAGCATCCGCATTCCTTGCAATCCATCAGGCCAAGATCAATCGCAGCCTGGTAGTTGCCGTACTTGATATTCCTGAACATCCTGTTCGGCTGCAGTCCCATCGGGCAGTGCTGGACACACTTGCCGCAGAGGACACATGGCGCTGAGAAATCATCGACAAGTCCGGGGAGGACAAGAAGGCCGCCGGAGCCCTTGACCATCGGCGTATCCTCATCGGAGATGGCGAACCCCATCATCGGGCCTCCTGCAACAACGGAGACAGCATCATCCTTCTCACCGCCGCAGTACGCGATGAGATCAGAGAACTTCGTCCCTATCGGAGCGAGGATGTTCTTCGGCTCTGCAATTGATTCGCCAGATACGGTTATGACCCTCTCGACAAGGGGCTTGTGGTATACAGCCGCTTCATAGAGAGCGAAGCATGTGCCGAGATTGCAGACGACCGCGCCTGTATCGAGAGGGAGCTTGCCGGAAGGGACCTCACGTCCGATCGTTGCCTTTATCAGCTGCTTCTCATCACCCTGAGGATACTTCATCTTCAGAGGCATCACTGTTATAGGATATCCGCTCGATAAGGCTTTCGATGAAAGAAGGCTCACTGCATCCATCTTGTTTGCCTCGATTCCGATGATGATTCTCTTAGGATTGACGATTGCCGCAGCAACCATGACCCCCTCAAGCACCTCATCGGGGTGCTCGATCATCAAACGGTAATCAGAAGTCAGATATGGTTCGCACTCGACACCATTGATGATCAAGGCATCGACGCTCTTGCCCATCGGTATCGTGAGCTTCACGGCTGTGGGAAATGTCGCTCCTCCCATGCCGACTATGCCCATCGAACGGACCAGATCAAGAAGATCCTCTCCCGACATGCCTTTCCAGTCATGCTCCTCTCCCCACGGATCGCTCTGCACATCATCAACTGCGATGACAGCGGCATCAGCGACCGCGCCGGACTGCGCGCGTACCTTCCTTATCTCCTTGACGACTCCATCCACAGGGCTATGGACATCCGCTGAGATGTATCCAGAGGCTGTTCCGATAACCTCCCCCTTGGTAACGGTATCGCCTTTCTTCTTTGTCAGCACAGCAGGGGCACCGAGATGCTCGGACATGGACACTATAAGCTCCTCCGGCAGAGGCATCCTCTCGATCCTCTTTTCCTTGGAAAGCTGCTTCCTGTCAGCAGGGTGAACCCCACCACGCCTGAAAGTGGCAAGTTTCATCGAAAAACGCTCCTTATAGACAGTCCGATTGTATAACGTAGTCATGTGATTCTCAACAGCAAGGTTAAGGGAAAACGCTTTCAGCGAATATGAATAATCGGTTATCGATAGTGTTTTATCCGCATTATGAAAACAATCATCATCTCAACTATATAAGTATTTTTCATTCCGATTTAACAATATTATTTATGTTTTATCAATACTTGATGATTGACATGGAATCGGGGATAATTGTTTCATGTCCATAGAGAAACATCCATTCCCTCCGATATTCAGCGGCTCGTCACGGATACTCGTGCTTGGCTCCTTTCCTTCGGTGAGGTCCAGGGAAGAGGGCTTTTACTATGCACACCCGCGGAACAGGTTCTGGCCGATGCTTGAACGGGTGTTCTCATGCTCCCTTCAAAGCATGGAGCAGAAGTGCACGCTGCTTCATGAGAAGCATATAGCGCTATGGGATTCAATCGCCTCCTGCAGCATCGAAGGATCTGCGGACAGCGCTATAGAGGACTTCAAGGCCAATGACATTCCATGGCTTTTAGGGAAAACAGAGATCACAAGCATACTTGCAAACGGCAGCAAGGCCTATGATGTCTATATGGATCTCATTTTCCCGGAGACGGGAATCAAGGCAACAAGGCTTCCATCCACATCGCCAGCGAATGCTTCATGGTCCCTTGAACGCCTTGTTTCAGCATGGAAACCGTTTCTTGCAGCCGCTGGGACTTATCCAAAGCATGCACACGATGCTATTATGGAACCATGAATCGGATCTTCCAGTTCGCATTCTCAAAACTCAGGGGGGTGAAGGTCTACGCTCTCGTCGGACGGTCGGGGACAGGAAAGAGCTATCACTCGAAGCTCGTTGCTGCGAAGTACCACATCGACCTGATCATCGATGACGGCCTGCTCATCAAGGGCGACAGGATTCTCGCCGGACACTCCGCGAAGCGTGATCCGAATTTCATTGCCGCTGTCAGGACTGCTGTCTTTGATGATGATGATCACCGCAATGAGATACTCAGCGCACTGCTAAGGGAAAGATACAAGAGGATACTCATCATAGGCACATCGGAGAAGATGGCAGACAAGATCGCCAAAAGGCTCGATCTGCCTGCGCCGGAGAAGATCATCCATATCGAGGATATAGCCACTGAGGAGGAGATCGAGACAGCGATGAGGATAAGGTACACCGAAGGGAAGCATGTCATTCCCGTGCCGTCCATAGAGGTCACCCGTTCAGCTCCCCAGATCGTCTATGACTCGATGAAGGTGTTCATGGGCAAGGGCCATATCAAGAAGAAGCAGCAGACATATGAGAAAACGATCGTACGCCCTGAATTCTCCAGACCGGATAAGGAAGAGCTCTCTGAAGCGGTACTTACTCAGATGGTGCGCCATGCCATCGGGGAATATGATGCTGTGATGAAGGTGAAGAAGGTGCGGGGGACGAGGAACAGCGATTCGACCTATTCCATCAGCGTGACACTCCAGCTTCCCGCACGCCATTACGTCGGAACGACGATCTCCGACCTGCAGGAATACATCACGGACTGCATCGAGCGATACGGAGGTGTCATGGTACGCTCGGTAAGCATTGAAATAGAAGAATGGGGCTAGAGGTCGTGCTCCTCTGCAAGCGTCTTCGGAGCCTCAGGGACAGGTATCCTGTCTCCCTTGCCCTTCTTCCTGCGTTTCCTGCGCTTTGAGGATGGGACTACTGCAAGCTCCTCCGCCGCAGCCCTCTTCCTTCCGAGGTTGTTCGGCTTCTTCCTTGGTGCCCTTGCCTCTGCTGATCGCCTTGCCCTGACGCGCTTCACATCCATATCTGAAAGGATGAGGTCTATTGCCTTCTCCATCTCATAATTCGGTGGTGTCATCGGCGAAACAAGGATCTTGGCCTGTCTGAACGCTTCATGGAAAAGCTCATCTGGAGTCATCGATGAAGGATTCTCGAATACAAGCAGCGGCTTGATCATCGCGTAGATCATCTCCTCCTTCCCGACAGCCTCCCCGCTCTCCTTGCTCTCCATCGTCTTCCTGTCAAGAGCCTCAAGGGACTCGCGGATCGCGCTGATTCCTGAGTACATCGACCAGCAGGGAAGGATGAATGAAAGCAGTCCATACTTCCTGAGATTCATCATGATCTCATAGGAGGATCCGGAAGAGAGTATCTTTGACACTTCCTCCGTAAGCCTTGACGTCGAGCATGAGGCGATGCACTCAGCATTGCGCTTGATCGCCTTCCTCACATCGCGCTTCAGCTCAAATCCCGTCGTAGCCTGGTATTTCAGAGCCCTGATCATCCTCACAGGATCCTCTGTGAAGGTATATGAAAGCGGTATAAGGGAACGGATGACACGGCGGCGGAAGTCCGGCAGCGCGTCGTTGAAATCAATCAGATGTCCGTTTGCAGGATTGTAGTAGAGGCTGTTGATGGAGAAATCACGCCTCTTCGCATCCTGCTCTATCGTTCCGAATACATTGTTGCGGCCATCCTCGAAGTTCTCCTCATCGGAGCGGAATGTCGTCACCTCGATGATCTTGCCGCTGAAGAAGAGATGGACTATGCGGAAGCGCCTCCCGATGATCCTTGCGTTCCAGAACATCCTCTGCACCTGGCGCGGGGATAGGGATGTAGCGATATCGAAATCCTTCGGCTTCCGCCCAAGGAGTATATCGCGTATGGCACCGCCGACGATATATGCCTCGCCGCCCGACTGCTGTATCTTCCTTATCGCCCAAAGCGCATCCTTGTCTATCTGGCTGTTGGTTACAGGATGCTCCTTCTGCGTATATATCTTCGCGACAGGAACGCTTCTCCCCTTCCCGTCATTCTTATACCGTATGAACACAGGCTTAATTTATAGGAAAAACCGGAGCTTTAGCAAGATTAGACCTTCTCTGAGAATGCCCGGCCTGATGAAAAGGCCCAGACAAGCCGCCCCTTCTGGCGGGGAATGATCACGTCAGCATCCCACTCAGGATAGAGTTTTCTCACAATCACACCGTTCCAGCCTTCAAGCGCGATGAACGGTATATAGAAGTCCTTCGTCATCGGATGGCAGATAGAGATCACAAGCTCATCTCCATCGGTCCTGATGCTGAATGCATCGCTTCCCCCTTCCTCGATCACAAGCGGCTGACGAGGTGATCCGCAGCAGGCAACTGAAACCGGAGAGGAGGAGACTGTGACTGAACCGCATTCCGGACATAAAAAGTATGAATACCCTTTCATACCCCGATGATACACCGCATCAGGAGAGTGCGGACAAGATCCTCCCTTCATGGTATCATCATCGCATGATCGATCCAGTTATTCTCAAAGGATTCAGGGACAGCCTTCCGAAGGATGAGCTGCCGAAGAGAAGAATCATCAGGGTTCTTGAGGATGTATTCGCCTCATACGGCTTCGCGCCTATCGATACCCCGGTGCTTGAATATACGGATGTCCTCCTTGGAAAAGGCGGCGGGGAGACGGATAAGCAGATATTCCGATTCCATGACAATGGAGGAAGGGATGTCGCGATGCGCTTTGACCTGACAGTCCCATTTGCCAGATTCATGGCAGCCCACAGCAGCGAGGTGGGAGTTCCTTTCAGGCGTTATCATATCTCAAAGGTATGGCGCGGCGAGAATCCGCAGAAAGGACGCTACAGGGAGTTCATGCAGTGTGACTTCGATCTTGTGGGTGCTGACAATGCACTTTCCGATGCGGAGATCCTCTCGATGATGCACTCCTCATTCGCCGCCCTTGGAATAGAACGCTATTCATTCAGGGTGTCACACAGGGGGCTCTTCAGTGATTTCCTCACCACTCTTTCGCTTGGCGACAGGAGCATCGATGTGCTCAGGACCGTCGACAAGCTGAGGAAGATCGGCAGCGATGAGGTCATGGCGCAGCTCTGTGCCATCACTTCATCTGAAGAGAAAGCCGGGAGGATCATGGAATACATCACCGCAGGCGAAGGATCCGGATTCCTTGAAACGCTTGGAAAGCTGGAAGCGCTCTGCGGAGGCGGGACAGAATCCTCAAAGCGCATGAGGGAGATCTATTCCATGCTCTCAGAACTCGGGATCGAAGAGTCGTTCGTCCTTGATCCCTCCATCACCCGCGGCCTTGATTACTACACCGGCATCGTGTATGAGACATTCCTCACCGATCTGCCGTCCATCGGCTCTGTCTGCTCCGGCGGACGCTACAACAACCTGGCATCGCTTTATATGAAGGAACAGCTTCCGGGAGTTGGCTCATCGATAGGTCTCGACAGGCTCCTTGCAGCGCTTGAGGAGCTTGGAAGCCCGCTTCTGAAGTCCACTTCATCTGCAGATGTCCTCATTGTTCCTGTCCCGGGACGGGAAACGGAGGCCGCAAGGATAGCACAGAGCCTCAGAGCAGAGGGAATAAGGACTGCGATGTACCTCATCCCGGATGCGAAGATGAAGAAGATCTATGCATATGCTGAACTCAACTCGATCCCCTATATGCTGACAGCAGGAGATGAGATAACCGTCAAGGATCTGAGGACAAGGGAAACGCACCCCTATGAAGGCGCGGCTGCATGGATCAGGGAGGGAAGCCGCCATTGATCGCATTCAGGGATCTACCTGTCTATAGGCACAGGGATGAGATACTGAAGGGGCTTGAAGCGAACAGGACAATCATCGTGGAGAGCCCCACGGGATCTGGAAAGACGACCCAGATCCCGCTGATCCTCAAGGAAGCCGGATACGACAGAAAGGGTATCATCGGCATCACGCAGCCGCGGCGGATCGCGGCAGTTTCAGTCTGCGGATTCATCAGGAAGCAGCTTGGAAGCGATGACAGCCTCTGTGCCTATAAGATGAGGTTCGCCGACACATCCGACAGGAACACAAGGATCAAGATCATGACGGATGGGATCCTGCTGCAGGAAGTCAAGCAGGACCGCACCCTCTCAAGGTATTCAGTCATAATGGTCGATGAAGCCCATGAAAGAAGCCTGAACATAGACTTCATCCTGGGACTTCTCAAGGAGATAGCAAGGGAGAGGGATGATCTCAGGATCATCATCTCAAGCGCAACGATCAACGCTTCATCGTTCTCCGCATTCTTCGATGGAGCACCCATCATCTCAATAGATTCCCGCCCGTACCCAGTAGAGACAGTCTATGTTCCTGCCATCCTGAGCAGGGAGACGGAGGATTACTACTACGCGAAGGTGTCATCCCTTGTCCGTAAGAGCTGGGATGACAATGAAGGGGATGTTCTGATCTTCCTTCCAGGGGAAGCAGAGATAAAGCGCTGCATCGAGGAACTGGAGTATTCGGACACATCTGGAGTGTACCAGATATACCCTCTCTACGGCAGGCTCTCAAAAGAGGAGCAGGAGCGGGTATTCATCCCAACGGAAGAAGGACGGATGAAGGTCGTTGTCGCCACGAATATCGCCGAGACATCCATAACGATTGATGGCATAAGGACTGTCATAGATTCCGGCATGGCGAAGATCAGCTTCTATAACCAGAAGAACTTCACATCAGCACTCCTCCCAATGCCTATATCACGGGCAGCGGCTGACCAGCGCAAAGGAAGGGCTGGACGCACAGCTCCCGGGATCTGCTACAGGATGTACAGCGAGGAGAGCTACCGAACGAGACCGGAATACGCTGAGGAGGAGATACTCCACTCCGATCTGGCTGAGGTCGTCCTCAGGATGAGCGAGCTCGGGATCTACAACACCAGCTCATTCCCGTTCATCACACCGCCTAAGAAGAGCGCCCTGCAGTCAGCGGAGGAGACGCTCATGATCATCGGAGCCATCGAGAAGGACCACCATCTTACGCAGATCGGGGAGATGATGATCATCTTCCCCCTCCTTCCACGCCTTTCCCGTGTCATAGTCGAGGCGATAATGAACTACCCCGATGTGATATCCGATGTGCTCATCGCAGTGGCGTTCCTTTCCGCAAAGACACCTTATACCCTTCCTCCCGGAGAAGAGCTCCGCGCGCGGGACGCACACCGCGCGCTTTCCGATAGCATCTATGGTGATTTCTCAACGATGCTCTCGCTCTACGGCAAGTACAGGAAGATACAGGGGAAGAAGGAGAAGCAGGCATATGCAAGGAACCACTACCTCGACTACGAGGCAATGGAGGAGATCGTCCATATCAAGGAGCAGCTTGAGGCGATTGTCTCGGGCATGGGTATCCCGATTCCTGACAGGCATTCCATCGCTGACTACTTCTGCTGCCTTGCTTCCGGCCTCAGGCAGTATGTCTGCATGAAGATCGACCGCTTCTCATACCGCTCCCTGACAGCCGACAGGATTCTCATACATCCGGGTTCCGCGTGGTTTACCATTCCTCCGCAGTACATCCTTGCCGGTGAGATCGTCCAGACGACGAAGATGTATGCCCGTACGGTCTCGCCGCTCAGGAAGGACTGGATACAGCTTGTCGATCCAGTGCTCCTTGAAGCTCTCAGGCATCCGGCAGACAAGAAGAAGGAAAGGCTGATGACGATCGACAGCCGCGATGAAATGAAGAAGTATGAGATCCACGGAAAGCATGGGAAGATCGCATACGCGGTTCCTCTTTCCGATATGAGGAAGCTGTCGACGCGGTCTGGATCGGTGAAATTCTACATCCGATGCGGCGAATGCCTTTCCAAGACGCAGGTCAAGGCGGCTCGTATCGACAAGGAGCTCAGCCTGATTCCGCTTCTCCAGAGCCCGAAGCGAAACAAGATGAAGGGACGGTTCGATCCTGCGGGAAGGCAGTACGGGGAAATCGGGGCACTCATCGATTCAGCGTTCCAGCCTTTCGTATCAGGGAAGAAGGAATTCTCCTATCTTGCCATCGTGGACAGAGGAGGCAGGTACTCCCTCTCCCCCATGCCGAGCATCGGGGCGGCTGCGAAGGAGACACTGTTTGCGCTCTCAACAATGATTGACCGCATACCAAAGAAGCAGATGAAGCTCAGGGAGAGGATCCTCGCACTGCAGCAGAAGATCACAAGCGCACTGGATATGGATGATTAGATGATGATGGTGTCCCCGCAACCGAGATCGGTAACAGGGATGCCCCGTCTTTCCGCTTCCTCCAGAGCGGGATTGCCGGTGCAATGGCAGAGCCCGAAGAGGGCTATCCCGCTCTCCTCCAGCGCCGCAAGCGTCATTCCGATCCTCTTAGGAGAGCACTCTGCAAGGTGGGTGCCTCCGATCAGGGCATGGATGCTGCCATAGCGTTCCTTTACCGTCTCGACTATCCCGACGATTCCCGGATGGGAGCAGCCAACGATGAGCACATTTCCCTTGCTGCTCTGGACAAGGAGCGCAATCTCATCGTTGAACATGTCTGCAATGATGCCGCCATCGGTTTCCTTCACAAAGCGTTCAGGTATCACCTCAAAGCCATTTCCTTTCCCAAAGCCCGTCACGATCCTCATTGAAGGAGCGATATCCATATCCTTCCCCACCTGGATTACAGGAATACCCGCTGAAGATGCGAATGCCTCATCCCATCCAGCGGAGAGGTCTGCATACGCAGATCCATGCCTAGAGAGCTTCCGATCGGAAAAGCCCGTGCCGACTGCGATGCAGCCAGGTCTGTACCCCGCTTCGATGAAATCACGCATCCCACCGGCATGGTCATAGTGAGAATGACTGATCACAGCAGCATCCAGCGCTGAGAGATCGATTCCAAGCCTATGGGCATTCCTCATGAAATGATCATCGGGACCGCAGTCGAAAAGAACCCTGCTCCTGCCATCCTCGACAAGGAGGCTAAGCCCATGGGCAGCTGAAAGGGATCTGTTTGACGAGAGATGGTTCTCAAGCAGAACGGTTATCCTCAGCATCATCCATTCTCCACAACAGCTTTCCGCACTGCATCATCCGGAAGCGGCATCAGCACAGGTTCCCCCTGCCCTGCCATAAGCACGAAGCGTACCTCACCGCCTTTCTTCTTCTTGTCCTTGCCGATTGCCAGTGAGAACGCAGGAAACTCATCTGAAACTATGCAGCGGGTGCTGTCAAAACCATAGAGATCCATCAGGCTCCGCGCCTGTGCCGCGTATCCCGGGTCGGTGATGCCTATTGCAACCCCTGCATCGAATGCCCTTCCGACACCCCACGCAACCCCTTCGCCATGGGAAATGGAGAATCCCCTGATCGCCTCAAGCGCATGGCCGAAGGTATGTCCGAGGTTCAGCGCGCTCCTGATTCCCTTCCTCTCCTCGGGATCACGGGTAATATAGCTGATCTTCACGCCAAGGGAGAGCCTGATCATCTCCGTCATCGCCTCCTCTGAGCGGGCAAGGACGGCATCATGCTCGCGCTCCAGAAAACCGAAGAGTGTCCTGTCAGAAGAGAGGAAAGCATGCTTCACGACTTCCCCAAGTCCACATCTGTACTCCCTTTCAGGCAGCGAAAGGAGTGTCTGAGGCGCGATTACGACACGCTCTGCGGGATAGAATGTACCTACAAGGTTCTTCCCTCCGCCGTAATCGATACCGGTTTTGCCGCCAAGCGTAGCATCAACGGCTGAAAGGAGCGTTGTCGGCACCAGAACGCATCGCGCTCCTCTCATGTAGATGGAAGCGGCGAAGGCTGTCATGTCGAGGATGACACCACCACCGACCGCGATGAATACACCATCACGCGCCATGCCATAGGAGAGCGCGGCGGAGAGGATCCTGTCTATTGACTGCCACTGCTTCTCAGTCTCTCCCGGAGGCAGGACAAGATGGTTCACGCCGGAAGGCAGATAGCGCGCAGAGTTCGTATCCGCGACGCACAACACGTTCTGGCCATACTGCACTATGGTCTCTGACAGATCATCGAGGGAGCGTGACAGATCGACAGAAGTCACGATACCATCCTTTAGCGGTACTGAAAAAAGGCTGTCCATGCCATGATGATAACCGCCTTGCAAAATAAGGTGAATATCTGTCTAATCTATGACCATGGATCTCTACTTCGACAATGCCGCGACAACGAAGCTCTCAGAAAGGGCACTCGCTGCCTACGCAGAGGCATCATCACGGTTCTATGGAAACCCATCCTCTGTCCATCGCATAGGAATTGAGGCGAAGAAAAAGCTGGAGGAAGAGAGGGAATGCATTGCCTCTCTGATGGGGATAAATGGCAATCAGCTGTTCTTCACATCCGGCGCAACTGAATCAATCGCCGCTGTCATGTCATCACTGCTCTTTACGACTCCGGGGCATATCATAATCTCGAAGATAGAGCATGAAGCGGTTTCATCATGGCTTCCGGTGCTCCGCCAGCATGGATGGAGGACGACTGAGCTGAGGGCAAGGAATGGCTTTGTCGATCCAGAAGAGCTCAGGGCAGCCCTCACCCCAGAGACAAAGCTCGTTGCGATCATGGCCGTCAATAACGTCACCGGGGCCATCGAGCCGATCGACAAGCTGGTAAGGACGGTCAGGGAATATGAGAAGGAAGGAAAGCGGCGGATATTCTTCTTCGCCGATTCAGTCCAGGCACTCGGGAAGATCGATTACCGGATAGAGGATATCGGAATAGACGGGGCATCGTTCTCAGGACACAAGATAAACGGCCCTCGCGGCATCGGGATGCTGTATCTTGAGAACAGTGCCGCTTTCCGTCCGCTTGCCCCCGCAGGCGGCCAGGAGAAAGGCAAAAGAGGAGGTACGGAGAACCTCCCCGCGATCTCAGCGCTCCGCGTGGCTGTGGAGGAATGGCTTGTCGGGCGTGAGGAGAAGAACCTGAGAGCCGCTGCGCTGAAGGAGAGGATAGCAAGCGCTGTCTCGGATCTGGGATTCCAGATCATATCGCCAGAGATGTCATCGCCATACATCCTCTCCTATTCGGGACCGCTTCCATCGCAGGTGTACACGAGGATGCTCTCGGACAGAGGTGTCTCCGTATCATCAGGATCCGCCTGCTCCAACAATTCAAAAGGTGAAGGAGAGAAGATCCTCATCGCGATGGGTGTTCGTCCTGATAAGGCAAGGAACGCTGTCAGGATATCGCTGTCAAACAGCACGACAGAGGATGATGCAGAGAATCTGATAAGGATCATCAGGGAGATAGGTAATGGCAGATAAGCTATATCTGATCAAGGAGGGCGAGATATCCCTCAAGGGCGGCAACAGGAACCTCTTCGAGAAGCAGCTGAGGCATAACATAAAGAACAAGCTCAGACCGTATCATTCGGATATAACGAAGCAGAAAGGACGGCTCTATGCAAGGATCTCAGAGGAGGCAGATGAAGATCTCATCGAGAAAGCGCTGAGGACAACCCCCGGGATAACAGGCTTTGCAAGGGCGTATCAGGCGGAGAAGAGCGTTGATGCGATAAAAGCCAGAGCCGCTGAGATACTCCCATCATCCTCCTTCCGGGATGGGGAGAGCTTCAGGGTGACAGTCAAGAGGGAGGACAAGACCTTCCCCCTCGATTCGCACGCCATGGCCTGCACTCTGGCGGACACGGTGTTCTCTGTATTCCCGAATATGACGGTCGACCTGAACCATCCTGACCATACGCTCACATGCGAGATCAGAGGAGAGGCATACCTCTATACAGAAGAGGAGAAAGGAGAAGGCGGACTGCCGTATGCAACGGCTGGCAAGGGCATGCTCCTGCTTTCAGGAGGGATTGACAGCCCTGTCGCAGGATACATGATGGCCAAGCGCGGCCTCAAGCTCGATGCAATCTACTTCCACGCCTATCCCTACACATCGGAGCTGGCCCTGGACAAGGTCAAGACGCTTGGTTCGATCATCGCTCCATATATCGGCGGTCTGAGGCTCTTCGTCGTTCCATTCACCGATGGGCAGGTGCACATCAGGGACAACGGCTATGAGGAAGAAGCAACGCTGATGTTCCGTGCCTCGATGATGCAGACTGCAGAGCGTCTTGCGAAAGCGAACGGAGCCTCCGCAATCGTCACAGGCGAGGCACTTTCGCAGGTAGCATCACAGACGCTTGACGCGATGAACTTCACTGACAGCATGACCGATCTTGTCGTGCTGAGACCCCTTGTCGGAATGGACAAGGAGGAGATAACCGAGAAAGCGAGAAGGATCGGGACATATGAGACATCGATCCTGCCATATGAGGACTGCTGTGTCGTGTTCTCCCCTAAGCATCCCGTGACACGCCCTGTGAAGGAAGTTGCCAGAAAGCATTTCGAGGAACTGGGAATGGACAGCTTCATAGAAGAGGCGATCAGGAACACGAAAGTATATTCATTCGATCCGATGGGGAGGGAAATAGACCATGATGCCTGAACCTCTTTCCGGGCATCCGGTTCTTCTCATCACCTCACTGGTACTGATGCTCCTTTCATTCATCATCACTCCTCCGACGGGAGAGATGATCGTCTCACTGGAATGGAATGGGATCGCGATGCTCATCGTGATGACGCTTTCCACAGCGGGACTGAGGAAGGAAGGTGTGCTTAACACGTTAGCAAGGCCCCTCGATGCATTCCAGAGGATCGGATCCATGGCAGTGTTCTTCGCCTCTGCTGCATTCATACTGTCCCCGTTCATATCAGGATTCATCGCTTCCGCCGCAGTTGTCACGGTTGCCTCAGAGGCGCTCAGGAAGAGGGAGCGAAAGGAGCTGATCCCCTCATTCGCCGCGATCATCACGCTTGCCGCAACAGGGGGCAGCACACTTCTCCCTGCAGGCAGCATAAACGGGATGCTGCTTCACAAGGCACTTGGAGAGACTTCCTTCATACGCTCGATGCTTCCCCTTTTCCTTGTCTCTGTGCCAGTCATCGCAGCTTCTCTGGCAGTCATTCTCAGAAGGAGACTTGCAGAGCGTGTGTACATACAGCAGCCATACGAGGAAGGAGAATACAACAAGGGAATGAGGATGCTCTACGTTTGCCTCGTCCTCATCGCGATGATCACATCGCTGGGGCTCTTCCGCTGGGTGGATATCCTCATCTTCACCATCGTGATACTCATCCTCTTTGATAGATCCGTATTCCTGAAAGCCGACTATTCACTGCTTCTATCAGTGATCTTCCTCTCAATAGCCGGCAGCTGCATCTACCCTGCCATTTCAGGTTTCCTCGAAAGCGCCTTCCTCTGGAAGGGAATCGTGGCCTCTGAGATCATCGGTTCCCATACAGTTGCATCAATGCTTTCCTCTACAGCTTCTTCAGGGGATACCCTTCTCACTACAGCGGCAATCGGATCTTCAGGAACGCTGTCCTCCCTTCCTGCCATAGAGGCCATGCGGCTGATGGAAAAGGATGAAAGGCCGGCATTCCTCAAGCGGTACATCCCTGCCGCTCTGGTCCTCCTTGCCGCATTCATTGCCACAGCTTTGGCATGCAGGTAAAAAGGCACTTGCCCATAAAAGTGAATTCCGATAATTTCATACTGTTATGCTGAAAGTTGGAATCGATGTTGGTTCAACTACAATGAAGACGGTGGCGCTGAGAGAGGATAACTCCCTAGCCTACAGTGATTACCAGCGCCATCGTTCCCAGATAATAGAGAAAGGAAGGGAGATGCTTTCGGCCATGATGAAGGAGATCGGGGACGAGGATGTCACCATCTCCCTTTCCGGCTCCGCAGGCATGGGACTGGCTGAAGCAGCCTCAATACCATTCGTCCAGGAAGTGTATGCCACCCGTACCGCTGCCAGGACATTCATCCCTGACACGGACACGATCATAGAGCTCGGTGGCGAGGATGCGAAGATACTCTTCCTGAAGCACGGCCTTGAAGTGAGGATGAATGGCACATGCGCAGGTGGAACAGGCGCATTCATTGACCAGATGGCGACCCTCCTTGGCATCGGCATGGAGGACATGAACGCGCTGAGCGAGAAATCAACGGAGATCTACACGATTGCCTCACGCTGCGGAGTGTTTGCCAAATCAGATATACAGCCGCTGATCAACCAGGGTGCAAAGACGGAGGATATCGCTTCATCGATCCTCGTCTCAGTCGTCAACCAGACGATTGCTGGTCTCGCGCAGGGAAGGAAGATCGAGGGAAAGGTCGTCTATCTCGGAGGGCCTCTGACATTCATCCCCCGCCTTCGCTACTTCTTCGATAAGGCAATAGGGACGGAGGGAATCTGCCCGGACAACTCACTGTACTATGTCGCGATGGGATCCGCGCTCTCCCCTGGCGGAAAGCGGATGAAGCTCTCTGATGTCATCATGGCGCTCGAAAGCTACAGCGGGCATTCCAGCTTCATCAAGCTCGATCCCCTCTTTGCAGATGAAGATGAATACAAGGCATTCAGGGAAAGGCATTCAAAGGCCTCTGTGCCGATCAGGGATCCGCGCACATACACAGGAAGGGCATACCTTGGCATCGATGCAGGATCCACCACGATAAAGACCTGCCTGCTTGCGGAGAATGGTGATCTGCTGCTCTCAAGGTACAGTCCGAACAACGGAAACCCCGTACAGGCCATCCGCTCCTTCCTGTCAACGCTCTATTACGAGTATCCCGACATAACGATTGCCTCATCCGCTTCCACTGGATACGGGGAGGATCTGATGAAGGCCGCCTTCTCACTCGACTACTCCCTTGTTGAGACGGAAGCTCATTTCATCGGAGCAAAGCACTTCATGCCTGATGTCGACTTCATCATCGATATCGGGGGGCAGGACATCAAATGCTTCCGTATCCGTGATGGCGTGATCGATGACATCTTCCTCAATGAAGCGTGCTCCTCCGGCTGCGGATCATTCCTGCAGACATTCGCGAACGCTCTCGGAAAAGGAGCTGAGGAATTCGCACGCCTTGCCACTGAGGCAGTATCCCCGGTGGATCTCGGGTCAAGGTGCACTGTATTCATGAACTCGTCCGTCAAGCAGGCGCAGAAGGACGGTGCATCAGTGAATGACATCTCCGCTGGCCTCGCGATAAGCGTCGTCAAGAACGCGCTCTACAAGGTCATAAGGACATCGAATCCCGAGGAGCTTGGCAAACGGATCGTCGTACAGGGCGGGACATTCCTCAACGATGCAGTCCTGAGAGCCTTTGAGAAGGAGCTTGGACTGGAAGTCGTGAGACCGCAGATCGCGGGGCTCATGGGAGCGTATGGCGCTGCGCTGTACTCACAGATGATGGCTAAGCGCGACGACCTGAGATCCTCTTCGATAATCCCGAAGGAGGAGCTTGATGCGCTGATCCACAGCGTGCGGAACACACGTTGCGGCGGCTGCACGAACCACTGCCTTCTGACAGTCAACACCTTCGGTACGAAGCGCCGTCTCATCTCCGGCAACCGCTGCGAGCGGCCTGTGACAGGAAAGGCCCCTGCCTCAGCGGATCACTACGATCTCTATGCATACAAGCAGGAACTGCTTGAGACATACAGGAAGAGGAAGGAAGGGACAAAGGGTACTCTGGGACTTCCTCTTGCACTGGGGATGTATGAGCTTCTTCCGTTCTATGTCACCCTCTTCCAGGAACTCGGATATGATACTGTGGTATCCCCGTTCTCAAGCCGTGACCTGTATATCCATGGACAGGCATCGATACCATCGGACACGGTCTGCTTCCCTGCAAAGCTGATGCATGGCCATGTGCAGTACCTGGTGGATCAGAAGGTGGACAGGATATTCATCCCCTGCTCCAGCTACAATATCAACGAGGACAAGGGGAACAACCATTTCAACTGCCCCGTTGTCGCCTACTATGGAGAGGTCATAAAGGGAAACCAGGACCTGTCGGGGATTCCTCTCACACTCGGATACCTCTCGCTTGAGCATCCCAGGCATCTGGCAAAGCGCATCTCAGAGCTTTTCGGTGTCAGGCGCCACGAGGCTATGAAAGCCGTGGAGAAGGCATTTGCTGAACTTGGATCCTATCGTAGGCGGGTGTCGGAGAAAGGGCTGGAGATCATAGAGGAATCCAGGAAGGAAGGAAGGCCGATAATCGTCCTCGCAGGCAGGCCATACCACACCGATCCGGAGATCAACCACGGAATTGACCGCATGATCGTGCAGCTCGGCGCTTCCGTAGTAACGGAGGATTCGATTGCACCCCTTACAGGAAGAAGTGGCTATAACGTGCTCAACCAGTGGACATATCATGCGAGGATGTACGATGCAGCGATGTATGTCAGGGATCATAGGGAGATGAACCTTGTGCAGCTGGTATCGTTCGGCTGCGGCCTTGACGCTGTAACGACGGATGAGGTGAAGGACATACTCCGCGCTGAGGATCGGATCTATACGCAGATCAAGATCGATGAAATCACTAATCTCGGAGCTGTCAAGATCAGGATGAGAAGCCTTTTCGCCGCGCTGGAGATGGAAGAAAGCAATGGAAAGAAGAGCATTCACTGAGGAGATGAAGAAGGACGGGTGGACGATTGTCGTACCGAACATGTCGCCTGTTCATTTCAATATCATGAAGAGGATATTCACGACGCATGGCTTCAAGGCGCTGCTTCTGGAGAACTCCTCCCCTTCCGTCATCCAGGAGGGACTGAAGTACGTCCACAATGACATGTGCTATCCCTGCCTGCTTGTGATCGGGCAGATGATCGATGCCATACACAGGGGGCTCGTGGACAAGGATCGATGCGCGCTCATCATCTCCCAGACAGGCGGTGGATGCAGAGCCTCCAACTACTACTTCCTGCTGATCAAGGCGCTTGAGAGGGCGGGGCTACAGAACATCCCCGTGATATCAGCGAATCTCCAGGGCATGAACTCCAATCCCGGCTTCAGGATCACATTCCCGATGATTGTCCAGGCATTCTCAGCACTCGTCTATGGGGATCTGCTGATGCTGCTTTCAAACCAGACGCGCCCATACGAGGTGCACAAGGGCGATACAGACCGCCTGATCGACAAGTGGACCGATTACCTTGGAAGCTGCTATGAACGCAACAGAGGCTATTTCTGGGGAAACCTGAAGCGCAATCTGAACAGGATCTCCGATGATTTTTCCGCGATTGAGGTGAAGCGAACTCCAAAGGTCAAGGTCGGCGTTGTCGGAGAGATATACATGAAATACTCCAGGCTAGGCAACAGCAACCTCCAGGGACTGCTTGAAAGCGAGGACTGCGAGGTGATGCTTCCTCCGATGATGGGCTTCGCGCTCTACTGCTTCTCAAACGGAATAAAGGATGAGGAGTATTACGGAGGAAGAGGACGCTACGCCTTAATAATGAAGCACATCGGACTGCCTCTCCTTTCCATCATTGAGAAATGGTCAGACAAGGCTGTGAGAAGGCATGGGGAGTTCCATGCTGCTGCCACATTCAAGGAGCTTGAGGAGTTCGGAGAGAGATTCATCGACAGAGGGTGCAAGATGGGCGAAGGCTGGCTGCTGACAGCGGAGATGGTCGAGCTTATAGAGAAAGGCTATGACAACATCGTCTGCACGCAGCCATTCGGATGCCTTCCGAACCATATCTGCGGCAAAGGCATGATCAGGCCTCTCAAGGAAGCCTACCCTGACTCAAACATCGTTCCGATCGACTACGATCCCTCGGCGACAAAGGTCAATCAGGAGAACAGGATCAAGCTGATGCTCGCAGTGGCGAAGGAGAAGCTGGAAGAGGAGAATCCTCAAAAGAAGCAGTGACAGATGGAGCGGGGCCTGGCCTGCGCTCCATTTTTCACACAGGGATATGCTGCCTTATTTCCTCAGGGCTTACTGAGGGGAAAGCATCGCCGCTTTCATCGGGCTTCAAGAACATCACCATGTAAAGAGGCAGTGAAAGTATTCCGCCAGCCTCCCCGATATTGTTCCTTGAGAACCTTATGGCATGCGATACGCCGTATTTTTCAGTATTCAGTATCGTGTTCAATGATTTTGACTTCTTATTCTCACCGCTTTTGACTTCTATCGGGCAAGGGCCGCTTCCAGAGGCAACGACGAAATCAATCTCAAGTGAATCGGATGGAGAAAAATAGAACAGCGGGAACCCTTGCGAACGGAGACATTGCGCCATGATATTCTCATAGAACGCCCCTTTGAAAAGTCCAATCTCCCCTGTCATTATCCTCTGTGCGGTACCCTGCTCATACATCGAAACAAGCAGGCCAGTATCATTCATATAGACCTTGAAGGCATCATCCTTCGCAAAACCGGCAAGAGGAAGCTGAAGAAGCGACAGATTGCGGCAGAATGAAATGATACCCGCATCCCTGAGCCTGAGAAGCGCACCGCCATAGCTGTTTGATCTGGCTCCTTTTGCAATGCCCGAATACTGGAACTTCTTATAATCCTTCGACAGCTGCGAAGTAATGGAATCAAAGGTTCGGAGTATCTTCGCTTTTTCCGGTCTTTCCCCATACTTCACTGCATCATTCCGATATCCTTCGATGATATCCTTCTGGATGCCAAGAACAAGGGAATAATCATGGAACCTGGAATAGCTGTTCACTGCAGCAGGCATCCCTCCGATTGTCATGTAAGCAGAGAAATATGAGAGCATCGACGTGTGTATGAATGGTTCACTGGCTTGAGATCCCCAAAGCAGCCCGCAAGATATCCCAGCGTCTCCTCACCTATCCCCATAGCCCACAGGAACTCCTCGAAATCAAGGGGCTTCAGCTCAATGCGCTGGATATATCCGACGGGAAATGAAACTTCTTCCGGATGTCTGATCCCAAGAAGCGAACCGGAGGCTATCACATCAAAACACGGATCGGCGGCAAGGAACTTCAATGCCGTCCAGCCCTTCGGGCAATGCTGTACAAGGAAAGTTAAAGCAACAGAAGAAAAGAAGCAATCATAAGCTACATTTTACCGACGAATATTTTAGAACTTAATACATTTTACCGACGAATCTGCAGTCTGATAGAACATTTTACCGATGTATTGTTATCGAACTTATAACAAGAAAAGGCTTCCTTTTTCTATGCTGGAATACCTCAAAATCCAAAGTAATTCATTTTATTTATTGGAAGAAATTACGACACTGCTCCCAGACAGCAGAAGACCGCCGCATTTTGCGACGGCCCCCTTCCAATCAACGGGTGATGGAATCAATCATCCCATCAATCGCGTTCCCATCTCTCAAGATCAAGGTACTCATAGGGACCATATGACACCCTGCGTCCCCAATCATCAGCCCTCTCCCTTCCTACGATATCCTCCTCAAGGAAATCATCATCGATGATATCCTCAATGGGACCATCATCACCAAGTGAAGAAGCATTGATGACTGATGAAGGAGGATCTGAGAGCATGTAGTCATTGACAGAGGCCGATGCAGGAAGGTAGAGATTCCATTTATCATCACCTACAATGCCATCTGCAAGGACTATGTTGTTCAGGCTATCATTTCCCAATGGAGATGATACGCCACCCTTGATCAGTGAATGGATGTACACAGCCCCGTTTACGTATTCATCGAGAACCGAGTTGACGAACACAAGACGTCCACTTCCACTCCTGTTGACATTGCCTATCATGAGATTCGCGACAGTGCCAGAAGAAACCGTAAGCTCATCCACATAGACGTCATGGAATTCGATGTCATCGTTATATAGCAGATCATCACGGTACTCCAATGATGGAAGATGTACTGACTTTATCTCAAGCTCATCGATATTGCTCCTTGTGAAGCCTGTGAAACTGATGGAGAACTCGCTCCTTCCTGTCTTGTTCCAGTTCCTGTCATAGCCACCGATGATGCGGAGCTCCTCTATCTCGCCACCTCTGACAGATGCCATTGACGCGATGGAAAGAGTCTCATCTTTCTTGCTTCCGGCGACCTTGAATGTCAGCTCGATGTCATCATCGAAATATCTGTTTGAAGGAAGATTCCCTATTGCCTCATCAAATCCTGCATAAGGATTATCCTTCGTTCCGTCGGCGTCTGGGTTATCCGCAGCTTCAAGATCGATATAGAATCCCCTCTCGAATGTCGCGATGTAATACTCTGCATGTTCAGCCTTCACAGTGAGGTTCTCAGCATGGCTCTCCTCCTCCGTCAGCAGAAGATCAAGATATTCATGCCATTGCAGTCCTCTCAGTTTGTTCTTGTTGAGCTTCCATTCATCAAAGACAAAACCGGGACGTGGATCGACACGCAGCGTGACAGTATGCGGGACATTATCCACAGTGGCTTCAAAGAGCGTGTCACCAGTACCGCCCTGTCCAGCTGATTCAGCAGATGGTTCAAGCAGGTCTGTGATCCGTTCGGAATTGACGAATACTTCGCCAGAACTGAAGGTTCCTCCACCACCCGCAATATCACGTGCTACAGTATTCGCGGCAGTTCCCTGCACGACGATCCTTGCTGAGCTATCCGAATTGCCGCCACACCCGGCAAGCACCAACACAAGCGCAAGAGACAATGCAAGCGCTGCCCTGATAGTGATATCCTTCTTCATATCATTCTCCTTTTCGCCCGCAGTCTATAGGACGTTACCGGAGATGAAAACAGGAAAAAGCAGGCAGAAACGCAACTCGTCAGGATTTCTGAGAGGTGAAATCGATTTAATGGACAGTACGAGAAAAGGAGGCATCACTGCCTCCTCTTCAACCATAATTTTGCCCTGTTCTCAGGAAAGGACGATGTGCATCTTCTCCTTGATGGCCTTCAGGTTCTCGTTGCCGATCCTGTTTGCCTTGTCCGTTCCGGAGTGGATGATGTCCCTCACCTCGTCGATGTGCTCCTCGTAGTAATGGCGTCTCGCCCTCACTGGGGAAAGCATCTCATTCATCCTCTTCATCAGGAGCTTCTTGCAGGCAACGCACCCGATTTCCGCGTTCCGGCACATTGAGCACACATTCCCCGATTCTTCCTTGTTGAATGCCTTATGGTAGGTGTAGACGGTGCAGACATCGGGATTGCCGGGAATCTTCACAGATATCCTGTTCGTATCGGTCACGGCGTTCCTGATCTTCTCGTTCATCGTCTCCTCGCTATCAGAGAGGTAGACGGCATTTCCAAGGCTCTTGCCCATCTTCGCGTTGCCATCAAGACCGGGGAGCCTTGAGACGGAGGAGAGCCTGTATTCCGGCTCCGTGATAGACGTGCCATAGAGATCATTGAACTTCCTGACGATCTTGCGTGCAAGCTCGATGTGAGGGATCTGATCCTCTCCCACTGGAACGAGATCAGCGTTGCAGAATGTGATATCAGCAGTCTGGGAGACAGGATAGCCAAGGAAGCCATATGTCAGCTCCTTGTAGCCGTAGTTCTTCGCCTCCGTCTTGATCGTGGGATTATGTCCCAGCTGGTTGACAGTCACGATCATGGAATAGAAGATCGTCAGCTCAGCGATTGCCGGGATCATCGACTGCTGTATGAAGGTTACCTTCTCCGGATCCAGTCCGACAGAGAGGTTGTCCATCGCCACATCATAGATGGAGCTGTTGATCAGCTCCGGATTGCTGAAATGCGTTGTAAGCGCCTGCACGTCGGCAAGGAGGATGAACTCCTCATAGTCATCCTGCAGCTCCACGCGCGAAAGAAGCGATCCGGCGTAATGCCCAAGATGGAGCTTGCCGGTTGTCCTGTCTCCTGTGAGTATCCTCTTCTTCATTTCAAACCTCAGTCCTTATTGCAGCCTCTGCATCCTGAATCGCACTTATGATCGGTGCAGTAGTATCCTGTTCCATGATAGACAACAGCCGGAGCCTCGGAAAAGACCCTTTCTGCATCGCAATGGCAATCAGGGCAGACATCATGGTCTGCATCATCCGAGAAGCCCTTGATGACTTCATAATCCTTCCCGCACTTGGGGCATCTATATTCATAAAGCGGCATTCATATTCTCCTTCGTGAGCAAAGAGCCCACAGCATCATATCCAAGCGTGCAGCCCGAAATCCTCAGCGTCTTTCCCTCATATGTGAAGATACCTGAAATCGCCCTTACGTCAAGGCGTTCACCACTGCGTCTGATGCTCTGCACAAGCATGTTCCGAAGGAGCGTGCAGAGCGTCCTCGCGCTGTCCTCGCTGTCCATGAGGATCTCGCCATCAAGACGGAACGCACCATGGGCATCCGAAAGGAGAAGAAGCACTCTGCCGACCTTTCTGACCAGCTCTGCAGGCACGTCGAATCCCACAGGGAAAAGTGTCTCTGGCTCCTCGACATAAAGCGCAGCAAGCGCTCCCTCCATCGCATAAAAACAATCCGCGGGGATGAAATCATCGCCTGTAACGAAGATATCATTGTAAGCCGCACGGTAGGTGGAAGAAGAGGTGAAAAGCACGATGCCATCCCTTGGGACACCCGCATCAAGCGAGTAGGAACGGCTCGTGTAATACCTCGGATCGGAATCCTGCTTCCTTACAAAGGCAGGATCCCATATGAGGAAAGTCCCGACCTCCGTAGAGGAAAGCCTGCCGTGGGCAAGGCCAGTGATACTCCAGAAGCCAAGCGGAAGAGGATATCCATCCCCGTCTGGCGACAGCGAAACGGAAATCCTGTCAGTCCGTTCCGCTACCTCCCCCATCCAATCAGGGATGAGAGGCGCGGCATCGCTTGAGCGGAGAGCGGCAACATCAACAGTGATTACGAAATCCCCAGGTTTTCCAAGGCGCCTGATGACACTTGTATCCCCGCGTCCCGTGTACACACAGGATGCGAGGAACAAAATGGAAAGCGCGATGACCGAAAGGGCTTTCCTCACGCCTTGACGACCTTCACAGCCACGTCCTCATCCGCAATGGATGCAACGCGTCCATCATTCTCAGCAATGCAAAGGGTGTCAGCGAGGGTCTCCTCCTTGATGTATGAGGAGAATGCCTCGACAGCCTTGCGGAATGTCTCACCTCCCCAGACAGTGAGGGAGATATGGTCTGCAACCTCGAAATCCTGCTCCTTCCTGTCGGTCTGGACAAAGCGGATGAGATCCCTTGCTATGCCTTCAAGCAGAAGCTCCTCGGTTATGGCTGTGTCGTAGCCGACTGTGATGGAACCTTCATTGAGGACCTTCACATTCTCCTTCTCTGAACGCTGGACGACGAGATCGCCTTCTGAGATATCGATCTCTCCCGCGCTGTAGACGATGTGCCTAGCTTTCCCATCGAGTATCAATGCGATATCCTCCGACGAAAGCGACTGGATCATTGCAGCGACTTCCTTCATGCTCTTGCCGAGCCTGGAACCAAGCACCTTGAAATTCGCCTTGGACGAGTATGAGACGATGGATGACTCATCGCTGCCGATCGTGACCTTCTTCACGTTCAGCTCCTCTCCGATGATCGATTCATTAGCGCTGAGGATGCTCCGATCCTCCTCGCTCCTGTCAACGATGAGGAATTCCGAAAGTGGCTGCCTGATCTTGATGTTAGACGATGAGCGGAGCGCACGGCCCATGGCTATCGCCTTCATGGTCAGGCTCATCTCCTTCTCCAGCTTCTCATCCCTCTCGCTGCTGTCAGAGACGGGATAGTCGCACAAGTGCACGGATTCCGGCATATCGGAGGTGCGGAGATTGAGATAGATCGAATCAGTGATGAACGGAACGAATGGCGCGGCAGTCTTTACGAATGTCATGAGCACACGATAGAGCGTGTCATATGCTGCCTTCTTGTCACCATCATTCTCAGACTTCCAGAAGCGTCTCCTTGAGCGCCTGATGTACCAGTTGTTGAGATCATCGATGAATGCGGTGAGCGCCGAGCATGCTCCCTGGACATCATAGCTGTCCATCGCTTCCGTAACAGTCCCGACAAGCCTGTTGAGATCGGAGATAATCCATCTGTCAAGTGGATTGGAAAGCTCTCCGAACGGTGTCGACGAAGGCTCATAGCCATCGATATTCGCGTAGGTCACGAAGAAGGAATAGGCATTCCAGAGAGGAATCATCAGGCTCTTCAGGACATCCTTCACGATCTCATCCGAGAACTTCAGGTCATCAGCCTTAACAAGCGTCGAGTCAATCAGCGCAAAGCGAAGCGCGTCAGCGCCATACTTGTTGATGATCTCCATCGGATCGGTGAAGTTGCGCTCGCTCTTGCTCATCTTCCTTCCATCGGCTGCAAGGACGATTCCGGAGACGATGCAGTTGTAGAAAGCCGGCTTTCCGAAGAGCGCTGCTGCAAGGATCGTAAGGGAATAGAACCAGCCCCTCGTCTGATCAAGTCCCTCGTTGATGAAATCAGCGGGGAAGATATCCTTGAAGCGTTCCTTGTTCTCAAACGGATAATGCTCCTGTGCATATGGCATCGAACCGGATTCAAACCAGCAGTCGAGGACATCGGGAATCCTCCTCATCATGCCCTTGCCATCAGGAGAAGGCCATGTAAGCTCATCGACATACTGCTTATGCAGATCCTCGACCTTCTTCCCGCACTTCCTCTCAAGCTCCTCCACAGAGCCGATCACTTCGACATGGTCCGATCCATCGCATTTCCAGACAGGGATCGGATTGCCCCAGAACCTGTTGCGGCTGATAGCCCAGTCACGGGCTCCTTCAAGCCACTTCCCGAAGCGTCCGTACTTGATATGATCCGGAACCCACCTGATCTGGTCATTGCACTCGAGCATCGTCTTCTTGATCTTCTGGATATCGACGAACCAGCAGCTCATCGCGCGGTAGATCAGAGGCATGTGCGTACGATAGCAGAACGGATATGAATGGAGATAGTTCTCCTTCTTGACGAGCTTGCCATGCTCCTTGAGCCATGCGATCACGCCCTTGTCCGCATCCTTTACGAAGAGTCCCTGGAAATCAGGAACCTCCTCTGTGAAGCGGCACTCCGCGTCAATCGGGCAGACAACGGGGATCCCGGTGCCTTTGAGCACATTGTAGTCATCCTCACCGAAGCCCGGAGCTGTATGGACGATACCGCAGCCATCCTCAGTGGTGACGTAATCGCCGCAGACGACGATGAAGGCTCCCTGCTTCTTCAGATCTGCAAAGTACGGGAAGAGCGGCTCATAGGTCCTGCCTTTCAGGTCGCTTCCCTTCATGCGGGATACGATCTCATAGCCCTTTCCATCCTTGTAGTATTTGCCAAGGAGCTTCTCAGCAAGGTAATAGCAGTCGCCGGACTCCGTGTCCCTGACCTTTACATAGTCGATATCAGGGCCAACGGCAAGCGCGAGGTTCGACGGCAGTGTCCATGGCGTCGTTGTCCACGCGAGGAAGTATGTGTTCTCCTCACCGTCCGCCTTGAAGCGGATAGTGACTGCAGGATCCACGACATCCTTGTAACCGCCAAGGCTGACCTCCATATTCGAGAGAGGAGAAGCAAGCTGCGGTGAATATGGAAGGATGTTGTATCCCTCATAGATCAATCCCTTATCGTAGAGCGTCTTGAACACCCACCACACAGACTCCATGTAGTCCTTGTCCATCGTGCGGTAGCCATGCTCGAAATCAACCCAGCGTCCCATTCTCCGTATGGTTGCCTTCCATTCATTGGTATAGCGGAGAACGATTGAACGGCACTCATCATTGAAAGCCGCGACTCCATAATTCATTACGCTGAAGTATCCTTTGATACCAAGAGTCTTCTCGACCTCAGCCTCAACTGGAAGGCCATGGCAATCCCATCCGAAGCGTCTGATGACCCTCTTGCCCTTCATCGCCTGATAGCGCGGTACGGCATCCTTGATCGTTCCAGGCACGAAATGGCCGAAATGCGGAAGTCCCGTTGCGAAGGGAGGTCCGTCATAGAAAACATATTCGTTATCAGCGGGGCGCTGCTCAATGGATTTGCGGCAGATGTCCCTCTCATCCCAGAATGCCAGGATATCTTCTTCCATCTTAGGGAAATCGACTTTGTTGCTTACAGGTCTGAACATCTCTATTCTCCTACCGGGTTACTATACCTAAAAGAACGCTCCCCATTCAACCCGGATAGAGGTATTCTCCTCCCCTGGAACAGGAATATACTGGATGAAATTGCTCCATGATTCTGCTATCCTCTCTCTATGCGGATGAGGATACCAGAAAGGATAAAGGAGCTTGCATCGGTCTTTGGGAAGGCAGGTTTCCCTCTCTATCTTGTCGGAGGGGCTGTCCGCGATGCCATTCTCGGCAAGGAGAACAATGACTATGACTTCACGACCCCTGCGCTTCCGGAGCAGGTGAAGGCCATATTCAGGAGGACGATCGATACCGGCATCAAGCATGGGACAGTCACTGTGGTATTCCATGGATCACACTATGAGATCACGACATTCCGCACAGAAGGCGGTTATTCAGACTCACGCCACCCGGACAGCGTAAGATTCGTTTCCTCCCTTGAGGAGGATCTAAGCCGGAGGGACTTCACCATCAACGCATTCGCAGCCTCCCTTCCTGATGGAAGGATCATAGACCTCAATGGAGGCATGAAGGATCTCAGATCGAGGACGATCAGGGCAATCGGGGATCCCCATGAGCGGTTCTGTGAGGATGCGCTCAGGATGATGAGGGCAGCACGCTTTGCATCCCAGCTGGGATTCAGCATCGAAGAAAGGACAGCTGAGGCCATGAAGGAGCTTCATGAAACGATAACAAAGGTCTCTGCCGAAAGGATCAGGGAAGAACTATGGAAGCTCATTTCCAGCCCTCATCCCAGGAAGGGCCTTGAGGCTATGAGAGCATCCGGTATCATGGCAGGGATCCTGCCCGAGCTGGATGCCACATACGGCTTCGAGCAGGGTGGGATGCACAGCGAGACGCTATACGAGCATCTGGTACTCGCTCTTGAATGCGCTGTGAACCATGGCTATCCAATGGAAGTGAAGCTCGCCGCACTCTTCCATGACATCGGGAAGATCGGCACGAGGAAGCGGAGCGAGAACGGGAGGGAATGGACATTCTACGGGCATGACACCCTTTCGGCACAGCTGACTGACACGGTTTTCCGTCGCCTCAAGACTTCAAATGATGAAAGGGAAAGCGTCACGCACCTTATCAGGAACCATATGTTCTGCTATACGCCGGACTGGTCAGACAGCGCTGTCAGACGGTTTATCGCGCGCGTCGGAATCGAGAATATCAACAATCTGTTCTTCCTGCGTGTCTGTGATATGTCGGCAACCATCGGCTACCCACCCCAGCCAGATGCATTGCTCGCATTCTCCGAAAGGATCAACGAGGAACTGGACAAGGAGAACGCGCTATCCCTCAAGGATCTCAGGATAGACGGAAGGAGGCTTATCGAGCTTGGGATAAAGCCAGGGCCCAAGATGGGGGAAATCCTCGCAAGGCTGCTCGATGAGGTGATTGAGGATCCCGGAAGGAACTGCAGCGAATACCTCGAGAAAAGGGCGCTTACCCTCTCTCAATGCCAAGAGCGATAAGCGCCATGCGAGCCGCGGCCTGCTCCGCCGCCTTCTTGCTCCGTCCTTCTCCCGGACCGAAGCTCTTCGTTCCCATCTCAACATTGACATGGAACACCTGCGCATGGTCAGGGCCGGACTGTGATACGACAACATAGCGCGGCACCTTGCCCCTGCGCTTCTGGAGATACTCCTGAAGCTCTGTCTTGTAGTCCTTGTAGCTCAGCTTGTTCTCCAGCATCTTCTCCACCTGTGCAGGAATGAACGAAAGGACGAAGCGCTTTGCCGTCTCCAGCCCCTGATCGAGATAGAGAGCAGCGATGACAGCCTCCAGCGCGTCGGCAAGTATCGCTTTCTTCATCGTCCCCTGCTGGCTCCTCTCCCCCCTTCCAACAAGGATATAGCGATCAAGATGGATGGAAAGAGCAACCTCTGAAAGGCTTTCCTCGGAAACCACAACAGCCTTGATCTTCGAGAATTCCCCCTCGTGAAAGCGCGTGAATGACGAGAAAAGATACTCAGCCGTGATCATCCCAAGGACGCTGTCCCCAAGGAACTCCAGGCGCTCATTGCTATCCGCATAGCCCTTGTACTCATTCGCGTAGGACGTATGTGTGAAAGCAAGGTTCAGCAGCCTGTAATCATCGAAATGGATTCCAAGTCCTTCTGTAAAAGAAAAAAGCTCCGCTTTCCTCTCATCGGAGAGAACGGGAGCCTTCTCAAGGTATGAAAGCAATTTACTTCAGTTCCTTGGCAAGATAGCGGACTGCGTCTCCGACGGTCTCGAACTCATTTGCCATGTCATCGGAAATCGTGATTCCTGTCTCTTCCTCGATAGCATAGACAAGCTCGTATGTGTCGAGGCTGTCAGCTCCGAGATCCTTGCGGAAATCAGCATCCATCGTGATCTTTGCAGGATCGATGCTGAGCTTCTCAACAACAAGTGCCTTCACTTTCTCGAAAACTTCATTCTCTGTCATCTCTTTACTCCTCGTCTTTTACGACAACAGGCTTGCCTGCATAGTACCCGCACTTCGGGCAAACGCGATGCGGCGGGATCAGATTGCCGCATGTCTGGCACTCCGAAAGAGTCGGAGCCGAGAGCTTCATGTTTGCAGCCTTCCTTGAAGCTGCCTTGGATTTGGATGTTTTATACTTAGGCGTTGCCATTTCTCACCTCTCCATTCTGTTATACCATCCGCCGATGGTAACAGAAGAGCCTGCCACCGTCAATATCGGACACCATAAGAACATATATTGAAAGCGCTATTCAGTCAAGATGAATGGAGAACAGCTGACATTGTGTTATTAAAATAACTTAATGTTATTATATAGACATTTCCGTTATTTTCTTCTACCATACAAAGGAAGGAGGATATGATGAGGATAGCGATCGTAGGCTATGGAAGGATGGGAAGGCTCATAAAGCGGATGGTGGAGGAAGAAGGAACTGATACGGTATCCGCTGTGATCGACCCCGCTGCAGAAGGAGCAACGCACGCTCTCCTCTCCAGGGAGAGCCTGGCATCAAGCGACGTGGTGATCGACTTCTCTTCAGCTGCGGCCGAAGCAGATAACATCAGGCTATACGCCGATCTTGCGCTTCCGGCCGTAATAGGCACCACAGGATGGTATGACAGCCTGCCTGGCCTTCAGGAGGATATCGGCAATGGCAAGGCGCGGATCATATGGTCAGCCAATTTCTCGATAGGTGTTCACATCTTCCTCTCCCTCGTGGAGGACGCAGGACGCCTGATCAACCAGTTCCCTTCCTATGATGCAGCTATATCAGAAGTGCACCACAGGGCAAAGGCTGACGCTCCATCAGGAACGGCACTGATGGCCGCAGAAAGGATACTCAGGACGGTGGACAGGAAGGAACGGATCGAGACAGATGCATCCTGCGGCCCGATCGCAGAAGAGGCCATTTCCATCGCCTCAGAACGAGTCGGGGCAGTTCCGGGTACGCATACCCTTATGCTCGACAGCCCGTTCGATACAATCGAGATCACACACAGGGCAAGGACCAGGGAAGGATTCGCCGAGGGAGCGATCATGGCTGCTCGATGGATAGCTGCCGCTTCCCCAGGATTCTACACGATGGATGACCTCATCGCTTCAATCAGAGGAGGAAATGAACATGCATGAGTTCAGAGGTGTCTACACAGCACTGATCACACCATTCACGGATATCGGGACTGTTGACTACCAGGCATTGGAGAGGATAGTCGAGAACCAGATAGAAGCAGGCATCGACGGCCTGGTTCCATGCGGAACGACAGGAGAGAGCCCTACTCTTTCCCATGAAGAGCATGACCGCGTCATAGCACAGACGATAAAGTACGCAAAGGGACGCGTGCCGGTCATTGCCGGAACGGGATCCAATGCGACTACAGAGGCGATCAGGCTCTCCCAGCACGCAGAGGATGCAGGCGCGGATGCACTTCTCCTTGTCAATCCGTACTACAACAAGCCGACACAGAAGGGCCTGTATCTCCATTTCCGCGCTATCGCGGAATCCGTGCGCATCCCCTGCATCCTATACAACATCAAGGGGCGGACTGGTGTGAATCTCGAAACAGAGACGCTATCCAGCCTCGAAAGGGACTGCAGCAACATCGTCGCTGTCAAGGAAGCCTCTGGCTCTCTTGAGCAGATGGGGAATGTGATAGAAACGACAAGCAGCGGCTTCTCAGTGCTCTCCGGAGATGACAATCTCGCTCTCAATCTGATACGCATGGGTGGTGATGGCGTGATATCCGTCGCCTCCAACCTCTTTCCACGGGAGATGGTGAGGATGATCCACTCTGAGCTTGAAGGCAACTGGGACGAATCGGAAAGGATCGAGGCAGTCCTCTCCCCTCTCTTCTCCGCGCTCTTCATCGAAACCAATCCGATACCCGTCAAGACAGCGATGGCGCGCATGGGTTGGTGCAGAGAGTCATTCAGGCTTCCCATGTGCCCTCTGGAATCACCAGAGCACAGAAGGGTGCTCATGGAAGCTGTCGAAAGGGTGCAGGGCTGCATCGAAGGAGGGATGATCTGATGGCGAGGATCAGTGAGGATTTCGCACGTCTTGAATCGGGATATCTTTTCCCGGAGGTTGCCAGGAGGATAAGGCGCTGGCAGGAAAGGAACCCGGGTGCAGATGTCATGAGGCTGAGCATAGGGAACACGACAGAACCGATAACCCCTCATATTGCAGAGGCGATGAAGAAGAGGATCTGCATGCTCTCGGACAGGAGGACATACACCGGATACGGAGATGAACAGGGGGATACAGCACTAAGGGAAGCGCTTATGGAGCATTACAGGAAGGAGTATGGTGTCTGCCTTCCCCTTTCCAGCTTCTTCATCTCCGATGGGGCGAAAAGCGATGCGGCGAACATACAGTCGATCTTCTCCCGCTCTTCCATTCCCGCGGTGCAGGATCCTTCCTACCCTGTCTATGTCGACTCCTCAGTCGCGGGTGGCCATACAGGTGCCTATGACAGCAGCAAAGGAGGCTACAGCAGCATCGTATATATGAGATCCGATGCCTCGAATGGCTTTGTCGCAGAACCTCCAGAGGAGCATGCGGATCTGATCTACCTCTGCTTCCCGAACAATCCCACGGGAGCAGTGGCAACAGCGGACAGGCTCAGGGCCTTTGTAGACTATGCGCACAGGGAGAATGCCATCATCATCTTCGACAGCGCCTATTCGGATTATATCGAGACAGAAGGCATCCCCCATTCCATCTATGAGATCGAAGGAGCGGAGGACTGTGCGATAGAGATCGGATCGTTCTCAAAGAACGCAGGATTCACCGGTGTAAGGCTTGGCTGGTCGATCGTTCCGGAGACGCTGAAGGCAGAAGATGCGCCGGAGGGAGAGATCCACCGCATATGGAACAGACGGCAGTGTACATTCTTCAACGGCGCCTCGAACATCTCCCAGAGCGGAGGGCTCGCCGCTCTATCTGAGGAAGGGCGCAAGGAATGCCTCGGACTCGTCAGATACTACAAGGACAACGCCCGCATCATACTGGATGGGCTCCAGAAAGCCGGCCTTTCCTGCACTGGAGGCGTGGACAGCCCCTACGTGTGGGTAGCCTGCCCTGATGGCATGACAAGCTGGGATTTCTTCGATTTCCTTCTCGACAAGGCCCATACCGCCGTTACACCCGGCTCAGGATTCGGCAGGGCTGGAGAAGGATATGTGCGTGTATCTGCATATGGGCACAAGGAGGATATCGAAAAGGCTGTGAATGCAATCGCGGAGGCTGTGCGATGACTGAGAAGAAGCTGCCGCTTGCGGATGATTCGATCAGGAACCTGGCAGAACACCTCGGCACACCGTTCCATATCTATGATGGCCGCGCGATAAGAGCGAATGCCAGGGCGATGAGAAAGGCGTTCTCCTGGTCGGAAGGCTTCATCAACTACTTCGCTGTGAAGGCGCTGCCGAATATATCGATCCTGAGGCTGCTTGCAGAGGAAGGATTCGGTGCGGACTGCTCCTCCCTTCCTGAGCTGAGGCTCGCAACAGAAGCGGGAATCCCCGGAGAGCGGATCATGTTCACTTCCAATGATACCCCGGATGAGGAATTCGCGGAGGCTTTCAGGCTCGGAGCAATCATCAATCTCGATGATATATCCCACATTGATGATGTCATCAGGGTATGCGGCAAACTGCCTGAGACGATCTCGTTCCGCTACAATCCAGGACCGGGAAGAACCGGCAATGCCATCATCGGGAATCCCGTCGAAGCGAAGTACGGCGTCAGGGATGATCAGATCGTTCAGTGCTTCCGTCTGGCTTCGGAACATGGGGTGAAGCACTTCATGCTCCATACGATGGTCGCTTCAAATGAGCTCAACGAGGACTACATCACAGAGACTGGGAGGATGCTCTTCTCACTTGTGGGAAGAATAAAGGAGGAGACCGGGATAAGCATAGAGCAGATCGATATGGGAGGAGGCATCGGGATACCTTACCGCCCAGAGGATACCGCCATCTCCTTTTCTCATCTTTCGTCACGTCTGCATGATCTCTATCATGAGATGATAGAGGAAAAAGGGCTCAATGACGTAAGGCTGTCCTTTGAATGCGGACGCTGCATCACAGGGCCATATGGCTGGCTTATAACGCGTGTGAGACATATCGCGCACAAGTACAAGGACTATGCCGGCCTTGATGCCTCGATGGCTGACCTCATGAGGCCTGCCCTCTACGGCGCCTACCATCATATCAGTGTCATCGGCAAGGAGGGCATGGAGAGGGACCATATCTACGATGTGACAGGATCGCTATGCGAGAACAATGATAAATTCGCTGTAGACCGCCCCCTCCCAGAACTTGGGAAAGGAGATATCCTGGCGATACATGATACCGGGGCGCATGGACATTCGATGGGGTTCAACTACAATGCGAAACTGAGGAGCGCGGAGTATCTCATCGAGGATGATGGGATATACATGATCAGGAGAGCTGAGACATATGATGATTATGTACGTACGATGCTTCCGGAAAGGAAGCTGATGGCGGAGGTTGGGAAATGGAGATAACAGCAACTGTCAACGGAAGGGATTTCATCGCAGACATCGCTGAAAGCAGCACAGGAAATGCGTTCATGGAGATGCTTCCGCTTTCCTTCGAGATGGAGGATCTCAACGGAAACGAGAAGTGCAGGTATATATCCAGGAAGCTGCCTGCAGCTGCAGAGCCAGTCGGGAAGATAGAGCCTGGCGACATCATGCTCTTCGGGGCATCCTGCATCGTCCTCTTCTACGATTCACTCACAGCAGAGCATTCGTATACCAGGATCGGGAAGATCAGGGATGCAGAAGGACTCAAGGCAGCAGCTGGAAGGTGGGACGCCGCAGTATCATTCAGACAGAGATGATGAATGCCGCCTTCCGGCGGCACATTCATCAGAATCCTCTGAGGCTTCTTTCGATGGAGACAACCTCACCTGTCCCCGCGATATCAACCTCGAACCTATAGCCATCGATCTCAGCAGTGGCTTCATACCAGTAGCGTCCATCATCGCGCTCCTCCCAGACTGAGATCCTATCAGCGTCGCCGCCTATTGCCTCAAGCGCGATGGATTCCGCTTCATCATTGGAAAGGCGGGAATCACGGTCTCCCCTGACACGTCCCCTCTTCTCCCAAGATGCCTTCAGTACAGATCCATCCTCGCTGCTTATATCATACTCATATTCAGAATCAGAGGTGCGGAAGCTGACCTCATAGATGAGCATGCCATGCTCACGGTCGCTCTCCATCCTGAATGCGGAGACATCCCCGCGCCCAAGACCAGCATCAGAGAGCGCAACACGCTCGGCTTCAGCCCTGTCAATTCCTCCGGAAGGAATGGCCCTTGCCTTCTCCTCATCGAACTCAAACCCAACGATTCGGCCGCTCTCGCTGTCGATCTCATACTCCCATTTGCCGTCAGCGGAACGGAACTCCACATCATAGTACAGACGCCCATCATCACGGTCCCTATGGGATCTGAGCCATTCGGCATCCTCCCTTGCAATGCCTGCGTCAGAGAGGGCGATGGACACAGCCTCATCCTCAGTAACCGATGCCACGAGCACGCTCAGGGAGAGTGCGAGAACCATTATGATTGCGATTGCTTTCTTCATTTCTGTTTCCTCCATGACCAGAAGATAACACCTCAACATTAAAGTATGATGAGAAACCAGGAAAGGAAAGGCCATCGTCAGGTATTCCCATCAGATGGCCTTCCCGTCATTCAGGTATGACGCGCATGAAGCGTTTCTTTCCAGCTTTCAGGATGAACTCGCCATCCTCCGCATCGGAAAGGGTTATCACAGCCTTCGGATCTGAGATCCTCTGTCCGTTGATCTCCGCGCCGCCCTGCGTCACAAGGCGCCTTGCTTCTCCATTCGAGCTTGTCAGTCCGGAACGGGTATAGAGATCGAGAACGCCGATCCCATTCTCAAGATCGGACCTGAAAACGGTTACGGAAGGCATCCCCTCCTTGTTTCCTGCTCCGCACGGAGCGAAGAGCGCTGCGGCTGCAGCCTTCGCCTTCTCCGCCTCCTCCTCGCCATGGATGATCTTCGTCACCTCATATGCAAGGCGCTCCTTCGCCTCATTGATATTCCTCTTCGGATCCTCGTACTCCCTGATCTCATCAAGTGACATGAATGTGAAGAGCTTCATGAAGCGCACAGCATCGGCATCAGCGACATTCCTCCAGTACTGGAAGAAATCATAAGGTGAATAGAGCTCGGGAGAAAGGAACACCGCCCCCTTCTCGCTCTTGCCCATCTTCTTGCCGTCAGCACGCATGATGAGGTTGAATGTCAGGCCATAGCACTGCTCGCCACCCATCCTCTGTATCAGATCGATGCCTGCCACGATATTGCCCCACTGATCAGCACCGCCGATCTGCAGGCGGCATCCAGTCCGTTCATTGAGCATCCTGTAGTCATATGACTGCAGCAGCTGGTAATTGAACTCGATAAAGGAAAGCCCCCTCTCCAGACGCTGCTTGACCCCCTCGAAAGTCAGCATCCTATTCACTGAGAAGTAAACGCCGACATCGCGGAGGAACCTGATGTAATTCAGGTCTACAAGCCAGTCAGCATTGTTCATCATCACGGCCTTTCCATGGCCAGGCTTCGGCTCCTCGGAGAAATCCACGATCCTACCCAGCTGACCTTTTATCGCGTTGACGTTGGATGCGATGGTTTCCTCCGAGAGGATCTTTCGCATCTCGGTCTTTCCCGATGGATCCCCGATAAGCCCAGTACCGCCGCCGACAAGCGCGATCGGGTTATGCCCGGCTTCCTGGAGATGGTGCATGGCAAAGAACGGCACGATGTGGCCGACGTGGAGTGACGGGCCTGTCGGATCGACACCGCAGTAGAATGTGACGGGCCCCTTGTCCATCAGGTCGGAGAGCCCTTCGAAATCAGTGCAGTTATTTACAAAGCCACGATCGATCAGCGTCTGTATCGCACTATTCATCAGAGGACCCTCTCATAGCTCTTCATCGCGTCATGAATGAACTGGACAATATGATCCACCCCAACCCTCTCCTGCTTCATCGAATCACGGAAGCGGACAGTGACCGTATGGTCCTCAAGGGTCTGGTAATCAACGGTGACGCAGTACGGCGTGCCGATTTCATCCATCCTCCTGTAGCGGCGGCCTACAGCACCGCTCTGATCATAGAATGTGACGAAATCGTCACGGAGAGAATGCTCAAGAGCCGAAGCATACTCAGCAAGACCATCCTTCTTCACAAGCGGCAGGACAGCGACCTTCACAGGAGCGATGGCCGGATGGAAGTGGAGCACTGTGCGTGTATCCCCTTCAGGTGTCGCCTCCTCGTCATAGGCATCGCAGAGCGCCATCAGGACATTCCTCGTCAGACCTGCCGATGTCTCCACGACGTATGGCACATAGCGCTCATTCGACTCTGGATCAAGATATGTCAGATCCTTGCCGGAGAACTTCTGATGCTGCGACAGATCGTAATCGGTGCGGGAATGGACACCCTCAAGCTCCTGCCATCCCATCGGGAAGAGGAACTGGATATCATAGGCATCCTTTGCATAGAACGCCAGCTCATCAGGTCCATGCTGATGCCATCTCAGATGCTCTGGATGGATTCCCATCTTCTTGTAATACTCCATCCTCTGCTCCCTCCAGTAAGGGAACCACTCCTCATCTGTGCCTGGCTTGCAGAAGAACTGCATCTCCATCTGCTCGAACTCACAGGAGCGGAAGATGAAGTTCTTCGTCGTGATCTCATTGCGGAAAGACTTCCCGATCTGGGCAATGCCGAACGGGATCTTCACGCGAGATGACTGGACGACATTCTTGAAATTGACATAGATGCCCTGCGCAGTCTCCGGGCGGAGGTAAACGACTGAGGCATCATCTGATGTCGGCCCGATATGGGTCTGGAACATAAGGTTGAAGTTCCTCGGCTCCGTAAACGTGCCCTTGTTGCCGCACACAGGGCAGGCTGCGCTGAGGTCGATCTGATCGGCGCGGAAACGCGAATGGCAGACCTTGCAGTCAACCATCGGGTCAGTGAAGTTCGAGACGTGGCCGGAGGCCTCCCAGACGCGCGGATGCATCAGGATCGCCGCATCAAGCCCCACGATATTATCATGGAGCTGCGTCATCTCCTTCCACCAGAAGTCGCGGATGTTGTTCTTGAGATCAACGCCCATCGGACCATAGTCATAGGCACCATTGAGACCACCATAGATCTCACTCGACTGGAATATGAAGCCGCGGCGGCGGCAAAGGGACACGATCTTGTCCATTGTGACTTCTGCCATATCAATTCTCCTCAAATAGCTTATCAGCCCTTATCAGGCGTCTCTCCGTCTCATCGATGCCAAGAAGCCTTATGGAATCGAAGAGAGGAAGCGAAACAGTTGAATTCGTGATCGCAACCCTTATGGGCTGGAATACTCCGTTTACCTTGATGCCAAGCTCCGAAGCGAGTGCTGAGAGCTTCTCCTCTATCGAGCTCTCCTCCTCACCGCTTTTCAGGCCAGAAAGGAGGATGGCACTGCCACGTGAAAGCGCAGCTGCAGTGGAAGCCTCGTCAGAGCCTTTCGCTACATAGACTGCCTTATCCTCCACAGGTCTGTCCTCAAAGAGGAATGAAGTGAGAGGGACAGCATCGGAAAGAACCTTCATCCTCTCCTTCACCGGTGGCACGATGCGGCTAAGGAGCGCGCTCTCCTCCTCCGTGAGGGGCTTATGCATGTACCCTGCTTCCTGCAGATAGGGCGCAATCAGCGAGGCAAGGCGATCATTGTCAGCCTGCCTGATGTACTGGCCATTGAACCAGTCGAGCTTCTTGTAATCAAAGACGGCAGGTGATTTGTGGATGCCTTCCATCGTGAAGCACTTCTCGAGAGCTTCCTTTGAAAAGAACTCAGTGGAACCATCAAGTGACCATCCAACAAGCGTCACATAATTGAGAATCGCTTCAGGAAGATAACCCTTTGCCCGGAAATCCCTGACGGCTGTCGAGCCATGGCGCTTTGAGAGCTTCTGCCCGTCCTTGCCCATGACCATCGGCAGATGGCAGTATTGCGGCACATCCCAGCCGAAAGCCTCATACAGCAGCACATGCAGAGGCCCGGAAGGAATCCATTCCTGGGCGCGCATGATATGGGTTATATGCATCAGATGGTCATCAACGACATTCGCAAGATGGTATGTCGGGAAGCCATCGCTCTTGAGAAGGATGGGATCTGGCGAGATATCGCGGTTACGGCGCGAGATATCCCCCATGAGGATGTCATGGAAGGTCGTCTTGCCTTCAGTAGGCACGCGGAATCTGATCACGGGCTTGATTCCCTGCCTCAGATTCTCCTTGATCTCCGAATCGGAAAGATGGGCGCAGTGCCTGTCATACCCCTGGTATTCGCTCTTCGATTCAACCTGCTGCTTCCTTACCTCCTCAAGCCGCTCAGGTGTGCAGAAGCAGTAGTATGCCTTGCCCATTTCAACGAGCTTTTCGGCATACTCCTTATATAAATCAAAACGTTCCGACTGGATATATGGACCATATGGCCCACCTACGACAGGCCCCTCGTCCCATTTGATGCCCAGCCAGTCAAGCGTGCTGTAGAGATCCTCCAGGGACTCATCCGAATACCTCTCCCTGTCCGTGTCCTCAACACGGAGGATGAACTTCCCCCCGTTTGCCTTAGCGAAGAAATAGTTGAACAGCGCTGTACGAATGCCCCCGATATGCTGCAAGCCGGTGGGCGATGGCGCATAGCGAACCCTAACGTCCATTGTCATCTCCTAATCAAATGAGAAGATTACAATCTTTAGCCGCTTTCAGCAATGAGCAACGCGAAAACATATTGATACGGACATTCAGCCCAGAAGGAAGCTGACAGTGGCCCTGACAGCCTTCTCCTCTCCGTCCTTATCAGGATCATAGAAGAGATAATGCGTGCATTCAGGAATATGCACATGCTCCCGTTTTCCGCTTCCGAGAGCCGCGATCTCCTCCGCCGTCCTTTCGCCGACGATCATATCGTGGCCGCATGATATCGTGAGAATATCCGCATCAAGCCCGGAAAGAACGGCTCCCGCTTCATGCACAAGACGGTAAAGCTCATAGATCTGCCTGAGATACACCCAGGACCAGTATTCGCGTCCAAGGCCCTCATCATCTGCAGGAGCGTTCTCATAGTACATGACGAATTCGCTCTGATGGTGCCATGGAGTGGGTATCCGCTTCTTCAGGAGGGAATAGAGATAAATCACAGGAAGCGGCTTGGGAGGCTTCATGCTTCCTATTGCAGGAGCGGCAAGGACAAGGCGCTTCACGCCCGCCTTCGCCGCAGCCTCAACCGCAATCGATGCCCCCATCGAATGGCCCACGATATACAGCTCACTGTAGCGTGTCCTGAGGTCCATTGCGGCGTTTACAGCCAGCCTTACCCAGTCATTGCGCATCGAACGGGAAAAATCATCCCCTGACGTTCCGCATCCAGGAAGCCGGGGAACATAAGCATCAAAGCCGGATTCATATAGATCCCTTGCCGGACGCACAAGCTCTCCCGGATACCCAGCATAGCCATGGATCAGCAGCACTGCCCTGCCCGCTCCTTCCTCATGCACGAGCGAGAACGGCCTTGCGGCGCTGAACGGCGTCCTGCTGTCCTGGTACACGCCCTCATACCATCCGAATGGAACTGAATACTCCATCACCAGGAAGCCTCCTGAAGCAGATTCAGCAAATCGATCCTGCTTCCCACACCCGTCTTTGAGAAGATGTTTGCAATATGGTTGTTCACCGTATTCACCGATATCGAGAGCTCGGAAGCGATCTCCTTGTTCGTAAGCCCTGCCTTGATCAGCTTGATGACCTCGAATTCCCTCTCAGTGATATGGTACTTCATGCTGACTGCCTCATAGGAGAACTCCGGGTGCTCAGGCTTTTCAACAAGCTCAGTCTGATGATGTATCGCAGTGAAGAGGAACACGAGGAAGGCAATCGTATATGCCAGGCAGAGGATCGGGATCGAGATGCTCCTGAAATACGGCATCACCATCGACAGGATCACAACTGGCAGAAGCGCCAGCGAGACGATGATCAGGGTGAAGCAGGCCGTACGTACGGATTTCTCCTCGATGCTCTTCCTCTCATGAAGGAGCATCAGGATGCAGTAAAGGACTGCAAGCGTCCAGAGTATGTACTGGAGTATGGAGAATACCGGCAGCCCCAGTATGATCCAGAGCACGGATACTCCAAGATAGAGACCCCCGGCAACGAAGGCCCCTATCTTCTCTGGAGTGCCCATCGGACGTGCTATGATCCAGTTGATGGCGAACAGCACAAGCACGAGAATGAAAGCAGAGACAGCCACCATGAGTCCTTCCCAGATGTAATGGAGAACCATGCGGGCCGTTCCCGTGAATGCCAGATACGCATACTGATCAAGAGCGAAAACAACCACGGCACCCAAGAGGGATGCCGTGAACGCTATCAGCGCCCAGGACCACGAATAGCGGGCACGGCGGGTCCAGACAATCGCCAGAGCCAGATCCATGCTCACTACAGAGAGGGCCAGGAACGAAAGCAGAAGAGGGACTGCATCCATCCTATCGGCGCACCTTCTGGTTGTGCGACATATCGGCAAGGCCGCAGATCGCGGTCAGATCCTCGTCGAAATCAGGCATCGTCGTCGCCTTCAGCCCTGTTGCGGCAAGCGCTAGGCTGTTGTAGTTGCGTGCGTTGAGATCAGCGGCGCTGTGCCTCGGGAAGAGCTTGATGTGCATATTGAGGCCCTTCGTCAGGAAATACTCGGAGGAAAGCTCATAGCCTGGAATCGCTGCCTTGAGCTTCTCTACAAGCGGTGAGATATCCTTCAGGAACGCGCCAGGAGCACCAAGGTGCATGATGAACCAGAGCTCAAACGAAGGATTGAAGTAAAGCATCTTCACCTTCTTCTTCTCCGCGTACTCCTCAGCTTCCTTCACCTCCTCTACGCTTGTCTGCAGATCATCGAAGCCGAAGAGGGCCCATGCGGAATCAAAGCGTCCCTTGCTCCTCTGCCTTCCGGTCCAGTCAATGATACCCTGAAGCGTCTGGCCCTTGCCTTCCGGAGCCTGAAGCACGGTGAGATTCACATAGCGACAGTCCTTCCTCATCTGGGAGAAGTAGAGAGCCTCAGCCTCGGTAGCACATACAAGAAGCAGAGTCTGCTTCGGTGCCGTTGTATTCTTCTTACGCGTTTTCATCCGTTACCTCCTTCTCCTGCTCCACCGGCGTGCCATCATGCACGAACCAGAACTCGCTGATGATAGGAAGCGAGCCATAAGCACCCTGCATATAGCGCTGTGATGTCGGGATCCTGCCCTTCGCGCCCTTGAAGTCAGAGAGCGAATAGTAGACAGTGGAACTCTCCTGGTCCTTCTGCGCGAACCAGATCGAATCACGCCTGAGAAGACCATCGCGAAGCAGGGACGGATTGCAGTCGACGACGAGCATCTGGCTTTCCTTGTCGCAGTTCTCGAAGATCTCCACGAGATGGCAGAGCACATCCGGATGCAGAAGCTGCCCGAAATCATCGATCACAAGCACCTTTCCAGTGATGAATGCCTCGAAGAATGCGAAGCCCATGACGACAAGACGCCTAAGCGAAAGGCTTTCTCCAGCGAACATATTCGCGTATCCTTCAGCCTTCTTGTCGTTCACATAGATGTGGGTGAATCTCAGGTGATCCTCTCCCTTGTCGTTCGTCCTCACCTCGATGCGGCTTATATCCGTGATATCCACAGCCCAGAGGTAGTTCAGGATCTGCTCTCCCCATCCCGGATGGGCCTTGAGCATCTCGCATGCATATGCCTCCGCCTTCGCGGAAACACCCATCGGGAGGATGTTGAGCGTCTTTTCGAACCATGTATAGAGCTCGAGGGATGTCTGGCCGCCTTTGCGTGCCGATCCGGCGAGGAATGTCCTGTTCTCAGGCAGCTTCGATGCCTGCCTCTTCTTCTCGCCGCGATAGAACTTGCCGAAGCGATAGGCATAGCCCTCATCAGTCAGCTTCCTCTCGAACATCAGCTTCCTTGAGCCTGCGATCGTATAGAAGAGGGATTCCTCGAAGATCTTCTCCTTGTTCGCGCGGAGGGTATAGCAGGCGATGATCGTCGGCTTCTCCTCGTTTCCTTCCTCGCCCTTGTCAAGAAGGACCTCTATGGAGATCGTTGCCGGCGTAGCCTTATCGATGCCATAGGCGAATGTCGTTCCCGTCAGCGCTCCCTGAAGGGGATTCTCCGGGCCATCCTCCGCCATGACTATCCTCTTGAGAACCTCAAGAGCCCTGACAAAGGAGCTCTTTCCAGCCCCGTTCGGACCGATGATGGCACTGGTCTTTATCACATTCAGACGTTCATTGACAGGCATCACCTTCGATGCGGCAAGACGCGAATCCTTGACAGCAACGAAGCTGATCGTCTGGGGAGACTTCACGGACTTGAAGTTCGCAATAGTCATATTTAGCAGCATAAGCCACCTCCTACTTGGATATGCATTTCCATCCTTTGCTACTGATTATAGCCAGAACAGCGCAGAACATGCATAAAAATCGGACAATGTACGGGTTTAGCAGAATAATTGCCCGAAGCCATCGCAAATGATACCAAAAACGATGGAATATCGCGGCACAAAACTACAAAAGAGCGCAATATCATGGCTATCTCAGGATATCAAACGAAAAAAACTTAGGAAATATACTTAATTTTAGTTAAGCAATATGAGGGATTCTCACAATCCCATGACAAGCCGATAGACCTCATTGCCGTTTCCCGAGCCCACAGGGATGGCACTGCTTTCACCGCTCACCTGCCCCATAGCAACCTCGTTGCGCGTGCGTATTGTCTGTATATCACGGTAAAGCGAACGCGCCTCCAAGCTGTCAAACCTCTCATTGATAGAGGAAAGAAGGGACAGCGATCCATCATAATCGCCATCTGCTGCCATGAGGAGAGCCGCATTGTATCCGGAGGGAAGATGCCCTTGCGACTGCCACGATGAGAGGAAGATTTCCCTGGCAGCAGCAAGGTTGCCATCTGACGCAGCCTCATACGCTGCTTCCACACTTTCGTTCTTCGGCTTGTTCGCCATAAGCGAAGTGCTGTATGTACGCTCTGTGGGAACATACTGCATGATGATCCCGTCGCTGAAAGAGCGGATCATACGTCTGAAAAGATAGGATGCATCATCGAGGCGCATCCATGCTGAGTCGAGATAGCCCTTCCTTGTCTCAGAATCAGCGAACGTGCGCTGCGAGACAATCCGTCCTGTGGATGTGTCTATCACAGTGAGCACATACTCAATCGAGGCCGTCTGGGTATAGCGGTAATCGAATTCGATGATCCGGTGCCTCACCCCATCCTCGTCGACCCACCACTCCTCACGTGGAACGGAATAGACAGTCTCATCAACACTCATCATCCTTATCCTTGGTATCAGCACGGCATCATAGCCTAGGCTGTGGAGCATGGAAGAGATGTCGTCGCCGATTCCACCCCCTGCGATTACCCTGTCAGTCTCACCGGGAGGAAGCAGATTGAAGAAACCTGTCGAGGAAAGCGCCGTGTACAGCTGATCAGTAGCATACGATGCCACGGAGGCAGCTGTCGAATAGGAGTATCCCGAATGGATACGCAGCCCGGAAGCGTGGATATCAGCAGCACGAACCCATCCTGTCGAAGGAATGAAGCCATTGTATGGCACAACGGATGCCACGGCAAGATTGCGGTAGCCTCCCATGTCAACGACGGATGGCTGCATATAGCGCAGGGAGACTGAGGTCGCGCAGGAGGAAAGGAGGACGAGCATGGCAGCAAGCAGAGCAGCAGAAACCCTTCTCATGATACCCTCAAGCCATGAATGATGCGGCCCGGAACAGCAGGGCCTTATCAATCGCGGCCCTGAGCTTCCTCATATCAGCAATACCCTTTCCTGCAATCGGAAGCTCCGTTTCCATCAGCGGACCGACCCTCATGAACGGCAATCCCCATGTGATCACGACGGCCTTGTCAGGAGAAGCGGCAGAAGCGGCGGCAAAGCCCTCCCCTGCTGTCATTACAAGGATGGAGGAGAATTCACCGTGCATCCCCCGGGAATAGAGGACTTCCGACGAAAGAGGCCCTTCTGCATTGATACCAAGGTTCCTGACGATTTCCACCGCAGGTCCGATTGCCTTCTCCTCATCGGTATCCGTCCATGTGCCGTCAGGACGTATCGGGTTAAGCGCTGCAACGCCGATCGGCTTGCTTCTGTCGAAATATGATGTGGATGTTATCGAATCGATCTCAACCAGCGCCGATATGATATTCTCCCTCTTCACTGATTCAATCGCCTTCCTTATGGCGCGGCGATGGCTCAGGCCGAAGATATTCAGCGGACCGGAGCTGAGCATATTGGAGAGCCTGTCCGTTGATGCGAAGCGTGAAAGCAGCTCGAAAACCGAACGCTCTGCATATCCTGCCGCCGCGAGGGAATCCCCGGAGACAGGGCATGTGACAAGGGATCTGGCCTGACCGTTCTGGATGATCGCAACAGCGCTCTCCAGCGATCTGAATGCGGCGTATCCCGTATCAGCGGAGACAGTGCCATATGAGAATGAATCGGTATCGATGGATGATGACTGATAGAATATGAACTGCTCCCCATTCCCCACAGCCTCCTCCAGCGAAGCCTTGTCATCCGCATAGAAAGAGAATGGAAGGACGAGGGAAAGATCCTTCGCGGTTTTCCTGAAGATACCCTCGTCCCCGGTCACGATAAGGAATGCTGAGGGGTCATCAACATATGATGAAACAGCTCTGATTATGATCTCAGGGGATGTGCCAGCAGGCTCCCCCATTGATATGACGGAGTATCGCTTCATATGGGGATTATACCGCTTTGGGTAGGAATGTCCAACAACATGCGATACAATCTGGCTATGTGTTTCGACGATGACGAAGAGGCGATTGAGGAGATCGAGGAGCTCTACACTATCATTCCCGTGATAGACAGCGGAGTGGATGACAGCGAGGAAAGGCAGTACGACGATCTCGATGATGAGGAATTCGACTGCGGGTTCTGATGTTTCTACAAAAAGTATCTTGACAGTCATAATGATTCTTTCTAAAGTAACACATGTTACTAAGGAGAGAAACATATGCGTCGGTTCATCATTCTTCTCATCGCGTTGGCAACGGTTTTGGCAGCAGTCCTGGCACAGGGCTCGCATGAAGAGGAAGGCAAGGTCAGGATCGGAATATCCAAGCTGATCGCCCACCCAGCGCTCGATGCCATCGAACAGGGCATAAAGGACTATCTTGCTGAGAATGGAATCGATGCAGATATCGAGACACAGGTGGCAAATGGGGAGATCAGCACCGCAGCATCAATCGCACAGCTTTTCAGGACGGAGGGAAAGGACATAGTCGTCGGTATCGCAACTCCGACTGCACAGGCTTTAGCGAACACCTTCCAGGACACTCCTGTCATATTCGCTACAGTCACAGATCCGGAAGCCGCGGGGCTTGATGGGCTTCCGAACGTGTGCGGTACATCGGACATGGTTCCTGTAAAGGAGCATCTTGCACTCATCGAGAGGCTGACAGGAGCCGAAAGCATCGGCATGGTCTACTGCGTCGCGGAAGCAAATGGCATCACGCTCAAGGACGCGATGGAAGAGGCATGCATGGAAGAAGGAATAGACCTGATCGCAGCCTCCGTCTCGAATTCCGCTGAGGTAAGAGCCGCAGTGCAGTCCATCATCGACCGCGTTGATGCCCTCTATGTCTCAACCGACAACACGGTGATCTCAGCAATCGCCGCAGTCTCGGATGTCGCGTCAGATGCAGCGGTTCCACTCTTCTCCGCGGACATCACATCGTCTTTCGGTACCGATGTCCTCGCTTCCGGTGGATTCGACTACTACAAGTCGGGGAGATTGACGGGAAGCGTCATACAGCGTGTCCTCAACGGTGAGGATCCAGCATCCATCGGCACGCTCTATCTGGAGGATATGGAGATATATATCAACATGGATATAGCAACCCGGCTGGGGATTTCCGTACCGGAGGATCTCCTCAGCGAGGCGCGGTACGTCATCACTGCTGATAACAGTTAAAAACATGCATAAATATTCAGAAACATGCATACAGAATATTGAAAACAAAAAATGGTTTGGCTATAGTCTAAGAAACAAATTGGAGGAACCATGAAAAAGCACATTGCAATACTCCTTATGCTCCTTGCCGCTTTCAGCCTCGCAGCAGGTGGCTCCGGTGAAGCCGCGGCAGATGACGGAACGCTCCTCATCGGCGTATCGAAGCTCCTTTCGCATGCAGCGCTGGACGCGGTTGAGGTAGGATTTCAGGACTATCTTGCCACCACTGGCCTTGAAGTCAGGTATGATTTCCAGAATGCAAATGGCGACATCTCGACAGCCGCCTCGATCGCCCAGCAGTTCAAGAGCGAAGGATGCGATGTCGTACTCGGAATCGGAACAGCTTCGGCACAGGCGCTTGCAAACGTATTCACAGATATCCCTGTGCTCTTCGCGGCAGTCACGGATCCAGTTGATGCAGGTCTTGTTGCCTCCAACGACGGAAGCCCCGACACCAATGTCTGCGGTGTCTCCGACATGAATCCTGTTGCAGAGCAAATCGCACTGCTGCATGAGATCACGGGGGCGACGAGGATCGGCAATGTCTACTCATCTGGAGAGCAGAACGGAGTCGTGCTGATGGAGCAGGCCCAGGCGGCATGCGATGAGCTTGGACTTGAACTTGTTCCTGTCGCAGTATCGAACTCCTCTGAGGTGAGGATGGCACTGCAGTCGATCATAGACCGCGTTGATGCCGTGTACATCGCGACGGACAACAACGTCATCTCCGCCATTGCGACAATCGATGATGTGTGCAATCAGGCGGGAATCCCGCTCTTCAGCGCAGATCCATCGGGGATCGACGGGCTTGAGTGCATGATCGCATGGGGATTCAACTACTACTCGATCGGAACCGCAACGGGACGCCTTGTTGAGGATATCGTCACAAATGGAACCAATGCGGGCGAACTCGGGACAGTGTTCCTCACCGATCCCGCTGACTTCGAGCTGTGGTTCAATCTCGACACAGCGGCTAAGCTCGGATACACAATTCCGCAGGAATATCTTGATACTGCCGCCGTTATCATCGAAAATGGCGTTAAGACAGAACGCTGAGAATCCATATATATAGGAATGGATGGGAAGGCCGCCTCTGGTGGCCTTCCCTATTGCTTGAGGTGAGAAATGATTGAAGGAATACTCGTAGAAGGCCTTATCTTCGCCATAATGGCTCTCGGAATCCTTATCAGCTACAGGATCCTGGACATGGCGGACCTGACCTGCGACGGATCGGTAGCTACAGGAGCTGCCGTTGCCACGATGTGCATCGTCAACGGACTCGGCATAACAGTCGGGCTCATCATGAGCTTCCTGGTCGGTGTCCTCTGCGGCCTCGTGACTGCGACAATACACAACAGGCTCAAGCTGCCCGTGCTGCTTGCCGGCATCCTCACGATGACGATGCTCTATTCGGTGAATCTGCGCATACTCGGGAACAAGGCGAATGTATCGCTTGTCAGGGTGAACACGCTCTATGACAGCTTCTCCACATGGTTCCCGTTCGCATCGACAAGCGTCGCCTCCCTTCTCGGGACGCTGGTCTTTGTCGTGTTTGTCACTGTACTGATGGATCTCTTCTTCCGCTCAGATCTTGGAATGGCGATCGGCGCAATGGGCGGCAATGAGCAGGTCATCGTATCCCAAGGAATGAATCCTGCAATACTCAAGCTGATAGGACTTGGGCTCTCCAATGGATTCATCGCGCTTTCGGGAGGGCTTCTTGCCCAGTACCAGGGCTTTGCTGACGCGAATCTTGGACAGGGCATGGTCGTTCAAGGACTTGCTGCCGTGATGATCGGAGAGTTCCTCTTCTCCTCCAACAGGATCTCGCTCATAACGCTCCGCTGTATCCTGGGAGCGATCATCTATAAGGGGCTGATGTTCCTTGGAAGGAAGTACGGATACCTTGTCGGGATCACGCCGAATGACTTCAAGCTCCTCACAGGCATACTCGTCATCATCTCCCTCACCGTCGCGAAGACAAGGACAATGGCTTCGGACAAAGGCGCGAGGAAGAAGGCTATCGAGAGGACGATGAAGAAGGAGGAAGGTAGCAATGCTTGATATACAGCACGTTACGAAGGTGTTCTTCCCTGGCACCGTCAATGAGAAAGTCGCGCTGGAGAATATCAACCTCCATGTCGATAAGGGAGATATCGTATGCGTCATCGGATCCAACGGATCGGGAAAGTCAACGCTCTTCAATATGATAGCAGGCACATTCCCAGTCACATCAGGAAGGATCTCCGTCGCGGGCAAGGACGTCACGAATGAACCTGAGTATAAGAGGGCGTTCTACATCGGAAGGATATTCCAGGATCCGACGAAGGGAACAAGCGCCAATATGTCCGTTGAGGACAACATGAATCTCGCATATACGAAGGGAATGAAGGGAATCAGGTTCAGCCTGACTGCAGAACGCCGGAAGGAATTCAGGGAGCTTCTGGAACCGATCGGGCTCTCTGACCGCATGACTGACAATGTCGGGCTCCTCTCAGGAGGGCAGAGGCAGGCACTTACCCTGCTGATGGCTACCCTCTCCAACCCTTCCATGATGCTTCTGGACGAGCACACAGCTGCACTTGACCCCCGCAACGCGGAGATTGTCATGGACCTGACTAAGAAATACATCGAGGAAAGGAAGCTGACGGCGATGATGGTAACGCACAACATGCAGTTCGCCATCGACTACGGCAACAGGCTCATCATGATGGACGAAGGCCATATAATCCTGGACATCAAGGGTGAGGAGAAGTCAAAGCTGACAGTGCAGAGCCTTGTCAACAAGTTCAGGGAGATCAGGAAGAAGGACTTCACCTCTGACGAGGGACTCCTTACAGAATGACCAACATGAATGAGCACATGTTCTCAGCCCGGGATCTCCGGGCTTTGATCATTCCGCTGATCGCTGATTCGCTTCTCTCCATCCTCATAGGCATGGCAGACACGATAATGGTCTCAGGATGCGGGGAAGCGGCTGTCTCCGGCGTATCGCTTGTTGACACCATCTCCAATCTGCTCATTACCGTATTCTCAGCGTTTGCCACAGGCGGAGCTGTTGTCGTCTCACAGTATCTGGGACATGGCGACAATGACAAGGCCAAGGAAAGCGCGAAGAACCTCATATACATCTCAATCATCATCTCAGTCATCATGACCGCAGTGATCCTTCCGATCCGCTCCAGTATCATCGATCTGCTCTTCGGGGCAATCGAGCCGGAAGTGAAAGGCTATACAGATGATTACTTCGTGCCGATCCTCATCTCCTATCCATTCCTTGCGATCTATTCAGGACTGACGGCGCTCTCACGATCCGAGAGAAAGAGCTTCAGGACGATGATGGTCTCTCTTCTTATGAACGCGATCAACATCGGAGGTAATGCCATTCTGATCTACGCAGTCGGTCTCGGCCCCCGTGGGGCTGGCATCGCCTCTCTCCTTTCACGTGTCGCAGGCTGCCTTGTCATGTTCATAATGATGATGAACCCAAAGGAAGCACTGAATATAAGGGGAATCACGAAAGGGCCATTCTCACCATACCTTATATCAAGGATGCTCCGCATCGGAATCCCATCAGGACTTGAGGGCGCGGCGTTCCATATCGGGAAGATCATGGTGCAGTCGCTGATTGCATCACTTGGGACATCGGCGATCGCGATCAATGCAGTCACAGGCAATTTCAATGCCTATGCGAATATCACAGGAAACGGAATCAACCTCGCGATGATAACGATCATCGGGCAATGCAGGGGACAGGACAACATCAGGGACGTGAAATACTACACGAAGCTGCTGATGGCCCTATCGCTTTCAACGACTGTCCTCATCTGCCTGCCTCTCCTGATAGCCACTCCTGCCGTCATCGGCTTCTATGGGCTTGAGGAATCCTCGCTTGCAGAGGCAGTCCCCATGTGCCGTCTCTGCCTTGTCATGTGCTTCTCGCTATGGCCTTTCGCATTCACCCTGCCAAACATGCTCAAGGCTGTTGGTGATGTGCGCTTCATACTCCTTGCATCGTTCTCGTCGATGTGGATCTGCCGTGTCGGCGGCGCATACCTCATGGTAAGGGCGTTCGGGATGGGTGTTGAAGCGATCTGGTACGCCATGTATATCGACTGGGCACTCCGCGGGATACTCTATCTGCAGCGTGTCATACGGGGCAAATGGATCACACACAGGGTAATCTGAGAAAACTGCACAGCGCTGATCGGTTTTTCTGATTGCGATTATCACTCAGCCGGGTTAGATTCAGGATATGCAATCCGATCCGAAGATCTTTGACAACCGCTACCTCAGGGCCCTTATCATCCCGCTCCTGATAGAAACGCTTCTATCTGTCACGATCGGAGCGATGGATACGATGATGGTATCGACAGTCGGGGAGCACGCCGTATCAGGTGTCTCCCTTGTCGATTCAATCTCCAATCTATTCGTATTCCTCTTCTCTGCATTCTCAACAGGCGGTGCAGTCGTCGCTTCGCAGTATCTGGGGAAGAAGGAAAGGGAATCCTCCTGCTTTGCCTCCAAGCAGCTCATCTACGTCTCTGCGGCATTCTCCATACTGGTTGCAGCAATCCTCATCATCTTCCGCCGCACAGCAATGGAGGTGGTATATGGAAGCATCGAGGAGTCTGTCATGGACGCAGCCCTTGCCTACTTCCTGCCGATACTCCTCTCATTCCCCTTCCTCGCTCTTCTCAACAGCTGCAACGCGATCTTCCGGGCGATGGGCAAAAGCCGTATCACGATGACCGTCTCGATCATAATGAATGTGATCAACATCTCAGGCAACGCGCTGCTGATCTATGTTTTCGACATGGGAACAGCCGGTGCAGGGATTGCATCCCTTCTGTCCAGGATCGCGGCATGCTGCTTCATGCTCTACAAGGTGACAAGGAAGGATGAGATCATACATGTCGACAGGATCCTGAAGGTTGAGATCGATTTCAGGATGATAGCGAGGATCATGCGCATTGCGCTTCCTTCCGGAATCGAGAACAGCGTATTCCATATCGGGAAGATCCTCGTTAGTTCTACTGTCGCTTCCCTTGGTACCGCATCAATCGCGGCGAATGCGGTATTCAATTCCCTATCGACATTCGCCAACATCCCAGGATCCGCGGTAGGCATGGCGGCAGTTGCCGTCATCGGGCAATGCTGCGGCGCCCGCGACTATGATGCCGCATTCTTCTACGGAAAGAAGCTGCTGCGGCTGATATACATGATGATGGGAGCCACATGCCTAGCGATGTACGTGCTCACACCTGAGATCACATGGCTCTACAACCTCTCCCCGGAAGCGGATGCACTGGCGATACAGGCTTCCCGCCTTGCCATGATACAGTCCGCGCTGTTCTGGCCGCTTGCGTTCGGAGTTCCGAACTTCCTCCGCGCCGCAGGGGATGCACGCTTCACCATGGTCGTGTCCATACTATCGATGTGGATATTCCGCGTCGTGCTTTCCCGCATCCTCGGCATCACGCTGGGACTGGGATTCATCGGGGTCACATGGGGAATGTTCATTGATTGGTACTGCCGCGGCTTCTTCTTCCTGACACGCTTCCTAAGAGGGAAATGGCGCAGCAAGACAGTCGTATAAGCTAGCGCCGACGCCTCAGCTCCTGCACGCGGGAAGGATCGAGGTAATGCGTTGAATAAAGCCTCTCCATCACGGTGTTGCCGCTCTTGGTGAAGCGAAGCTGGCGTCCACCGGATGAATAACGATTGACAGAGGGTTTCAGCCCAATCTCCTCGGCGTATGCCTTCACTGCTTTCAGCACGGCCTGCAGGCGCACAAGATCCGCAGAGCAGCCATCCTCAAGGCAGAAGAGAGCACCACGCTTCCACTCCTCGAATCTCGCCTGGCTCAGCATCCCTATCCCTATAAACACATCGGGGACAGTGCAGTAGCCACGCTCCTCTATCTGCCTGTCAATCTCGGCAGCTGTCCTCTCTCCTCGCCTATCGGCCATCAGACAAGATTCTCCGTGGCCTTCCAGAGCTTCTCAAGATTGTAGAATTCCCTGAGCTCGGATGACATCAGGTGGATGACGATATCGCCGCAGTCGATGAGTTCCCATCCGCTTGTATCAGGTGACTTGTGCCTGTTGATGACACTGAGTCCCAGCCCATTGATCTCATCCCATATCTGATGGACAACGCCTCTGAGATGGCCGACGGAAGAGACAGTCGCGATGATGAAGCATTCTGTCCAGCTGCACTCCGCCGAGACATCGAGCACGACGGTATCGGTGCACTTATGATCCTCAAGGAATGCCCTGAGCTTATCTGCAGTTTCCTTTGTATTCTCTTTCATGCCAAAACTACCTTTCTTTATCACTGTAATCTTCCACCTGAACGGAGGAAATCATAGAGCTCCCTGGAGACTTCAGCCTCCTCGATGCCCTTCCTTTTGAAATACGCGCCCTGCATCTCCATGATTGTCAGGATCATGTCCTCAAGACACTCCCCTGAGAGTATCTTCCTCCTGTCGTCGCAGTCAAGATGCGTACGCCCGGGCTCAATATAGTCCGCGATATAAAGCACGGCACCATATACCCCCATTTCCCTGTGTCCAAGCGTGTGATGGCGCACCGCCCTGAGGAAATGCTCCGGGACATCCCCTTCCGCATCCGAGGGGAAATGTATTGCCGAGAGCGCTCCATGGAGCAGCATCGGCTCCTTCTCCTCCTCAGGGAATACCTCTATGCCATGGACACGGCAGAAACCAGGCGTTGCACTGTCGCATGAATAGCGATACGCATCGTGGTATATGCCGATATATGCGGCATCATCGGCAGAGAGCCCGAAGCGTTCGGCAAGCATGCGTGAGACGGAAACAACGCCCTCCGAATGGATGAAGCGCTTCTCCTTGATCATTCCCCTGACCTTAGCTTCCAGTTCCGTATAGCCGATTCTCATAGACATATTCCCTGACCCTGCTGCTGAGCATCGACAGATCCCCAGCCCTCACTTCCGACGAAGAGGCATGCACCGCCTCGCTTCTTATGAAGATGACCTCCGCCCCTGAATCATCATGCACACTGCCAAGCCTTGTGAAGCACAGAAAGCGCACATGGGTACGCAGATAGCTGAAATCATGCCAATGTCCAAGCGTAGGGATGATATCATCGCCGATGATGAAATTGACCTTGCCATCATCCTCAGCCTCTTCAAAGAACGCCTTGATGGTCTCGGATGTATAGCTGACACCGCCACGTTCCCCCTCAAAGGAGGAGATGATGATCTCCATGCAATCCTGAGGGTACAACGTCCTGTAATCCTCCACTGCAAGGCGAAGCATCTCAATCCTGTCGGAAAACGATGCCGGATGAGATGAACGCTTGAAGTTCGAGAGGCTGGCCGGTATCACGATAAGACGACCGATCCCATTCTCAGACGCCTCATGGAAAAGATGCACGTGCCCGATATGCACAGGATCGAATGTACCGCCAAGAAGCGCGGTCCTAGGCCTCGTCTCTGTAATAGGCATCGGTATCCATCCGTGCGGTGAATCCGCCGTTCTCCTCCGCTTTCCCACCTTCCGAGAGCCGGAAAAGCTCATGACGGAGAGCCTCGATCAGATCATCGCGATAGATCGAAAGAGGAAGCACCTTCTTATCGCTGTACTTCCTGCGAAGTTCCTCGAAACGCTCCTCAGTACCCGGCTCATCGATCTTGGTTCCAACGATGATGCTCTTCTTGGAGCCAAGCTCCTCACTGTATTTCGACAGCTCCGAGGAGAGGATGTCAAATCCTTCGAGATAGCGATCGTCTGACAGATCCACCAGATAGCAGAGTCCCTTCGTCCTTGAGATATGGCGGAGGAATCGATAACCCATACCTGATCCCTCGCTTGCTCCTTCGATGATTCCGGGGATATCAGCGATAACGACATCCTGATCTCCTTCACGGAGCACTCCCAGCACAGGGATCTTCGTGGTGAATGGATATCCTGCAACCTTTGAACGCGCATTGGTGTAGAGGTTGATCAACGATGACTTGCCGGCATTCGGGAAGCCCACCAGCCCGATATCAGCGATGATCTGCAGCTCCAGGCCAACGCGCATCTCCGTCCCCTTTCCTCCGGGCTGTGCAAAGCGCGGTGTCTGCCTGACTGCCGTGCGGAAATGCCAGTTCCCAAGACCTCCGCGGCCGCCCTCAAGGAATACATACCGATCCAATCCTGTAAGATCCTTAATAAGCTCACCGGTCTCAGCATTGCGTATGACTGTTCCACGCGGTACCGGGATTTCCACATCACGTCCATCACGGCCAGCACAGCGCGCACCCTGTCCGGGTCTGCCGTTCTCGGCGCGGAATGATCTCTGGATCTTCAGATGCCCGAGTGTACGGAGATTGTCCTTGACAACAAAGACAACGTCCCCTCCGCGCCCGCCGTCACCGCCGTCGGGACCGCCCTTGGGGACGAACTTCTCCCGGCGGAAGGAGACACATCCATGTCCCCCATTGCCGGAAGCGATATCAATGTAAGTCTCGTCGGAGAAACCGAACATCCTTACTCGGCCTTGACCTCTGCATTCTCAACGATCGAGCAGAACTTGCGGTTCTTTCTCTCGTGGAACCTAACCGTGCCTGCTACGAGCGCAAAGAGCGTATAGTCCTTTCCGCAGCCGCAGTTTGCGCCGGGATGGATCTTCGTACCTCTCTGGCGGACGATAACCTCGCCTGCCTTCACAGTCTGGCCGCCGAATCTCTTGACGCCAAGGCGCTGCGCGTTGGAATCGCGTCCGTTGCGGGATGATCCGCCACCTTTCTTATGTGCCATTTCTCTCCCTCCTTAGCCTTCGATCTTCTCGACCTTGATCGTGGTATAGGTCTCCCTGTGTCCCTGGGTGCGGCGATAGCCCTTCCTTCTGTGGAACTTGTAGACCTTGACCTTCTCTCCCCTGAACTCACTGCCAACGGTTGCTGTGACCTTGGCACCCTCAACATAGGGAGCGCCGAACTTAGCCACATCGCCATCGACAACAGCCAGAACCTTCTCAATCTCATAGGAAGAACCCTCTTCCATGCTGAGCTTATCGACAACCAGCTCCTTGCCTTCTTCAGCCTTGTACTGCTTGCCGAGGATTTCAACTAGTGCGTACATGTCCTGTCCTCTATTCTTAGTCTGTTGTGTGTTCTACAGCATTCCAGATTCCGTTGCAATATGATCTGAGCGGAAAATGCGGCCAATTGCGAAAAAACCTCATTTACAACCGAACGTTTGGTAGATTATACTCATCCCATGAAAATAGGCGGAAAAGATGCGATCATAGAGGCAGCGACAGGTCTAATCGCTTTCTCGGGAATTGACAGGCTGACGATGCAGACGCTTTCGGAGGAGCTGGGGATCAGCAAGGCTTCCATATACCATTGGTTCTCATCCAAGGAAGGTATACTCGAGGCAGTGTTCGAGCATGGTCACAGGAAGCTGATGGAAAAAGGCTTCCGGCTTGAGCTTGAAGGGGATGCGGAGAGCGTTCTCAGGAAGGCCGCGGAAAGATGGTCCAGGATATTCTCCGATGATGGGCTGCTGCCGTATCTAAGGACAGTGTTCTCCCTAAGGTACACAGACATAAGGGCAGAGGAGGAAGCGAGAGCGCTGACGCTGATGATCAGGAGCCAGGTGGATGTCATTATGTCATCCCTTGGAGAGAGCGATGCATTCCTGTCATCGCTCTTCTCCGCGCTTATGATGCAGCATCTTGAGGCGGTGCTCAGAGGAGAGGATGCGGACATCGTTGGAGAAGCCGCCGCGTTCGCATCCCTCATCACATCTCACATCGACTCAAGATAGGGCACGCCGATCAGGGCAAATCCATTCCTCATGACAGTCCGGAGCGCCCTGACAAGCCTGATACGAGCCTCTGAAAGCTCCTTTGTCTCAGCCTTGAGCACCTGGTTGTCATGGTAATAATGGCTGAATGTCTTAGCACACTCATAGAGGAAGGAGGCTATGATCGATGGATCATATGAAAGCGCAGCCTTCCTCACTGTCTCCGGGAAGGACTCAATAGCCTTCAGAAGTGCCTTCTCATCATCAATGACAAGCAGTGATCCATCACCCTTGCCCATTGCGCCTTCATCAGATTTCCTCAGTATCGAGGAGATGCGCGCACAGGTGTACTGCAGATAGGGTCCTGTATTGCCGTTGAATGAGATGGACTTCTTCGGGTCGAATACCATGTCATGCTGCGGCTGGACCTGCAGCAGGTAGTAGTTCAGGGCACCCAGGGCTATCTTCCTTGCAGTCTCGCTGACAGACCCGACTGCCTCTTCCCTTCCCTTCGCCTCGATCTCAGATGCAGCAAGTGCCGTAAGCTCCTCCAGGAGATCATCGGCATCAACGACTGTGCCTTCGCGGCTCTTCATCTTCCCTTCCGGCAGGTTCACCATGCCATATGAAAGATGGTGAAGCTCTTCCGCCCAGGTGTAGCCAAGGAGGGAGAGGACATAGAAGAGCACCTTGAAGTGGTAGTTCTGTTCAGAAGCCACGACATAGATGAGGGAATCGAAGGGCCAGTCCTCATGGCGCTTCACAGCCGTTCCGATATCCTGGGTCATATAAAGCGTCGTGCCATCGCGGCGGAGGAGGACTTTCTTATCCAGTCCTATCGGGGAAAGATCAACCTGCACAGATCCATCTTCCTCCTTCCTGAATACACCCATATCAAGGCCCTTCATCACCTCGCTTCTTCCCAGCTTGTATGTTTCGCTCTCGTAGTAGAGCCTGTCGAAGGAGATACCCATGTTCCTGTAGCTTTCCTCAAGCCCCTCAAGCGTCCATCTGTTCATCTTCTCCCACAGAGCCCTGGTCTCCGGATCCCCGGATTCCCATGCGCGGAGCATCTCCTGTGCCTTCTCATCAGGGTCGACGAAAGATGGATCAGAGACGATGGAAGGATCTGCCTCCTTCCTCTTCTCAACCTCCTTCTCCCAGTCAGCAAAGCGCACGTAGTAGCGGCCTACGAAATGGTCGCCCTTCTCCCCTGTCGACTCAGGAGTCTCACCGTTTCCGAAGAGCTTGTACGCAAGCATCGACTTGCAGATATGCACGCCGCGGTTGTTGATCAGATTGACCTTCATGACCTCCGCCCCCGCAGCCTTCAGAAGCTCCGACACGGACTGACCGAGGGAGTCATTCCTCATATGACCGAGGTGGAGCGGCTTGTTTGTGTTCGGGCAGGAGAACTCGACCATCACGCGCTTTCCCGCAAGATCCGTGACATGACCATACTCCTGATCCTTCTCCTCTGCTTCGGAAAGGATCGCATCCGCCAATGAGGGGATATCGAAGCGGATATTCAGATAAGGACCGGCAACGAGCATCTCCCCTTCAGGATGCGGCTTTTCAGAAAGCGTTGCCATGATATCCTTCGCGATGATGGCAGGAGCCTTACCCGCCGCCTTGGCGTAAGGGAACATCGGGAACGCCGCATCCCCCATATCGCTCTTAGGAGGAACCCCGATTGTCAGCGGGATGATATCATCCACGCCAAGATATGACCTAAGCTCTGATTCTATCGCGTTCTTCCATTCATTCTTCAGTTCATTGAGCATATGCTACCTCAGATTCTAAGTGTGACCTCTCCGGAAGAGAGGGCTTCTATACTGCCATCGAGATACCTTACCACAAGATGGGCATGATCATCCACGTCCAGCGCAACTGCCGCGCGGGAGAGTCCATTCCTTATCACAGTGACGGCACTGCCGAGTATGAAGCAGCGGCTGCGGTACTCATCGATGAAATCCTCATCAAGGATCGAAAGCACCTCATCAGCGATCCTTGAGGCAAGTTCTGCACGTGTTATGGGACATTCAGACGCAGGATAAAGATAGATCATCCTATCCTTCAGTTCATCGGGTATCGGCTCTGCGTCTGGCCTCAGATTGACACCGATGCCGACAACAGCGCTTGAGAGACCGCCCTCCTCCATATTGACAAGCCCCTCAGTAAGGATCCCGACTGCCTTCCGTCCGTGGATGTAGATATCATTGACCCATTTTATCGAGCATCCGATTCCCGTCAGTGCCTCGATCGCCCTCACGACAGCTAGGCAGGATGCCGTTGTAAGCATGTCAGGGGAAGGAATCGAGGTTCCTGGGATGACGATGGAGAGATAGACCCCGCCTTCGGGGGAGAAGAAACTGCGGCCAAGCCTTCCCCTTCCTCCTTCCTGACGGCCAGCGATAACTGCGAAAGGCGCTTCTGCTCCCTGGTTCACAAGGGCCTTGGCCTCAATCATCGTGCTTTTGCATACAGGGCGGTAGTAAACGGGAATACTGAAGGAATGGCCAAGCGTCACAGACGAAAGGACATCGCTCTTCTCAAGACGATAGCCTCCGCTTCGGGAGACAAGGATCCTGTAGCCTTCGTCGGCAAGCCCTGCGGCGCTTTTGGAAATCGCCATCCTGGAGCAGCCGATCCTCTCGGAAAGCTCGGTTCCGGAGATGCCGTCCTCCTCATCAAGGAGAATGGACAATAGCTCATCCTTCACATTCATAAGATGGATTGTAATGAAATAGCCTCACCTTCTGCAATCATCGGAAAAGCCGCCACCGCCTTCTCCCTGCCGCTTCACGCCCCTTGTCCGTAAGCACAGCAGAAGCGAGTATGCCGTCTGGGCTCACGCTATCGCAGAAGGAGATGAAGGCACCGCTGATCAGGCCTTCATCAGCGCATTGCTGCACAAGCTGGATGAACTCCTCCCTCCCGACTGAAAGATCATCAGGCCCCGAATGCTGGCCTTTTGCCATTCTGGATAGCAGTCTCTGCTTTGGATTCCTTGCCATATGATGATTATACCCCATGTACTTGATGGAAAGCACATGGCATATGATAATCCAATACATGTACGATCCAGACAGATTCATTGACCCATTCATCGATTCTTTCGCAAGGATGCACAGGGAAGGTTTCGTAAGGGAAACCCCGCCACTGCCCCGCATGGATGATATCGAGACGCTTGAGAGGATGCTGATGCAGCTGTTCTTCCCCGGCCATCAGGGAACAGAGACACCCCAGAAGCTCAGAAGGGTCATCCAATACCTGATGGAGAGCACGATGCATCTGCTCTGTGATTCCATTGCCCTTGCCCTGCGCTACTCAAGGGAAGGAATGAGCGAGGAGGAAAGCAACGCGGAAGCGGAGCGCCTTTCCGACAGGATCGGCGAAGCGCTGCCCGGAATCAGACGGATCCTCAAGACAGACGCCGCTGCCGGCTACGAAGGGGATCCCGCTTCCATGAGCGTGCATGAGGTCATACTCTGCTATCCATATATGGAAGCGATGGCTGTCCATCGTGTCGCACATCTGATGCACAAGCTCGGAATCCCGCTTGTTCCAAGGATGATGAGCGAGAGCATCCATTCAAGGACGGGCATCGACATCCATCCTGGTGCTGAGATCGGGGAGAGCTTCTTCATCGATCACGGAACAGGTGTCTCGATCGGGGAGACATCCACAATAGGATGCAATGTCAGGATGCACCATGGAGTGACCCTTGGCGCCCTCTCTGTCGAGAACCATGGCAATGCGATACAGGGGAAGAAGAGGCATCCGACGATTGAGGATGATGTGAGGATCTATGCCAATGCGACAATCCTCGGCCCAGTGACAATCGGCAAGGGAAGCACTGTATACCCGGGGACGATGATCACCTCCGACATCCCGCCGTATTCAGTTGTCAGGACTGCGAATACAGAGATCATCGTGGAACCTATCTCCCGGCAGTGACCTCCACAGGATCGATGGATGTTATCGTGCCGCTGTATATCATCCCCTTTATCGGAACGCGTCCATCTGGCAGGATGAGACTGCCTTTGAGATAGTTGCCTGTCGTACCTTCGCATCCCTCTTCCGCAAGTATCTCCACGCTGCGGCCAAGCTGGCGCTCGAGATACCGCCTGCTCTGCTCTGCAGAAAGGGCGCGCAGCCGCTCCGCCCTTTCATCCCTGACACGTTCCTCCGGATGAGGCTCCCTGAAAAGGGGCGTGCCAGGACGCGGCGAATACGGGAACACATGCATGGCAGAGAAATCATGGGAGAGAAGGAAATCATAGGTTTCCATGAACTCCTCCTCACCTTCTCCCGGAAGGCCGGCGATGACGTCACATGCAATGAAAGGATCATCCTTGGCTTTTCTCATCCGCGCTATGATGCTGTCGACATGGTCAATCGAATACCGTCTCGCCGCTATACGCAGGACCTTTTCAGATGCGGACTGTATCGGGATGTGGAAATGAGGCTGCATGCGGCTGTCGCTGAGCGTATCAAGCAGCCTGTCATCGACATGGTCAGGCTCCATCGACGAAAGACGCAGCCTGATACCGCTGCCAAGGACGGAGAGGAGCCTCTCGACAAGACCTCCCAGACCTGAGCCATCATGATCATACATCGTCAGGTTTACACCGGTAAGCATGATCTCATGGAAGCCCTCCTCCTCAAGCCTCAGGGCCCTTCTTACAGCTTCATCCGATGGAAGTGATACAGATGGTCCTCTTGCGACTGTCGTCCGGCAGTAGCCGCAGCTGTTGTCGCACCCATCCTGGATCTTCAGGTAAGCCCTCGAATGGTACTGGAACGAGGTGGCATCGAACGCAAACGGATCTGCGACGCTTCCTGCAAAGGATGAAACAGCTTCATGCAGGGACAATCCTGCTTCGATGGAGGCCCTGACGTGCTTAGGCAGGGAAAGAAGCGAAGCCTTCTCCCTGAGCGAGAAAACCGTGACACGTGGGGAGAGGGCCTTCACCTCGTCAGGGCTCACAGCAGCATAGCATCCAGTGACGATGACCTCTGAGCGCCTTGCAAACAGGCGGATCATGCGTCTTGCCTTCTGCTCGGCCTTCTGCGTGACAGTACAGGAATTGACGATGACGAGATCAGCGCTTTCCCCTGTCTCCATGACAGGAAATCCACAGCGGGAGAAGCTGTCGGCAATCGCCTCGCTCTCCGCCTGGTTGAGCCGGCAGCCAAGGGTGTAGATATATACGTTCAACCCTCTTCCCTCCTCAGGGCATTCAGCACCTTCTCGATGGCAACCTGCAGGGAAAGCCTCATCTCCTTTGCATATGGATTGTAGCGCTGGAGATCGTAGAAGAGCTGGATCGGGTCATTGCATGTCTGCTCCACGATCGTCATCAGGTTCCGGTATCCCTGTGTTGCTATGGGAGTGGGCTTCATTCCCATCTGATGAAGCGTCCTCCCGACGAAATGGGTAACACCCTGGGAATATGCCGCTTCCTCATCATGCTTCTCAGCGCTCATCTCAAGGACATCAAGCCCCATTGAAAGGAAGAGCGACCTCACTTCCCCATAAGCCTCGTCCTTACCGGAGACGGGGCACATCACAAGAGGAAGCCCCTTGATCCCTTCACGTCCTGAATCCGGGCCGAACATCGGATGCGTCGCGATCACGGAACGGGCATTATGGATATTGTCGCTCATCCATCTGGACGGCAGTATCTTGACCGAACAGGTATCCATTGCGATCGTATCAGGCCCGATCGAAGGCCCTACGCGTCTGAGGACATCCTCAAAGGATGAAATCGCAACGCAGAAGAAGAGCAGCGGTGCATTGAGTACCTCCTCCTCGCTCGCGCGCCTCACGCCCTCAGGCAGCGGATGCTCTGAACGCGAATAGGCAATGGTCTCGCACCCAGCATTCCGCAAACATGATGCCCAGAAGGATCCGAACCTTCCGAGTCCGTAAACAGCTGCTTTCATACGGAACAGAATACCTTTATCGAAGGATGAGGACAATCAGAAAAAGGACGGAGTGGTACGGATGAGATCATCGCGGCCCTCTCCTCGTAGGAACATCTCTGCGATGCTTGCCTTGCGTACATGGATCTCCTTTAGCCTTTTCGCGCCATACAGCGCATGGACACTGATTTCCGTCACGCTAGGTGGTATGATCATCACCTCGATCGGGGAGCCTTCAAAAGCATCTGCCCCGATGGCAGTGACCCCATCACCGATGACCAGGATCTTCGGCCCTGAAAAGCGGAAAGCCCCTTCCCCGATGCGGTCAGTTCCATCTGGAGTCAAATAGATACTGTCCTTACGGCCTCCGGGATAAGCAAGAAGGGCCCTCTTCCGGGAGAAAAGCACTCCGTCAAGTGAACGGTAACAGGATGACATACTATCGACCTCAATGGATTGGACGCTGGAGACAGCCTTCTCAAGGCCGCTTTTCAGGGATGCAGGCACAAATAGCCGGCGGAGGGCAGGAGGGAAGAACGCCTCTGAAGGAATCGGCGCGATTGCTTCTACCCCTTCGGGAATCGAGAATGTCTGGGCAGTCGAAGCAGGAGGATAGAAAAGAAGCGTCTTACCATGGATAAGAGGACCATCCTCTGCGCTTCCGCTCTGGGGTATGAATGATCGCAGGTGCGGGCACTGTGAAGGCAATACGGGGAACTCCTCAAGCCGCTGAGGATATGAGAATGTCTCCATCTGGACACCGGCGGAGAACGCGTTCGACGCTACCCTTCCCAAGCGGGAAGGAGCTATGAAATCCTTTGTATCCTTACCGGCCGGGTACAGAAGGAGACTATAGAGAGAAGCATCATACAAGACGCCATCCACACTGCAGAATGACCTGCTGCCCTTCCCGACGGAAACCGCGCAGAGCTTTTCCAACACGGGGAAGAATGAATCATCGATTGACTCGACAGAAGCGGGAATCGAGATGGAACGCACTCTGTTGCCGCGGCGGAGGAATGAGGAGGCTATCGATACCGGCCTGTACTTCCCAATAAGCGGCGGGATGATGACATCCTCATCATCTCCTTTGTACTGGATGACGGAGCAAGTGTCGCTCCCTTCCTTTCTGATTTCGAAATCTCCTATGCGCATAGCGCGCATCATAGCACATTCCTGCTTCACTAGTATGCGGTTTGGTTATATCATCAGATAATGTGGATCCAGGAATCCTGAAGGAGATCAGAATATGACATTCGCAGAAAAGATGAAGGGACTTGCAAAGGCAGCTGGAAAGAAGCTCGTCCTCGCGGAAGGACTTGAGCCAAGGACAGTCCGTGCTGCAAGGAAGATCGCAGATGAGGGGCTCGCCGCCTCTGTGACACTCGTTGGCAACGAGGAGAAGGTCAGAGCAAACGCAGCCTCTCTTGGTGTCTCGCTTGACGGAATCGCCATAAGCGATCCAGAAGCCTCCGACAAGAAGGCAGAGTTCGCCCATGAATACTATGAGATGCGCAAGCATAAGGGAATGACAGAGGAGCAGGCCCTTATCGATATAGTCGATGAACTGAGATGGGGCGCGATGATGGTCCATCTTGGATACGCAGATGCGATGGTTGCAGGCGCTGAGTCAACAACAGCCAACGTGCTCCGCGCGGCATTCACGATCATCAAGTGCAAGCCAGGCATCAAGAGCGCATCATCCTGCTTTGTCATGGCAACGGATAAGAAGGAATTCGGATACAATGGAGAATTCATCTTCGCTGACTGCGCTACGATCCCGAATCCGACAGCTGAGCAGCTTGCTGAGATCGCAGAGGAATCCGCCGCGTCATGCCGCACATTCCTTGGCACTGAGCCGAAGGTCGCCCTTCTCTCCTACTCAACAAAGGGTTCAGCAAAGGGCGAGCTCATCGACAAGGTCACGGCGGCACTGGCAATGGTCAAGGAGAAATGCCCTGATCTCCAGGTTGATGGAGAGCTTCAGCTTGATGCGGCAATCGTTCCTGAAGTCGCCGCGCTCAAGGCAAAGGGTTCTACAGTTGCCGGACATGCAAACACACTTATCTTCCCTGATCTCCAGGCGGGGAACATCGGATACAAGCTCGTGCAGCGCCTTGCGGGAGCAGAGGCATATGGACCGATCCTCCAGGGCTTTGCAAAGCCGGTCTCGGATCTTTCCAGAGGCTGCTCCGTCGATGATATCGTCGTCACAGCTGCTATCACACTGGCACAGGCCGGTTCGCTGAACTGAGCATTCCAAACATACGGACGGCTCCCCTCATTGCAGGGGAGCTTCCTATTTCAATGCATCCATCAATGAAAGAAGCTCATCAAAACCCAGCTTCTCCGCCCTTTCGCTGCCAGAAAGGGCGGCACTGCGGAATGCCTCCTCAATCCTATCCCGCCCACGGGATGAGAAGGATGGAGAAGCCAGGAGGTTGTTGCGGATCGTCTTGCGCCTCTGGGCAAAGAGCGCCCTCACCATGGAAAGGAACAGCACCCTGTCCTCATCCGGCACAAGCGGCACCTCCTTCCTGCGCATCAGAACAACAGCGCTCTCGACCTTTGGTGGCGGATAGAAGCATCCAGGACTCAGCGTGAATGCCGTCTCATTGGTATAGTCGATCTGGGTAAGGATGGAGAAGGATGAGTAGTCGTCACTTCCTGGCCTTGCCGCCATCCGCGCCGCCACCTCCTTCTGGAGAGTGAATACCATGGAATCAGGAAGGAGCCCTGACTCGATCAGTCTGGCGATGACCTGGGATCCGACATTATACGGCAGGTTGCCGACAATGGTGGAGAAGTCAGGATCGACGGAGAACAGTGTCTCGAGCGCATCCCCTTCCACAAGGGTGAAATCCTCATCAGCAAACGCCTCCTCACGAAGGACGGAAGCAAAGCCATGATCGATCTCGAATGCCGTAACATGTGCGCCCTGCTGCAGTATGTGGTGCGTGATAGCACCAAGACCGGGACCTATCTCCCAGACATTCATTCCTTTCCTCGGCCGGATCAGCGAGACGATGCGCTCCCTAGCCTCCGGAGAGATCAGGAAATTCTGCCCGAATTTCTTCGTCATAGCCAGACCATGACTGGAAAGGACGCTGGCAATCTCACTGACGCTGCTGTAATTCAGATTCCACATGCCTTGATGATAGCAAAAAAGAATCCCTCCTCAAAGCGAGGAGGGAAAACGATTGACAGAGATCAGTTGAGCTCTGTGATTCCGTCGATGCGGACCGTGAAATACGGTGCTGACTGGAAAACGGACTCGTGGAAGGCTCCATCATAGACAGCCTCTTCCGAATCAGGAGTGAAGTCACCATCGGTATCGAGTGCGAACGCATGCGTAAGCTCCTCACCGCCGACTGTGAATGTGCTTGTGTCGAAGACCTGGAGTGAGCCATCAGCAAGAGCTGCCTCAACCTCTGCGACCTTCTCTGCTGTTCCAGGGGCTGCGATAGCCTCATTGAGCGGAGTCATGACGACTGCGCCGTCAGCCATTCCTGCACACCAATCCTGCGGAATCTCCTCTCCATTTGCATATGCCCTGATAGCCTCGGAGAAGTAAATGCCCCAGTCAATCCTTGTTCCGATGAGGGATGCTTCAGGAGCGATTCCCGTCATATCGTTGTTGTATCCGGTATGGAAGACACCGCGTGACTGTGCAGCAGTTGCCGGTGTCGTGTTGTCAGAGTGCTGGCTGATGAGGACACATCCCTGATCGATAAGGGCAAGCGCAGCATCAGACTCGGCTGTCGCATCGGACCATGAGCTTACATACATGACCTTCATCGTCACAGATGGGCAGACGCTCCTTGCACCGAGGAAGTAGCTGGTGTATCCAGAAACAACCTCTGCAAACGGGAATGCGCCGACGTAGCCGATAACAGCCTCTTCAGGCTTGATCGTGCCTTCATCGACCATCTGCTGGAGCTTCATACCAGCGACAACACCTGCAATATAGCGGCCTTCGAAGATGTTTGCGAATGCATTATGGGTGTTATCCCTGCCATCGAAAACGGAAGCGCAGTTCGTGCAGCTGATGAACTCAATCTCAGGATAGTCATCAACGACCTCAAGCATGAACGGCTCGAAGCCATAGCTGTTGTTGATGATGATCTCGCATCCTTCCTCTGCAGCCTCGATATTGGCATCGATGCAGCTCGAGTCCTCGCCGATGTTGTAGATCGTCAGCCACTCGATGTTGATGCCCTCCTTCGCGAGGATTTCCGTCGCCTCATCGCGTCCGCGGATGAAGTTGTAGGTGTAGCCCTGGTCATTCTCATCACCAATGCAGATCAGGCCTACCTTGATCGTGTTGGAATCAGCAGCAGATGATGCTGACTCTGCTCCTCCAGCGGCGAAAGCGAAGCTGCATACGAGACCCAGAACAACGAGAAGTGTCAATGCTCTCTTCATGTTTCTCTCCTTTCAGGTTCTTAGCCTGATCCCAGATTATCATAAAACCGCATGAAATGCAGTCTGTTTGCTCAGCGTTCCTCCCTGAAATAGTTCAATCCAAGCGAAGCTGGAGGCTGTTTGTCACGGCTGTTGCGCATGCTTGTGAAGATGAGGACGATAACCGTTACGACATACGGAAGGATCTTATAGAGCTGCTGCGGGATGAATGGAATCGAGACGCGCAGATACATGATCATCATGGCTCCGAATACGATGCTTCCCCATATGGCGTTCAGCGGCCTCCAGATGCAGAAGATGACAAGCGCGACAGCAAGCCAGCCGACTCCCGAAAGCCCCTCATGATTCCAGACGCATCCGGCAGTGGTGACGATATAAACCATTCCTCCGATAGCGGAGATACCACCACCGATGATCGTCGCAAGATACTTGTACTTTGTCGTATTGATTCCCGCAGCGTCGCTGGTGGCAGGGCTCTCACCCACTGCCCTGAGATAGAGACCGGAGCGCGTCCTGGAGAAATACAGATGCATCAGCACAGCCAGGACAACGGCCATGTAGAAGAAGATCGTATGGCTGAATGCAATCGGTCCGATGATCGGTATTCCCTGCAGGAACGAAGGCATCACGGCTGCAGAGAACGCATTCTTCAGATTGTTGCTCAGCGCGACATAACCTCCCTCGCTCAGACGCATGAACTCACCGACGAACTGCCCGACTCCAGTACCGAAGATGGAGAGGGCAAGACCGGTTACGTTCTGGTTCGTACGCAGCGTTATCGTCAGGAAGCTGTAGATGGCGCTTGCAGCAGCACCGGCTGCAAAGGCGGCAAGGAGCGCAAGGATGATGGCGATAGGTCCGCTTGCAGCCGCTCCAGCGGCTTTCTCATAGTAGAATGCACCAGCAAGACCGAACGCACCTCCCATATACATGATGCCTTCCACGCCAAGATTGAGATTCCCGGATTTCTCCGTAAGGATCTCTCCAAGCGTTCCGTACATCAATACGGTTCCGAATGTGATTCCAGCGGTGACAAGAGTGACTATCATGTTCATTTTCCATCCTCCTTGCCTTCTGCACGTCCTCGGAAGATGAGACGGTAATTGATGAAGAATTCGCAGCTGAGCATCGCGAAAAGCAGGATGCCAGTGATGATATCCGAGATGGAAGCAGGAATGCTCATGCGGCTCTGGAGAGTCGTGGATCCCTTGTCCAGCACAGCCAGGAGCATCGATATGACTATCATCGCGAATGGGTTGAGCTGGCTGAGCCAGGCAACGCTTATCGATGTGAAGCCGACACCGTCGGCGACCCCGCTGTATAGCGTATAATTTGCGCCGGAAACGATCATGAAGCCCACAAAACCGCTGATAGCACCGGAAATAGCCATCGTGCGCATGATGATGTATCCGACATTCATCCCGGCATACCGCGCGGTGTTGACGCTGTCGCCGATGACAGCAACCTCATATCCCTGCTTCGTCTTGTTCATGTAGAAATACATGAGAACAACGAGGATGAGGGAGAATATCCATCCGATATGCACTCCAAACACATCGGGAAGGCGTGCGGCATCCTTGAACTGCGGAATCAGCTGGCTTCCCTGACGTCCTTCCCAGGGACCGCCCTGGAGCCAGGCGACTATACCGATCGCGATATAATTCATCATCAGCGTGAACAAGGTCTCATTCGTGTTCCACTTCGCCTTGAAGAATGCGGGGATCAGGCCCCAGACCGCTCCTCCCGCAAGCGCAGCAAGGAACATGATAAGAAGCAGTACGACATGGGGAACCTTCCCAACCCAATAGAGCGCGAAATACGAGGCGCACATGGCACCGATCGTTATCTGTCCCTCAGCTCCGATATTCCAGAACCTCATCTTGAAGCATGGCGCTATGGCAAGGGCACATGCGAGGAGAGGAATCGCAATCTTCACTGTCTGCCTGAAATAAGTCGGCCTCAGCAACGATCCCTGGACAATAACCGAATACGCCTCGAATGGATTCGATCCTGTGATAAGAATCGGAATGAAGCCGAGGATCAGCGCGATGATGATCGACGAGACACGGATGATCCACGCTTTCTTCGGATCTATGTCATTCCTCTTTGCAAGGCGGACAAAAGGAGTTCTGATATCATTCTTCATCCTTCCACCTCCTTATCTGCCAGATGCGTCATCATAAGGCCGATTTCCTCCTTCGTTGCGGTACGGGCGTCGACTATGCCGCTCACCTTGCCAGCGCAGAGCACGAGGATGCGGTCCGCGAGTTCCAGAAGGACATCAAGATCCTCCCCGACATAGACAACGGCAACACCATTCATCTTCTGCTCCGTAAGCAGGTTGTAGATCGTGTACGATGTGTTGATATCCAGACCGCGGACTGCGTAGGCGGTCAGGAGCACAGATGGCTGGATTGCGATCTCGCGTCCGACAAGGACCTTCTGGACATTGCCACCGGAAAGCCGTCGGACAGGATACTCCGTACCGGGCGTTACGACTTCCAGCTCATCAAGTATCCGGTTGGCAAGCGCCTGCGGTTCCTTGTTCTTCAGAAGCGCCCCCCTGCCGTTCCTCCATGAGCGGAGCATCATGTTGCCAGTCATGCCCATCGACCCGACAAGCCCCATGCCAAGGCGGTCCTCAGGCACGAATGCCATGCCTACCCCCGTCTTTCTTATCTGCATCGGGGTCTTGCCGATAAGCTCCACCTCCTCGCCGCTGTCGCTTACATAGCGCACGCTGCCTGATTTGACGGGGTAGAGCCCGGTCATGGCCTCGAGCAGCTCCTTCTGGCCGGAACCTGAGATGCCGGCAACCCCGAGGATCTCGCCTGTATTGGCTGTGAACGAGACATCATCAAGCCTTGTCACACCCTCCTCATCTATGCATGTCAGCCCTTCGACAACGAGCTTGCACTGCGGATTGTCATATCTCGGTCTCTCAATATTGAGGCTCACTGCATGGCCGACCATCATATCCGTCAACGCCTGTGGATTGGTCTCCTGTGTATTGACAGTACCGATGTACTGCCCCTTCCGGAGGACAGCGACACGGTCAGAGACCTCCATGACCTCATTCAGCTTGTGGGTGATGATGATGATCGCCTTCCCGTCAGCCTTCATGTTCCTGAGGACATTGAACAGCTTGACTGTCTCCTGCGGCGTGAGGACTGCTGTCGGCTCATCAAGGATGAGGATATTGGCTCCACGATACAGCACCTTGACAATCTCGACAGTCTGCTTCTGGGAGACAGACATATCATACACCTTCATCGTGGGATCGATCTCGAAGCCATAGCGATCGCATATCTCCTTGACCTTCGCATTCGTGGCCTTGAGATCCATCTTCTCCTCATTCAGCCCCAGGATGATATTCTGGGCTGCAGTGAAGACCTCAACGAGCTTATAATGCTGATGGATCATTCCGATCCCATTCTGGAAAGCATCCTTCGGTGACTGGATGTAGACCTGCTGGCCATCGACCCATATACCGCCTTCATCCGGCTGATAGATTCCTGAGAGCATGTTCATCAGCGTGGTCTTGCCGCTTCCGTTCTCACCAAGGAGGGCAAGGATCTCGCCCCACTCGACAGAGAGATCGATGCCATCGTTTGCAACGACTTCACCGAAGCGCTTGGTAATGCCCTTCATCTCGATTGCACAGTTACGTTCCAAAGCCTTACCTCTCGATGTCATTATAGTAACACAGGATAGCGATACGAAAACAGGAAAAACAGCACTAATGCGGCAATTTGTCTGAAATCAAGATAAGGATTCCCTCAAACTGAGGAAACTGCTGGATCCGACGGCTTTTTTCTCTGAAATGAAGCGGGACCCAGAGCCTGATACAGCGCCAGATCCAGAAGATCAAGGGACCCAACGGAGACCTGATGGACAAGGAAATGCGCAGTCCTCTCCCTGTCATGATCGCTTTCTATCCTCCTGAGCGTATGATCGATACCGCTGTCAACCGCACGGAGGTGGGAAAGGAGGGATAAGGAGAACTCCTCCTTCCATCCTTCATTGAGGGAAGGCAGCGGAGGAAGCGTTCCCGTGGCTATCATGGAAGCAAGCTCAACGGGGGAATATGAATAAAGCCCATCATAATACTCTTCCAGTGCTGCCATATCCCCTGAGAGCACGAGGCTGTATGAATCCAGCATATCCTCAATCATCTCCATCTTGCCCTTCATGAATGATGAGCGCTCATCGGCACGGGACATGATGATCCACGCTGCCCCTGCTCCGATGAATGAGAAAAGAAGCTCATCGATCATCGGAACAGGATCGAGAAGCACAAGAGAGAAGAAGAGGTAAAGGAGGAGAAATGCCAGCGCAGACACAAGAAGGCGGGGAATATACCGCCTTTCCTGCCGCCACCGTCGAAGGGATGAGAGAAGATCATCTGACAAGGAGCGAAGAAGGAACGCCTCATCCAGACCGACAGGGGTGGATGCGATGAGCTCCAAAGGCGAAGGAGCGAATGATTCCATGTCCTCATCCCGGAGGAAGGAGAGCACCAGGGGCACTCCCCTTCTCCTCATATAGAACGCTCTCATCAAAGAGCTGCCATGAACTCCGCTTTGACTGAAGCGACTTTCTCCTCAAGGGCCTTTCTTCCGTCCGGTCCCTCTGAAAGGAAGAGATAATACTTGATCTTGGGCTCGGTGCCCGAGGGCCTTACCACGAGCTTCTCGCCTGATGCGAAGCGGATGATGATGACATCAGCCTTGGGGAAGCCTGTATTGCCGCTCTTCAGATCCTCAACGCTCTCAATCTGGCGTCCGACAAGCGTATCGCCCTTCTTCAGCGCACGCATCGAAGCCATGATCGAAGCCATCTTCTCCTTTCCTGCCGCTCCTTCGTACTCATTCGAGAACACGACCTCCGTCGAGTAGCCGTAGGATGCGTAGATCGCATCGAGGCGCTGCTGCAGAGTGATGCCGCGGGAAGCGTAATAGCACATCATCTCCACTGCCGCAACGGCGGAGGAGACTGCATCCTTGTCATGGACTGATGTGACGGTGAGGAATCCATAGCTCTCCTCGCACCCGAAGAGGAAGTATTTCCCCGGATTCTCTCCACGCTCAATGCGCTCAATCTCCTCTGCGATGTACTTGAATCCAGTCAGGACATCCTTGCAGACACCACCATTCTTTTCAGCGATCTTCCTGACAAGATCAGTCGTCACAAGGCTCTTTGCAACAAACGGAGTGCCTTCCCTGTTCTGTTCGCGGGCGGTTGTCAGGAGATAATCAACAAGAAGCGTAGCTATCTGGTTGCCTGTGAGAAGAAGATAATCAGTCTTGGCCGGATCAGTCGGTATAGCGATTCCAAGCCTGTCGGCATCGGGATCCGTTCCAAGGACTATATCTGCCTTGATCTCCTTTCCAAGCGCTATAACACGCTGCATCGCCTCTGCGCTTTCAGGGTTCGGCAGCTTCACAGTCGGGAAATTGCCATCGGGCTCCTCCTGCTCCTTCACTACATGGCATTCAATACCGAGGGATGAGAGCATATGGCGGACAGGCTTGTTACCCGATCCATGAAGAGGCGTGTAAGCGACCTTGACCGACGATGAACTGATAAGCTCCGGCCTGCGAAGGGATGCCTTCACCATGCTGTAGTATGCTTCATCGACCTCCTGAGGCACAGACTGTAGCGTTCCGCGCTCACGCAGCACGCTCTCCTCCTCGTCCTTGATATCCTCAGCCTTGACTGCATTTGCCCTCTTCGCGATCTCGATATCATGAGGAGGAGTGACCTGGCCGCCGTCCGACCAGTAGACCTTATAGCCATTGTACTTGGATGGATTATGGGAAGCAGTGACAACGATTCCTGCCGAGGCCTTCATGTGCCTGACGGCAAAGGAGAGCATCGGTACTGGATGAAGGGAATCATAGAGATAGACCCTGACGCCGTTGGAAGCGAGAACCCTTGCCGCTGAAAGCGCGAACTGCGGGGAGAAGAGCCTTGAATCATAGGCTATGACAACGGAAGGATCAGACACAGAAGCGACAAGATAATCCGCAAGGCCCTGTGTGACCTTCCTGACCATGAATGTATTGATTCTGTTCGTTCCACCTCCGATCATGCCACGCATGCCGGCCGTACCGAATGAAAGGGATGTGTAGAAGCGATCATAAAGCCCCTCCCAATCCCCAAGCTCCACCGCATTCTCAACCTCACGGCTGAATACGACCTCTGTCTCGGATGCGATATACTCCCTTGCCGCTGCAAGGACATCTGCCTTCATCTTCTCAGTGAATTCCATTCAAATCCTCCTTCTTACCTTATGATTCTACCATATTAGGGAATACTCTCCAGTATTTCCGCGAGCTTGTACGCATTTTCCGCTTCACTTCGGATACCTGAAGCCTTGAGTTCCTCTTCTGTTCTGAAGCCATAGGAGACAATAACTGTCCTTATACCCGCTCTACGACCCGTCTCGGCATCCACCTCGCTGTCCCCGACATAGACTGATTCACCACAGGATGCGCCGACTTTCCCAAGACCGTACAAGAGGAGGGATGGATCTGGTTTCAGCGGGAATCCCTGCCTTTCGCCGGAAACGAAATCAAAGGTATCAGGAAGCAGTCCATCAATGATCTCCTGCACGATGCTGTCCTCCTTGTTGGAAACCACCCCCAGCTTGATTCCCCGCTCCTTAAGCGCAGATAGAAGCTCTGCTATCCCGGGATATGGGACGGTACCTTCAATGGGATGGCGGCGGTATGCATTGAGCATCAGGGCAAACATCAGGGACATCTCATTCTCATCCAGCCCCTTCGGCTCCTTCTCTATGACAGCCTGGGAAAGAGCGCGATGCAGACCGTGGCCGACATAGCGCCTTACATCCTCATCATCAGCTTCCTTTCCATCGTATGCCCTGAGCGCGTAGTTGATAGCCGCCCTTATATCGGGAAGTGTATTGAGAAGAGTACCATCAAGATCGAAGAAAACAGCTTTCATGGCCCTATTCTACCCTTCCTGAGGCTTCTTGCACATAGACAGGCTAGGCTGTACGATGCGGCTATGTTTCGAATCACGCTGAAAGAAGGAAAGGACAAGGCACCCCGCCGCCGCCATCCATGGGTATTCTCCGGTGCCATAGAGCGCATCGAAGGAGAGGAAGGAGGCAACGGCTGGGCAGAGGCAGTCTCCGCAGATGGGAGCTTCATAGCCTATGGCTGGTATGACGTGAAAAGCCATATACCGCTGCGCCTCATGTCATGGGAGAAGTCAGATGAAATGGGGGAAATGTTCATCAGGAAGCTGGTGCACTCATCCATCAGGAGGCGCATGGAATTCTTCTCGCTCCCTGATACCACCGCTTTCCGCCTGATCCATGGGGAGGCTGACTTCCTTCCAGGCGTAGCCGCGGATGCATATGGAACGGAGGTCAGGATCATCATCTCCTCCCGCTTCGCCGACCGCTTCCTGAGCGTCATCGCTTCTGAGATCGATACCCTTTTCCACCCTTCGATCATCGAAGCTGTCACCGACAGGCAGTTCTCATCCCTTGAGGCCATTCCCGAAAGGATCGTGCGCTATATCGGCGGCAAGGAGACCACGGAAGGACTGGACAGGATGAACGCTCGCTTCATTGAACGCGGGATCTGGTTCGAGGCAGTACCAGGACGTGGGCAGAAATCGGGCTTCTACTGCGATCAGAGGGTGAACAGGAGCGCAATAGAGCGGTACGCAGCAGGCAAGGCCGTACTCGATCTCTTCTCATACACGGGAGGATTCACGCTCCATGCGCTCAAGGCAGGTGCGCTATCAGTAGATGCTGTCGATTCCTCGGAAGCAGCGCTCCGCCATCTGCTCTACCAGGTTCATCTCAACGAGGAGAAAGGATCGATTCCTCTGTTCTCAAGGGAGAAGGTATCAACGGAGCAGGCAAATGCATTTGACTGGATCAGGAACGCTCCCGAGGGAAAATATGGGCTGATGATCCTCGATCCCCCGAAGCTGGCAAGGACGAAAGGGACGCTTGAGAGCGCAATGAAAGCCTACAAGGATCTCAACCGGGTTGCCATGACGAAAGCGCCGGACAATGGGATCATAGCGACATTCTCATGCTCCGGTGCAATGAGCCGGGAGGATTTCCGCATGATGCTCGGATGGGCAGCTTCGGACGCGCATTGCGACGTGCAGATACTGGAAACACTCTCCGCAGGACCTGACCACCCGATAAGACTCTCATTCCCCGAGAGCGAATATCTCAAGGGATTCATCATAAGGGTCATGCGCTGAGCTCAGTCATCGCTTTCAAGCGTATGCTTCTTGCGCCTGAGGTATTTGATCTCCGATGGCGACTGATCCTTCCTGCGCCGCCTCTTCCCGAGGCGGTTTTCCTTGAGACCTGCAGAGACTATGGATTTATTCCGCCTGTCTGAGATGATGAACGTACCGATCACCGCAGCGATGAGACACAGTCCAAGCAGGAAGAGCCATGCCCATTTGCCATCCGTGCCCGGTATCATGACATTCATGCCGAAGAATCCCGTGATGAATGTCGGGAACATCAGGGAAAGGGAGATTATGGTAAGGCGCTTCATGATGAGGTTCATATTATTGCCGATGACAGACGCGAAGGCATCCATCGTGCCGGTAAGGATATCGGAATAGATATCGGCCATAGCGATAGCCTGCTTGTTATCGGTGATGCTGTCCTCCAGGAACTCAACCTCCTCCTCTGTTGAGAGATGGAAATACGGCGTTTTCTGCAGCTTTTCAAGGAGAACCTCATTATCTGTCAGACCTGTTGTAAGGTATACAAGGGACTTCTGGATCTGCAGCAACTGTATAAGCTCATAGTTCATGATGGATTGATGCAGCTGCTCCTCGACAAGGTCCTTCTGCCTGTTGATGTACTTAAGGAAGCGGATGTAGACAAGCGCCGCGCGGCCAAGGATGGAAACAACGAATCCCTCCTTCGTCTCCACAGGGCACTGGCGGAAGCGATGGCGGGCGAAATCATCGATGACGACGCTGTCCCCGCGGCATATCGTTATGATCTTGTCAGGATACAGAAGCATTCCAAGCGGTATCGTCGTACGCTCCAGAGGTTTATCCTCATCCTCCTCCGCGGAAGGGAGACGGCATATGATGACAGTATAGTCATCCTCCTTCTCTATACGGCTCTGCTCATCGGCATCCATGATATCCGCAAGAAGCTCCGACGAGACAAGGTATTCATCGGTAAGGATCGAGATATCATCCTTGTCGATCTCCCTGACATCAATCCAGGTATATTTCTGATTAGGTGTTAAATCTGTTCTTTTCGCAATCATCCGGCTCTCCTAAGGGCCTTCCGATCCGCGTTCTCAGATGGAATGAGGAGGAAAGGCCGCATACTCCGCTTCGGTACATACAGGCAAGGGTTTTATACTGCCGCCTTCATCCATAGCGATTCCTCCTTCGGCGATAGTATCACAACGGAAGGAGGAGGAAAAGAGGATGTAAATGGAGTTACATATCAGAGAAGCTCATCACAGAGCTATCATAATCCAGATGCCCGAGGAAGAAGGCAACAGCAGCCTCGGCATTGGCTCTGCTGTCCGGGGAAGCAAGGGTCAGCATGGCATAACGGCCTTCCTCGCCTTCATACATATACGAGCCCATCGTACTCTCCGGACCGGCAAGCTGCAGAAGAGCAAGGATCCTTGCAGCGAGTGAGGAGCTGAGATACTCAAGACCTTCCTCGAATGAACCCCGCTCCGTGATGGTCAGCTCAGCAGGAATACCTGATCCCGCTTCCACGATATCCCCAGCATCCGGAACAGCGATTTCCTGATCGGAGATGCATACGACCCAAAGTCCTCCCTCTGCATCGCTGATCTCAATGGTATTCGCAGCGGCAGGCATAATGGCCGCCGCAATGAGAAGGACTGCAATAGCTATGCGTTTCATCTTCCCTCCCCTGAACAGAACGGATTCCATGGATACTCCCCCGCTTCACGCTCATAAAGGCAGTACGGATCTGACGGAAGGCAGCCGTCATCATACTCCAGACCAAAAGCCTCGGCAGCATTCCCTCCGAAAAGAGCTTTGAGATGCGCTTCCGAAGCACCCGCGCGTCGAAGGGAGGAAAGCAGGAGAAGCATGCCGGGGAGTCCTGGAATCCCCGATGCCCCGTTCTCCTTGTCGCTGATAGCATGCGGAGCATGGTCTGACTCAGCCCAATCGATCGTCCCATCAAGAAGCGCATTGAATACGGCATCCCTGTCCGCATCGCTCCTGAGGGGCGGATTCATCTTCAGCAGGCGGCTATGGTCTCTGCTGTCCTTCACGGAAAGAAGCGCGTGATGCGGTGTCGCTCCCATCGTTATCCTGAAAGACACATCTTCCCGGCGCTTCCTGACAAGCTCTATCGTCGAGGACGCGGAGACATGGCATATGTGCAGCGTACCGCGGAATCCTGTTTCCACAGCCGCATCGATGAGATCACGTACGCTTTCCGTCTCCGCTGCAGAAGGACGCGCCTCCGAGTGGGTCTCCCACTTTCCTTTCACGAAGAGATCGGGCCTCATCAGCTCCTCCTTCTCCGCATGCACCGCAAGCACGCCGGAATAGGAGCAGGAAGCAAGGGTCTCAAAGACAGAACGCTGCCTTTCCTTCCCAATGATCCCCATATTCCCCGTTGACTGCCCGGCGAACATCTTCAGACCGACAACCAGAGGGAATAGCTCACCATGGAGCGCCGCCATCTCCTCTATCTGGGATTTATCTGCAGTAAGCCCGGCGTATAGATGATACGAAACACCTGTCTCTTCAGCCGCCTTCCCTCCATCGGCAAGGCGGGAAAGGATCGTATCCCTGTCAGTGCAGGGAGGCGCTGTGTTCGGCATATCAAACAGATGGGTGAAACCAAGGCGTGAGGCAACGCTCATGCCATGCAGTATCGTCTCCTTCCCGCTCTGTTCCCAGTCACGGAGATGCACATGGGGATCGATCATAGCTGGACACCGTTCTCCTTGAGCACCTTCCATGTGAAGAATGTCCCTTCCTTGCAAGGCAGATGACCGCCGCAGACACACTCCCCGCACATTCCGATGCCGCACATCGTATTCTTCTCCATCGAGAGATAGATACGGTCATCATCCATTCCAAGCGATTCAAGAAGCTCTGCGGCCTTCTCCATCATCCTTCCTGGCCCGACGATATAAGCGGAGGTATCATCCTCGATATCCTCCTTCACTATCGTATCGAGAACCCTGCCAGGCTTTCCGTCATCAGCCACGGAAAGATAGCTTCCATAGCCCTCAAGCACTTCCTGCAGAGGATCCTTTCCATCGCTTCTTTCCACGACTCCCACACGGATATCCATCCTTGTGCCATCCTTCTTCAGACGGTCAGCAATGAGAGGAAGGACTGCAGCTCCGGTTCCCCCGCCTATCAGCAAGGCTGACTGTGAAGGCGTGTAGACCATCGGACGCCCATAGAGTCCCCTTGTGTAGACCGTATCTCCCTCCTTGATACCGAAGATAGCCTCGGTGAAAGGACCGCGCTTCTTGATGAGGAATGTCAGAGGATCATTGACAGCGACGGAGAAAGGCTTCTCCCCCACCTCAGGAAGCCACAGGAACACGAATTCGCCCGGCTGGCAGTCCATCTTCCCTGAAAGGGTGAGGATCATCACATCAGAGCCATGCATCTCCTTGCTTACAACCGTATGCGGCGTATAGACAAGCGCATTCTCCTTCGAGAGATAGCGCTCCGCATCCCCTCCGGTCTTCATGGCATGGAGGTAATCCTCCCATTCAGTGGGCATGACACGTGAGAGTGCAGAGCCTATCCCAACGCTGTCAGCTCCCGCCTCAAGCATCGCAAGGACATCACCGGGACGGGTTACTCCACCCATTCCAAGGATGATCGGCTCATCCCCTATGGCAGCGCGGATTGAGCGTATGGCTTCAAGAGCGGTACTGTTGACCCACTCACCGGATGCTCCTCCCTTGCCGCCCAGCTTGTTGTTCAGTATAGGCTTACCCGCATGAGGCTCGATGTACTGCTTCGGCCCCACGGTGTTGATTGCCGCGATGCCATCGGCACCGGCATCTATCACAGCCTTCGCGATCGCACCTATGTCCTCGACATTCGGCGTCAGCTTTATGATCAGAGGAGCCTTCCTTTCAGGATATGCCTCATTGATGGCCTTCACATATGACGATGCGATACCCTTATCGCTTCCGATCGATGCTCCATACCCCGCGGCAGCATGAGGACAGGAGAAATTCAGCTCAAGGAGATCCGCGTACGGATCGGATGCTTTGATGAGCGTGATGAAATCCTCCGGGCTCGAAGCGGAGAGGGATATATTGAGCAGTGCTCTCATCCCCTTCTCCCTTATCGCCTTGATCTCCGGGATAATGACATCCATGCCAGGATTCCTCAGCCCTACGGAATTGCCGAAGTCCCCGGGGGAAGGAGAGCATACGATCGGCTCCCTGTTCCCATGGTTCGGCTGGACCTGGAAGCTCTTTGTCGTGATGATATCGATGCTCGGTATCTTCCTGTCGAAGAGCTCTATCAGCTCCTTCTTCGTTGAAGCAACGCCCGATACGGTAGCAAGGATTGCCTTCTTCCTGAGATGGTTGCCCCTGAGATCATCAATCTTCATCTGAGAGAAGCCTCCTCAAAGAGCGCGTGGATGGCAGCCATCACCTGGTCAAGCCAGTCATCCGGGGCCTCCCCTTTCTTCCATGGATGGGTAAGGCCAGAGGAGGAATTGATACGTGCAAGCGAAAGCGGATAACCAGCCTTTCCAAGAGCATCAATGACATCGGAAGCGCTTCCACCCTGCGAACCGACTCCGGGGATGAGCATCGGGATATCCCTTCCAGCATAGTATGCCGCGATCTCCCCAAGCTCCTTCATGCTTGTCGCTCCTACGACAGCGCCGATGCCGGGATGCTCGGAAGCCCAGTATGCAATGCGATGCGCAACAGCGATATACATCGGATAGAGCTCCTTCTCATCCACAGAATCGACAGTCAGCATATTCTGAAGATCGACCGCTCCGGGATTGGACGTCCTGTTCAGGACATATACGCCCTTGCCTTCATATGCAAAAGGCAGGACGGAATCAGTTCCCATATATGGAGAGACAGTAACTGCATCGGCTTTCCAGCAATCGAAAGCCTCCTTGGCGTAATTGCCGCTTGAACGCGCAATATCCCCGCGCTTGCTGTCCAGAATGACAGGTACACCGGGGAAGAAGTTCTCAATGAGATCCAGGATATCCACAAGAGCAAGGGAACCCTGGAAATCCTCCTCGCGCGGGTTGTCGAGGGAGGAATAGTATCCGAGATTCGGCTTGAATGCCGCTGGGGACACCCCTTCAAGCCTCATGCGGCGAAAGATCGTGGCAAAGTACCCTGAAAGCCTCTCGCGTATGGGCTCTTCAGATGCAGGAAGCACGGAAATGACAGGATCAAGCCCCATGCATACGACATTCCCTGCTTCCTCAGCGCTTTTGCGGAGCGTGTCGATATAGCTCATGCCTTCACCTCCCTTGGCCAGCCTCTCTTCTCTCCCCATGCAAACGGATCCTCCCTCCACTCATGGAGCACATCAGCCTCATCAGATGAGATATACCCGGTCTCACATGCTGTATGGATCATCGTGTCGTATGAGAGTATCGTGTGGTATACACACGCTGGAGTGAGCGCCGCGAATGCATCTGAAGCCGCCTGAAGGCCATATGTGAATATCGCAAGGCAGAGGGAGCAGTCACCACCGGATTCCCTGATGGCTTCAACAGCCTTGAGGGAGGAGGAACCAGTTGAGATGAGGTCCTCGATCAGGACAACCTTCTGCGAACCATACCCATCCTTGCCGATTCCCTCGATCTGATGGCCAAGTCCATGATCCTTTGATGAGGAACGCACATAGGAAAGCGGCTTATAGAGCATATCTGCAAGGCTTGTCGCGTGGGGGATGCCCGCAGTCGCAGTACCGGCAATGTTGTCGCACTTCTCTCCCGTAGCAGCAAGCATATCAGCGAATGCGTCGCGGATGAGAGCCCTGTACTTCGGGGAGGAGAGGAACATCCTGTTGTCGTTGTAGATCGGCATCCTGTATCCAGATGCCCACGTGAAAGGCGCGGATGGAGAGAGCTTGATCGCTCCGAGCTCGAACGCCCCCTTGGCCAGGATCGGCCCATAGTATTCGGTTATTTCTTCAAGTCTTTTCATATCTTCCTCCAATTCTATCATTTATGGGCGTTTTTTCCATATTTCCTTGAAGTTATGGAAACGGCCGCAATATGCACAGGCGAAATGGCCATCGGGAGTGCGGTAGAACGAAGCAGGAACACCTTCACCGTTGACCGGATTGGAAACACAGGCATCATTCTGGCAGCAGAGATCATCGAAGTTGTAGATGCGCGGCGGCATGTGCGTCCTGTACTTCTCGGCGACACGGCCATCCCTGATGATGTTCAGAGTGCAGTGCGGAGCAACAGCCGCAAGGCGCTTGAGATCCTTTCTTTCCAGCGGTCCTGCACCGGGGCGGAAGATGATTCCCTTGTACTGCCCATCGCTTCCACGGGAAACCCATTCCCCGCCTTTTCCATCATCGAGCCCGAGAACAGATGAGATGAGCCTCATATGGCTTCTGATCACGCCCGGCTCATCGCCCTTGCAGATATGGTCGATCACGATACCATCAGTGATCGGGCGCACACCCTCTGAGTAGTTCTTGTCCTTCCTGTCCTTCGACGGCTCCACCTGGATGATGTACTCCTCAGTCCTTCTGTCGGTGTCATGCTCACCAGGAACAGGAATATAATCCTCCCCGATCCTGCCACCGATCAGCGACAGCAGCACGATGCGGCAGTACATGCCATTGATCGCCTGTCTCTCCCAGCCATTGAGAGGTGTCTTGTCAAGCCACGTAGGGATAGTCGGATGCTCCTTATGGCGCGGAAGCGGATGATAGAATTTCGTGTTCTCCGCAAGCATCGGAAGGAAGTCCCTGCGGAATGTAATCGCCTCGCGGAGTATATCCTGCTTCTGCAGTATCCTCTCGCCCATCCTCTCAAGCTGCGGCCTTGTGAAGTACCAGAGCTTCGCGGGCCTTCCTGCCTTGAGATACGCCTCGATAGACGAGAACACGGAAACCTCGAAGCCGTTCTCCTTCATCTTCTCGATATATGATTCGGGCATCATCAGCTCATCGGGAGCGATAAGATCGACCTTCACGTGGTCGAAGATTCTGAGGCCATCTGCCTTTGAGTGCACAGTGCGCCCATGATAGAGATCGCCGACAAGCGCCACGTGTATCGAATCGAAGCTCATGCCGAGATCCTCAAGGAATGTGAACTCATCCAATAGCTCCTGCGTCGGATGCTCGTGCTTGCCGTCGCCGGCATTGATGAAAGCCGGTCTGTACGGAAGATGGTTGCGTTCGGCGTAATCGCTGCATTCCTCGGAAAGCCACTTCGTCAGCCCCTCAACCTTGCTCCTGACGATGAAGATGGAATTGTGGTAGCCGGAAAGCATGTTGAATGTATCGGCATAGCTCTCACCCTTGTTGATTGATGATGAGGATGAGATCAGCTCAGAAACCTTGACATGATGGAATGCGGCTGCGTTCCTGAATGATTCCTTCGTTCTGGTACTGTCCTCAAGGAATACCTCATAGATACCGAAATCAGGATCATTGATGCGGAAGCTGTCCATCACCTTCTCATCACCTGAAAGGATACCGTCCTTCAGCTCCTTCACCTTTGAGAAGAAATAGCGGCGTTCATTGATCGATAGATCGTCTATCACATTGAGCGATCTTGCTGCGAATGCATTTGACATAGCCTCTCCTTAATAAAAAAGCCGGACAGAGCCGGCATCCATACAGAAACAATACGAGGGTGAGCATGAAGATATCGAAAGATGTTCCATCCTATCTGTCATCCTCTGACCTCCGATGCCGTAGGATATCAGAAGGAGGCGAAGCTGTCCATAATGTCAACTTAACATGTACTGTCAGCTTCCTGAGAATGAGGAGGCAATATGCACTTCCACATCTTCCGTTCTTCCATTATATTCCGATGTGGAGGAATACTCATGGCAAACAGAATCATGCTCAACGAGACTTCCTATCATGGAAGCGGAGCGATAAAGGAAATCGCAGCGGAAATCAAGGCAAGGGGCTTTGCAAAGGCATTTGTGTGCTCCGATCCTGATCTTGTGAAGTTCGGAGTGACGAAGAAAGTCACCGACGTGCTTGATGAAGCGGGAATCGCATACTCTCTTTACACGGATATCAAGGCAAATCCGACAATCGAGAATGTCCAGCACGGTGTGCAGGCATTCAAGGATGCCGCGGCAGACTGCATCGTCGCCATCGGCGGTGGAAGCTCAATGGATACAGCCAAGGCAATCGGAATCATCATCGCAAACCCTGAGTTCGAAGATGTCAGGAGCCTTGAGGGGACAGCCCCGACGAAGAACCCCTGCACTCCTATCATCGCAGTACCTACAACCGCGGGAACAGCAGCAGAGGTCACGATCAACTACGTCATCACCGATGTGCAGAAGAAGAGGAAGTTCGTCTGCGTCGATCCGCATGACATGCCGGTTGTCGCTGTAGTCGATCCCGATATGATGGCTACCATGCCTAAGAGCCTCACCGCCGCAACAGGAATGGATGCCCTGACACATGCGATCGAAGGCTATACGACAAAGGCCGCGTGGGAAATGACAGATATGTTCCATCTCAAGGCTATCGAGATCATCACTAGGAGCCTCAGGTCATCCGTGGCAGGGGATGCAGAGGGCAAGAAGGATATGGCTCTCGGCCAGTATATCGCGGGAATGGGCTTCTCGAATGTCGGTCTTGGAATCGCTCACTCGATGGCTCATACGCTTGGTGCTGTATATGACACACCGCACGGAGTCGCATGCGCGATGATGCTTCCTATCGTCATGGAGTTCAACGCGGAAGCCACAGGCGAGAAGTACAGGGAGATCGCGAGGGCGATGGGAGTGAAGGGTGTTGACTCAATGTCACAGGACGAGTACCGCAAGGCAGCAGTCGACGCCGTAAGGCAGCTTTCAAAGGACGTAGGAATCCCTGAGAAGCTCGATGCAATCAAGGAGGAGGATCTTCAGTTCCTCTCAGAGAGCGCTGCAGCGGATGCATGTGCTCCCGGAAACCCGAAGGATGCTTCCATCGAGGATTTCAAGGCACTCTTCAGGAAGATAATGAAATAAGGGAACCCCTGATATGCGAAGGCGCCGTCATGGCGCCTTCTTCTTACTGCAGTGCTATGACCTCGATCTCGACCTGCACATCCTTCGGCAGGGTCTTCACTGCAACAGCAGAGCGCGCTGGAAGGACAGGCGCATCCTTGAATGCCTCGCTGTAAACCTCATTGACAGAAGCGAAGTCACCCATATCCTTCAGGAACACTGTCGCCTTCACGACCTTCTCAATGCTGGTACCCGCAGCTTCAAGCACAGCCTTGATGTTTCTGAACACCTGCCTTGCCTGATCGGCAGCGCATCCCTCAACGATGCTTCCCGTCGCGGGGTCGATTGGGATCTGGCCCGATGCAAACACCATTCCGTTTGCCTTCACTGCCTGGCTATAGGGTCCGATGGCTGCTGGAGCCGCCTTTGTCTCGACTTTTACGATCATATCATTCCTCCATTCATATTCCTTATGATACCGACAATCCCTGACGGTGAAGATGCCATGAGGATTCCGTTTTCAGCATCACGGTGCTGGAATCCGAAACCATATGACACGCCGACGAAGAGCGTGCCGGCCTCATCTGCACCTTTCTGATCAGCCTGGGTATCACCGATCATGACAACCTCATCTCCTTCTGCAGCGAGATCTGCGAGCGTCATCCTGATGATATCCCCCTTAGTAAGATCCTCCTCCAGTGATGAGCCATGCGCCGAATCGAAAAGACCCGCAACGCCAAGATACTCCAGACAAGCCTTTACGAGATGTTCATTCTTATAGGAAGCGACTCCAAGCCGAAGCCCCATTGCTTTAAGATCCTCAAGCGTCTCCTTCATCCCTGGATAGAGATGCATCCCGAACCGCCCGGACCTGTCATACTCCTCCCTGTAGATCCTCAGAGCATCATCAAGGTATTCCTCATCAAGGGAGAATGCGATACGGAAGCAATCGCGGAGCGGTGGGCCGACAAAGCGCCGAAGCTCCTCATCGGAATACTCCCTGGTGATTCCCAGCTTCCTTACCGTAAGAAGCGCTGTGCGGAAGATACCTTCGGAGGAATCGGCAAGGGTACCGTCGAAATCAAAGAGCGCTGCCTTAACCATTGATTGTCTCCAATAGCTTCCCATGAGCCTTTCTGGAAGAGGCTGCGACCTCTATCCAATCGCCTTCCTTCTCAACAAGGGAAAGACAGCCACCCGCTTCGGTAAGGATAACAGCCCCTGCGGCTATATCATAGATGTGCAGCCCGATCTCATAATATACGGAGCAGCGCCCACTGGCCACATAGCAGAGAGAAATCGCGGCGCTTCCCAGAGAACGCATATCCGAAACGAAGGAATAGAAGCGTTCCATCCTCTCCATATACGCATGAAGGAGACTGTGATGACGATGCGGCGGTACCAGGATCGCAAGAGTCTCTCCTAGCGGGGTTTTCTCATCGGTATGGATGGGCTTGCCATTCAGGAAGGCTCCCCCACCCCGCAGCGCGGAGAACTCCTCATTCTGGCGGGGAACCATCACAACACCAAGAGCCAGCCCATCCTCATCCTGGAATGCGATGGAAATGGTGTAATCCGGAAAAGATGCCATGAAATCCACTGTTCCATCGATAGGATCTATGATCCATTTCCTCTCCATTCCATGGCTGCTGTCACCGCTTTCCTCCCCATGGATCCCATCATCCGGGAACTCTGATGAGATCTCATCTATGATCAGCCGCTCGCACTCCTTGTCCGCAGATGTCACATAATCATTCTCAGCCTTCTCTGAGATCTCCGAGCGAAGATCCTCATGGGAAAGGAGGAAGAGAGCAGCTTTATGGGCTATGCGCTTCGCTGCCTCAAAACGCGCTTCAAGACCGGCTCTGTCCATTATCTGCCCCTCGCGATAAGCTGCTCTCCGATCATCCTGCATATCTTCCAGTTCGATACGGAGAATGATGAGGGGGAAATGACCTTCTCATAGGCATCGATGAGCTCGAAATCATCATTGATTGAGATGATGAGAGCATTCCACTGCTCCTTATGTCTGGAATACATCACAGCCCCTGCGTTATTCAGCAGCTCCTCACGCCTGAGCTCATCATTGACCTTGTTGGCAGCGATGATCACGGAAATGGAATAATCATAGATTGAGAAGAGCTTATCCTTGCCATCTGACACCTGCTTTTCCCAGCTTGACCTGATGACACCGCCAAGGTAATCGATGACATCATCCTCAGCCTCAGAAAGGAATTCCCTGAAAGCGCTCTTCCCATCAAGACGTGAAGCGATTGCCTCGAGTATTCCCGGAAGCCTCTTTTCTGTCCTTGCCTCCGTCTCAGGCACGGGCGCCTCGGTCATGACGAATACCCTTCCGCCCCCTGCAAGCTCGACAGGCTTCACAAGCCCCTTGTCAATGAGCGATTCAGTCGTCTCTGGCTGAATGTCATCATCGGGAGCCTCCTTTTCATCTTCTGCGTTCTCCTGTACCGGCTCTGTTTCTGGAGACTCCTCCAAAGGTGAAGCAGGAACCTCGCTATCCACGACGATCTCATCAGATTCCGACAGAAGCTCTCCCTGCTCATCCGGCAGGACTTCATCAGCAGGAGGCTCTGCAGGAGAGTGCTCAGTTTCAGGAGAGGATGGCTCTTCCTTCATTTCAGAGAAACATGGGAAGTCATCCATTTCAGCTTCGGGAGGATTATCAGCTTCATCAGCATCGGATGCCTGCTGGATAGAAGCTGCGGGAATCGCGCTCTGGCTGCTTTCAAGGAAGGCCTCGGCTTCCTTCTCTGATCTCTCGAATTCCTCCTCATCCTCTGAGGCAAGCTCCTCATCCGCAAGACGGGAAACCTCATCCTCCTCACCATCATCCGATAGAAGGTCATCGAGGAATGTCAGCTGATCTGGATCACTGTAGCTTTCATCAGAATATGTATCTTCTTTCTCTGCCTCATCATAGATCTTCTCAGCCTCTGGATCGACATCATCATGTATCTCATCATGATCCTCGCTGTCATCATCATACAGGAAGTCATCATCATCGAGTTCCTTCTCATACTCATCGGCTTCCGCCTCGGCTTCCTCGTCGCGCCTGATGATATCACTGGTGAGCGCATACTTATCAGCGAGCTTCTCGAGCTCAACGCTCTTCTCATAATCAAGCCGATCCTCCGGGATCTCCTCTTCAAGAGCCTTCTCCCGTTCCTCTATCTCCCTTTCCTTCTCGTCCTCATCCTCCACCTCATACTCATATTCATCGGTGATGCTGTCAGAGAGGACATCATCATCCTCCGGGATCTCCTTCTCCACCTCATCCGGATCGATGATGGCATCGAACTCAGTTGGTTCCGGCATCTCAAGCTGACCGAATACAGCCCGATAGAATGATGTCCTCTTCTCAGGAATGGATGCAGATCTGATAAGGAAATAGGAAGAGGAGGAGAATATGCCATCAGAGATCTGATGGAGATCCTCGAAATCATCAGGCTCAACAAAGAGCTCCTTATGCCCGATGCTGGGCTTCCTGTTCATCTCCTCCGCCCTTCTCACTATACGGGACTGGAAGAGATCAGGGGATGTGAATGCATTGACCTCAACCAGCGATGAAAGGATCTGGACATCGACCTTGTTTCCATCGAAGGAATAGACGGACTCGTCATCTGTTTCAGTGAAGATCTGGCGCAGCGCCTCAAGCGTTGCTTCCGTGTACTGCAGCGGAAGCCCTGCCGTCTCCTGGAGTATCCTCAGGCTATATGACTGGATATGCTCCGAGACAAAAGAGAAGTACATATCGCCGAAACGGAGGAATGGATACACCGTTGCCGGCCAGAGCCCCTTGAGCATCATCTTGTCGATATCAAGGGTTCCCGGTGCAGCAGATAGCGCCTGATACGTCTTTGAAGGAAGGTTCGCGGCGAACTCAGGCCGGAAGAGATCGAAATCATCCCTTTCACCGGCAAGGCGCTTCACACGCATCTCCCAGCCGTTCTCCCTGATGATCTCATGGATAAGATCCTCCTCAGAGACGATGCGCGTCGGATCTGCGGCCCTCTTCTGTGCGATCAGCGTCTCGACCTCTGCCTTGTAGATGCTTGCTTCCTCAGAAAGCCTGTCTATGCCTTCCAGACCGCGCCTTATCACTTTGTACATCCCATCGATAAGGACCTCTGGAGATGCCCCGTATCTTTCATTGATGATCTCAGACGAGGACTGCATTGAAGCATATGTCAGATAGGAGAGCTTCTCTATGCGATCCACATCCTCCTCTGGAGGAAATGCCTCCTCAAAGAGCGTTGTCCGGTAAAGCTCGGCATTGCTTTCATCGATACGTCCGGTCCTGACCATCAGGACAGCATAGCTTTCAATGCTTCTGAGAAGCCTTTTCGTGACATCATCTGCAAGTGTTCTGATCCGCTGCCAGTCCTTCTCCTTGATATCACGGGAACCGGAGATATGGGAGGCGTCATAGAAGGTACTCTGCACAATCGACTGGAGAAGCACCGGAAGCAGCCTTCCTGTAGCCGCGGCTATCGGTTCCTTCGCCTTCGTGCGTGAGATCCTCCGGGATTCCCAGGCTGCCATCTTAAGCACTTCAAGAGGATGATACTGGCCGATGATGATACCCAGATTACGGAAATCAAGCCTGAGATAATTCAGCGCTTCCTGGATGTTTTTGTCCGCTTTCTCCCGTGTCATGGATGAAAGGGATCGAAAATCTGCAAAAAGAGGATCCACAGCAATCTCCTGATGCCGATTATAACGGGAATCTCTCCATTAGGCCACACGCATGTTATAATCAACAGCATAGGAGAAAAGACAAATGCTCAGAATCGGGATTATCGGATGCGGGAATATCGCAGCGACCCTCGCAGGCACAATGGTGAAGATGCCTGGCAGGGTTTCGATCGAAGCCGTCGCGAGCCGCGACAAGGCAAAGGCAGAGGAATTCGCATCACGCTTCGGCGTAAGCAAGGCCTATGGATCGTATGAGGAGCTTTATGAGGACAAGGATGTGGAGCTTGTCTATGTAGCGACTCCGCACGCATTCCACCATGACCAGATGATGGAAGCCCTCAGGCACGGAAAGAACATACTCGCCGAGAAGGCATTCTGCATCAACGAGAAGGAGGCGGAAGAGGTATTCGCCCTTGCATCCGAGAAGCATCTGTATGTTGCAGAGGCGATCTGGACGCGTTATATGCCATCGCGGAAGATGATCAATGACATCATCTCATCGGGACGGATCGGACGTATAACATCCATCACTGCAAACCTCGGATACAAGATACTCCAGAAACCGCGCATCTCTGATCCTGCACTTGGCGGAGGCGCTCTGCTTGATGTCGGTGTCTACCCTCTCAACTTCGTCCTGATGGCAACAGAAGGCGATCCCATCTCCTCGATGTCAGGACTTGCGGTGAAGAGCGAAGGGGGTGTCGACAGAAGGAATATGATCTCCTTCACATTCGAGTCAGGCGCGGCCGCGACGATCTTCTCCGATGCTGAATGCGTATCCGACAGAAGAGGCATCATCTGCGGTACAGAGGGCATGATCGAAGTAGAGAACGTGAACAATCCCGAAATCATCAGGATATACTCTGCCGATAGACCCGCTGTGCTCAAGGAGACGATCCAGATCACCCATGAGATCAACGGCTATGAGTATGAGCTCGATGCCGCCGCAGCTGCCATCGCAGAAGGAAGGACAGAACCGGAGGCGATGCCATGGAGGGAGACACTCAGGGTGCTCCGCATAACAGATGCCCTGCGTTCTGTCTGGGGAATAAAGCTGGGCTATGAGCTGAAAGCCTGATTCAGGGCCCAAGCGAGACAATGGGGATGACGTAGACACCATCGCTTCTTCTGGCAGGTGCTGCGGCCATCCCCGACACAACCGCAAGGAAGGATGGCTTCCTTTCAAGTTTGGCCGCAACCTTCAAAAGGCTCGAAGCCGCCTTTTCTGCAACGCCTTCATAACCCAGCTTGATCTCTATCAGGCCATATCGTCCATCATCCAAAGCGACAACCGCATCCACTTCATCATTATCATAATCCTGATAATGAAACAGCCGCCCTCCAGCCGCTTCGGCATAGATCCTGAGATCATGTTCAGCAAGACTCTCAAACAGGAATCCAAGATACTGTAGATCATCCATGAGATTCTTTTCATTTGCACCAATGATAGCTGCGGGAAGAGAAGGATCAGCGAAATGCCGTTTGACGCCGATCTTAAGCCGCGTACGGGATCTGAAATCCGGGGAGAATGCTTCCTGATCTGCCCTCAGATAAAGGCTGTCGATTATATCAAGGTATGTACTGACAGTAGCCTCATCAAGAGACCTGCCATTTCCTCCGGCATCCTTAGCGAGCGTCGAAATGGAGCATACCGTACTCTCATTGCGCGCAAGGGAAAGCATCAGATGACGGAATTTCGTCTGATCCACCCTGAAATCCAGCTTATCAAGCTCTGCCGTATAAACCCTTTCAATATAATCCGCTGGTATTATTGAAGCATCTTCCATGCCAAGATTACCAGGCCAGCCACCCCTTACGATGAACCGTACAATATCCTTGAGTGAGGTTCTGCGGATATCATCCTTTACGGTTTCTCCATCGAAAAGTGACAACAGGCTGACAGCACCAGAAGAATCACCAGTTTCATACAAGGACATAGTGGACATTTTCAGAGAAGCAATACGTCCTGCTCCACTATGGCGGATCTGATTCTTATTCCTGCTTTTCTGTGGGAGGACAGAGGATCCAGTCAGAAGATACAGACCCTTCTCTCCTCGATGCATATCGACATCTGCCCTCACCATGTCCCATATCTCCGGCATCACCTGCCACTCATCAATCAAACGGGGTTTCTCCCCTTCAAATACGTACGATGAATCAAGCATGGCAAGCTCATAAGGATCCGCCTCTCCCGGCCTTCTTGTAAAATAGAAAGCACTCTTCGCCCGCTGTTCACATGTCATTGTCTTGCCACTCCATTTAGGTCCTTCAATGGAAACAGCACCAAAGGTATTCAGCCACACATCGAGTTTTCTATCAATCAGCCTCGTAAGATAAGCAACCATAGCAATATGATACCACCAAAAATAAACAATCGGCAAGATTAGGAAAAAAGAATCGGCAAGATTAGGAAAAAAGAATCGGCAAGATTAGGAAAAAAAAAGCAATGAGCAAAATATAAAAAATGAGGATGCCTTGTCTGGATAGTAAAACAGGCATCCTCTCTAAACGATGATTATGGCTTTTATTCCGCAGCAGTTACGCTGTAGGTAGCCCCTCCCTTATCTCCATCATTTGTTGCAGACTCTGCAGCAAGCGTTCCGATGACAGAAACCTGATACTCTGCTTCGTCATTATTCTGATAAACATAGATTGCATAATACGGCTTACTTGCATTATTTGTATCCTTATCCTGTTGGGGACGGTAAAATAAAGCCAACCGTAGCCGGGGAAAAACAGCCAATCATAGCCGGGTTTATCTAACCAATA
>CALXYL010000004.1 GCA_944392985.1 uncultured Spirochaetaceae bacterium | reverse complement strand
ACAATTATATACCTTGGAAACTCAGGACCAAGTCTCATTCCTCGTGGTGAGGCCGGGGATTCATATATGTTTTATTTGAACATTACAGAATGTTGTCTTGCTAGTTACCAGTCATCGTTGAAATTAATAAATACAGTTGCTTCATAACAATATTGAATCAATCTAGCCTTAACTATAGAATAGCGAATGGATTTTCCTGATCCGGAGGGGTGTCTGATGAAGAAGGCTGCAATCATCATAGCTATGCTGCTCTGCATTTCCGCCATCGCAGCGGAAAATGAGATCCATAGCCAGTTCGTGTTGTCAACAGGAGAAGAGGCTTCCGCTGAGAAAGAGAACAGGATACCGCTTTCTGAGAAGCTCCAATCTGGCTTCCTGTATGGTAAATCGCTGCTGACTGCCAAAGCCACATTCTTCTTAGGTTCAATGGATTTCAGCGTCGAGGAACCACAGCTGACATCTGGAAGCTCGTGGATGGCTGCTGGGCTCAGATTCATTCCGAAAGCCAGTTCATTGCTTTCATTCGGAGTCTCAGCCGATGTGTTCTTTGATCTGCCAGAAGAAGAGGATAAAGATCCGCATCTCTTCAATTACTATGTGGGTCCGCTGCTGAGCCTCGCCTATCCGGTAATGCCCAATCTCCTATACATCTACCTTGATGCTTCAGTCGGGGCCGGACTCTCTCATGACACGCATGCAGGATCTTTCGACTTCATGGAACAGCTGTATTTCGGAGCAACAGCAGATGCAGGTGTCTACATCCAGGCAATCGATGATACATCCATCCCGATGATCATCCGCATAGATGGCTCTGCCGCCTGGATTGACAACAAGCTGCTTTTGGGATTCGGTTTCGCATTCACATTCCCGTTCTATATCATTTGACGAAAAGTGCCCGTTGGGCACAAGGATATAGCATATCATTGCAACAAGGAGGAGGCGGCACGTCTATCGTAAACTCTGATGGACCCTGCCGATATCTTATGAACAACATCAGGAGAACGCTCATTTCCATGCTGTTGATGCTTTCCATCTCTGGTATGCTCTTCGCAGCAACACTGCAGGGGACAGGAGAAGGCAGCACAGCTGACGAAGCAGAACAGAACGCTATGGAGAATCTTGCCCAGCAGATCTCCACTGAAGTCGAGGTACTCGTCCAGACATCGATCTATGAGGATGGACACGGCGCTTCCAGCGACAGCTTCCGCGAGACAAGCACGCAGTCATCACGGTTCGTGTTCCTTGGAATGGAAGTCGGACAGGCGGAAGAGCTGGCTCGCAATAGCTACAGGGTCACTGTAACAATTCCGGAAAGCTCAGCTTACCTCTACGTTGATGCCGCTGAATCCCTCATCAAGGATATCAACGCACTCTACAGGAGGCTTGGAGAGCTCTCTGACTACACATCCATAACGGATGCGCAGTTCGACCAGCTGGAATCGCTTCTGACGGATTACGACGCGAACAGGCGTGTCCTGCTTATCCTTGACCCATCTTCAAGGGACACGCTTGAATCCCCATCCGTATCCAGGACAGCTGTCGTCGCGGCACGCAATGCAAGGGATAACGAGCGCATGAGCGCCCTCGCCAGCGATATGTCCTACTCCCAGTCGCTTGCCCGCTATGGCTACCTCAGCGCGGAAGGACAGGAAGCTCTCGATGAGCTGACAGCGAATGCCGAAGAACAGCGCCTCATGATCGAGGAACAGAACAGGATCAGGCGCGAGCAGGCAGAGGCAAGCATCCGCGATGCCCAGGCTCAGTTCGGCTCTGCCTCCAAGGTCGACCTCTCGAAGATCTACAGGGAATTCTCGAGAAATGATGATTTCTCAATCACGGAAGCTGTCAACAGCATCGAGTCGAACAAGCGCGTTTTCGCTTACATCCGCGACAACATGACCGCGACCCTTGGCGAGATCTACAGCCAGATGACAGCCGCCGCAGATGAGTATAAGGAGAACGAGCTGTCGCAGCCGTATGCAGGAGTCCTTCTCGATGCATATGGCAACCCATCATTAGAAGCGGTAGCCGGCAGGAAGGAAAGGGCGGAATCCTACATCGAAGCGAATATCAGGCCAACATATATTGAGCAGGCAGAGGAGCAGTTCAGCACATCCGTGAAGCAGATGGGAGAAGTCGTCAGGGACATCATTGATGATATTGAGGAGATCAATGAGGAGGAGATGACATACAATTCCTTCGCCAACGATGAGCTCTCTGTCGAGATCTCCTACTATGACAACAGCCGCCATATGTTCGTCGGCGAAGCAACGATGTCCATAGGCTCTGCAAGCATCAGCTTCCCTCTGGAGTTCTCCTATGAGGACTGGACAGGAGAGAAGGTTCCTGATCCTACATCCTATGACTATGATGTCTACGCTCAGATCGCTACAGACTGGCTTAAGACACTGAGGAACGACTCCTCGCTGATCATGCTTGAGATTGATTTCTATCTTGAACCGTACCTCGACTCCTCAAGCTATGGCGTAGTCCTCACCCACTGGACGCTCACACGCCTTGATACTGGCAAGAAGATCGCAAATGAGAGGGTCAGCAACGGACGCCTTGGCACGATTACGATCTCCAACGATAAGATTGACCTTCTGGACTTCTATCCAACCACTTCAAATGCCGCCAGCATGACACAGTTCTTCAATGCAGAGAAGATCGTCAACAGGGAACTTGGCAGACATGACATCCTTGAGAGGGGAACAGAGCTCAGGACAAATACCGAGAACAGGAACGTATTCAGCAACGATGACGGAAGCGGAAGGCGCAAGCTCTATGGAGACATGGCAATGAGCGCGCTCTATGGTTTCGGAGCGAATTTCGGGCTGGGTGGAATGTACCATGAACCGACTCAGAACAACGAAGCAATCGGAATGACCTTCAATATTGGATTGGGTGTCATTGGCGAGCTGCATTTCAACAATGTTGGTGTTCCTCTGGGACTTGCGATTGCAGCCAGGGCTGATGCCAACATTGTTGGTGTAATGCCGAAAGAAGAGTACAAGAATGTGGAAATTTCCACAGGTACGCTGATTGAAGTCAAAGGCAAGGTGGGAATCGGTGGCACCTACATCATTGATGAAGATAATTTCGTCTCCCTCCTCGCCTATGGTACTGCAGGCTATGCCTTCGGCAGCAAGCCCGCAATAAACTGCGGTGCAGAAGGAGTGATCTCATATGGTGGAAGGTTTGGATACTACTCTCTGGGCATTGGCTACGACTTCTATCGTGAAAACGACTATGATGACAGCCCATTGTCCGCCACCTTCTCTATAACCTACCTGATGTAGTATCAGACATACAGCATCTGGCCAGCCTGCGAAACGGCTGGCCTTTTTTCTTCACCATTATCACCACCTAGTGCGCATAAGTGTACATGAAAGACAATGAAAGCAATGTACAGGAGTTCATCAGGTCGCTCTCACTGGCTGACGACATCCTCTTCTCAGTGGCCTTCAACCGCAACATCCCGGCCACGGAGCATCTCGTCCGCACCATCCTCTCCCGCCCAGACATCACCATCGTCAGCGTCGAGACCCAGAAGAAGTTCACCAGCCTCTTCGGCCACTCCGTCATCCTTGACGCTCTCGCATATGACAGCAATGGGAGCGTCATCGACATAGAGGTGCAGCGCGTCTCTTCCAGCCCGGACGGGGAGATCGTGCCCAGGATGGAGTTCTACGCTGCGGCATGCCTCCTCTCAGGGCTGAAGAAGGGTGAGAGCTATTCCATGGCCAAGGATGTCTATGTCATCTTCATCGTCGACAGGGACATCTTCGGCAAGGGGAAGCCGGTGTACATGTTCAGCATGGCGGATGAGGAGGATGGCAGGAGGCTTGGAGGGAGGATACACATAGCCGTGGCAAACGGGGAGTATCGTGATAACATGGAGACGGAGCATGGGAGGTTCTACCATGACTTCTATGAGAGTGAGGCCAGGAAGGCGGTGACGCCATTACTGAGGGAGATGCTGGAGATATACAAAGAGGAGGGGCTTATGAGACTGGAATCCGACAGGTTCCTGGAGAAGTACAAGGAGATGGTGGCTGAGAAGGCCATGCAGGAAGGCATACAGAGAGGAGCGCTGAGGAACCAGCAGGAGACTGCGGAGAGGATGCTCAGGGACAGGCTTCCTGTAGAGACCATTGCAGGCTATACCGATCTCTCTGTCGACGAGGTGAACAGGCTTGCAGCACAGATGCGATAGGATGATAATGCTGCTAGCGCTATACAGAAGTCCTCGCTGATGGGACAATCAGAACACTTCATCTCACAGCATCCGGGCAGAGGAAAGGCTGTCTGGATGCTGGTCAGGGATTACTTTGCCATAACATAAAGTATTAGATAACCACGATATAAAGCATCTGTAAATGTGGTTTGTACGCCATTCACTATCGGCGCATTCAAAGTCATTGTAAGCACGGCGTTACCAATCTGACCATTTGAGGGATTGATCATGCCATCAAACAGAACCAGAGTCCTATCCGCTTCTGATAGCGGGGCGACAATACCATTGGAAGAATCTACTTTATTAGTCTGACTGCCAGCAACATCTGCACTATTATTTGATGTTACATAATAATTCAACCCTTGCCCTTCCGGCTGCGCATCTGTCGGGGTATCTCCTCTAAGCATATAGCGCTCTTCTCCAGCTCTTATGTCATTGAAATCGGAATCCTCCGAGAAAAGCACGCCGATTTCTGCACTATAGGAAGTAGTATTCCCCGCGATTCCATCAATTCCGAATATCTGCCAATTGACCCCTATTTCGGCTTTTGTCTGAGTATCAGTTTCTGGGTTCTCAAGCAGATTGAAAGCTATGGCACTATCCTGTATCTGAACAGGATCTGTATTAGGAACAGAGAAGAATATCTCAGTTGTGCCGCTCTTGGTGAATTCCAGCGTGAAATCATGACTATCAAGTTCCGCTGCATAAAGAAAGGAACAAAACACCACAAGAACAATCAGCAATATGATCATCTTCTTCATGTTGCACTCTCCACTGTAATAGTCATTGTCCCCGAATACTTATCACCAGTACGGTCAAGAAGGTCATCATCGAATGGAACCTGAAACCTGAATTCCATATTCGCCGTACGAGGATAAAGCGTATTCACACTACCATCCTCTTTATATAAAACAGCGGCAGTATCTGAAGGCGTAGGCATAACCTGCCGCGTCATACCGACATTCTCCCATTGGATTGAATTGGGATCACTCCCTGAGCCTGTGTCATCTGAATAATACAAAGCTGAAGCAGTGGCTGTAACCCTTATCTTCGTCTGGGTAAAGATCTGCATATAGAAATAAAAGAATCCTGTGTCAAACACATTGTTTATGGCATCGGGCTTGAACTGGATTCCGTTTACGGGAATTACACCATAAACTTCAGCATTATTTTCATCTATCTTATCCAATCTATTGACAGGACTTGTAGCAAACCCCATCCGCAAAGCATACCTGCTGGCAGAGAATTCTATCGGTATGACAGCGCTGTTGCTCTCTAGGATATCCTTAGCTCCAAGTCCAATGAGAATAAGGAGGAAAATCACAATAAAAACAGAAACAAACTTTCTCATATCCCCTCCTTCAGCTTACAATTGTCACGCTCAAGATGACTGTGCCAACGAATTCTTCTGCAGGTTTGCCAATGGCATTCTCTGTTGTTGTGAATTCCAACCGTCGGCTTCCAATTGTCTCAAGACTTCGTTTCCCCTGCGTCGAAGATTTAAACAGATACACAGGTTCTGACTCATTATTGAACGTTCCCAATGAAATGGCATCTTCTGTCGCGTCCTCAAAGACCTCACATGACCAATCAAGCGTCGCTATAGTGGAACCATCTTTCGCCGTTGCCTTCATGGCTCCGTCAAGCGAAATGGATACGGTAAATGACTTCGTTGTGACAACGTCCCAATAGACATAACATGTTCCCTGTCCTATAAGAGTCCACTGGGAAGGGTCTTTACCATCATTTACGTTCGCCTTCGCTTCAAGAGCAAGCGATGTACGCGGATCCGGAGGCACACCATCATCGACGAAACGGGAAGAGAATCCAAACGATGTGCTTTCCAATGAAGAGAAGTCAATATAATACTCAATCTTAGGGTTTTTTTCCCCAATATCCCCGCTGAACAGCAGATACTTATTACTATCAGCAGCAGTGGTAGCCAGAATGGCAACTGAAAGCAGAAGTATCAATAATACTATCCTCTTCATACCCTACCTCACTTTCACATTCAACTCTACGGTACCGCTGTATGAACCTGAATAGACCGGGGCGATAGCTGTTGGAGCCAGGTTTGTCATTGCTGTTACTGCAATGGAACCAAATTCTCCTTTTATCGAAGTACCGGCATCATGAGTATACTTTTCATTAGCACCATGTATCGCCGCTGTCAGCGTACCCTCGCTCGAATCCAGTTTCCAGGAATTATCAAATGAATTATCAAATGGAGGTGTCGGAGCTATCGTCCACGGGATCGAATGTCCGAAACCATCTGACATAGGGCCATCAATAGAAATGACCAGGTCAAGTGAAAGACTTGAAATGAACTCCCAGTAAACCTGAAAGGAGAAACTGCCAGAAATATCCGTATCTGTTACAGTAACAGCCATGGATTCTGTTGCATTGATTGCTTCTGTCTCGGATTTACGGAATCCAAACCGGTAATAAGAGATATCGCTATCACCAAGATCCCATGTCACGGAAAGTTCAGTATCCTCAGCAAAGCAAGGCAAGACAGCAAGGAGGACAAAGGAAATAGCCATGATTATGCATCTAATTCTTCTCATCATTGCGTCTCCACTCCGAAATAGAGCTTCGCAGAATAGCTACCTGTATCAAATCCGATGACATCTTCCGTCAGGAAGCCCAAATCGATTGACCCTTTTTCCCTAATGTTCTCAGCTTTCTTCTGCACGACAAGCGACCATGAGTATGATTCCTGAGCATACAGCCCCCCACTCCTCACGCTGCTTCCTTCTTCGGTGCCGTAGACATCCCAATCAATGCCATCAGCATCTGTCTCTTTGATCTTCAGCGGCCCTTCAGCACGAATAGAGAAATCCAGTGTTTCCGTTCCATAGTAGATGATGTCCCACCAAAGCGTTGCTTTCCCTCCTCCACAATAAGAATCATCAAGCTCCAGCCCGATCTGACTGACTTCTTCATTATCAACCATGAAGCCGCTATCAGCTGAATCCGGACTGAAGCTGACGGAGAAGGAAAGAGGGGTTGCTGGCAAGTCTGTCCCATCATGCCCTACAGCCGCACCAAGCGGATTAAGGAACACAAAGCAAACAGCCATCACCAGCATAACTCTCATAATTCGACCCCCTGACTTAGTTAGAAGCAACCCGTACTGTAAGCGTACCTGTATAGGTAGCCGCATCCTTGCCTACGAGCGCATTTGCAAGCGTGGATACAGTCAGCTGCTTGGAGCCAATTCCAGGTTCGATTCCAGTAATCTGCAGTTTTGCTGGAGAATCAGTTGATGCCCCCACACTTGTAGCAGGGGTTCCTCCTCCTGTTGTAAAATCAACCTGCCAATCAATCGTATCAGTAGTCGGCGAATCTGCAGAAAGATCCTTAAGAGGATCAGAAATAGCAAGTTCAAGATCTATTCCTTCCGGAGCAACAATATTCCAATACACATGAAGTTCGTCATTTTCATTGGAAGCGCTGGTCTTAGTTGAATCCACAGCGAGAGAAACAGTCTTTTTAGGCGTCCCCATACTAGCATAATTATCTTTAGTTACCGAGCTACCTGAGAAACCAATTTCATAAAATGAAGTATCCTCATCAATACCGAGTTCAAGTACAACATCCGTTGTAGCTGAAAGACTTGTTGTATCTTCCTTCAGACCGGAAGAGCCTGTGCCTTCAGCGAATACCCCACAAACCATCATCATTACAATTGCAAGTGCAAATAACTTCTTCATATTCTCCTCCTTCAGGAATTAGCCTCAATTGAAATATAGAGAGCCGCAGAAAATGTATCAGGTTTCTCGTCCGAGAAATCACCAGTCTTTATCTCGACAGGTACACTACCGATATCAACAACACCATTTTTAGCAGGATTCGTTGTAACGATTGTGATTGCAGTTCCAGCACCATATTCAAAGTCTTCTGAACGACCCTCATTCTGTGTATTACCATTTGCTGTCACAGACCAAGGAATTGTCTGCTTTACTCCATTCACTTCAACGTTACCAGTAAGGGCCTTTTCCATATAGAGTTTCACAACTGCAGGTGTACCAGATGTGATATTCCAGTATGCATGGAAATTGCTGTTGCCTTCAGTGCTGCCATACGAAGCAGTATGCGTAGTGTCGTCAATCACAAGGTTAAGATTTTCGTTAGCGTCAATCCTTTTTTCCTCCGTTATACCCGAATCTTTATTGACCGCCGCATTGGAGAAACCTACTTCCCAAGATGATGTACTTTCTTCGCCACCAGAAAGATTCAGAACGAAATTAACACTCTCTGATTCTGGAATACCTTTTGCTGGCATTGTTCCGTCCTCATCGGACAAAGCAAACAGCATTCCCATTGACAGCAGAACCATCAATCCAACCAATAAAACCTTTTTCATTTTCCCCTCCATCTCCTAAATAGTCATGAGTTCAAATTCAAGATCAGCCATATATCGACCAGGAAGAGCCTCAAAGCCTTCCTGCCATCCAACATCTATATCCAGGACACGAAGCCCCTGCATAATACCTGCAGGCTCAACTGTCAGCTGAATATTCTCATCATCAATCCTGCGCACTTTGACGTAATCAGAAGGAGTTTCAGGTGCGCTCATGAAAACCTCCATCGGAAGCCTCGATATCCCATCCTCCATGCTGACAAATCCCGTTCCCTTGTCGATTGACACGACAACATCGTATGGCTGGGAAAGATTGCCATAATACAGCAGGGAGAAGGACACTCCATCATTCACAGTGATATCCCCGATATCAATCAATCCATCTTCATGTATGTAGGAAACACCGCTTCCGCTCTCAGCATTTTCAGCATCAATATCAACATCGACAGCAAAGACAAGCCTATCAAGCCTCTTTGCATGATCAGGGAAGTTAACACCGAAATCCTCTGGGATATCAGCGGAGAAATTAACATAGGAAACTTCCTCAGCGAAGAGAGACAAGCAAATAGTTAGAACAAAAAATACTAGAATTGTTTTTTTCACCGTCTTTCCTCCTTAACAATCATTCGCTTATCATCAGTAACAACATGCACATAGACATTCCCCATGTAACTTCCAGGGAGCATCGTTGACACCGGAGTATCTATCTGTACATACATCTTCCCGCTATATTTGAAATACTCATATCGATTATTATTCACATGCGTGTTTGTCTCTCTAACACGGATAGGGATTATCGCATTTGAAACATCCCCAGAGCTCACGTTATCGGTTCCGGTGAACTGACGGATTACATTCCGTATCCCAGATGGCGCGCTCTCACCATCATTGAGACCTTCCCCCTCATCCCCATCAACATAGATATCAAACCCGATGTGATTGTAATTGGTCATAGGAGTCTGCCCGCTCATAACAGATGTATGAATCAGCTGGAATTCATCTGCATCTGCGTCGTAAGGATCATTCGATGATGAAAGGAATATCTTTGTATAGTCATCGTCGTAATACCAAACATTATAGGTGTCCGCACCCCACCCCTCGTCAATCAGCTCCTCCTGCTTTGGATTCAGAATGAAATCTATCGCCCCTATCTCCACTCTTGGATTACCCTGATTGCTTATTGTCAGATTGGAAGCTGCTGCGGTCGTTGAGACCTGAAAGCTGACACTCTGAGGAACTTCCTCTCCGGTGTCATTAGTAGTTCCGGTATAATACCCAGAGAAAGGAATTATCAGCTTCTGCGTTTCAGCACCGGGCCATTCAACTGTAATCTCAACAATCGCAGTATAATCTTGGGCAGGCATCAATGCATATCTACGCCCATACGCTTCAATGTAATTTGAATTGGAAATAGGCGTTTCATCCAAAGGAAGGACAAGGATGATATCAAACCAGATTCGCGGATTCCCAGTTGTCCATCTATTAAAATCATAAGTTATATCTCTCGTTTTATTATTATAGGAATCATTAAACAGTATAGGGTCTCCTGTATGCGTAACATCGCCCAACCTCCATCCATCATGATATCTTGGTACTAAGATCAGCTCGAATGGCCTGATGCTGTTTGGATGCGAAAGCGAACGGAAATAGAATCCTGAAGCACAGTTGACTGTTATCGAGACCTTCTTTCCGCTTTCTGAATCATTAACACCATATACACCGCCAGCGGCTACCATATGATCATCGCAGTAATAGCTCTTAGATTTTTCAGAATCATAAGCAGAAAGGTTTTCGTCAGTCCAAACATTAGATCCGGAATTCTTAAAGCCACTGACAGTACCCTGGAATTTCACGCTGGCCATATTCACATCATTGGCTCCGCTGTATGGGATGATGCTGATATTGGCTTCAGACCAAATGCAGGAAAGACCAAGCAATAAGATTGAAATCGTTGCAAATGCCTTTCTCATTGGGTTACCTCCAGCTTGAACGTGACAGTCGCGGTATATTCCCCTTCAGGGAATTTCTCATCCACATCCATATCATTCATGATCTCCTGTGATGTCGCAGGCGTGAACTCAAAGAAGATGCTCCCTCCGAGGCTTCCAATGAATGTTCCTGCACTGGTAGAGACACCCCCAAGAAGATCAATGAGCTCTGCATCTCCTTCAGTCGCTATGCCATCTGTCGAATCGAACTCAAGCCACTTGGATTCACTGTTTCCCAAACTGCCATTCTCAAGATAATAACCAAGCATATACTGGATATTCAGAACATAGTTCAATGGATTCTTCTTCTCTGTATCATCGACATGATACATAGGTTCTCCCCATATTTTGAGACCGAATTCAGGAGTATTGGAAAGCATATTCCATGTGGCGATCTCCCTACCATGTTCAGTAGTTCCAGCCTGCACCTGAAAATCCTCAATGTTGAATGGCATTCCGGCAATATACTGATTGGACTGCGCCGGGATCTCATCAATCTCAAGATAAAGCACAGTTTCATAACCAGCCATCAGCGTGAATTCCTTGGTCCTCTGGATCTCATACGCGGAATAAGCAGGAGCTAGAACCAGAAAGATTATCGTTATGATCAGAACAATCCTTTTCACTTCCACCTCCCTATTTAACCTCATACGTAACCTGAACTGTGGCACTATGTCTGCCATAAGCCGCATTGATATAAGAGCTTTCATTAATTGTCATCGCTATGGCGCCTCTGACGATCCATTCCTCTGTACACCCTTGGGAAACTGTCCAGCTTGCTGACCCGGAGTTTTTCTCTTGGATCACGCCTGTTGTACGGGAATCTTCTTTGATCGTATATCCTTCAGCTGATGTGGTATTACTGCTCCGGCTGAACACATAATTCGTATTCCCCAGCGCATAGGATGCTGTTATAGAACTTCCGCCGCCATCATGAGAGAATTTTCCAAATGTCAACCTGATAGTGTATGTCCCCGCTTCTGTACCAGCAACCCTGTAAGAGAATACAACACGCTCATTGAATACAGATGGTACCGCACCAGTATTACCGAAAAGCTGTTCAAGCCGGCTGGTGATATCTATCGAAGAAGGGGTTCCCTCTGGATTGTCTATGCTGCCAATCTCATACAAAGCGCCGGGAACAGCACTCGTAATGATGATCTTGCCATAGTTATCGCCACCCATCTTATATGCCTTGATTTCAAGTTCCGTGCCCTTGTTTCCTGTTTCTGTCGCCCCCAGAAGCACTGCAGGAAGCAGAAGAACCATGATAAGCATTGCTGTGATTCTCTTCATCATGCGGCCTCCCCGAAACCTGGATATAGCATCTCAAAGAAAGCATCGGACGTAAGCTGCCTCATACCGGTGAAGATATAGGAAGAGCTGTACGGCTCAGGAAGCTCCAGGTTGATCATCTCAAGCGTGTCAAAAACCTGCACGAGACGGAAATTGTCCAGATCCTCCGTGACTGTGAAGATAAGGAGAGCCCATCCGTCATCGAGAGGTACATCGAATCCATATGTTCCTGCTGGCAGATCAGAGAGGACAAAGCGTCCATCGCTATCTGTGAACAGGTAATGATCCGTAGCTTCCAGTGCGATTGCACCATCATCAAGTGAGACTGAATAAACAGGAGATGCATTGTTGATCCAGAGTTCGTTATCAATATCCACAACACCTGAGACGGTGTAAGTGGCATCTGCATCAATTCTGAGCACATAGCCCTTCACTTCGGAATTGCGGATGTTCACAGGAACTGTCTCTGTTGAGCCGAAATCCCCTTCTGCCGTGCTGTAGACCATCACGCTACTGCCCCTGTTGGAGGAAAGTCCTGTGTAGAGGCCGGTGCCGAATGTCATCTGGAGATAATCAGAGGAAGCGGCTCCTGCTGTACCGATTGAAAGCGTATTGCCCTTCAGTGCTCCCTTCTGCCTGACAAGAAGGTAATTCGACGGGATTGACGAGGAGATTGCGAAGAGGCCATCAGCAAAGACTGTGGATGTGGAAAGGCTGAGGCCAAGGCCAACCCTGTCAAAGACATCCGAAGCATTGAGATCAAGACCGAGGGATACCCTTTCACCGGAGTATCCATAGGAAGCATTGAGCTCATACCTGTTGATATCCATAAGCACAGGGCTTCTAAGCGTTGCAGACATTGAATGGTCTCCCATTGATGTACTGATCCTGGAGGAAAGATCCCTTCCACTGGTGCTTGCATTCATATTGACCTTGCCGAACCTCATTGTGGCACTCACCCTTCCAGTGAACTGAGGACTGATGCCGTCAGCACCAGAGAGGCTTGCAGAGGCGGACATGTAGAAGCTGCGCGTGAATGAGAAGCTGGCAGAAGCGGAGACATTCCAGCTGTAGCCTATATCCTCAGTATCATGGAAGCTCATGTTCCCATAGGACGAGAGAGACCAGCCAAGGATTCCGAAGGAGCCCGACATGCTGACATTAAACGAGAGATTATCGCCATTGGCCCAGTCCCACATATATGGCGATGAGTATCCGGCTCCGAATGTCAGGCTACTGAAAGCGCGGTTGTCAAAACTGATCTGATGCCCGACCCTGAGATCAAGGGAAGGAAGCGTGAACGCGCCGTTACCATCGCTCTCCTCGTCGACATCGATGTTGTAGCGCGTCGTGCCGATCGGAGTGAGGTTCGTCAGCTCAAGAGCAAGGGAGGCATTCGGCTTCCATGCAGTATTCCCAGAGGGCCTGTTCTGCACAGCAAGCGACATGTCCATCGTCAGTGTATCGACAAGACCTGTCCTGAAGTATCCACTGAGCGTCACATCGCGGAAATCGTAATCGATCCTCTGGTTATTCCAGAGAGGAATGGAAAGCATTCCAGGATACTTCGCGGCTCCTGCCGATGAACGCGTACGGGATGTGACAGCGGACGCTCCATAGTAGAACTCACCGGGCATGAGAAGCGCACTTGAGTAAAGCACATCGAGCTCTATCTCCTGTGGCTCTGACCCATCAAGTGGCGATACGCGTATAACGATCCTGTTTGCTCCTGAATAGAGGATGAAATCGCGGAGGTTATACGTGCCCGGATCAAGAGTGCGCCTGAAGATGGAATTGCCTTCATTGAACACCTCGACATCGGAGCGCTTCTCGATTACGACAAGCTGCTGGACATTGTTCGAGCGGCTGATGAACTGATTGGAATATGCCGTGCTCTTCTCAATCGAAACACCGATGGATGTGCCATTGGGCGAAAGGAGGTAGGAATTAACATCACCCCAGGACAGACGCAGCATCTTCTCCGGGAAGTCGACATAGAAGCGGTATGTACCGAAATTGAAACGATAGCTGTCAAATGTGAAATACATCCCGTACGAGAAGTCCAGGAACACATCATAGAGGCGCGCAGTATTGCTTGATGAAAGGCTGAAGCGCAATGTATCGAATGGATCAGGAGCGACGACATCATTGAAATTAGCATTCAGCGTATACCTTGAGGTAAGGGAGAACACGGCAGGTTCAAGATCCAGGCCATCGGCAAGCGGCCTGTAGACATAGCGTGACGAGCTTCCGCGGAGGCTCAGTATCTGAACAGGCATATCAGCAAGATCAAAACCAAGCTCAACGATATAGGCAGCTGAATCGAAGCGGGTATCGACACCGATCTCTTCCAGCTCCACCAGTGATATGTACTCGCCCCTGTTGAGGAACACGCGGTTGAATGCAGCATCGGTCAGCGTTCCATCGAGGTAGCTCCTCAGCTCTGAGGAAAGAAGGCTGGCCTTATTGTCCTCAACAAGCGTCGTTATGCTTCCATAATCGGTTCCGTTGACATAGAGCTCCATGTAGTAGATGCCATCAGCAAGCAGAAGCTCCTCTTCACCGGCAATGTAGAATGTCGACCAGAAATCATCAGTCATCCAGTCCGGCACTTCATAGTATTCCACCTCTTCCGCAGGGACTCTCTCTTCCACCTCTTCCACCACAGGTACGACAACTGGCTTCTCATCCTCTTTGATGCTTCTGACTGTGGTGAATACGTCAGGTGCCGATGGTACGGGGTGATCCACGCTCTCGATGATCGTCATCATTGTCGGCGCAGTCGGAATCGATGGTGCCTCTTCTCTCTGTTCAGCCGGCTCTTCTGGCATGGAAACTGGTTCTTCAGCAGGAGTCTCCTCAATGACAGGAACAGCTTCCTCAACAGTTTCAATAGCCTCTACAGGCACTTCTTGCACAGGAATCAGAGGTTCTTCCTCTTCTGGAGGCATTATTACAGGTTCTTCTTCCTCAATGACTACAGGGGGCTCTTCCTCGCTGAAGATGCCTTCCTGATAGACCTCCTCAACAGGAATCACCGGACGGATTGCTTCTCCCGGAGGGCGATGCTGCATGAAGAGGATGTAGATGATCGCACCTGTGACAAAGGAAAGCACACCAAGGGAGACGATGAGGCTTATGATCCTCATGGCACCGGGAACACCTTCTGAGAAGAGATTGAGCAGGATGCCGGAGAGTGCCACGATTATGACACAGAGAGCCGAGGAGGCGATGAACCTCGGCATGAAGGAAGTGGAGGGAATTGACTCTGCTGTCCCTACATAATGGCCGTCGGACGGGAATTCTTCTTGCGAAGATGGGGTGATATCCCAGCCTTCGGCTGTGGACATCCCGCCCTCTTCGTCCGCTGGAATGGAAGAGGCAGTCCCGGAAGGAAGAGTCTCCACGGCTGCCGTTCCACCCAAGGCTGCTGCGCTTTCACCACGCTGGGAGAAATGCAGTTGGATGATTCCTAAAATGAAGAAGACAAGGATTCCGATCGTAAGGACAAGCAGAGCCATTCTCCTCATGTCAGAAGTGCTGCCGATCAGGAAGAGGTTTATCAGCACCGCTGACAGGAAGAGAATCGCATAGCCAAGTACCAGAGCAAGCCCCTGCCCTATGGTTTTCTGGAACATGGCAAGCACTGCAGTCATCACTGCGGTTATTGTCGCTATCGAGATAATCAGGCCACGGCGGAAGGACCGCCGCTTATCATCCCCACCACGCATATCCTACGCCTTTTCGCTCTCCGCTATGCTGAATAGCTGAAATCGTAATCTATCGCGGCCTCAATGGCGTTTGTGTCGGTAAATACAGCAGGAATCTCTATCACTGTCCTGAGACGCGAATCAGTAAGAAGATTCTGGCCAGAAAGGGGCTCAAGCTCCTCTTCAGTCAGGGTATATGAAGCACCAGTGGAATCCGAAAGCGTCACGGAGATGCCATTGAGCATCTGATGCACGCTGCCCGTATTCTCCAGCACGATCTCCAGCTTTCCGTCCTCGGTGACACTCACCGATGGCGTTACGCTCTCGACGACCCTCGATGGCCTGACATATGCGCTTGTGGAGTAGACAAACAGGAATGAGATCATCTGTCCGGCTTCCTGCTCCTGCGCGCCGCGCGGCATGGCGATCTGCTCGGAGATGATCCTGAAGGAAAGCTCCTTCGTCACAGTCTGGGGGCCCCTGTACTGCACACGCACAAGCTGCGTGGAATCAGGGCGTATGATCATCCTGTTCGGCTGTATGGAGAAATAGGCTGTGCCATCCTGGTTAGCCTCATTCCCATCGATATCGATGATCCTCTGCTCAGCCCTGACCTCAATGGCAATGGGCGAATCAGAGTCATTCACGATCGTATAGACCTTGGCGCTCCCCGCACCGGTCGGATCGTACGTCACATTCAGCGGAGACAGCTGGTAAGCCATAGCCGCGAATGATACAAACAACAGCAGTATCGTGAATACTGCAAACCGTTTAGCGAACATGCATGTCCCTCCCTTCAGGAACGCAGGCGTCCCAAAGACATGTCGATTTCCCTAAACGCTGCTTATTACTTATATAGCACCCCCCCCCGTCGGCTTTTTTGAATCCGGGAAGAAACCCGGAACCTTCGGACAGAGCAAGCAAGGGAGGAAGGAGACCGTCAAGCATAACAGCGCCTACCTTAGCTTCCTTGCAGAACACCCCTTTCTGCCAGAAACCATTCTATCGCGTGCTTTTATCGAATGTAAAGGAAAATGTCAATCGTACGTTTATTTTCCATTAACCTTATGCGTCATTTTCACAGACTATGTTGCTTTCCATCACTCTGTTTTCCATTTCTGTCTGATTTTGCCCTGTCTTTTGAGGCCATCCTGACTATCGTTCTCCAATACAGGTCTACAAAATCCTCTGGAGAGACCGGGTATGCCTCATCCCCGAACGAAAGGAGACGGGAAAGTATCTCAACGGGGCTCGATACAGGAAGCGAGAGTTCGTACTCATCGCCAACCCATCTTCCCTTCTGCTCCTCATGCCAAAGCTCGGAGGACACGCGGATCCCTGCCTCATACGAAAAGCGCATCGTATACACCTCAGCATCCCCGTTTCCTATGAACATGCCATAGGAGGATGAAAGAAGCTCGTCGACATGGTCCTTGTCATGCGAAGATGCGTCGCGGAGGGAAAGGAATACCGTCTCAGCCCTGGACAGGCGGAAGGTCCTTACCCCATGCCGGGTATGATCATATGCCAGAAGGTACCAGATGCCCTGGTAATTCACCAGCCTGAGCGGATCTGTATCCCTGTCCTCTGCCGGATCATCAGGTGTCTTGCGGTAACGGATGATCAGGCCCTTTCCACGCTCGAAGGCATCGAAGATCACGGAGAGGAAACGCTCTTCGCTTATACGGCTCCTTGCCGCGCTCCTGTAGTCGATGCGGTTCAGGATCGTGCGCATCCCCTGCGGTATTGCAGATGAAAGCGTATCCCTCCCCACAACACCCTCGGACGCAGCGTTCATCATCGCAAGCGAAACGAGGATGTTCTCCCTCCAGGATGAGAGCACGGAGCCATCGGCAAGCCTGTACGCCATGATGTCGCGATCGAACACAAGCATCCCATCCTCTGGAAGCACCCTGTCGCGGATGTACTCTATGTCCCGGCTGATCTGGCGCTCGGAAACGGAATAGCGCTCCGCCATCTGCCGGAGCGTCACCTTCCCTCCATCCCTGGAAAGCTGGTAGAGGATGTCCATCACGCGCTCTGTCTGCCCCATGCTCACTCCCTGTCGAGGACAAGCGCGCTCTCATCGTGGCCGGTTCCGGGATAGAAATCAAAGACTGCGGCCTTGGAGATCGCGTATCCCTTCATATGTCCCGCATCGCGGGATAGCGTCGCGCTATCGCAGGAGACATAGATGATACGTCCAGGCTTCCATGAAAGGATAAGGGACAGCGCTTCACTCGACAGCCCGGTACGCGGCGGATCAACTATGACTGTATCGACGCATCTCCCGCTCTTCCTGCCCCATGCCGCGACATCAGCGGTGAAGGAGAGCGCGGAAGGAGCATTGACGCGGGAGAGAGCGAGGCATTCCCTGTTGCGTTCAACGGCATACACACGTCTGCCGCTGCCCTCGAAGAGCGCGGAGAATGTACCAACCCCGCTGTAGAGATCCATAACAGTCTCCCCCACTGTGTTCTCCCTGACGAAATCGAGGAGAGCAGGAAGAAGGGATGGATTGGACTGGAAGAATACGCTGCCTGAGACCATGTACCTTATGCCGTCGACAGTGATCGGCACAGCCCTGCTGTCCAGTGACACATCATCATCGCCTTCGAACGCGCTGATCTCGGCATACCCGGTCTCCCTGTTGACGCGCCCTGAGAACATCGCAGCCCTTCCCGCCTCAAGCAGGGCACGGCTGTCAGAAAGCATCGCGTCAAGGCGCGGAGAGAGCGCAGGGCATGAGTCAATCGGCACAAGGGAGGATGATGAGCGTCCAAGGAAACCCCAGCGGCGGGAGGAACAATCGACGTGGAAGCGCGCGCGATGACGATAGCCGTTGAAATCACCCCAGAATACAGGGATGTCATCAGGAACATCAGTTCTCTTCCCTATGCGCTTCAGGCTCTCCCTGACCACTTCCTTCTTGATCGCGGCGCTGTCCCTGCTGCTGACGATCTGGAAATCACAGCCACCGCATCTGCCGTAATACGGACATGAAGGGGCTATGCGCAAGGGAGAAGGCTCGATAATCCTCTCCGCCTCAGCGAAAGCGCAGGATGAGCGCTCTGCCGTGATCCGGCACTCAGCCGTCTCCCCCGGCAGGACACCGCTGACGAATACAGTGCGCCCGTTCTCATGCGCGACACCCCTCGCTTCAGATGTCATGCTTTCTATCCTCAGGACCATGATGCAAGCCTCTCCGCATATGAGAGTATCACACTGATACCATCATTCCAGAACGACGGAGCGTTTATATCCGCCCCAGCCAGAGCCGCGCAGGAAGCGGCATCCATCATTCCTGTGTTCCGCAGGACTGAGCGATATACCCCATCAAATCCCTTCTCCCCACGGCGTGAGAAGAGCGCGAGCGCGAAAAGTTCGCCAAAGGCATATGGATAGTTATAGTAGGAGAAATCAGCGGAGTAGTAATGCGACTTCACCGCCCACATGTAGCGATGCTTCACGCCCAACGCGTCGCCATATGCCTTCTCCTGGGCATCGAGCATCATCGAGGAAAGCTCATCCGCGCTTATATCCCCGCTCTTCCTCCGCTCGAATACAGCCTGCTCGAACAGGAAGCGGGAATAGATATCAACGATCACCTGAGCCGCCGACTGCACAAATGACTCAACAGCGGAAAGCGCTGTTCCTCCGCTGGAGGAAGAGAGCACGCTGTCAAACACGAGCATCTCGGAGAATGTTGAAGCTGTTTCAGCAAGAGTCATCGGATACGTCGAAAGCGATGGAGGAAGATCCTTTATGACAGAATCATGGTAGGCATGGCCCAGCTCATGGGCGATTGTCGACACGCTGTCATAGCTTCCATCGAAGTTGCAGAACACGCGGCTTTCCCCAGATTCAGGGAAGAACGTATCATATGCACCGCCGCTCTTTCCCTTCCTCGGCTCGGCATCGATCCAGCCGCTTTCCACAGCATGGCGCGCGAAACTCCCCATCTCCGGGGAGAATGATGAATAGGAAGAGACCACGATATCCACGGCATCTGCATAGCTGTATCCATTGCCTCCATCTCCGACAGGGGCAAAGAGATCGAAGAAATCGAGGGTATCAAGGCCAAGCAGGCGTGCCTTCGTACGGAAATAGGAACGGAAGGAAGGAAGGGAAGCCTCTATGGCGCTGATAAGGCTCTCAAGCGTTTCCTTCCCTATCGCTGAAGCAAAGAGGGAGCGTTCCAGCGGATCGGACCAGCCGCGTCTCCTGTCAAGCGTTATCACAGTTCCCTTCACGCCGCAGAGCGCGGCTGCCAGCGCGGTGCTATGTGTCTCAAGCAGCGCTATCTCGCGCTCATACGCATCCTTCCTGATGCTTCTCTCGGGGCTGGATGCCGCGGCACGGAGCTCTGTAAGCGTCCTTCCCCCATCAGAAGCCGATGAAGTCACTCCAACCATCAGATGCTCCCATGCAGTGGAGCCTGAGCGCGAAAGCTCCGCGGCAAGCGCCTCCTCCTCAGGAGACATCAGGTGGGAGCTCTCCACCCTGAGCCTGTCGATATAATACCGGTAACTGGCAAGATCCTCATCCTCCTCAGCTTCAGGAAGGAGGCTCGGAACCGCGCGGAGGAAGGCATCCTCGGCCTTCTGGTACCTGACAGCGGCATCCTCTGACATCGAAGCTGCCTTCATGTACACAGGATCATCAGACGCAGTGGAAAGCAGAGCCTCCGTATACGCAGAGAGGTTGATGAGTATGCTGTCTCCCCTGTCCTTCAGGTCTATAAGCTCCCTCAGTGAAGCGACTCCGGAAGAGGAAAGCAAGATCAGACGGCTGCCTATCTCTGCAAGATGATCGATATCAGAGGAGAATTCCCTCGATTCAGGCGATGGATATATTGCTGAGAGATCCCAGCGAGGAAGTCCGTTCATACTGAAAGGATACACGATGACAACGAGTGTGCATACAGACAGCAAGATGCTACAATCCCCATCATGGGCGTTTTTCTGATCAGCATACACCGTTCCGGGGAAATCAGCACAGCATCAGAGATGCGGGAGAAGGAGATGAGAAGCCTTCTGGAGACACTCTCACTGGATGTCGTCTGCTCAGCATCATACATGGTCAAGGAAGTGAATGTCTCGACATTCCTCGGCTCTGGACAGGCTACGGAAGCCCATGATTACGTCAGCGCATTTGAGCCGGAGGAAGCCGTCATCGATGCTCTCCTCTCGCCACGGCAGGAGAAGAACCTCGAACGGATCCTCGGCATCCCCGTCTCTGACAGGGAGGCGGTCATACTCTCCATCTTCTTCCAGAATGCCCACTCCCGGGAAGCAAGGCTGCAGATCGAGAGAGCAGAAGCGGAGTATCTCAAGCCAAGGCTGCAGAACAGGGAAGCGAGCCTGTCGCAGCAGCGCGGCGGGGTGCGAGGCGCAAAGGGAGAGGGAGAACGCCAGATCGAGCTCGAACGCCGCCTCATAGACCAGAGGATAAGAAGCCTTGACAGGGAACTTACTTCAATAGAGGCAGTGAGGAACACAAAGCGCAAGGAACGGCAGAGGAAAGGCGTATTCTCATTCGCGCTTGTCGGATACACCAATGCTGGGAAATCAACGATACTCAATGCATTGACAGATGCAGGGGTAACTGCAGAGGACAAGCTCTTCGCAACGCTCGATACGACAACGCGCTCACTGCGCCTTCCCAACGGACAGCGTGTGCTTCTTTCCGATACTGTCGGATTCATCTCCGATCTTCCTGAAGTCCTGATCAAGGCTTTCTCCTCCACACTTGAGGAAGCGCTTGCCGCGGATGCCCTGATCATAGTCGCGGACGCATCCCACCCAGATGCCGCACGCTGCCTGGAGAAAACGAAGGAGACGCTGTCAGACCTTGACGCGCTCGACAAGGCCCGCATCCTTGTCATCAACAAGATGGACTCCCTTTCAGATGATATCTCCTACGCTGTCATGAAGCGAAGCCCGATGCGCATCGTCGAAGCAAGCATGAAGGAAGGCAGAGGGATAAAGGAGCTCTTGTCGGCGATGGCTGCTGTCACCGATGAGGCTTTCACAGACATCTCCGTCACGGAGGATGCCTCCTCTGATATCATCAGCCGTCTTTCCCGCGATGGGGATGTGAAATCCATCGTATACGGCGAAAGGACAGTCACGGTCACGGCGCGCATCAGGCGCAGCATGGCCACGAAATACAGCCATGATCAGGCTGGCTCAAACAACCCAAATCCCTTCTGAAGCGGACTTTTTTGAAAAATATTGCAGAAAAGTCCGTTTCAAGGCACAATTCACTCATGAATGAAAGCAGATTGTTCCCAAGGGAGAAATACCTCAGAAGAGTGCGCCCTTTCTATCATGATACAGGGATGATCAAGGTTTTCACCGGTGTCAGGAGATGCGGCAAATCGTCGCTCATGATGCTTGTGCAGGAAGAGCTTCGCGCTTCAGGTGTCCCTGAAAATGCGATAATCAGCATCAATCTTGATAGAAGGCCGTACAAGGGAATAAGCAAAGCTGATGCACTTGAGAAGGCAATTGACGGGCTTTCATCCGGCATTGATGGCATCAAATACCTCTTCATCGATGAAGTTCAGAATGCTGCAGGCTTTGAAAGCAGCATCAATGCGTATCGGGAAGAAGGGGATTTCTCCATATTCATTACAGGAAGCAACTCATACATGCTCTCCGGAGAGCTTGTGACCAGGCTGACTGGCAGGTATATCGAGATCGACATGACGACGCTCACGTTCGACGAATATCTCGCGATCAAGGAATTCTACGGCAGGCATATGGATGCGGATCTGATGAACGAGCTCAGATCATATATAACCGAAGGCGGCTTTCCGCATGCCATCCTCTATGATTCACAGGACGCCAGAAGGACCTACACGCAAAGCGTTGTTGATGAGATATTCGAGAAGGACATCAAGCATAACAGGCGGATACGCAAGAAGCATCTCTTCGACCTCATCATGCAGTATCTCATAAACAATTTCGGCTGCACCGTCTCAATAGACGGCATAATCAAGCACCTGACATCACTTCTGGGTGAGAATGTGCGGAAAGAGACTGTCTACAGGTACATCAGGGAAGTAGAGAACCTCCGCATCATAAGCAGATGCACAAGATTCGACCTCAAGAGCAAGCAATCACTCAATGGCGGGGAGAAATACTATCTCTCCGATCTGAGCTTCTATTTCATGCGGAATACCGACAACAGGATCCCATATGGCCCTGTCCTGGAGAATATCGTCTACCAATACGCCAAAAGCCTCTCGTACAGCGTCAGCATAGGAAAGATCGGCAAGCTGGAAGTTGATTTCATCATGAGAAGCCCCAGGATGGATTATGCATATGTCCAGGTGGCGATGAGCATCTTCAATGACTCAGAGGGAAAGACAGAGGAAAGGGAATACAGATCGCTGGAATCCATCAGGGATTCCTATCCGAAATATCTGCTTACGCTTGACCCGCTCCAGCAACGAAGGAACGGCATCATCCATGCGAATCTGGCAGAATTCATCAAGGAAGAAAATCCCTTCTGAAGCGGACTTTTTTGGAAAATATTGCAGAAAAGTCCGTTTCAAAGCCCAAAATGGCTCTTCAGCTCATCCACTATGAGAATGTCAGCGGGAAGCCAGTCGACGCTGTCGATATCCTCAAGCGAAAGCCAGCGTGCCTCGGAGTGCTCTGAAAGCGTCAGCTCACCATCGGCGATGGACGCGAGATAGGCATCCATCATCAGATGGAATGATGGGTAATCATACTCAACGGTGACAAGGAAGCGCTCAACAGCGATTGTCGCGCCAAGCTCCTCCTTTATCTCACGAACCGCCGCCTCCTCGCCGCTTTCACCTTCCTCGCGCTTTCCGCCTGGGAATTCCCAGTAGCCCCTGAACTCCCCTTTTCCACGTCTTGTGGCATAGATCATGCCATCCCTATGTATTACAGCCGCACTGACCCTTATTGATCTCATGCCCCGATCTTAGCAGCTTTTCCCGATGGAACAAAGGGACACCAAAGGTTATACTCTCTGCCATGCGCGAAGTCAGGAAACATGATCTAGGCAAGGATGGACTGTGGCCGCTGATACTCAGCCTGGCGATTCCGACAGCCCTCGGACAGGCAGTGAATGTCCTCTACGCAATCGTTGACAGGATGTACATCGGGCACATCGAGGGCTACGGCGCAATAGCGCTGGCAGGGGTTGGGGTTGCCGCTCCGATCGCCTCCTTCCTATCCTCCTTTGCAACCCTCATCGGAATGGGAGGTGCTCCCATCATGGCAATGAGGGAGGGCCATGGGGATCATGATATAGCGCAGAGGATCCTCACCACAGGCTTCTATCTGCTTCTGATCTCATCGGCTGTGCTCACCCCGCTCTTCTTCATCCTGCGCGATCCCATACTCCTTGCTTTCGGCGCTTCGGAAACAACCCTTCCCTATGCTTCGGAATACCTTGGATGGTATGTCCTGGGCACGCCCTTCGCGCTTCTCGCATCAGGGCTGAACAGCTTCGTCATAAATCAGGGAATGGCGAAGAAAGGCATGGTTTCCGTCATCGCTGGCGCTGCGCTGAACATCGCGCTGGATCCCCTCTTCATCTTCACATTCGGAATGGGCGTCAAGGGAGCTGCCATAGCAACCGTCATATCGCAGGTCGCCTCCGCAGCAATCGCCGTCGCCGCGCTCAGAGGAAGAAATACCTCGATCAGGCTGCGTTTCCACGGTTTCCTGCCCAAGGAGGTCGGAAGGATCATCAAGCTGGGGCTCTCATCCTTCATCATCATATCAACGGACAGTCTCCTGCTGGTCGTGCTCAACGCGATGCTGCAGCGCTACGGCGGTCCAGGCTGGGGAGATATACTCATAACATGCTCCACCATAGTGCAGAGCTACCACATCCTCGTGACATATCCGATGGGCGGAATGACCGCTGGATGCCAGGGCCTGATCAGCTACAACTATGGCGCAGGTCTGACTGAAAGGGTGCAGCGCGGCATCCGCAACCTGCAGATACTCATAACATCATACACAGCGGTGATGCTCGTCCTCACCATCTTCGGCTCAAGGCTGTTCGCCTCGTTCTTCACGTCCGACGAGGAGATCCTTACCCTCTCCGCGCATTATATGATCATCTACGAATGCATGCTGATCCCGCTTTCATTCCAGTACATCAATGTCGATATGATGACAGCGCTTGGACAGGTGCAGATCTCCCTGCCGCTTTCGCTGACAAGGAAGATCACATCATTCATAGCCTCGATCATGCTGCCCGTATTCTTCGGGGCACCGGCAGCCTTCCTCTCTGAGCCGATCGCGACATTCATCGCATTCGCCATAGGAACCATCGTCGTCCATCGACAGCTTGGAAGGATCCTCGACAGACGGCTCAGGGAAGGTCTTACGATCTGATCAGAACGGGCACTCCCCGCTGTAGGGGTTGCCCTTTTCCCTGTTGCACTCGATATCCGTCACGCCAAGATAGGAGAATACCGCATGAAGCGCTCTTCCCGCATGTCCGAATGCGACCGCGCCATGGTGCGGATAGTGCTTGGCGATCAGGACATGGCGATAGAACCTGCCCATCTCGTGGATCGCGAAGATGCCGATTCCACCGAAGGAACGAGTTGCGACGGGAAGTATCTCACCCTCTGCGATGTACGCATGGAGGGATGTGTCAGCTGCCGCTTGCAGACGGAAGAACGTGATCTCTCCGGGAGCTATATCGCCTTCAAGGGTTCCTCTGGTGAAATCAGGGGTGCCACCATTCTCAAGCGTCCTGTTCTGTATCAGCTGGTACTTTATAGCGCCATCGGAAAGGCGGCAGAACGGCGTGTTGCCGCAATGGAAGCCCATGAATGTATCATGGAGGGTGTAATCGTACCTGCCCTTGATCTCCTTCTCATACATATCCTTCGGCACCGTGTTGTTGATATCCAGCAGTGTCACAGGGGAAGCTGTGACGCATGTCCCGATATACTCCGACAGCGCTCCATAGATATCGACTTCGCATGCCACCGGTATACCACGTGATGCGAGGCGGCTGTTGACGTAGCATGGCTCGAATCCGAATTCCTTTGGGAATGCTGGCCAGCACTTATCGGCAAAGACAACATACTTCCTTGCTCCCCTATGGTTCTCAGCCCAGTCAAGGAGGGTCAGCTCGAACTGCGCCATGCGGGGCAGCATCTCAGGATAGGCGTTGCCTGTCCCCAGCTCCTCTGCCATATCCTTCACGACGCTGTCGATCCTTGGATCGCCTGCGTGCTCGCGGTATGAGACAAGAAGGTCGAGCTCACTGTTCTCCTCGATCTCGACCCCGATGTCATAAAGGCCCTTGATCGGGGCATTGCAGGCGAAGAAATCCTGCGGTCTGGGGCCGAATGTGATGATCTTGAGATTCCTGATCCCGATGAGAGCCCTCGCCACGGGAATGAAATCCAGAATCATATCAGCGATATCAGAAGCATCCCCGACAGGATACTCCGGGATATAAGCCGGGATCTTCCTCAGCGCGAGGTTGTATGAGCAGTTGAGCATGCCGCAGTAGGCATCACCGCGCCCATTGATGAGGTTGTCACCAGTCTCCTCTGCGGCTGCTGCATACATCACAGGGCCTTCAAAGCTGCGCGCAACTATGGTCTCAGGCGTCTCGGGCCCGAAATTGCCCAGGAACACAGCAAGTGCATTGCATCCAGCGGCCTTTATCTCTTCAAGTGCTGCCATTGCATCGCGCTCATTCTCGGCGATGGTCGGCGCGAGGAACACATCGATGCCCCTCTTCGAGCACTCTTCAACAACCTTATGGCTCCTGCCATCGGAAACGGAAATCGGGAAGCAGTCACGGCTGACCGCGATCATGCCAAGCTTTACATCAGGAATATTGGAAAACATCTCTCCTCCTCTCTGTAAAGACAGTATGCGAGAGCTTCTCACTGCGTCAAGGAAAAACAAATCACACATGCTCCTGTCTTTTCCGTAGGTGGCACATCGGGTACAATGGGAGGAAGGAAGGAACAAAGCTATGCGCAAGACGAAGATCATATGCACTCTCGGCCCGGCTGTTGACAGCGATGAGATGGTCCAGGCCCTGATTGAGAACGGAATGGATGCGGCCCGCCTCAATTTCTCCCATGGCTCGCACGCTGAGCATCACAAGAGAATAGAGAGGGTCAGGCGCGTATCGAAGAAGCTGGGAGCGAATATCCCTGTCATCCTCGATACGAAGGGGCCTGAAATCAGGACAAGGGAATTCAAGGAAGGGGCTGTCGTCCTCCAGGAAGGCTCTCTCTTCACGCTGTCCGCATCAAAGGACAGGGAGGGTGATGAGACCGGTGTCTCCATCACATACCCCTATCTTGCGGAGGATGTCGAGGTCGGCACATCGATTCTGATCAATGATGGACTCTGCTCGCTGACTGTCGAGGAGATCAATGGCGGTGATGTCATCTGCCGCGTCAACAACACATCGCGGATATCGAACCACAAATCGATCAACATCCCAGGCGTGGATATCGACCAGCCCTTCATCAGCGAATCGGACAGGGCTGACCTGCTCTTCGGGATCGAGGAGGATGTCGATTACGTCTCCGCCTCCTTCGTGCGCACTGCAGACGATGTGAGGAAGATGCGCAAGCTGCTTAACGTCAATGGCGGAGAGAAGATCAAGATCATCGCGAAGATCGAATGCAGGAGCGGCATCGATAATCTTGCGGAGATAATCCAGGTCGCTGACGGCATCATGGTCGCCCGTGGCGATATGGGTGTGGAGATACCGTTCAAGGAGCTTCCTGTCATACAGAAGATGATGATCTCGGAATGCACATCAAGAGGAAAGATCGTCGTGACTGCAACGCAGATGCTTGAGTCGATGACAGAGCACTCCCGCCCGACAAGAGCGGAGGTCTCCGATGTCGCCAACGCCATCTTCGATGGAACCACATGCACGATGCTCAGCGGAGAGACAGCTGCAGGCAAGTATCCGATCGAGGCAGTAAGGACGATGAGCGATATCGCTGAATTCACGGAGAAGCAGATCGACTACCGCAAGCGTTACTTCGAGAACCAGGCTTCATGCACGCTCGATATCCCCGCAACGATCTCCAGCGCGGCAGTCGAGGCTTCATTCTCCCTTGGTGCGAAGGCGATCATCTGCATGACAGCGACAGGACGCACTGGGTGGCTCACATCCTCATGCCGTCCTGAGTGTCCGATCATCGTATGCGTGACTGACAGCAAGGCAGCGCGCCAGCTCCGCCTCGCCTATGGAGTGCTGCCACTCCTCGCTCCTTTCACCGATGATGTTGTCAAGATGCGTGACCAGTCCATCCGCCTCGCCCTTGAATCCGGCGCTGTCAGGAACGACGAGCTTGCAGTGATCATCTCCGGCTCCATACCAGGTTTCAGGTATGCCGACTCGATGCAGATCTCAAAAATCTGAAAATTGTTACTTCGACAATCGATTCTGCCCTTCTGGTTATCATTCCAGGAGGGTATTCTTTTTCCATGGCATTGAAATACGATAACCCGACTTTCCCGGAAAACGGAATCATCTATGAAGGTGATTACTATCTCGACATCCCCTACCATCTCTACATAAATGAGGAGATGCTTCCGAACGGCCCCGTCTTTGATATCAGGGAATATGGTGCCGTGGCAGAAGGCGGAGTCCTCTCCACGGAAGCGATACAGGAGGCCCTTGATGATGCAGCAAAGATGGGAGGAACCGTCGTCGTGGATGGCGGAGCATATACATCAGGCTCCCTCTCGATCCCATCAGGCATAACGCTCTTCATCACATCAGGCTCCTCCATCAATGCCTCGAAGGATCTTTCCGCATTCAGCGACGCATTCATCAAGGTGGAGAATGCGGAGAATGTCACGATCTGCGGAGGAGGAAGGATCAACGGAAACGGCGAATACTTCGTTTACCTTCCCCATGAGCGTCCTCTGACGAAGCCGATGGGATACACGAAGCTGCCACCGGTGCTGAATGACCCGATGGGAAGGCCAGAGGATACATCACGCTTCGCATACCGCGCCCGCATCAGGTATGCGGAGGATAAGTGGCAGGAAGGCAGGGAGAACATACAGCGCCCGATGTACACGTTCTGGATACGCGGATCGCGCCATGTTGATATCCACAATATAATCCTGCGCGATGCAATGGACTGGAGCCTTTCCATCGATATGTCCGAGGATGTCTCCGTCTATGATTTCATCATCGACAACAACAGGCACGTGGCGAACACCGATGGTATCGACATCATGTCCTCACGCCGTGTGAAGGTGCGTCATGTATTTGTCAGCACTGCCGATGATGGGCTGTGCATCAAGGCTCCGATGACCCAGGGACACGACAGCATCAACGTGGAGGACAGTGCCATGCCGATGGGCCCCAGCGAGGATATCGATATCCAGGATGCCACGGTCGTGTCAGTCATGAACGCATTCAAGATCGGTACGGAGACCTATTTTGACATCAGGAACGTAAGATGCACGAACTGCACGTTCATGCTCCCCGATATCTACCCAGGCGGTGTCTCAGGTATCTCAATCGAATCCGCAGATGGATCGGCGATCGAGAACGTCACACTCAGGAACATCACGATGAAGAACATCGCGTGCCCCGTGTTCATATCGCTTTCAAAGAGATGCAAGTTCGGCTTCCTCTCCGACGAGGACAGGGCGAAGCTCTCAAACGGCGGCAGCGTGAGGAACATCACGATTGAGAACGTCGAGGCGGAAGGCATGGAATCGAGCTGCATCATCACGGGATTCAAGGATGAGGATGGAAGCATGGGCCGCATAGAGAATGTGTCGATACGCGGCTTCGAGGCATCGTACCTCGACAACGAGGAACGCCTCACGATCCTTGACCCCATCAGGGAGAACGTCAGGGATTATCCTGAGAGCAACGCCCTCGGGGATATGCCTTCATACGGCTTCTTCATCAGGCATGCCGATGGTATCGTGCTTGAGGGAATCAGCATTGAGCCGAGGAGCATGAACACCAGGCCGATGATCGTCACCGACGATGCGGACGTAAAGGAAGAGTAGGCGCAATGTGGGATGCAGGAGCAGGACGCTGGTCCTGCTTCATGCACCAGATCCAAGGAAAGCCGCCATGAAAAGAGGCAAGGTCTGGATCCTGCCGTCATAACCCACGGAGGATTCAGTCAGCTTGAGCCCTCTGGGGATGCTGCTGTTGGAAGCAAGGAGCTTTGAAAGCGATAGAGCCTTGTTGTTCCCGCTCTTGACTTCAATCGGAAGCAATGCGGAATCTGATTCGATTATGAAATCAATCTCCAGCTTCTGGTGAATATCGTAATAATACAGCCCATGTCCATTCTTATGCAGGAGATCAGCCGCAAGCGCTTCATAGAATCTCCCCTTCGCCGCTCCTCGCCATTGCCTGCTGAGGACTGTATTGCGAAGCAGATGGCTGTCTCCCGCCACAAGGCAGAAGAACAATCCGATATCAGATAGATAGAATCTTTCGGTCTTTGCTTCTGTATACATCGACAGAGGGACTCCGACATCAGCCAGCGATGAAGATGAGTATACAAGCTGTGCCTTCTTCAGCCACTCTACAGCTGGAAGGTAATCCCTTGCACGGGATCGGCCTTTCTCTATCTGCGCATAGCTGAAAGCCTTCTTCCCATCACCAGTCTGCCTTACGACACCATCGAGCGCAAGACGTATCCTCTCACGATCCAATCCCCTGCTGTATTTCTCGATATCAAGAAGATTCAGACGCAGGATATTATTCTGAACATCCTTGACATCATCCCAGGAGATGTTCTCGATAAAAGAAAACCATATTTACAACCAAAATACAGGCCAAAAGGTCGTATTCAGAACCAAATTACCATATAGAATGGTCATATTTAGAACCAAAAAATAGGAATCAGAGGAGCAGGACGCTGATCCTGCCCCTCTCATCAATCAATCAAGATACTGTGTCCAGTCATCATTCCTCTGGAACGTGACAAAGGGCTCTCCATCCACTCTGAGCGTGAGATCCTTCTCGCTGAATGAGACATCCATGCGTTTGACTGATTCCTGGAAAGATGTGAAGGACTGCTCACTGCTTCTGCCTGCCGCGACAAGATAAGCCATCTGACGGGAGCTGAACCTGAGCTCTGAGGAGGCCATCATATCCTCATAAGGCTCACCGATGCAGCTTGTCCAGACAGCGAGGTATCCCCTGTCCTTTGCAAGGAAGATCCAATGTCCGTCCACAAGGCTCTCCGAGAATCGGCAGAACGGGACATAGAGATGGGTGAATCCAATCGGATGGTTCTCCGGAATCGAGTAGACCGAGCCGATCATACCCTTCCTGACAGAGATCGCAGGCATCACGCCATTGCCATTCCAATAGCCGGGCCTGAGCTCCGCATCCTCGCTTGTCGTACCGGGGTGGTTGGCGAACACAACCGCCTCTGCGGAAAGGGCCGCCTCCCACATATGCTGCTGGTAGCCATAGACACCAGGCTGGAAGCATGATGTGCCATGGAAGCATTCATTGAGGGATTTGACGAATGAGTTATCCTCAGCATCCAGACCATCATCGCGCACTGTGTTCCTCCAGCGCACAAAGCCGCTGTCAGTGCGCGGGGAGAGGACAGCTGTGAGCAGATAGCTCTCATTCTTCTCAACAGAGACCATCGCATTGCCTGTGCTGTACTCCTTCTCGATGCAGCCATCCATCAGAGCCTTGAGGCCGGAGGGGAAGCGGTACGAGCTGGAAGCGAGGAAAGCCAGCCAGCCTTCGCCATAGGCATAGGGAGCAGTCTCATCCACTGTGTTGATCAGAGCCTGTGTCGCCTCCCTGAATGGATACACGACCCCACGGTAGACACGGCCCATCGGAGCGATGACCGTACCGCGGAATGTATTCCAGCTGAGCATCTCCATGATCCTGTCCAATGCCTTCCTCGCCTTGCTGGAAAGCTCCGGACGGCAGTAGTCGATCACATTGAGCAGAACAGCGAATGTAACGCACATATATGTGGAGCTGAGGAATTCCTCAAAGCCATGCTCAAGCACATCATCAAGCCATTCATCGACGCGCCTCTCACCATACTCATGAAGCTCACGCCCTGTCATACCCGTCCTATGATAGAGCTCATCAGGATAAAGAAGCCCCGCATCACAGGCGGAGAACCAGAACATCAGGCTATGGTTCTCACTCCAGAAGCACATGCCATCTGCGCCCTTCATCGTCATCCAGTAGCGGTAATCCGTGATGGCATCATGAAGCGCCTCCTCCGTTCCCTCCGGCACGCCATACTCATGGATGTACCTGAGGATACCGCACATCAGGAAGTCGGAGCAGTCGAAGCGCTTCTTTATGACAGAGAGATCATTGAGGAAGAGATCCTTCTCATTGCCCTTCTCCACACCGAGATAACGCCGGGCAAGAAGGGTGAATACCGCAAAGCCATGCTCTCCCCTGTCAAGCATATCAATCGCGGCAATCCTGCCGATGGCATCGCAGAAATGCGCCTCCCAGTCACCGCGGGAATCGAGATGCTGCGGCTTTATCCTCTCCTGGAACTCGAAGCTCCTCGCCATTCCATTGCCAAGCTCAATCCGGCATCCGGTGACACCATCAGCACCCTCTGCACCCATCCTGCCGTCAACGGGGATCCTCTCCTTCCTGTGGACAGTCTCATGGTCCGGGGAATCGACGGCAGGGATCATCACCGTTCCATCCGGGGCTGGGGATGGGAAGTCCAGGCGGCCCTTTCCGATCCTTATTCCCGCAAGAAAGGATGCAGAAGCGGTGTAGTCAGCACTGTCACCGGGAATTGTCGCCTCGATATGATCCAGATCGGAAAGCAGCTGGAATGCAAGCATGTTGCGTGTATCCCGGACACCGAGATTCTCTGACACGAATACAATCTCATTGCGCCCTTCCTTCAGATGCAGCGTGCATTTCCTGCTCTCGATGGGCTTGTAGACGGGATGCTCGGTCTCTGCTATGAGGCTAGAGTTGAGATACACTCCTGTTGCCATGTAGGTCCAGAGGATTGCCGGCACGTCCAGTTCTGCATCTGAGATGAGGATCGTGGCTGCATACATGCGGATGCGCTTGAGCGTTGAATAGAAGGATGAACGGTCGACGAAGATGCTTCCATGGGAATAATAAGGGGACCAGAGCGCGTTCCCGATACACATTCCAGGCTCGACGGGCCCGATGGAAAGGACAGGAGCCTTCTTCTCCGAAACGCTCTTGCGGAGCTTTGCCTCAAGCGAGAGCTGGTTCCTGTCTGAAAGCGATGAGGTGTAATCCTCTTCCGATAATGCCGAGATATAGCTCATTATGAAGCCATCTTTATTAATGAAGCGCATAACCAAAGAATAAGGGGGCCGAAGCCCCCTGTAAAGGAATCCTTTCAATCAGCCCTTCACAGCGCCAGCTGTCGAGCCGCTCATGAAGTTCTTATTGAAGATGATATAGATGATGAGCATCGGGATAACCGCGATCGATGCTCCCGCGAACATGACATTCCACGCTGCAGCGCCACCACCGGTTGCCTTGAGCATGTTGACACCGACAGTAAGCGGTCTGAGGTTGTCCCTGGACATCGTGAATACCAATGGCATGATGTACTCGTTCCATCCCTGGCGGAATGAAAGGAGCGCGATCGTTCCCATGACAGGCTTCAGAACAGGAAGGATGATCCTGATGAAGGTCTGGAAGAACGTGCAGCCATCGATCTTCGCTGCCTCATCGAGCTCACGCGGCACGGAATCGACGAATCCCCTTGAGAGGAAGATATACGTCGCCTGTCCCGTTCCGACGGAGATCAAGATGATCGGCAGGAGGCTCTCATTGAGATGGAGCGCTGTCGCAAGCTCAAACAGCGGCCTGATGGATACGGAACCCACGTTGATGAACATGAACGCGATGAAGACACCGTAGATCAGGTTCTTTCCGGGGAAATGGCTGCGAGAGAACACATATCCCGCCATCGTTGAGATGAAGAGCGAGATGAGCATGACGCAGACGGAGATCATTACGCTGTTCCATGTATATGTAGCGAACTTCGCTCCCGTCCATGCCTGCATGTAGTTCTCAGGATGCCACTCGCTCGGGAAGATGTTCGATCCGCCGACGAGGAGCTCGACATTGCTCTTGAACGAGCCGAGCACGATGTAGATGACGGGGAATACGGTGATGATCGCCAGGAAGAGCATCAGAAGCCAGATCACGGTCATGACCGCCTTCTGCTTGCCCGACATAACAGCTCTGGATTTTTCCATACCGTCCCCCTTACATCACATCATCGAGCTTGCGCGCGATACGCTGGTAAGCGATCGTGACAGCTCCGACGATAATAGCTGCGACAACGGAAAGCAAAGCACCGTAACCGATCTGAGGCTGTGTCATATTCGTCAGTCCGGATCCGAAGATCAGGTTGTAGATGTAGAGGAACATGACCATCGACCTGTTGCCAGGGCCTCCCTGCGTAAGGACCATGATGGCCTCGTAATCCTTGAAGGCACCTGTAATGGCGAGCATCAGGACGACCTTGAGGATCGGGCTGAGCATCGGGAGAGTGATCTTGAAGAAGGTCTGCACTCCATTCGCGCCATCGATCTTCGCTGCCTCATAGACATCCTCGGAAATGACATTCATTCCGGTGATGAAATAAAGCATGTAGTTTCCGAAGCCGCCCCATACAGCGAGTATGGTGACAGCGCTCATTACATGCTCTGTGCTCGTTAGCCACTGCACTGGAGCATCCACCAGCCCTATCGCCATGAGGATTCCATTGAGGATTCCATTCTGCGTCGCGAAGATGAATGTGAAGATCATGCCGGAAATCGAGGAGCTTATGACCGTTGGCATGAAATAGACAGCGCGGAAAACCGATGTTCCCCTGATCTTCTGGTTGAGAAGAACCGCGCAGACAAGCGCGAGAGGGATAATGAACACGAGCTTGTAGAGCGCGTATTCGAAGGTATGGCCGACACTCATCCAGAATGTCGTGTCATGTATCATCCTCGTGAAGTTCCTGACGCCTGTGAATGTGGCATTGAAGCCATTGTAGTCATAGCAGACGTAGCGGAACATCCAGAGGAATGGGTAAATCGAGCAGACAAGGAGAAGGATCACGACGGGAGAAAGCATCACCATAGCGGAGATACGATCCCTCTTGTCCTCCTTCTTCATCGGCTTCTTCATTCCTTTTGCTTGCATCTCTCCTCCTTTTAATGGAAAGAAGGGGGAGCATGAAGCTCCCCTTCATGTGCGTCTTTGTCAAAGACTACTCTGTCAGATACTCCGGTGTGCCCTGATCCGGGTGAAGCGGATCATAGTCGGCAATCACAAGCCTTGTAGCTGAGCCAGAGGCAACGTCTGCATCAAGCGCTTCGTTGTAGCGGGTGTTGAGGTCAGCGATTGCTGCATCGATATCAACATAGCCCATGACAGCGTTCCAGAATACCGTGCGGTAATCATCGCCGGAGAGGTTGATTGCTGGCGGCTTCGGATAGACCGTCTCATACGGCTTGAGAGCGAAGTCAGCAAGGCGTCCTGTCTTGGAGCTGTCAATGACGGAAGCCATGTAGTCCGTTGACGGCAGGCAGTATCCTGCTTCGAGGTAGCCCTTGAGGAAGTCCTCGGACTGGAAGAACTCGATGACCTTCCATGCCTCTTCAGGATGATCGGTGGAGGAGATGATTCCCCAGCCCTTTGACGGGGTCGTCTCAAGCGCACCTGTCACTTCTCCTGTGAGGGTCGGAAGCTCTGCAACTCCCCACTCGAATCCCTGGACAGGGATCTGCTCCGTGAATACAGCAGCTTCCTGGGAAGCATTTGACCAGAGAGCGAACATGCCGACAGAGAAGAGAGCGCGCATGTTGTCGACACCCTGCTGATCAGGATATGCGATATTCTCTGTGAAGAACCTTCTGCCAAGCTCAAGGACTGGCTTGTAGCCGGAGAAATCGAAGCAGCCGTTCACATAGTCATAGTAATAGATGCCGGACATCTCGGAGACCATCTCAAGAAGTCTCTCGAACGGAGAAGCATTGGTGAATCCGATGCCGTAGAATGCTGGCGATCCCTGTGCTGTGATGTCAGCAGCCATGTCGATATATTCCTCAAGCGTCCTGGGGATCTCTGTATAGCCGCACTTCTCAAGAAGGTCCTTGTTGTAGATGACGCGGACACCGGATCTCATTCCGGTCGGCACCCAGTAGATATTGCCGTTCTTAGCGTTCGTTCCCTCATAGACCTGGTTGTACGGGTCGTTGACCTTCTGATACTCAGGGGAAGCATCGATGAACTCGTTGAGAGGCATCGCGATACCCGTATCAGCGATCATGTTGATAGGAATAGCGTTGATACCAGCGACATCAGGTGCCGTACCGCCGCTGAATGCCATCTGGAGCATATTGCGGAAGTTGTCGGAGATGATGGTGAGGTTGATCTGGATGTTGTCGGTGTTGGTCTCGTTGAACTCTGCGACCTTTGCCTCGACATACTCCATGTCATGCCTATCCTCGGACCATACTTCTATAACGACCTTTCCATCGCTTGAACCGGACTCACCGGAACCACCTGCGAACACAGGGCTGACGAAAAGGGACAGGATGATTCCTGCAAGGAGAAGAGCTTTTGCTGCTTTCTTCATTTTTTCCTCCTTTTTAGCGTAAGCCAGAATACTGGATTAAAAACAATGGTAAATAGCGGCTCGACGCTTCTGAAGGACAGATTCCTTTCTTTTCAGGACAGTTTCGACTGAAATGTGCTGAAAGATGCCACCTGTTGGCGTATAATCCTCCCTATGGAAGCACCGTATCTGACTGCGATACTTGCCGATGATGAGCCAGCGATTACTGAGGGCCTTTCCTCCCTGCCCATATGGAAGGAACTGGGGATAAAGGTCATAGCAACGGCTGATTCAGGGGAAGCCGCGCTTGGGATGATCACCGCGATGAAGCCTGATTTCGCCATCATGGACATCATGATGCCCGGAATGACGGGTCTCGAGGTCCTTGAGGAGCTGTCACGTGAGGCTCCAGGCACTGACATCATAATACTCAGTGGCTATGGGAGCTTCGACTACGCCCGCACCGCACTGCGCTTCCAGGCGAAGGCATACCTATTGAAGCCTGTCGATACGGAGGAGCTGAGGGAGACTCTCGCCGATCTCACTGCAAGGCGTACCGCCGGGCGCAGAGGAACAGGAATCGCGATCAGCAGGACAACGCTCAACGATCTCGCCGATGGACGGCTGGTGGATCCATATTCAGCTGTGACGATGCTCTCATCAGGGGATAATGGACTCCCCGACGCTCCATGCTTTGCGATGGTCCTGTCATTCCAGGACAGCATCAGGGAAGGCACGGTTTCCGTGCTGGAGGAAGCGACGAAGGAGGAGCGGAGGATATTCTGGAACAAGGACGCAAGGACCCTCAGAGCCCTCTTCTCCCTTTCGATGACGATGCCTTTCGCCATTGCAGAGCGCTGTCTCAGCGCACTGGAAGATGCCTCTCTCCAGCTTCCGAGGATCGCGATAGGAAGCACTGTCAGCAGTCCTGCCACGGCTGCAGAGTCATTCAGCAAGGCGCTCCTTGCCCTCTCCTACCAGCTTTATGATGAGAACGGCAGGATCTTCACTTCCGATATAATCGCGGCATCAGCGCCGGAGTACAAACCAGCTGACAGCGATGTGGACCCAATCATCGAATGCATACTTGCAAATGACAGGAAAGGCATAGAGGCGTTCAGCGCCTCCTTCATACAGAAGCTGCTGGGACAGACGCTCCCGCCTCCGAATTACGTCTACAGCATCACCAACTGGCTCATAAGAAGCATTGGAAAGAGGCTCGGCATGCTCATCGATGGAGCCGGATTGCTGCCTGATGCGCCGGGGATCACCCGTTTCCACACCATCGGCGAGATGGAGAAAGGACTGACGGAACTCTTTACCCAGATTGCCTCGTACATCGCCGCAGTCTATGGGGAGGAGGAAGCGCGGCGGAAGATCTCCGGGGATGTGGAGAGCGATGCGATCATCAGGAAGATGGCAAAGTACATCGAGGATCACACGGAGGAGCAGATCAGGCTTGAGGATATCGCGGAGACTGTCAATCTCAGCCCATCATATGCCGCGATCTACTTCAGGAAGAAAACAGGGACGACAATCAGGGAGTACATCCTCAAGGAGAAGATGGAGGAAGCGAGGAGACGGCTTGTCGAGAAGGATGCCTCCGTTTCGGATATCGCATACCGTCTTGGCTATCATGACTACAGGTCATTCAGCCGCGCGTTCAAGAACCTGACAGGGATGACCCCGTCTGAATTCCAGGAAGAATCCGCAAGATGATGGCTTTCAGGGACAGGCCCATCATCACGAAGATGCGGCTCATGACAGTCGTCATCCTGATCCTGTTCACGACAGCCCTTGCCATCCTCTTCGGCACATACTGGCTTCTCGGGACAAGGAGGGAAGCTGAGATCAGCCTCAGGGAAAGGACGGAAACCTCCGCATTGTCGCTGGACCAGCTGATGCGCTCTGTCACGGAGGGGGTTGTCTCAGCCTGCGGAACAGAGGATTTCGCTCTGAAGATGACAGATATGATCGACGCAAGCATCGAGCCGACGCGGCTGAGAGTGATGCTGCAGGAGGAGCTGACACGCCTCGCGACTTCCAGCAGTGCCATTGAGTCAGCGCTTCTTGTCGACACGGAGACCGGTACGGCATTCACTCTCTTCCGCGACTCCCTGAGCCTGCCGCAGCGCCTGGAGCTTGAGGAAGGAACGTTCAGCACCATCACTGCACTCCCGTCCAGGGAAAGCCCGATAAGGGGTCAGGAGCAGATCATCCCTGTGATCTATCCGCTGAGCAGGGCATATGGAGGCGTGATGATCGGCGGCAGGGAATGCAGGATACTCATGATCGTCCTCGTCGATTCAGACAGCCTCCTGAGCCTGATGCCTGAAGGAAGCGAGCTCCTTGCGGAAAATGGCACGGGCATAATAAGGAACGGAGGGATTCCAGAGGGCAGGAACATCATACAGTGCTCTTCTGTACTGCCTTTCTCTGGCCTCACGCTGACGGCACGGACAGATATGGCTCTGCTTCGCATCCCATTGGTGGGAACTGCCGCTGCGTCGTTCCTGGCTGCATTCGCCGTGATCCTGATACTTGCCGTCGCCCATTCGGCCGTACTGGCGCGCTATGTGACGATGCCCATCAGGAAGCTGAAGGAGAGCGTCATCTCAATCGAGGATGGGGATTATTCCTCACGTGCGGAGTTCCAGGGATCCGATGAGCTTGGAGACCTCCGCGATTCAATCAGCGCAATGGCATCCACAATCGAAAGCCAGATCGAATCGATCAGACAGGAGCAGGACAAGCGGACACGCACGGAGCTGCACCTCCTTTCAGAGCAGCTGACACCGCACTTCCTGTACAACACACTGGAATGCATACAGCAGGAGATACAGAACGGGAACAGCGGAGAGGCTGCAGAGATGACACGGGCCCTCTCACTCTATCTCCGCACCGTCCTCTCATACGGCAGCGAGACGATCTCGATACGGAATGAGATCCAGCATGACATGTCCTATATCAGAATCATGAACGGACGGTTCAGGAGGGACATCAGCTACCAGCACACCGCCGAGCCCGGTATCGACAGGGAGCCGATGCTGAAGATGGTGCTACAGCCCTTCATCGAGAATTCGATAAAGCATGGCTTCGGTATCGGGGATGATGGCACATGGGTGCAGGCGCCAGAGATCAGGACGGATTTCCTCTTATCCGAAGGAAGGCTCAGGATCGAGATCTCCGACAACGGACAGGGCTTCGACGAGGAGGCGTTCCTCTCCATCATGCATGGAGTAAGCGAGGGCGAAGGACATATCGGCATACGCAACACATACCTTCGCCTCATAACTTTCTACGGGGAGGGGAATGTGGATATCAAGGTATCCTCAATCCCCTTCTACCGCTCATCCATCACGATAACAGTACCCCGCCTCTCAACGGAATGAGAGGAGGATATCCCAATCGATATGCCTCTCAGACAGCTGGTACTTCGGCATCAGCTGGGGGCCGCAGGAGCCGGATCCGATACCGCTCATACGATAATCCAGATGGATCTCAAGGCTGCCCGAGGGCACGAGCTCATAATTATGGGCGGCCCTCTCCAGCTCCCCTGCCGTGTAGTAGGAGGCATTGAAGCTGAACGGCTGCGGCGATGAGGCAGCGATCGGCCCCACCTCCACCTCAGTCACTCCGAAGTGGCTTCCGTTCTCCTGCGGGACTATGTAATCCTCATGCATCGAAGCAACTGATGCCTCGTAGCGTCCGATGCGCGATGCGCGATGCTTGTCGACATAGCTCTCGTATGGCCCGTATCCATAATAGGAACAGCGCTCCGAACCATCTGAAAGGAAGCTGAAGGCCATGCCAAGACGCGGGAAGAACGGGAAGGCCATATCACGGACGGCATTGAGCGAAAGATGTACCTTCCCCTCCCCGTTGATCCGGATTGTCACGCTTCCCTTGAGGAATGGCTGCTTTGAAACCGCGGCAAGATGCATCTCGAGGACTATGCATGCCTCAGAGCCTGAGCAAGACGCAGTATACGAGACAGCCCTCGAATCCGCTCTGTCGAACTCCGCTTCCTTCCAGTCCAGTTTGATCTTCCTGTCGTTGTCCGTCGGCGCTCTCCAGATCGTCCATCTGGAACGGCCGGAAAGCCTCTCGCTGCCATTGACCAGGATGGATGTGAACACAGCACGGCGCTTGTCGATCCTGTACTCGAATCCCTTTCCGGAAACGATGATCTCCTTCTCCGTTTCCTCCATGCGGACCTCTCCCTTCTTTCCAAGGGATACAGGATCCTTCCTCCCCTCCTGGAGCTGAAGCTGCTCAGAGCCAAGAAGAGTTCCCTTTCCGACAAGGATCATATCCTCCGATGCCCTGTATTCGATATCAACATAGGCATCGCTATCGCCAAGCTGCGGCAGGGCAATGGCAAGCTCCTCGCATCCCCCTGCCTCTGCAGAGAGTGCGTGCTTTCCCTCCAAAAGCACAACCCCATGCGCTGTGATATGCCACATCGCCTCAATGCCTGCAAGCGTACGGAAGGAGTAATAGCTCCTGAAAGACAGGGTGATAGCGTCACTGGTACGGCTTTTCACCGATGCACGGACGGGACGTAGCACGTTGGCATACTCAAGAAGCCCTGTGTGCGGCCTTCTGTCAGGGTAGACCAGTCCATCAAGGCAGAAATTGCCATCATGCGGATACTCACCTGCATCGCCGCCGTAGTGGAACATCGGGCCATGCACTGGATCCTCACCTTCGTAGGTCGCATGATCACACCACTCCCATGCACAGCCGCCCATGATCTCATCATGCTTCCTGATGACCTCGATATAATCCTCCGTGTCACCGGGGCCATTGCCCATTGAATGGATGTACTCACAGAGGAACGCCGGCTTCTCATGCTTCGGATCCGGGAAGTAGCTGTCCATGAACGCGACATCGTTGTACATGAAGCTGGCGTTATCAAGATGGTCATCATTGACGGGAACACCTCGAAGGACGGAATGCGTCGCGCCCTCGTAATGCACAAGACGGCTGGGATCACGCCTCTTCACCCATTCCGCAGTCCTCTCGAAGCAGAGGCCATAGCCTGATTCATTGCCAAGGGACCACATGAACACCGAAGGAGAGTTCTTGTTCACCTCGACGTTGCGGATATTCCTATCAAGGATCGGCTGCAGAAAGCGCTCATCCCGCGCAATCGTATCGAAGTTCCACTGGTGGGATCCTCCCTGGAGATGGGCAACTCCATGGCACTCGACATCAGCTTCCGACACAACATAGAAACCATACTCATCGCACATGCGGTAGAACCACGGCACATCAGGGTAATGGCTGGTGCGTATCGTGTTGAAGTTCGAAGCCTTCATCATCTGAAGATCCCTGAGCGTGTCCTCCTTCGTGACCACTGCACCGGTTCTCGGATTGCTCTCATGTCTGTTCGCGCCAAGGAACTTCACGGCCTTGCCGTTGAAAAGCACGACCTTGTTCTCCACCCATACGCTGCGGCATCCGACCTTCTCCGTGATGATCTCCCCCTCAGTCACGAGACTGAGATCATAGAGGTATGGATCCTCCGCGCTCCAGAGATGCGGGGACGGAATGCAGAAGGAAAGCGTCTCGCCATGGCTGCTTCCGGATGCGATGATGGTCCCGGAGGGATCGGAGAGGACAGCCTTGATGGAAGGCTTTCCGGAAAGGCGGAGGAAATCAATGGTGACGGAGCCATGCATATCCGCCTTCACCTCGAAATCGACGATATGATCCTCCGGCCTGTCCATAAGATAGACGTCGCGGAAGATCCCAGACCATCTGAACTTGTCCTGATCCTCGAGATAGGAACCATCGGAATACTTCAGGACGATTACGGAGAGCCTATTGCGCCCATCCGTGACGGATGATGTGACATCGAACTCCGTCGGGCTATGGGGCACCTCGCTGTAGCCGATGAAGGAACCGTTGAGGTAAACGAAGTATGCGGAATCAACACCTTCGAAATAAAGGTAAAGCCTTCTCCCTTCCTTCTTCTGGATATCGAAGTCCCTGATGAATACAGCTGTGGGGTTATCCACAAGGACATATGGAGGATCATATGGGAACGGATAGTTCACGTTCGTGTACTGCTTCTGGACGTATCCCAGCATCTCAAGGGTTGATGGAACGGGTACTGTATCGAAGGAGGCTGTATCGAAGTCCTTTCCAACCACCACCTCTTCCACATCCTCGGGAGAGGGATAGACGCGGAGCTTCCATGCGTCATCCGAAAGCAGGATCGATGAATCCCTTCCATCAGGGAAGCACGGCATATACCAGGCCCTTGGCTCCTCTGCGCCGACGTGCTGGACGGAGAGGTCCTCATAATAGTGTTCAAGTCTCATGGAATGGATACTACCACAATACTGGAAGAATGATAGTGAATGAAGGCGCAAACTTCGCAAGGAAAATGCCACTTCTGGAGCAGATTATGACCTGTAGGGTTGGTTGAGTTGGGGTAATATAATCGTATTATGGAAGATTATATCGTCAAAACACTCGCCCCTAAGCTCAGAGGCGACGGAGGATGGGTTGAATTCGTATCCTATGAAAACGGCGTTCTCACCCTGGTTTTCAGGGGTGAGTGCTCGAAGTGCCTGATACTGAACAGATGCCTTGACTGGATGGAGAAGGAGATCCTCAGGGATCTGGGAGAGACGGTCCGCATCGAGGCGATCCGCAGGAAGCCCTATTTCTGGGACATGGCATAGGAGGGGGACATGGCATTCGTAGAAGTCATCAGAAGGAGCATGAGGCCTGAGGAATGGACCGATCTGAGGTATTCCTGGCTCAGAAGAGGCATCATCAAGGACAGGGTTGAGATCACGGATCTGAAAATCCGCGATGCCAGGCAGGTCAGCGAGGATGGATTCGAGTTCTATCCGGAGGGATGGAGAGCGCTGAAGAATGGCGATATGTACTTCACACCCGATGGTACAGCCTTCATTGAAGGCAGTATCGAGGTTCCGGAAGCGCTGAGGGGAAAGGAGCTCTGGCTCTATCATCATACAGCGGCTGAGATGATCGTCCGCGTCAATGGCAGGTATGCGGGTGGCATTGACCCGAACAGGGACAGGATGCTCATCACTCCTTTCATCGGCAGTGACTGGAAAGTGAATATCGAGATTGAAGGCTACAACAGATCGAAGCCTGATGACGAGAGGAATCCCGAATCTATGGCATCCCGCGGCTGCCGCCAGATCTTCGACGGCATGTACATCGTCACGATCGATCACGATGTCCTTGGCCTTTACTATGATATGACGCTGCTGATCGACATCACGAAGTCGAAGCATTTCGACGAGGATGCGAGGGAATACATAAAGAAAGAGCTCAACGCCGCGCTCAACTATGTGGATTTCGAGACATTCCAGGGTGCTGACAAGGCAAGGGAGCATATCGAGAAGCGCATATACTCCAATACTGATTTCCGCTCCAGTGGCAATGTCGCGCTTATCGGGCACTCACACCTTGATATCGCCTATTACTGGAGGCGCATCCATGTCGTGGAGAAGAACGCGAGGACGATCCTCATCCAGATGAGGCTGATGGATCAGTACCCTGATTTCCACTACACCCATACACAGCCATACGTCTACGAGACGCTTGAGAAATACCATCCTGAGCTCTTTGCCGAGCTGAAGGAGAAGGTGAAGAGCGGACAGTTTGAACCCGTGGGAGCGATGTATGTCGAGCCTGACTGCAACATCCCATCAGCAGAAAGCCTCATCAGGCAGTGCCTCTATGGACAGCACTACTACAGGAAGGCCTTCGGGCTGACTGTCGACACAGCATGGCTTCCTGATGTATTCGGCAACAGCTGGATACTGCCTCAGATCCTGAGGAAATCCGGAGTCAACTACTTCATCTCGAACAAGATGTCGACATGGAACGACACGAACCGCTTCCCGCACAACAACTTCCTCTGGAAGGGTCTGGACGGGACGATGATCTATGCCTGTGTTCCTCCGACCCATTTCATCACATGGAACATGCCCAGCCAGATCATGGAGAACTGGGATGCATACCAGGACAAGGAAAGGGGCGGCGCAACGCTTTCGATGTTCGGCTATGGAGACGGCGGCAGCGGTGCTACCGAGGAGATGATCGAGATGATGCATCGCTTCGACAAGCTGAGCATCATGCCTAAGACAAAGCACATGAGGGCGGATGAATACCTCCATTCCAACTTCGATGGGAATACCGAGCTATCGGTGTGGGATGGCGAGCTCTATCTTGAGATGCATCGCGGAACATTCACGACGAAGTCGAACCTCAAGGCTTACAACAGGATGCTTGAATCGAAGCTCAGGTCCGCGGAGATCGTCTCGCTTATAAGGGCTAAGGAAGGCAAGGCGTACCCCGCCGACACGATCAGGGACACTTACAAGAAGTTCCTCCTCAACCAGTTCCACGACATCCTCCCCGGCAGCCACATCAATCCTGTCTATGAGGATGCGATGAATGACTACCGTGCTGTTGACAGCGCCCTTGACGGGATCCTGGACGAGAAGGGAGACCTCTACTTCAATTCCCTCAACTGGAAGAGAAGCGGGGTGCACTTCATCGAATCAGAGGCTGGGAAGTCCATCAGGCACGGAAAGAAGGGCTTCTTCGCCTACCCTGCCATCGACTCCCTCAGCTCCGGCACTGTCAAGGATGCAACCGGCTCAGATACGTCCTGGTTCAGCGTCAGCGGCATGACTGTCACGACGCCGTTCTATACGATTGAGTTCGCAGAGGATGCATCCATCAAGAGCCTCAAGGACAGGAAAACAGGACGCGAATGGGTCAAGGGAGGCTTCAACAAGCTCCATCTCTACCAGGATACGCCCGGCATGTATGATGCATGGGACATCCTCCCCAACTATGACGAGGTTGAATACGATCTTTCTGTTGAGAAGAAGCTCTCGCTTGATGCGGCAGACAGCACATCAGCGGAGTTCTCGGCAGTGATGAGGACACCTGGCGGAAAGAGCACATGGAAGCTCGTCGTCCGGCTCTTCGCCGCTTCTCCTGAGATCGAGACGGAGCACATCGTCGACTGGGATGAGAAGCACAAGCTGATGAAGGCTGAGTTCTCGTGCAATGTCCTCTCCCGCGCACTGATCACGGATACAAGCGCAGGTTATGCATCCAGGGAGACACACCGCAACACGACATGGCAGCAGGCTCGCTTCGAGGTCTCGACCCATCTCTGGACGGATTTCTCGGAAGCCGATGGTGGAATCGCGGTCATCAATGAGGGCAAGTATGGCCTTGGCGTCCAGGAGGACGGCTTCTCCGTAAGCCTTCTCAGGTCCAACATCAGGCCGGACATCCTCTCTGATATCGGGCACCATGATTTCTGCCTGACGATCCTTCCTCACAGCGGCAATGCCGTTGAGGCCGGAATCAACAGAAGGGCGATCGAATACAACACACCGCTTATCAGGACGGAGAAAGCACTCAGCGCATCATGGGATTTCGGGCCGCTTTATCTCGAGACTGCGAAGCTCTCCGAGGATGGAAAGAAGATTGTCTACCGCCTTTCTGAGCAGGATGGCATGAGGGGCAGGCTCGACCTTGGAAGGAAGGTGGAGACGCTCAACATGCTTGAGGATCACGAAGGCTGGACGGAAAGCATCGAGTACAAGCCGTTTGAGATCATAACCATCGCGGAGGATCTTGATGCTTAAGGCACGTCTTATCGCAGATAAGGATATGAAGAAGGCAGCTGTGGATCGGAGGATCTACAGCTCCTTCATTGAACATCTCGGACGCGCCGTCTATGGCGGCATCTTCGAGCCAGGACATCCCGAGGCCGATCAGAATGGCTTCAGGAAGGATGTGATCTCCCTCATCAGGGAACTGGATGTGCCTCTTGTCAGGTATCCCGGTGGCAATTTCGTCTCCTGCTACCGATGGGAGGACGGGATCGGACCGGTTGAGAAACGGCCAAAGCGCCTTGATGCCGCATGGAGGACGCTGGAGCCGAATACATTCGGCCTTGATGAGGCCGCCGCCTGGGCAAAGGAAGCGGGAACAGAGCTGATGATGGCTGTAAATCTGGGAACAAGGGGGCTGCAGGACGCAGTCAACCTCCTGGAATACTGCAATATCGATGCCCCGTCGAAATATGCTGAGATGAGGAGGGAGAACGGACATCCTGACCCCTACTCCATCGGCATCTGGTGCCTGGGAAACGAGATGGACGGGAAGTGGCAGACAGGCCACAAGACTCCTGTGGAGTACGCAAGGACCGCGGCAGAGACCGGACGGGCAATGAAGCGGATCGATCCCTCAATCGAGCTTGTCGCATGCGGCAGCTCCGGGTCGAACATGGCGACATTCCCAGAGTGGGAGCGCATCGTTCTCACGGAGGCTTATGACACCGTCGATTACATCTCGATGCACCAATACTACGACAACTATGACGATGACACGCCATCCTTCCTTGCATCCAACCTCGATCTCGACAGGTTCATCGCTTCCGTCATCTCGGCGGCAGACTATGCCAAGGCGGTGACAAGAAGCCACAAGGACATCGGGATCTCCCTTGACGAATGGAATGTCTGGTACCATGTCAGGAGGGAGGACGAGAAGCGGATGGAGAACATGCCATGGACAGTGGCGCCACCGCTTTGCGAGGAGATCTACAACACAGAGGATGCAATCGTCATCGGCTGCATGCTGATCACGATGCTGCGCCACGCAGACAGGGTGAGGATCGCATGCATGGCACAGCTTGTGAATGTCATCGCCCCGATCATGACACGCACAGGAGGTGGTGCATGGAAGCAGACGATATACTATCCGTTCCTGCATGCCTCGAAATACGGCAGGGGTACGGTGCTCCATGACGCATCCTCTTCCCCTTCCTATGAATGCCGCTATGGTGATGCGCCATATCTTGAGAGCGTTTCGATCCTGAGCGAGGACGGGGGTGAGCTTACGGTGTTCGCTGTCAACAGAAGCCTCAACGAGGATATGGAACTCTCCCTCGATCTCAGGGGATTCGGAAATGTTTCCCTTATTGAGCACATCGAGCTCAGATCCGATGACATCAAGATGGTGAACACGGAAACGGAAGAGAATGTGAGGCCGCAGGTCAGGAAGGATTCCTCTCTCTCCAGTGCGGAGGGAACAATCATCCTGCATCCGGCCTCGTGGAATGTGATAAGGCTGAAAGTGAGGTAAGAAATGGAAAAGGAAACTGAAGCACGCTATGCTGAATGGCTTGGGAATGAGCTCTATGACAGCGATCTCAAGGCAGAGCTGGAAGCGATCAAGGGGGATGCGGAGAGGATCAATGACGCATTCTACCGCGATCTGGAATTCGGGACAGGCGGACTGAGAGGAGTCATCGGAGCCGGTACGAACAGGATGAACGTCATGACAGTCGCAAAGGCCAGCCAGGGCTATGCAGACTATCTGAATGCGGAGTTCAGGAACCCATCCGTCGCCATCGCCCATGACAGCAGGATCAAATCGGATCTCTTCTCGGAGACTGCGGCATCTGTATTCGCCGCCAATGGGATCAAGGTCCATATGTACAGGACGCTGATGCCGACTCCGTCGCTTTCATTCGCGGTGCGCCATCTCTCCTGCTCAGGAGGAATCGTCGTCACAGCCAGCCACAATCCGGCGAAGTACAATGGATACAAGGTCTACGGGCCTGATGGCTGCCAGATCACGACGAAGGCCGCGGAAGCGATACAGAAGGCTATCAACGGCATCGACATCTTCAAGGGCATAAAGAGGATGCCATTTGAGGAGGGACTGAAGAGCGGACAGATAGAATGGATCGGCGAAGAGACCGTCAACGCATTCATCGATGCAGTCTCTGACCAGTCGCTTCTGAAGGACAACGATGGCGACAAGAATCTCTCGATTGTCTACACACCGCTCAATGGCGCTGGCCTGAAGTGCGTCACTTCATGTCTGAAGAAAAATGGATACACGAACATCCACGTCGTCAAGGAGCAGGAGAATCCTGACGGGAACTTCCCGACATGCCCCTACCCCAACCCGGAGATCAGGGAGGCGCTTGAACTTGGACTGAGGGATGTGAAAGCCACTGGAAGCGACATACTCATCGCAACCGATCCTGATTCCGACAGGGTGGGAATCGCGGTACCGAACAAGGAAGGCGACTATACCCTCCTCACAGGGAACGAAACCGGTGTCCTCCTTCTCAACTGGATTGCCACAAGGAGGAAGGAGCTTGGCCTGATGCCTGAAAGGCCCGTAGCCGTCAAGACAATCGTAACCACTGACATGGCATCGAGGATCGCGGAGAGCTATGGGATCGAGATGAGGGAGGTCCTCACTGGATTCAAGTACATCGGTGAGCAGATCGGGCTTCTGGAGAAGGACGGAGAGGAGAGCAGATACATCTTCGGCTTCGAGGAAAGCTATGGTTATCTCACCGGTAGCTATGTCCGCGACAAGGACGCAGTCGATGGCGCGCTGATGATCGCTGACATGACTGCTTACTACAGGAAGAGGGGAAAGAGCCTCCTTGATGTCCTTGCAGAGCTCTATGCCGAATACGGCTACTTCTATAACACGCTCCACAGCTATGAGTTCGAGGGAGAAGCCGGCTTCGAGAAGATGAAGGCAATGACGAAGAAGCTCAGGACAGAGCCTCCTGCATCATTTGCCGGAAGCGGTGTCATCATCAGGAACGACTACCTGAATTCGATATCAACAGACAAGGGCGGCAAGGAGACGAGGATCGATCTCCCTGTTTCCGATGTGATGAAATTCATCACGGAAAGCGGCATCTCCGTGGTCGTAAGGCCCTCCGGAACAGAGCCGAAGCTGAAGATCTACTTCTCCATCAGAGCCAATGACAAGGCAAAGGCATCTGAGACAGAGAAGGAGCTCAGAGCCGAGATGGAATCATTCCTCGGAATCTGAGGAAACGCCAATGCAGGCCCCGGCGGAGGGCCTGCATCTCCTTTACAGCAGAGTACCTCAGCTTTTCTCCATGGCCCGAAGCTCGGGCATCACCATATGCCTCATTGAAAGATAGGCGGCAAGACCTCCTATGACATTGCTGATCGGCTCGGCAAGCATGACACCATTTATACCGAAGGCATATGGCAGGGCGATTGTCAGCGGAACCACTATGATCACCTTCCTGAAAAGGGAGAAGAACACAGCCTGCCTTGCCTTGCCGAGAGCGACAAATGTCTGCTGTCCGGCTGTCTGGAATGCCATGAAGAAGAATCCGAAGAAATAGATCCTCAAGGCGGAAGCGGAAGCCTCTATCATCGCGGCATCCTGCGTGAAGAGCATTGCCATCGCATGTGGAAAGAGGATGATGATGATCCAGGCGATCATCGCGTACGTGAAAGTGCACACAAGGGTGAAATTGCTTGCCTTTATCGTTCTCTGGCCATTCCTCGCCCCATAATTGAAGCTCATCACAGGGCTTGCACCACTGCCGATGCCATTCATGACAGTGCTGTATATCTCCCTGACTGAGTTGAGGATCGTCATCACTCCTACATAGAGGTCACCGCCCCAGATGAAGGCACACTTGTTGCATACAAGCTGCACGATGGAATTCGTCGCCCCCATAGTGAATCCGCTGGTACCGAGGGCTATGATCTTCCATGTGCGCCTGCGGCCAAGGCGCATGTCTGGAAAGCGGAGACGGAGCGGGACATTCCTGCTGCACAGAAAGCCGATAGCAAACACGCATGACACCGTCTGGCTGAACACAGTCGCGATCGCGGCACCCTTGACGCCAAGGCCGAGGACGAAGATCAGAATGGGATCGAGCGCTATATTCAGCACTGCCCCGATCAGCACGGTAACCATTCCGACAGTCGCAAAGCCCTGACTGTTTATGAATGCGTTCATGCTGAGGGTAACAAGCACCGGTATGGTGCCAATGGCATAGATCAGAAGGTAATCCCTGGCATATGGATAGGTCGTATCGCTTGCACCGAATGCGTAGAGTATCGGGCGATTGAATACCAGCACCGCAAGCATGAGGATGAATCCTGTAATGACGGAGAGGGCGAAGGAATTTCCCATTATCAGCGAAGCCTCCCGCATGTTTCCCCTTCCCCGCTCCATCGCGCACAGCGGTGCACCGCCATTGGGGCCGAAGAGCTTCGCGAATGCGCTTATCAGGGAGATCACGGGAAAGCACAGGCCAAGACCTGTCAGGGCCACGGATCCGTTGTCGGCGAGGTGACCGATATAGATCCTGTCCACCATGTTGTACAGAAGGTTCACGAGTTCCGCCACGATAAGCGGCATGGAGACCCTCATGATGAGGGATGAGACCTTGCCTCTGGAGAAATCCGCCTGATGCACCTTCATAGGAAGGTAGTTTACTCAGAAACGGGAGGGGCAACAACCTTACACAGAAGGGAAGAATGTGATGACATCATCACCTGAGATGATGTAGAGGGCTGTCGCCGCGCCGCTGTGGTCACGGCTTGCGCTGATGGAGAAGCGAACACCTCCCAAGGAGGCTGAGAAGCAGCCATCGCCGGGAAATGCTGAAGCAGCGGCTGATGGGAATGAGATGAGAATCGTGCTGTCACCGGTACGTTCAATATGCATCGTCCCATCCAGCTCCCTTCCGAAGATTCCTGAAAAGACCTTCCGCCCTTCCCTATCCGTATCCCATTCCGTGCCATCAAGGACGATAGCCATATCCCAGATATCCTCAATGATGCCGCTTCCTGCTTCCGAGAGCCTTATGAAGAAGAGCGTCAGCAGCGTGACGAGGAATGCTGAGATAACGATGGCCGCGGACAGTCTCATTGCAATGGTTTTCCTTTCCATGGAAGAATCGTCGCACGAGGGATGGAAAAGCGGGAGAGATAGCATACTGCAGCCAAAACACGCCAAATATTGCTTTCCCCTGATTGCGCGTGGTATCATCATATGAAAAGGAGACGCCAATGAAACTCATTCTTGCGATCATACAGACTGCTGACGAGACAGATACCGTACAGGAACTCAACAGGAGCGGTTTCTTCGTCACGAAACTCTCAACGACGGGCGGATTCCTGAAAGCGAAGAACACAACGCTGCTGATCGGCACGGATGACGAGAAAGTCGATGCCGTGTTCGATGTCCTCAAAAAGCATGCCGGCCACAGGATGCAGCTCAGCCCTGTCTCAGGCGCGGATATGAGGATGTTCAACCCCGCAGGAGCGAACATGGTGGAAGTGCCTGCAGGCGGCTGTGTCGTATTCGTGCTCGATATAGACAAGGCACAGAAGTTCTGAGAATCCCAGGAGAACGCAAACAAGGATACTTGTAAGGAATTTTGCGAAGTAAGCATGTTTTATTGCTCACTTCGCAATTTTCTTTGTCACTGCATCACTGATGGACGAGAATACAAGGAAAAGGGAATTCCATGCACTGGAAACGGTGAAGGATAATTTCCCCAAGTACATACTCTCGATGGACCGGCATGATTTCTCCCGTGACGGCATCCGGAATGTATACATACCGGATTTCCTTACCAAGGGAACAGTGGATCAGGGTTTTTCCATATGATCTGATGCTCGGCCGGAATCAAAGAAGGATGACAGTGCTAATCGACAACTCATGTCGTTATGATTTCGCACTATTTACCCCACTTCCGAATCTCAAATCTACAACTCTTCTCATTATTCAGCGTGTAAATGAGTCTCCAGCCATCTACAACTTTGTCGTTATTCCTGAGCTGAGGGTATATCGACAACTTTGTCGTTATCATTCAAGGAAACTGGATAAACAGGAATGTCCCACATAAACAACTTTCTCGTTATTATTTAAGGAATCCCTCCTAACATGAAGCTCCTCTCTACTTACGAAGGCCTGTCCCCATCCCGGAGGTGGGCTTTCTCCATGAGATCATCAGATGCCACCGAAGATGTGTTCGGGTGTGCCGTCAGTCAAGCTAGAAAAGCTCACAGGTTCGATGTCTTATCACATGTGATATGGCATTTAAGTACGGAGATTCCAAGTACGACTTGAAATCTCCGTACTTGGACGAGTTCATTGCCGAGATGGAGACGGGCATCGAGAAACCCCAGCTGGAAGAGAGCCGCCTTGATCTGAGTCCATTTCAGCCGCTGTTCTGGAGCATCCACAAGCGGACCGGATTCGCATACGGATGGCTTCCGCAATCGGCAGGCGCAGACGTACGGAGGCCCGTCCCCATCATGGAGACAGGCCTTCTTCATAGGATCATCAGATGTCTCCGAAGATGTGTTCCGGCGTACCGTCAGGCCAGCAGGAGAAGTCTGCAGGTTCAATCCTCAGAAGTTCCTCCTTGTAATCGCCGTACCTCACTCCACCGATCTCGAAATCGTCCTCCGAAGGAACGAGCTCGAAGAGTTTGCCTGACTTCCTGAACTGACCGCAGTAGGCTGTGCCGACGACAAGACGCTCGTCAGGCTCCAGCTTCATCAGAAGCTCCTTTGCCTTGGCGAGCGCCTCCTTCACGTCCAGATAGCACCATACCCATGTGTTGTCGTTGTTGCCGAATTCGACACATACCGCTTTGACGATGCGGATGTGATCCGGGATTGCGTATTTTTCTGACATAAGAGATACCTCCTATATTCTATACGCTCCAGGTCCCGGTTTCGGACAGCTTCTGGACGAAAAATATTGAAATTCCCCTTGCCCTCCCTCGTGTTTGCAGTCAGTATCCGGTGTTGACGATTATCAGTTACGATGCTCATGTGCACGATCGGGGCTTTACGATAAAGGAGACACAGGCCCTTCTGTGTTGCCCAGAATCGTGCGGAGATGGTTTAGGGATACCAAAAACCTCGATACTCGCCCTGCTTCCCACTACCTTACGTTTTCAGAAAAATCACATGATAAGCTCTGTCTTCCAGTTGTTCTCCTGGAGGGTGTTGTCTATCACACGAAGGACCCTTGACAGATGGTCTATCTGCTTCTGCCACTCGCGGACAGGAATCGATGGCCTGATCCTGATCTCAGAGACTCTCATTCTGGTGGTCGTCTGGCTCGCAGCCCTGACGATCTCCCTGTATGCCTCGATCTTGAGCGAGAGCGCATCCCTGCGGGCGATGAGGCTTGTCACGCTCTTTCCATCGATCATCGTGACAGCGTTCGTCATGTTGATGCGCTCGATGTAATATTCAAGCCTGTCGATCGCTTCATCCAGTTCAGCCTTGAGCTGCTCCGGATCCTCAGCCGGCTGTTCGCCTTCCTGTACAAGCGCATTCGCATTGAACCGGACCTTGAGCTGTTCGATCTTCCGGTTGAGATCCGCGCGTTCCTGCAGTGCCTCAGCAAGTTTCATCTGCCACTCCTTCTTGATTCCATACCCGCTTCCTACCTTGCGAGCACGTCGATCGCCTTTCTTATCTCCCTGATCCTGCCGACGGCTTCCATGTCGGAGATCACGTTCTTCTGCCATCTGGCTATCACCCTGAAGAGGGGCGGCTCGACGGCATTTATGATGACCGCGGCTTCATCCTGGGTCATCGTCCCCTGCCGGACCTCCCAATCCAGCTTGTCGGCAATCCAAAGGGCTTCCTCCCTTATCAGCTTCTCATTCCTGACCATTTCCATTCCGTTAGGCATCCAGCCTCCTGTGAGAGCTCTGCACGGGTCCCGATGGGATCCGGTCGATAAGACTCTTCCTTTCGGAAGCATCCAGGTTGTGCGGCAGGAGGCTTTTCCGAATCTCCTGCCCAGCACGCTTTTCTCCAGCCGGCCTGGGATAGAGGATCAAATCCATCCTCAACAGCATAATAAATCTTTACGTTCGCAAAGTCAAACTTTATTTACGCAAAGTTTTCATTTATTTTCAGAGACCTTCATTGCGACTGATATACATATAGGGTAATATTCAATAAGGAGTGATATGATGCCTTTCGACTACAAGAAGCTCTGGATGCTTCTCATGGAAAAAGACATGAAGAAGAAGGATCTGGAAGAAAAGGCCGGCCTGAGTTCGGCGACCATTGCGAAGCTGACAAAGGGCGAGACCGTTACGACGGAAATCCTAGAGAGGATCTGCCGTGTTCTGGGCTGCGATATCGGGGACATCATGGAGCTGAAAAGCTGAATTTACAATATCCATACGCTCTTGTACTATAGAAATAGCCGGTGGCAGATGTATGGAACTAATAAACCAGCCTTTTGGAAATAAGAATATAGGGGATAAGCTTATTGGGTTATTGGAATCTGGTGATTTCAATACGTTCGATTTCATTGTTGCATTCGCGAAAAACAGTGGAGTTCTGCATCTCAAGCAAGTTCTTGACGATTTCAGGTCGAATCATGGTGTAATCAATGCCTATGTTGGGGTCGATCTTAATGGGACATCCTATGAAGCGTTGACCAACCTTTTCAATTCAACTGATACATTGCATGTAGTACATTTAGAGGGTCGTCAGACTTTCCATCCTAAATTGTATCGTCTAAAGGGAAATGACAGGATTGTTTTCATAATCGGATCCAACAACCTTACAGGAGGAGGGCTTTGGACAAACATCGAAAGTTCCGTATTGATAGAAGGTGACAAGCAGAACATAGATGTCTCCAATCTCGACAAGGCCTTTACTGATTATATCAGGCAACTGAATTCACTGGGGGCTTCTTGTCTTTCAATCAACGATCAAGAGCAGATAGATGATCTTCTCAACAAGAATTATGTTTCCAGAGAGCTTGATATCGTATTGAGACGCAAAAACGAGGGTACATCAACTCCTAAACTCTTCGGTAAAGATGTACCTGCCATCAATCCTGTCGGCAATCAGAGGGCAAGTCGACCAAATATGGTTAAGATAACAAGTCCTAATATCAGTCTCCCCTTAAACAATCTGCAAACATTCTGGATTGAATCGCGGGCGATGACGGGCGGCTCAAGGAATATTCTTGATCTTTCAAAGAAATCTTTGCTGGAAAAAGGGAATCCGGCAGGAACCGTATTCGATATGAATGATAACAAGTTCATCCGTGGGGCGGTGGAATTCTTCGGGCTCGACCCAATGGACGAGTCACAAAGAAAGGATATAACCCTGAATTTTCGAGGAGTCGATTATAGGGGGAACACAATCCTGTATCCCGAAGGTGAAAAAGCAAACGGCACATGGCGAATTCAGATAAAAGGTGTTGATGAGGATGGCAAGGAGATAACATCCACTTTCAGAGAGCTATGCCCAGGATCCACACCGTTTCTAGTCCAAAAGATACTGGCTTTCAGTAGGGTCGACGACAACTACTATTATCTTTCTGTTTACGATCCATCCAGGCTTGACGACTTCATGGCTGCTTCCAGTATTCTGGCATATAATGGACAATCAACCACAGCAAAAATAATGGGCCTGATCAAAAACGACTGAGCCATTCTTCATGCTTGCTCTTTCTTGATCCCGTGATACCGCCATTTGCGCCATGAAGTTGAAGCTTGGTGGCATTGTGTCCCAATGCCACGTTCTCCGAAATGTACAAAGGAGCCTGGAAAGCAGCTTTGTATTCCTGTATGAAATCTTTGATATTAAACATATAGGAATACCCCGTGGTATTCATATATGGAGGATCCACATATACTATTGAATCTGGAGCAACATTAAACGAGAAGAAGGACATGATGTCTCCCCTTATGCCGTTGGCTCCAACCATGTCCCTGACGATGGCAGTAACACGTCTTTTCAATTCCGTTGGAGATGGCTGCATCGGGTTTGCGGGGCTTCTTCGAACGCTATTTGCCGTCGGTTCCCAGTAATCCCTGAAACAGGCATTATCCCACTCCCCGTTCTTGGTGGTAATCTGCTTTCCTCCAAACGAGTTTGCCTGCAGAATCGGGTACAACTCGGCTTCATGCACCAATGAAGAACTGGACACAAGCCCTTCAAGATGTTTTTTGTATTCACGCTTATCATCCGGAAGACCTGAGAGTATGCTGTCGAAGAACTCCATGTCAAATGTGCCATGGCCTACAGCAGCCCAGAAGGCTCCCCAAGAACTAATATCAAGCATCGAAATGTTCTGGGGCGAAATCCCTCTATTGACCAGCTCTATGGAGATTGCGCCAGAGCCACAACACAAGTCATAGAACCTTGTGTCAGCCCCTATCTTGTTTTCAGCAAAGAAAACATCCACAATAGCTCCGGCCAGCCTCTGTTTCCCTCCCTGGTAGGTACATGGAACCCTCAACTTGCTTCCAGTCATTTGTCTATCCTCTGGATCAGGATTCTTGCGTATGTCATTTTCCCATCCAGCATGCATACACCACCGCTGTCAGACTTATCCTGCACATATCCCACGGAATCAAGGATGTCTCTCGAATTGTTCGTCCTAGCATTTCCATTTGCAAGCATCAATATCCGGAACTGGCTCGGACAATATTTATCAAGGAATGTAATTGGCACTCCCATAATCCCCGTATAATCTTTTGGAATCATCATAGTCTTCCTGACTTCGATAGCATTATAGTTACTGTAGCTCGGATATTCCTCAGGATTATATGTATTTGTCAAGGTGAGTGGGACACGCCTGCCAGGTGTCTCTAGGTTTGTGAACCACCTCACCCCCTTTACTCGAATATATCGCCGACCTGCAGCATCTATTCCGCAACCTGAGGCTTCCAGTGGATAGTCGTCAGGCACAAAAAACTTTCTATCTCCAGAAGAGATAGAATCTCCATACCACACCTTGTTGTCCCTGAACAATGGAAATACTTCCTTGCAGGTCACGGCATTCATATTGCCAAGTATGATGAAGGATTTGCCGTATTCAATCAGGAGGCTGATATATTCCCTGAAAAGGCTGAAGGGAGGATTGGTACAGACAATATCCGCACGTTTAAGGATTTCAAGACATTCCGAAGAACGAAAGTCTCCATCCCCTGCTAAAAAACGGAGATTGTTGCCTTCAACATTGAATAATACGTTCAAGTCCAAGGCCCCATCACAGCCGGCATCAAACTCTTTCGGCACACTGGTTATTTCCGCTATGTATGCATTGCGATAGGTCCCTATAGATTTCGAAAAAGACGAATGACTATAGCATGTGGATATCAACCTGCCTAGTCCCAGTTTATTGAAATTGATGACGAAGAAGCGGAAGAAAGCAGATTCGAAAGGGTCGTCACAATTGCATAAGACGGTTTTGCCAACAAATTGATCTGCATGTAGGACCATTTCTTTCTCGACATCTTCATACATGGTATAGAACTCATCCTTCCTGTTCATAAAAGCACGATTCAAAGTTCTATTCTTGGATACATGCTCTTTCCCCTCGCTAGATACTTCCAAGGGAAACGGGATACCCCCTTCCCTTATAACAACCTTCAGAAAGGCATTAACAGCTGATGAAAGATTGACACCAATCTCCTTGAAGACCTTATTGGCCTTGTCTTTGTCATCAAGGTCTATACGAATTGTCGTGGTCGGTTTGTTCGGCATTGCTTTCCTTATTTATGTAACTACATTGTAGCACAATAAAGCGAATATTCTCAACCACAAGACGATGTACTCGGATTCCCAATTTGATTTTCATGCAAAACAAGCCAGGAAATACCTCTATCTGTTAAAACGACGGATTAAAATAGCTTCAAAGGATTGATTTCAACGATGAGCAAAGACAACAAAGAAACTGGTTGGGTGAGTATCGTGAGCTACGATGGAAACGGTGGCGACCTCGAGACTTATCTCGACATGCCGCTCGACACATGGAAACGGATTGAACAGGGAGAGGAGATCACCCTCGAAGGGACAGGCGCCTATGAAGGTATTCCCCTTACCTCTTCCTGGCATTTCAAGGATAGGCTCGTGACAATCTGGCAGGAATCGGATGAGTATGGTGGTGCGGAATGTGCCATCGACAAGCCCATCGAGAAGCTCGCCATAAACATCGACTGATTCGCTTACAACGATTCACCATGGGCTGCCTTTTCTCATGATGGCATCCAGATCCATATACTGCCTCCACAACGAGATGATACCATGATACCATGATGTAAAGGGGAATTGACATGAAGAAGACATTGCTTATCGCTCTGCTCATGATGATACCGGCACTGCTGTTCGCGGGACCGTTTGGGATAGAATTCGGCTGGACACTGGAAGAGCTTGAAAATTCTGGGGCTTACGTTGAATACAATAATACACAGCAGAACATCAAAGGATACCGTGTAGAGCCTCCTCAGCCCCATCCTAATCTATCTTTTTATGCTGTGTTCATCGATGATGAATATGGCATATATCTGATCCGGGCGTTATCAGATAACTACTATTCCGAATATTCTATAAGGACTTCATATGACATGCTGAAGAGTCAGCTCACATCCGTCTATGGGGATCCCGAAGAGATTGATGAAATTTCCTGGAACAGCGATTGGGATGGATCCGAGAACTTCATAAGGTCGATACTATATGGTGACAGGACGCTGGCGGCAGCTTGGTTTCCTCCTTATGAAGAAGATGGAGCAGCAGATATATACCTTGGAGTGATACCGAATGATGAAAATGAAGCGGTCGTTTACATTGAATACAACTCTTGGGACTATGACGCTGTCGAAGCGAAATTCAACAGTTCTGCAGCTTCAGTCCTTTGAGGCTTCTAAGGAAAGGCGTGGAACCATGAAAAGAGTCTTCCTTTCGATATCGCTCATCCTGATGTGCCTGCTCGCCTCCTGCAGCATGTCTGGAAGCAATCCTGGCGATACGGACAATCCAGGCCTCGATCAGCCAACGAATCCAGCTGAACCGGAGACGCCTGCTGGGCCAGAGGAGCCTGAACAGGCTCCCCTCAGCCGGCCGTACATCTCATTCATAGACTTCGTGAATCCCGGGTTGTCTACCGCCGCTGTGACGATGTCGACATCGGAGCCCAACGCCGAAATCTATTACACGACAGATGGCTCTACGCCTTCCGAGGACAACGGGACCGAATACAACTGGAACAAGAGGACGCTTCACTGCGGAAGCCTGATCTGCAAAGGAGTCCCCGTCTCTGCCGGCTGCACGGTCAAGGCCGTGACATTCAAGGCTGGCCGATATTCGGAGGTGGTATCGTTCCAGGTCCCCTCTGAACCCACCCTCGACCCTCCGACGATATTCATACGGGGAGAAGACGGAGACCTCGTCGTAATCTCGATGCAGACGAACGATTCGGCGGCGACCATCTACTTCACGAGAGACGGTTCCACACCTACTACGGAAAGCATGATCTATGAAAACCAGAAGACGACACATGTGCTTCCAGGGAATCTGATTGTCAGCGGGACCATAGCAGGACATGGAGACACCGTCAAAGCCTTCGCTCACAGCACAAGGTACGGACTGACGTCGGATATCACCACCCTCTATATCGACTGAAGGAGCCGGCAACATGGATGATCTCGAAAGGCTCAGGAAGCAGGAGAAGCTTCTGGACACCTATACCGAAGAACGTGAATGCGACTACAGGGACCGACATTACCGTGTCCGTGACAACGGCTCGGTTCTGAGGCTACCCAAGGATCCGGAAAAGCCTCGAAAAGGCGACAATGAATGGACATTCGGAACCCATCACACGGAGAATCAATATCTCTTCATCGGCTCCCATCAGGTCCACAGAATCGTCGCGACAGCTTTCCATGGCGAACCCGAAGCAGAAACCGATGTCGTCGACCATATAGACACCAATGGAGAGAACAACAGGCCGGAGAACCTCAGATGGACAACCAGGCTGGGTAATGCCCTGAACCCTGCAACACGGAAAAAGCTGGAACTTATGACCGGTATGCCCATCGAGGAGATTCTGAAGGACATGAGTATCCTGAAGAAGTATAACCTTCCAAAGAAACACCAGTGGATGGGAGCCGTCTCCAAAGAAGAGGCGGAACGAACCCTGAGGAACATCAGGGAATGGGCCAAGAAGCCATATGAGATTCCGAAGACTCCCTATGAACCAAGGGGGAAAGTGCTGCGCCCTATTCCGGCAAGGAACATCTCCCCTCTCCGTCCTACCCCATATGAGATGGAACACACCACAAGAGAGCCTGTGGCTGATGAGGATGAAGGGCTTCCAGCTGGATGCATCAGATCCCTTACACCGAATGCCCTCGAAAGGAGCTGGAGAGCGCCGTATGAGTTCCCCTTCTGTCCTCAGCAGGGAGGAGACCTGAAGTCTTACTTCGAGGCCATAGAGATCGGAGAAGAGGTCGCGATAGGAAAAGGCTATTCGTTTTTCGCCACCGAGAAGGCCATGAGAAGAGATGGAAAGACAATCTGTCTGAAGACGCTGTCGGAAAGCGGAGCGAAGCAGTACGGTGTCATGACGATAACGATGGAGGACGGCTGGTTCATCCATGAAGGACATAGCTATTTCCATGAGGATGGCCAGGAGAAGTATTTCACCATCGCAAAAGGCGAAGAGTGGACTGGAGGCGAGGTTTTCGACGACTTCTGCTGACATGGAAAGGCACCCTCAGGATCGTTCCGTCGGGTGCCTTCATTCATGCCGCTGTAAATGTCACTACCTGATATCCTTCCCGCTCATCAATCGCAGTCGTCGCTGATCCGCTGAAATTCGAGACGACGACAGGTTCTTCCCCGTTCCATGCAATCTCAGCCCTCGGAGGGGCGTATGAATGGAGATGGAGCGTAAGCCCATATGTCTTGGCAAAGCACATGGCACACACCAGAAGCATTGCCATGACCAGAAGAATCCTTCTCATTCCTTCCCTTCGAAGATGATCGTATATGGGACCTCCACTTCGAGTTCCAATGAACCCGCTCCCATGGATGTATCCGTATCGTGGACCGTTATCACGATGACATGGCGTCCTTCCGGCATTCCAATGAATGTGAAATTCCTTCCCTTTTCCGTATCAGCCATGCTGAACGTGATGTCCGTTCCAATGGTCCCTATCTCAATCCCATCAACATAGACTGAAACCAGGACGTCACGGTTCACGATGCCATAATCGACGGAAAGCACGAACTGCCCGTTCTCGGCAACCCATTCGGCATCCTGAAGCGTCAGGAGGTCTCCTATGCTGTCGATCGTGGACACGGAGAATCCTTCATCGACTATCTCCACCCTGTCATGGCTGTGATACGGACACGGGTCGCAGGAGGACAGAAGGACAGTCAGGAAACAGGCTGAAAACAGGACGATTCCTTTTCTCATTCCTCACCTCCTAGAATCTGATGCCGAGTGTGACCACGGCAGGTATCCACATCAGCTCAAACGTCGAATCGTACCCGTTCTCCACATCAAGCCTCATGAGCGCCTCGACCTTCGTATCGACACCCAGCGAGAGATATTCTCCCAGACGCACGAGAAGGCCCACGGACGCGTCTACTGCCGTTCCGAATGAAACTTCACGGGTAATCGGCGAGAAGCCCGTGAAGATGCCGATTCCGAGCCTTATCGGGAATCCGATGATGCCGGCTTCAGGCACAAGGGCCATCTTCAGCATCAGAGGGATGTCATAGGCATCCACACTCCCCTTCCCATCAAGATGGAGCAACGCTCCCGCCTCGAATCCGAAGGAGAACAGATCCGTCTTCCTGAATGAGAGCCCTGCCTTCGCATCGACGATCCATGAGTCCTTCTCGAGACCCGTCGGAGCCATGCAGTCAAGCCACCACGACCATAAGAACATTCCGGATGTTGCTCCTACGGAGAACGTCAGGTCGATATCCGCATCATGAACTGTTTCCGGTGTTGCCTGGACAGCATATGGAACCGCCACAGGTGAATACATCGTCGGAGCTTCAGGAATTGCAGTCTGATGAAGTCCACTCTCATGCGGAAAGAGGCATATCGGACAGATCTCAGTTTTCATATCTGAGGCATATGCCGCTGCCACCAGAAGCAACAGCAGCACTACCAATATCTTTGTTCTTTTCATCGATTGTCCTTGAAGTGAGGCACCCGCAGAAATTGCCTTTGGGTGCCATAAAGTCCTATTGGGACAGATTACTGAACGGCGTATTCAGCAACTTCGCTATAGATGTCGTTACCGACATATGCGACGGCCTTGACGGTCTGACTGGACTCAACCGCAAACGGGGCCTCATAAAGGGTTCCGCTGTCCTTGCTGGGATCTGTGCCATCGGTCGTGTAGTAGATGTGGGCGAAAGCCTTATCACATGTGATAGTGGCATTGCCGGCGTCAACTGATATGGCTGGGTCGGGAACAGTGTACGGAACGCTGTCGTTGTTCATGATGGAGTCGAAATCTCCTTCAGGAACACCCCAGAAGATGTCATTGACGTTTTCATGTGCCCAGTCTTCTGCCCAACCATCAGGCTTGGATGAAGTCTCGCAATAAATTGTACCAATATTGATTGTAAAATTGTAAATGGAACTCCCGAGTTTGGCTCCAGACTCCATTGTCTTGACGCTTTCAGGGATATAGATAAGTCCTTCCGAGCCAGCATAGCTGGATACTGCCGCCGACTCCATCTTTTCAATCCAATCCGGCACTTTGATATATTCGAGTCCAGCCGCATAAAGACGCGATGGGATGGTGGTCAATGTGCTCCCTTCTTCGAATTCGATGCTTTTGAAATCGTTATCACCAAAGGTCGGTTCACATGACCAACCGTTTATCAAGCCATACCCTTCAAGGGTTGTAACACTCCTTGGAATGACGAGTACTTCATTTTTTGCTCTTACCCTGTTGAATGCAGCTCCTTCTATTGTCTCGACACCATTGCCAAGATCGAGTATCCCTCCGAAATCCGTATATCTGAAGGCTGCGTCTCCAATGAATCTTACGGAATCAGGAATAATCAAGTCTCCGGTGAAATCTGCCTCACCGAATGCATATTCTTCGATATATTCCAATCCCTCATGAAGAACAAGTTGCAAAGGCTCTTTCATTCCGCCCACACCAGAAAATGCTCTGCGGCCTATCCGCTTTACGCTTCCAGGAATTTCAAGAACTCCTTCCAGATCACAACCTTGGAAAGCACCTCCGCCTATCCATTCAAGAGATTCAGGGAGATTCAGACTGGTGATGCCACAACCGGAAAAAGCGTAGTTCCCTATCTTTTTCAGGCTGGATGGGAATATTATCTGATTGAAATTGGTGCCACTAAAGCTGTGGTCTCCGACTTCTTCGACACTTCCCAAATCAAGCGTTCCATCAAATCCCGAGCAACCCATGAAAGGGCCATAAATGGAGGAACTTGTAGAATTGGACACAGTTCCCAATTTTTTGACACTATCTGGCAAAATCAGATCACCAGAAAGACTTATACATCCCCCAAATGCTTGCCTTTCTATCGAAACGATTCCATCCAAATCTGGCAATTGTTTCATGCCGGTACATCCGTAAAAGGTTTCCTGTGCTATTGAAGTCATATTGTCTGGCAGGTCAATGCTTTCAAGGGAAGAACAGTTTTTGAATGCCGCTTCCCCAATCTCCGTTACGCTATCCGGAATTACTACAGAACCAATGATATCAGTCCTGTCCTTAAACGCGGATTCACCAAGTGCTGTCACGGGCTTTCCTTTATAACTTGCGGGAATCTCCAGTACGCCACTTTCAGGCATTTCAAACTCGCCAATTGGAGCCGCAAGCCCAGTTACCGTATACGATTCCCCATCGCCGTTCAGGATGAAAGTGAACATCTGTTCTGCGAACTCAGCAACTATCATGACCTTGAACTCATCGATGGAACCGACAGCCATAAGCGTATCCGTATCCCTGACAATGGCCGTGACGATATGGCTTCCCGGTGTGAAGGTGAGCGTATACTTTCCACTTGCCGCCTCATCAGCGTTGACTGTCTCATCCAGTTCACCATCTACATACCACTCGATAGTCTCATTTGCCTTCAGAGGTTCGGCGAGTGTAACCGTAAGGGAAGCGCTTCCATCCTGACCGTCCAGGTTGTAGACCTCCTTGCCGTCTTCCAGTGCAGGAGTGAGGATATCGCCGATCTTGTCCGTGATCGTCACATTGAACGATTGGTTGGCTTCATATGTCGTAAGGTCGATCGTTCCCTTGGCCTCAAGCCCATTCACAAGCCTCATGACATCCATACCCTTCCTTGTGAGCGACGGGCTTGTCTCGGCATCCTGGACTGTGATAGCAAAGCGATAGGCACCCTGCATAAGACCGATTGCATCCGCATCAATGGTGATGGTTGCAAGACCGTCCGCTCCTGTGGTTCCGCTGAGCACCTCGGAAGTGAGTGTGAACTCCTCATCCGTCATGCCTGTGATCGTGTACTGATACCAGAAAGCCGTGCTCTCTGCCGAAAGTGCCGCCGGCATCTTGAGCGTCACCGTAACATCCCCGGAAACGACTGCATCAAGAGTGTCCAATACAAGCTCGAATGTTGTGCTTGCGCCTGCCTGTACGGTCTTCGGCTCGCTCTGGTCGGAAGCAACCTTCACATAGGTATCCTCTCCCCTGTCGATGTAGGCGTCGACCTTGGCGTACCATGTGCCAGCCGGGACGTTCGACACCGTGAACATCGAGCCCTTGGTAAGATATCCCGAGCTCTGGTTGATGCCTTCGGTCTCGTTGACGACGGTGATGACGTAATGGGAGATGTTGACATTGCCCTCAGGCGTGATCGTCTTGGCATCGGTCGAGTCCATGACCCTGACCGAGATCGAATCGACAGAACCCGGTATGGAGTTCTGCGGTTCCTGGCAACCCGTCAGCGCGATGAGCGCGATTGCGAGGAACGAAAAAAGTGAGACTATGCTCCTCCTCATGATTGTTTTCCTTATAGGAAAAGTAAGCTGATGACGGCTCAAGCCGCCTATGCCCATATTGTACCATCTGGCGGCATCTCCTCCTATACTTTCCGGAAAACAATTTCAAGAATTGCAATAAGTTGCAACTGTTATATTGAATATCACAGTAAACGCATATATCCCATATGGAATCGAATAATCCAACGGGTCGGGAATCATCTGCAAGCCTCTCCGACTGAGCTTCGCTGAGATACCTGTCAGTACGATTGCTACTCGTAACCATATCCGGGGAGCTGAGGGAATCTAGCTCCTTCCAGCCGGCTGCAATGGCCCGCTTACTCTCATGGCTATGGATATGCTTGAGTATTGGCAGGCCTGAGACCAGCCTTACAGATACCCATCGGCCCTGTCCTTCTCATACCATTCCCTCATCTCATCCACGACATCATAGGTCTCCCCCATGTTGTCACGGTCGATCCACCAACAATATGCAAGGGAATCGATGAGGTCGAGGTGGTCTCCTATGAGCTGCATCCCCTCACCCAGACAGTTCCAGAGCGGCTCGTCTCCCGCAAAGAGCATCTCGTCCGGGTTCTTCGAGAGGTCTTCAGCCGTCCCAAGATAATTGTCAAAGCATTTCCTGATCCTGTCCTTCGTATCAGGAGCAGCTCCTTCTCTGAGGGCGATTCTCACGGCATACTGGAATCCCGCCGTATCGAGGCTGACTGCGCTATTTCCGGTCGTCTTCGCCATCCGTCTCCGCCCTCTTCGGCCCAAGGTATTTTTCCGTAAGGCTCTCGATCATCCCGCCAAGGGTCGTCATACCCATCTTCGAATCGAAGGCGAGCATTGAATGGGCATCCTCCTTCGCCGGTTCCTTCGTCTGGTTCGCCGCCATGTCCTCGGCGAAGAATATCAGATTCAGTATGTTCGATTCATCCAAGCTGGCAGTCGCCTCATAAAGCACGCGGCGTAGAGACCTGTCATCCTCACCGTCAGGGATGTCCTCATCGGAACACAGCGCCTCAATCGTGGTGCCAAGCGACCTCGCAATACTCCGGGCGATTCCCATCGAAGGCATCTTGTGTCCATTCTTCAGTGCGGAAAGGGAAGCGCCAGTATGCCCTGTATTCGCAGCGACATCCTTCCATGTCATCTTCCGCTGTTCCTTCAGCAGGCTTACATTGTTCCAGAATGTCTCGACAAGATCCGTGTAATCCATGGCTTCATTATAACATCAATCGATATCGGGGCGAATACCTGATTTTAATAACGATTGATATTAAAATATTGCTATCAGCGAAATTTCTATACCGATAGATATTGTCAAGTCTTGTTTACAGAGTTATCATGATATCGATGGATATTGGAAGAGTCACCGAGCACAAGGTGGAAAAGGAGAACCTCACGCATGGATTCCACCGCGCATCAGATGCAGGGAAACAATTCTGAAAAGGAGCAAGATGGCAACAGAGACATATCCGGTAAGAATCCGCCCGGAATCAGGCATACGCCTGAATACACCAGACATCTACGAAGGCGAGCACATATGGTCGTACCTGTCCAGGCTTGCAAATGCAAACGGACTGGCAGATGCAACGGCATTCATGAAGGAGATCGGGGCATACATCTCCCCATTCAGAAAAAGCCAGTTTCTGTACGGATTCTCATGTGAGGTCCCATATCCGGAAATCGACCGCATCCTCGACATCGGAACGCCAAACGACTGGAGGCTCGACGCCACGACCTATGGGCTGAAATCGCTTTTCCTTTCAAGGTACCGGCAGCTTTCCCACCTTTATTCATACAGCGTCCTGTGGAAGCAGAAGACAAGCTTCTGGGCACGCCACATATCGGATATCAACACGATGCAGGCGTGTCCCGAATGCCTCGAGGAGGATATCGGAGAAGGAACGTTCCATTACCATGTGGAACACCAGATCAACAGCATCGAGTACTGCCCGAAACATGGACTTATGCTTGTTCCGGTCGAAAAGCGTGAGGTGGAAACGTCAAAACCGACATTCAGCCTTATGACGGGTCGGAGCTTCTACCCCATGCACCTTGGCTTGGAGGAGCTTCGTGAGCTATATGCCGAATGCAGGGAAAAGGACTTCATAGGAACAGCCATAACGCATGCCTCCAGGAAGGAGGAAAGAATTGGAATGTTCTGGAGAGCTTTTATGGAGGAGCAGCCGGATGGAACGATGGAAGACCTGCAGGAAGCGATAACATCCCGACTAAGAGAGAGGTATCGGTATAAGGAGACATGGAGGCTCAAGATGGCGATACTCGATGACAAGGATCTCGATGAATATCGTCCTATCGGATTGAATGCCAGATCGATGCAGCTCACGACGGACTCCCCCATAACCTACGTCAATCCTAATGAGGCGATGGGGTTGATAGCCGGCCTCTTCGAAAGCCCTGAAGACCTCTTCGAGAATCTTCATGTCCGTAGCTACCGCGAAGAGTTCGAGAAGGCAATCCATGGACGCTTCGAGCTCATCGGACCATACCGGGAAAGCCTCATCACGATAAGATGTCTGGAATGTGGGAAGACCTTCCCGACAACGCCGCTTGCAATCATCTCGGAACTTGGCTGTCCCGAATGCAACAAGAAGCTGTCGAATCAGGAAATCATGTTCCGGATGTTCGAGAAGGCCTCCGCAGGGCGATGGTATCTCGATTCTGAATTCAAGAGCCTGAATGACATGATCTCGGTCATCAGCAGAGAAACGGAGGAAGAGATTTCGACATCAGCGGAACGCTTTCTTTTCTATGATGACAAGCTGCTTCCAGAAACACAGATATCTCCTGCAAAGAGGAAAGCATACAGGGATCATAAGAGGATGGTGGAAGACACGGCCATTCTCGAAGATGCGGGAGTGCCAGTGGATGCAAACTCGTTCAAGACCCTTGAGCATATCAAACCCGTCGTACAAGATTACATGCTGACTCATCCAGTGATATTCCTACCAAATCTCAAGAAGTATGGTGATGAGAGGATCATACGCAACTACTGTAACCGTCTTGCGACAAAGGGACTGCTCCACAACGTCGACAGGGGAATATACACCACAAGTCCGATGGATGTGGATGACGTGATATGGGCAAAATATTGGATCACCGAGAACAACCAGAAAGGTGCCCCGGTATGCGAATCACTTCTGAAAATTGCCCGCGACGAAAGGTATCCGGACAGCAGACACAGGGAGGAAAGGCCTGCTTTCGTCCTATATGATGAAGGTGTCTCGACAAGGCATCATGATGTACGGACCGTCGCCGATCGTGAAATCGACATCTATTATGTCCACACACCGATTACGGTAGAGAACTGGCCTGCAATCTCGCTGTTGGCAAGCATGAAGCAATCCGAGAAGATGTTCGACCCGTTTGCACCCGACTATTTCACGCTCAGGCTCTGGACACTGCTGATGAACATCACTGGCACGAAGGTCATACGGAATAGTGAAGGCTTCCCCGAATGGGTGGTGAAACAGGTCTATTCTCTGATCCTGACGAAAGACGATATCAAGGGGACCAAATGGGAAAAGGAATTTCAGAAGATGGAAAAGTCAAGGAAGGAAGGGGTTTAGGATCCGGAGCGTCATACAAGCCATGGATCAAGATCCGGGAACTCAACAGCTCAGGCACGGCATCATCATTCCCGGACTGGAAACATGGCCGCATGGTGGAGCTTCTCTCCCAAGCTGAGCTCTGGGCCTATCTGAAGATCCGCTGGAATGATTCGGTCACGGATATCAGGGAGCAGTACCCCATCGACCTGGCCGCAACGAACTCCATAGCCAGAAAGCTCGGATTCCGTCCAGCCGGAAACGGTCAGAAGCGAATGACGACGGATCTGCTGGTCTCTCTGGATGACGGCAGGACAATGGCGGTATCTGTAAAGGCGGAAAGGAAAGGTCTGGCTGAGAACAGGAGAAAGATGGAGCTTCTGGCGATCGAGTATGAATACTGGAAAGCCTGCGGCATCGCTTGGCAGATCGTGTTCAAGGAAGACCTCAACCCCGTGGAGATAAGAAACATCAGGGATGCCGTATCCTGCTATGACATCAGGAAGGTGACGGATGAGTTCTCCTTCGTCCGTCATCTTATCGCAAGGAAGATCATCACAGTCGACATGACGAAACCGATAGACTACCGAGGGATCATTGAAGGACTGGAAGGAGATAACGATGGAGGAAATGCATCTGTATGTGGGACTCAAACTCGTCAGCAGCAACGATTGCGGATGGAGGATATTCTCCATCGAGAACTTCCTCTGCCGGCTGATCCAGACTGATATCAGCAACAGGAACATCATCATGAAGTCCGTTCATGATGTCATGGATGATATCAGCAAAGGGGCCTTCAGAATCGCAGAGAATCAGGAAACCCATGTCATCGACCAGGAACGTCTCTCGGAAGCCGAAAAGGAAAGATATCTTCAGAAGCTGTCCTTCATAAGGGAATTCAAGTCATTATACGGTCCTTCTTTCGCGGCATATTGCAACATGGACAACAAGCCGGAATACAACGATCTCTTCAGGAAATACGGCTTTACGCGCGTCCTTGCCGACAGAATCGTGAGACGCTGGCTCCAGAGCGGAATGCAGGATGCCTCACTCGTGGATCCGAGATTCTTTCATCCAGCCGGTAGCAAACAATATTCCTACTCGAAGAAGACAGGAAGAAGACCAGTTGCTACACAGGGAGTGATCATCACGGATGATGTGAGGAAAGCTTTCGATTATGGAGTCCAGCAGTATTGCAGTCAGCGGCTGATCACGAAGCGCGAGGCCTATATGAAGACAATCCGTCATTTCTTCGTCGAGGAGAAGGATGGAGAAGTCAGACTGCTACCCGCGGACAGACGTCCAACGGAACGTCAGTTCCTGAACTATCTGAACAAAATGGTTTCAAAGGAGGAAGAAGCAAAGATCAAGACCTCGAACATCGAGTATAGGAACAACGAGAGGCTTCTTCTCGGCTCTCCGCGAGATGAGGCGATGCGACCGGGTTACATATTGGAGGCGGATGCCCTTGAAGTCGACATAAACATAGTATCCACGATTGATACGACGCGGAACGTGAGCAGGCCGATCCTGTATCTGATGATCGACATGTACAGTCATGCGATCGTCGCTTTCCATGTAGGATTCGACAACAACTCGATTCTCGGTCTCTCTAGCCTGATGCTCAACCTCTTCGAAGACCGCCAAGCCATTCTTGATCGGAAAGGAGTCTCATATGACATATCCGCATGGCCATCTCCTTTCATCCCCAACGAGATACGGTGTGACCGCGGCAGCGATTTCGCGAGCGACCAGTTCGAAAGGATGTGTCAGGACCTGAACATCATCAGAACTCTTGAGACAGGCGCGATGGGATCGATGAAGGGACTGATCGAGCAGAGCTTCAGACTGTTCCATCAGGGCATAAAACCCCAGCTCGAGGACAAGGGAATCATCCAGAAGCGATATGACAGCAATCATAAGCTGGAAGCCTGTCTGACCATAGAAGACATGTTCAAGCTCATGGTGGAATTCATAAGGTTCCACAACACCTTCTATACGAAAGGGTTCCGGCTATCAAAGGAAATGATTACGGAAGGCGTCGGGAAACGCCCGATAGACATCTGGAACTATGGTATCAGCCATTTCGGACCGCCAGAACCCGTAACGCCATTCAACCAGCTGAACTGCATGTTCAGCCTGATGCTGGATGCTACCGCTTCGATAACAAGAGAGGGAATCTCATTCCGAAGACTCCTGTATGTCAACAGGGCTGACGAGGACCTGCTTACAAAAATGAAGATGGCAAGACTGAATGCAAATCGAAGGAACAGCAATGGAGAACGAATCAATTCCATGGACATAAGATTCGATCCCAGATCGATCAACGCCATCTATTACCTAAAGGATGGCCGGCTGCAGGTCATGGAGCTTCTGTCGTCGAAATGTGGGAACCTCCACGATTTGACGTGGGACGAATATGAGGAATACGCCAGGAAGGAGAAGTCCATGGACAAGGAAGGCTATGAACTGAACATCGTGAACAGAATGAAACGCATGGATGCGGTCGCAAGCGTTGCGGCCGGTGCTACCAGGACGACGTATGCCGATCCGGGCAATATCAGAATCTCACGCAAAGCAGAAAAAGCCCTTGAGAACTTCAATGACAGGATAGAGAACAGGCTTCCATCCCTGCTTGACGCAAGCACCCCGGAGGAGATGCCGACTACACCCGAAATCACGATTGCAACTGAAGAGAACACAAGAGCGGAAGAAGTTCGTACCGATGCCAACTGTTCGCTCTTCTCTCCGGAATGCCCTCCGGAGCTTGCTGATTTCTGATGGAAAAGGAGAAGACCATGACATACGAATACAATACAGGAACATCGGACCCGATCTTCAAATACGGCAGGGAAAGCGAGCAGGTCGAACCCGCCATCTATACCCCTGCCATTATCCCGTTGGACAGGGGAAATCCCTTCATAGAGGCACTCCCTTCACCGATGGACAAGGGCGCAATACTCTCCTCCTACTACAAGCCGTTTCCTTTCAAACCCTCAATAGATGGAGACGAGAACGTGCAGCGTTCGGAAATCCAGCTGCTCAGGGACATACGTTTCCCCCTGCCCTTCATCCCCCAGCTTGAGAAGGGCTTTTCGGATGCTCTCTATCTTTCATATAGGGCCCGGAACCGGACACAGGTCGAAGTACCGCATGAGATCACGATCAATGACGAGACTTTGACCCAGGCTGTAAGCTTCAGGAGTGCAGGAGGTGCCGATACTGGCATAGGTGTGTCGCTTCTGGGCATAGGAGGCTGTGGCAAGTCGGCGGCAATCGAGACTATGCTTTCACGGTATCCGCAGATGATACTGCACAGGTGGAAAGGGACAGGAGAGTTCATCCAGATAGTATGGCTCCGTGTTGTCACACCAGTGAATGCGAACCTTTCCGACCTTTTCATCTCCATTGCTATGGCATTGGATGAAGCCCTCGGAAACATGCATCCGATACACGAACGGATGATCAGGAAGCAGAAATCAATAGGCATGAAAGCCGATTATATAGCGAAGGCAATACGACTTTTCGGGATAGGAGCAATCATACTCGACGAGATACAGAATCTCGACTACAGCGCCAACCAGACAAGCTCGTTCTCCAGTCTCATGACAATCATCAACACGACGAAAGTCGCACTTGTCATCGTCGGGACGGATGAGGCATTCAAACTTCTTTTCAGGAAGCAGTACATACTCAGAAGAGCCGGAGAGATAATCAACGCCTCGAACTACTGCCTAAACATGAAACAGTTCGACACCATGATGAGATGCATCATGTCGGTCAGCTGGTTCAGAAAGGCACCGGAAATCACAGAGGACATACTGAAGGCTCTGTATGATGAGACCAGCGGCGTGATAGACAGGATGATTACCGTCTGGTCTGAAATCCAGCTGGATTACGTCACATCAAAAGAGAAGCCGGAGCTCTCTCCTCAATATATCAGGCAGATATCAGCTGAAAAACGCCCGTTCATGTCCGTCGTGACAAAATACGCCCTTGAGGATTCGATGCTCAACGAAACACAAGATCTTCAGACGCTTGCCGAATCCTCCGCGGATCCACCGGCTGCAGGATTCTCCTCAGAGGAACTCCGACACATGGCCCAGTCCGCGATGACACAGCAGGTCATCGCTTCGATAAAGCGGCCTTCCATAGCCTCAACGGTATTTACGAGGGTAAAGAACAACCTGATAGAGAACCAGAAGGAATACAACGACCAGACGATACTCGATGCGCTGAAGCACGTCATGGAACTCAAATCGAACCAGGAGGCCGATGTCATAGAACTGGTACAGAAGACCATCAGATACCTGTCGAAAAAGAAATCGGACAAGCGCCCGAAATCAAGGATAGAGGCATATGATCTCGGGGCCTTCTCCAAAGCCCAGAACATCAGCCAGTGACAGAACCACTTCCATATGATCCCAGGTACCCCCTGGGACTTTTCTTCACGAAAGGAGAAGCAAGGCAGATATAACCAATATCAGATCTGCAGAATCGGCAAATGATAATGAGAAAGTTGTCGCTACGATAATTCAGAATACGGACATGAATTGAAAAATAATAACGAGAAAGTTGTCTTTGCGATTCTCAAAACATGAGCATGAAATCGAAAATAATAACGAGAAAGTTGTATATTTCGCGAATAATAACGAGAGAGTTGTCGATTTCAAGGGCAAAAAAGAACTCTTCTCGTCTCCCGAACCCGTAAAAATAACGGGAAAAGTTGGAGATTAACGAGAAGAGTTGTCGATCTACAGACAGAATGAAGAACACCTCCACGAAGGAGGTGTTCTTCAGCTGGAGTCGACGAGACTCGAACTCGCCACTTTCAGATTGCGAACCTGACGCTCTACCAGATGAGCTACGACCCCGCTGACGCATCGCAATATACCAGCAATGCCGGATTAATGCAACAAGAGCGGGTTCAGCGGAATCAGAAATGCCAGCCGATCGCAAGTGCCGGAAGAGGAACAAGGATCTCCCAGTTGCGGCCGTAATTCCTGCCAAGCTCGCCGAGATTCAGCAGCGCGCCGGTACCAAGGCGGACGAACATATCCTGCGTGACATTGAAGTCGAAATCAGCGGTGATGAAGAAATTCAGCTCCGGAGTCTGCTTGATGGCGACTGTCGTACCCGCGCCAAGGATGAAATCGCAGGACGAGCTGATTGTCGTCTGATAGGCATAGCCGACACTGAGGCTGATGTTGCTTCCTTCGAGCGAAACACCCACGAGCATGCCATGCCCTCTGTCAAAGTCCATATCAAGCTCAGCATCGATAAGGAACTTGAAATTCGTGCTGTTGTCGTTGATCGTCAGCATTCCATTGGACTGTGCACCAAGAGCCAGATCGATATCCACCGCGGCGAAGGCTGCCGTGACCGAAGCTGCCAGAACAAGCAGTGTTGCCAGAATACGCTTCATACTCTTCTCCCTTCCGCTTCAAGGAAAACCCTCAGAGCGTTTCCATAGCTTATCTTATCAATGATGGAGGCTTTCAATCCAGCTTTCCCAAGAGCATCCCAGAGAAGATGCATCTGGCAATGCGATGCGATCTCAAGCTGTCCTCCAATACCATCGAAATCAGTGCCTATCGCAGGAACATCCTCTCCTGCAGTCCTGTAGATGTGCATTATATGGCGTACCATATCATCGATGCGGCTGACTGCTTCCTCTGGCACTGTTGCTTTCTCATCATGGAGGAAAGCCGGGCAGAGGTTCAGCCCTGCAACTCCTCCCCTGTCGGCAAGGATCCGCAGCTCCCCATCAGTGAGATTCCTCGTCACATCCGTCACGCTCCGCGCATTGGAATGAGTGGCTATGAATGGCCCTTTGGCATATCTGGCGACATCCATGAAGCCTCCGTCGGAAAGATGGGAGACATCAATGATCATCCCGAGAGCCCCGCACTCCTCAACAGCTTCGATTCCTTTTTCCTTCAGTCCCATTCCCATGATGGCTGGGTCCGTCGAATTCGGATAGCCAAGCTCATTCTCCCAGTTCCAGGTGAGGCCGAAGATCCTGACGCCCCATTCCTTAAGAATACGCAGCCTGGAGATATCCCCCTCGATAGCCCCTCCCTCCTCCGTTGTCAGGATAGCGTGGAGGCTTCCATCCCTGAGATCTTCCGCTCTTTGGAGAATAGGAATGGATGCCGCACCCGTCTCCTTCAGAAACCTTTCATGAAGCGAGATGAGGATTTCCCATGGGCTATTATCCCTATACTTACGAGGGACAAGATCATGCATAGGAGTGAAGAGCGCAAAGCACTGGCCGCGGACTCCCGCACGCTCAAGACGTTCCTTTGAAATGCTGAGATCATTATGGAGAAGGGATGAATCCCCATCATCCTTCCATAGGGCATAGATCGTGTCGGAATGAAGATCGATCATCGTTTCCTCCCCAGAAGCAGTCCAAGGGATTCCCGTCTCAGCGGCAGACGCGGATCAGGACAGCCATCGGCGGAATAGTAGCAGTACCACGTCTCCTCATTCTCCTTGTAGCGGATATCACAGGAAGTGAGGTAGCCGGAAGCCCAGCCTCGCTCAGGGGATGTGTGAATCACTTCCCTGCCGCTGAATGAGATCCCGTCCGTGCTCCTCCATAGCTCAAGAAGCGATGATGAGCGCTTTCCTTCCTTGTCATAGAAGCGCGGGGCAGCAACAGCGGCTATACCATCGGAACATGGGATTACCTTGACTGAACCGACTGCGAGGCTCATATCATCGCTCTCCGGATCGGGGCGCATGACAGGCTCCTCATGGACTGCATATGGCCCCTCAATATAGTTCGCCTCCGCATACATCAGCATCGCAGGTGCCGTTCTTCCTGTGTCATACATCCCCGCTTCCCCTGCACCGAAATACAGCCTGTATTTCCCATTCCAGTGGATAAGCTGTGGCCGGAATAGGCGCCTCCTGCCCTTCCGCCATGATGAAAGCGGGATATCAGCGCTATCGAGGATCTTCCTCGGTGATGACCATAGCGCGAGATCGGAGGATGTCGAAAGCATTATGCGGGAGGAATCGCTTCGCTCCCCTTTCTTCCTGTATGATGGCTCATGCTCCTCGAAAAGAATGCAATAGACACTGCCATCACGGCACACGGAGGGAGAAGAGGCGCGGAAGAATACGAGATGCTCCGCTTTCCATTCCAGTCCCGATGTGGAGGTATAATGCTCAACACCTCGCCAGGATGCGGCAAAAAGATGCCAGAGCGCGTCGGGAGATTCGTCTGGAAGGAGAAATGATGGATCCGAGAGCCGGGGAAAGAGCAGCGGAGTACCCGCCGCTATCGGCTCATCATTGAATGAGTACCAGTAGTTGTCAGCCAATGCATCGAGGGAAACGAAGCGCAAGGCTCACTCCCCCCTGTTCTTCCTATAGCGCTTAGGGGTGAAGATCGGATCGAGCTTGTCCTCAAGGCCGAACTTCGCCGTCGCGAACTTCACAAGCCTGGAATAGATGAAGAATGAGCAGAAGATCGAAAGGCCGAACCACAGCAGGATCACGATGAATGAGAATCCAGAGGACTGGAGAGCTGGATAACTGTTCATGAGCAGCGTCACAAGCACACCGAAGAGGATGAAGAAGAATACGAGAAATGCCATGTTGACAATCGTAGCCACGATCATGAAGAGGATTGTATTGCCCCGTTTTGTCATTTTCTACTCCTTTTGCCTGAAAACAGGATGGATATAATCAGTAATATAACAGAAACCACGACAGCGGCATCTGCCACATTGTATGTTGGGAACCGATCCATGCCGAACCAGCCATAGTTGTCTGTGGAGATCCAGTCGACGACACGCAGCGAACGGAACACCCTGTCGATCAGATTGCCAATTCCTCCGCCGACGATTCCGGCAAGACACCATCGTTCCGCTGAGGAAAGCTCATCATCGAACCGCCTCGCAACGATTGCCCAGGAAAGAACGACCATTAGGGCAACCGGGAAGATGACGAAAAACACATACTTCACCCACTCAGGAAGCGAAGCGCCAAGGGAGAACGCCACGGCATCATTGCGCACGTGGCATATCCAGAGGAAATCGCCGAGGAGACGGGCTCCGACTGTATTCTCCGGAATGGTGTGTACGATGATCGCCTTCGTGAGCTGGTCAAGGACGATCACTGAGAAGGAAAGGATGAACGGAAGGTATCGTCTGGATTTCAAAGACCTGTCTCCGCATCTATGAAGAATGATTCGATACCCATTTCATTCTCCGTCATCCGCATCAATGCCTTCACGCCGAACACCTCGCTTCTGTAGTGGCCTCCGGCAAGGAGATTCATACCGTTCTCCTTGACGGTATGGAACACCTCATGCGGAACAGTGCCGGTGATGAAAAGATCCAGCCCAGCCTCGATTGCCTGGTCAACATCATCTCCAGCGCCACCTGAGATGATACCGACTGTATCGATCATATCAGGGCCGAATTTCAGCACCTGCATCCCATCGCCATTGGAGAATCCAAGAAGCCTCGCGATCTCGGGAATTGTCATCGGGAAAGGAAGATGACCGGAGAATCCTATCTTCGTCCCCTTGTATGTCCCGAATGGATCGAACTCAGTCATGCCCAGAGACAATGCCATCTGCGCATTGTTCCCATACATCGGATGGGCATCGAGAGGCAGATGCGCTGCATAGAGCGTCAGACCTCCATCAATGGCACGCTTCACCCGCCTGTAATGGGCATCTGCAATCGGGATCGGAGATCCCCAGAAAAGCCCATGATGCACCACAAGTACATCCGCACCGGCCTCCACGGCCTTGTCTATCGTATCAAAGGAGGCATCCACAGCAAACGCTGCCTTCCTGAGCTCCCTGTCAGGCGCTCCTATCTGGACGCCGTTGAGGGAGATATCAAAAGGGAATGAATCCAGCATGAGGCGCTTTGAAAGCTCCGCTGTGTACTCTTTCACAAACATATGGAAAGTATAATCCGTTTGACATGAAAGAATCCACAACATACACTTGCCCCTGTGATCAGAGAACTCAGGACAGAGGAACTCAGGCTCAGCGAGCCAATAGCATCCTTTATCGATACGGAAGCAGGAACCGCCATTACAGGACAGGAGAAGGCATTGAGCCTGCTCCGGCTGGGATTATCGATTGACAGGGTCGGCTATAACATCTTCCTCTCCGGAGAGGATGGATCAGGGCGGCTGACAGCTGTTCTCGGTGAAATCGGGAAGATGCCGGAAAGCAGCCACAGCCTACGCGATGCCGCATATGCATGGTCTAGCTCCACAGAGAGCGCAAGGCTCCTGCTCTTTCCTTGCGGCATGGCAGGAAGATTCCAGAATGATCTGCTGTCATTGGGGAAAGGCAGCATCGGAAAGGAAGAACTGCTGGAATCCTGGAATGATCCAAGGATACAGGCGTTCGTCTCCGCCCTTCCTTCATATGATGAGAATCCCGATGCCTATCGCCTGAATATCGTCATAAGCCATGATGGAAGCACAGCGCGTCCCACGATCATAGAGGCCCATCCTTCGCACCAGTCACTTTTCGGAATGACGGAGCGGAACATGCCTCCGCATCTCGCTATCCGCATCGGTTCATACCAGAAGGCCGCTGGAGGATTCCTCATAATGAACGCGGAGGAGATCACAGGCGATGAAGCTCTCTGGAAAACGCTTAAGAGATACCTTGAGATGACGCATCGTGCACTCTCTTCAGATGCCGTGACAGGAGAGATGATCGGCGCCGTGCGTCCTGAACCGATTCCCATACTGACGAAGATCATCCTCACAGGCACGGAGGATACATACAACCGCCTCATCGAGAAGGATGACAAATTCATCCGCTACTTCCGCATAGCGCCCGAGTTCGATTACACGATGCCGAGAAACGAGGAGAACATGAGGGGCACGGTCAGCTACCTGAAGGCGGCGGGCCAGGGTTTCCTGCCTGCGGACGACGGTGCCTACAGTGAGATCCTCAGGTATTCATCCTGCATTGCGGAGGACCGGGACAGGCTCACGACGGAGCTCTCGCTTCTTGGAGACCTCCTGGAGGAATCGAATCTCAAGGCAATGGAAAGGAAAAGCAGAAGCATCGGAAGAAACGATGTTGAAGAGGCACTTGAGGCGCGAAGCTGGCATGCCTCCCTCTCTGAAGAGACGATAAACGAGGAGATCCGCAAAGGCAACATGGTCATAGAGCTCTCAGGCTCGAAGATAGGGATTGTCAACGGCCTTGCAGTGATGGACCGAGGCGTATCATCCTTCGGGACACCTGCAGTCATCTCCGCAACAGTCGCTCCCGGAAACGAGGGAATCGTGAACATCGAGCACGAGGCAGGTCTCTCAGGAGGCATCCACGACAAGGGCCTCCTGATCCTCGAAGGGTTCCTCCGCCACCGCTATGCAAAGACCTTCCCCCTCTCGCTCTATGCGGGGATATGCTTCGAGCAGAGCTATGCCGAAGTCGACGGGGACAGCGCCTCCCTTGGAGAGCTGTATGCACTGCTTTCTGCGATTGCAGAGATCCCGATCAGGCAGGATATCGCAGTGACAGGATCTGTCAGCCAGATGGGTACGCTACAGCCCGTAGGTGGCATCAACGAGAAGATACAGGGCTTCTTCAACGCATGCTCAGTCTCCGGGCTGACCGGAACGCAGGGCGTGATGATACCCCGCCAGAACATCTCCTCGCTGATCCTTCCCCGCCGAATCGAGAAGGCCATCGATGAAGGGCTCTTCCATCTTTATGCCATTACGGAAGCGGACGACGGCATAGAGCTTCTAACTGGAATGAAAAGCGGCAGAAGGGACAGGAAAGGCCAGTTCCCCCTCTCTTCATTCAACAGGCGTGTCGAGGATGGCCTCCGTAATCTCTGCAGGTACAGCCAGGAAAAAGGCTGAGGAAGAACACCATTGAGATGACAGGCCCCTCCCATCATGATAACCTCTGATCAGTTGAGGTTAATCATATGAGAAAGACTGCATTCATGCTTATTCTGGCAGGGGCTCTTGCCCTTTCTTCCTGTAGCATGGGGGGGGAGTGACACACCCAAGGATTACACGCTTCCCGTATTCTCGGAAATCAGAGAAAGCTCTGCATTGAACCAGCGCGGCTTGATCGACATGCCGACCGGAGAGGTATGGGATGGAGAGAAGTGGCGCTCTTCCGGCGTGATGCAGGCCCTTCCCGTGATGATTGGCTACGAGAACGTCAAGAAGAATAATTTCAATGAGATCATCGAGGACGCCAACGAAAAGGGTTCCTTCACCGTGCTTGGCTTCGAGGTCAGTCCCGACACAGCGGTCTGGGCAGAGAACAGAGATGGCTTCACGCTGGTGTACGATATATATGCGAACGGAAATAATGTCGGATTCATCCAGTATTACTACAGCTTCGAAGAAAAGGTGTTCTCATACCGCCAGATGGTCATGGTCACATATATTGATCCGCAGACAACTTCCCTGATCTCGCTTGAATACAATGACATCCCTGTCAGGAACCACAACCAGATCGGTCGCTTTGAATTCGGACAGCTTGATCGCGCTGGTGCCACAGAGTGCAACGCATTTGCAGATACCATAAGGTTCAACGGGAATGGGAGTGTGAAATTCATCCGGTCTTACCTCTCCGGAACCAGCAGCAAGGATCTTTTTGCATCCGTGTTCCGCCCTGACATGACCTATGGAACTGATGATTTTTACAGTTTGATTGTTGCGGAATGCATCTCCGAAAAGGATAGCAACGGAAATAGACTGATAGATACCAGAGAAGAAGCAAGTAGTGTCGGTGTTGGATTTATTTATGGGGTTATCAGGGAATTCTACGAGAATGCAAATAATCTCATGTATGCAGATGGCAACAACGATCTGCACAGACCATATCGGTCATATCAGGAATTCAAGGATGCCTCATTGGAGGAACTCAACTTCGATAATGCAATGAGGAAAGAAGAACCCATTTTCGATGGCATGAGTCTGGATCCTGTCCTCTACAGCTGGAAGAACAGCCATACAGCCTCCGCGACATTCACGAATCCCTATAATGATGGTCCTGGAAGTACACAGGGCGTGTTCCTCGATGTCACAAAGGCAACATGGGACAATACCGGATTCGGTCATTTCTACGAGAATCTTCCATCAAAGGTAGAAACAGATGAAGAACTGCAGAAGGAGCTTATCCGGATGCATCTTGAGAACTGCGGATTGGACAACGGAAACTTCATCGCGAACTTCACCTATGCCGCATTGCATGATACCTATGGCAGATCAACGTACTGGCCCTACGGAATAACAATCCAGGAACATGAAGTTTTCAAGCAGGATTTTGAGGAAGCCGCGAACGGAACAACACAATCTGAGTGAACTCAGACAGAATGAGGCCCGCCAATGAAGCTGTCAGGTATTCCTGATCACTTCTGACGGGCCTTCTTTATGAATCGGGGATGGAATTGTCCAATCTCCGAAGAATACCTTATGCTTCTGCTACAGCGTTCTCAAGAACAACAAAGGAGTTGAGTGTTGCAGTTGCCATTTCACCAGCTCCATCCGCTCCTCCATAGAACGACCAGGATACCGTATTGGTATCAGCAGCACCACCTGTTGCCGTTACTGGTGCACAAGCCTCTTCACCATCATAAGCAACTGAGAGTGATACCTTGTACTGACCTTCGGAAACAAACTCATAAAGGACAGTCACGTCAACAACAACTGAATCTCCTTCGATCGTGAATTCGTTGCCAAGCTCTACAGCCATCGCGTCAACCTTATTTGCTTCAGTTGCCTTTGCGGAGATCTTTCCATCTGCCAGTGTCAGAGTAAGATACTCACCTACTCCACCAGATCCAAGCGGGTTGGAGAACTTGAGGGAAGTTGTCTTTCCATCCTCAGGAGCTGTGACAGTGAGCTGATAGGACATCTCATAGCTCTTCTCTGCTGTTGGAAGCAGCTTCGGGTCAACATCTGAGTATCCGAAGTACGCACCACCGGCAGTGAAGGAAAGAACACCATCAGCAACAGTAAAACTTGAAGTCTCTTCTGCGTCTGGATCAACAATGATTCCTTCCCAATCATTGTTCTCGAACGTTACATACACTACCGCGTTCTCTGGCTTTCCGTCATCAACCGTCGGCGTATCATTCTCACATGCCACGAATGCAAAGAGCATCATGACAGCAAGCAGAACTGCGAAAATCTTCTTCATAGTGAACCTCCAGAAAAGAATTTCTATTCAGAAGGTACCCCCCCCCCGTTCATAATCGTCAAGGGAAATCTTCCCCGCGGAAGAAAACTTCTCTGGGGAAAACAATCATGATAAGGAAGAAACCAGCTGTTTGATTCACGACAGGGATGATGTACTTAAGGGCTAGAGATAGCAAAAACAGCCAGCATTGACTGCCGACCGATGGTGTGATTTCTGACTTAGATACAACAAGATTCTAAAGTAGGCTTTCATAATATCTGACGAGTTGTTTTGAGCGTTTAACACATCCCATCAGGTAACTTGTATTATATGTTCCCTGAATCAGGATTTCATTGAACCCAAATCCGATGCTTCTTCTCTTTACCTCCCTCACTCTGCGAAGAGACCAGGACTCATTAATAAAGCCTCGAATGCTGAGGTATTTGATACTTACAACGGACTCGTCTATATAGATTCTGTCATAGCAGCACTTGATTATCCCTATTATAATCCAAGGAGCTGCTACAAAGATTGCAGTACCTACTGAGGCAATCAAAAGAATGATGGGAATACCGAACACGATAACCTTATATGTGAAATTATGCTTGAATGTCACAGTCCTAATTCCTCTTTAGCTCTTGCAATCACATCCTTGCAGATTGCATCGAGTTTTCCAGGTTTCGAGAAATGATAAGTATCAAGGACAGGGATCATCTGTCCCAACATGGTCAGATGATGGACGTTCGTAATTGAAGAACTGTTTTCCAATTTCTCCGTAAGAATGCCACCCAAAGCTGCAAGGCGGTCGTATTCAAACCCCATCGAGATGATGATGTCAGGCTTTAGATTACATATTTCGTCCTCAATATGGTTGGTATTGTCATTAACAGCAGTCTCAATATATGCATCCATCAATTCCCAGTTCGTATTCCATGTATTACTCCAAGATGAGAATTTATTCATATTCATGAAAGCAAAACTTATGCCGTTCTCTGTACCGAAGGAAGAACAGAAATCCTCTGCCCAAGGAACCTGTTCATATGGCATGCAATCATGAAGTATGGAGTAAGCGATATACATCTGTGCAGCATAAAATGGATCTTCATCTATAGGTTTTCCTTTCGAATTTGCATTCCTTCTCGTCACCCCGCTTTGGATCTGAGGAAACATAACGTCAATATAGTTGTTTGCATCCATCTGATAGGCTTCCCGCCCTATGAAAAGTATTTTGACATCCTGCACTGTGTAGTATGGATAAAAGCCATCATGAATGAAATTCGACGGCGTAATAGTCGTGTTAGGTTCGATTGAGAACTCGTAAAGCGGACTTCTGTACAGTATTCTGCTGAGTTGATAATCAAGATCGTCATCAATCCGGTATCTCAGATCTTTCTCAAATTCCGGATACTTCTGATATGCCTCTGAACTGTATTTTCTCTGAATATCAGCCGCAATTCTATCCAGACCCTCAGGCCGATATTCCTTCTTCTTTCTGAAAAACATCAAACGGACTCCCTGTTTTCTTATGCCTCAAACTTTACTCCCACCCGGTAGATAAACGTCAAGCAATTTCTCCTTTCCAGGAAGGATGCTCTTATGATTATTCCTATACTCCGCTCTGCCTCATCCATTCATAAAGCAGTATAGATACAGCGGATGCCACATTGATGGAGCCTTTCGCTCCGAACTGAGGAATGGAGACAAGGCCCAGTGATGATTCCGCCAGCTGTCTTGCCTGTGGAGTTATGCCGGTTTCCTCCGAACCGATGATGCAGAGTCCCTTTTCGGGGAAACGGAAATGGCGTATGTCTGTGCCACCGAGCTCCAATGCGAATACAGGCAGGCTGCTGTCGATCTCCTCCAGCTCCGCTTCCTTCCATGGGATTGCCTCAACCGTACTCCTTGATGTCCGTACAGCACGTGGGTGCTCAGGGGAGGCAGTACCTGGCGCAAGGTATATCTCCTTGACGCAGAATGCCTCGGAATTGCGGAAGATGGCTCCCACATTGTACGGAGAGCGAAGATGATCAAGAAAGAGATAATGATCGAGCTTCTTCCTTACGGACCAGTCTATCTCCCCTTCTTCGGTGCGCTTGTCCCAATCAGCGGGGCTATCTCCAAGGATGGAAAGAAGCGCGTAGTGGATATCCTCATACCCGATGCCCTTCCCTTTGGAATAGAAGCGTTTTATCCTCTCTGCATCCTCCCGATCAACGAGATCAGAGGAGAGGACTATCTCCATCACCTCATCAAGATAGCCAGGCTCCATTTCAGAAGAGGCTGCCTCGTGGAACACATCAGCAGCCTTCCTCAGCTGAACCCTAGGCTTCAGGCTCCGTATCTTCTTCGGTGTTATCATCACAAGCTCCCGGGATCACTATCACAGCGAACTCCCCCTTTATCCTCTCCCTCGCGGAAAGCATGGCCTCAACTTCATCGATACTCCCGGAAATGATCTCCTCATGCGCCTTCGTGAGTTCCCTTCCTATGACGACACGGCAGCCTGGCCCCGCTTCCTTTATGTCATTGAGTGCCTTGGTTATCCTGAAGGGAGACTCATAGATGACGAAGGCATTGCCAGCGGCGAAAAGCGCCTCAAGCCTCTTCATCCTCCTGCCCTTCTTAGGGGAAAGGAAGCCTTCAAACGTGAAGCTCTTCCCTATGTTCCCCGCGGCGGAGACAAGGGATACAACCGCAGATGCCCCTGGAATCGGGATCACACGATGCTTTCCATCCTGGCGGATCCTCTCAACAAGCCTCGCCCCTGGATCGGAAACACCAGGGGTGCCGGCATCGGAGCAGTATGCGACATTCTGTCCGCTATCCAGAAGGGAGAGGATCCCCTCGGCGCTTTCCGCCTCATTGTGGGCATGGCAGGCGATAAGGCGCTTCTTTATGCCATAATGCGAAAGCAGCTGCATCGTATGCCGGGTATCCTCACAGGCAATGACATCAACCTCACCCAGCACTCTGACCGCCCTGTATGTGATATCCTCAAGATTCCCTATCGGAGTCGCAACCATGTATAGGTCCATACAGCGATTCTATCCGACAGCGCATCCCGATTCAACTTCCATCAGGATGAATGGAGAAATGATCGGGGATGCAGTATGATGGCAGTACGGAGGAATCCAATGATCAGGAATGACCAATGCGGCAGCTGGGTAAGGACAAGAAGATGGACACGCTCCCCTCGTGGGATGATCTTCGGTGTCGTAACAGGACTTGCCGAGTGGCGTGGCCTCAATCCTGGCATGACAAGGCTGATCGTTTTCCTGATCGTGCTTTTCACAGGAGTGGTCCCGGGGATTGCAGTCTATCTTGCTCTTGCGCTGATACTTCCTCCTCAGCAGAAGGGTGACATAATCGGGGGAAACAGCGATGAACCGATTGACGTGACCTACGAAGAAGCGCCTGATGATGGTAAGATAAGCGGGGAGCCGAGGAAAGGAGAATGATGGACGACAACCCAAGAAGCAGGAGATACATCCTCATAACTGCAGTCATAATGCTTGCAGTCCTGCTCGCTGTCAGCACAGTGCGCTCTGCAAGGAATTCAGAAGCTGTGTTCCCAGCCACATCCGCCACAGAGCTCTCGATCATCGCAGGAAAGACATCAGTATTCGTATCCACATCCAATGGCAATGATATCAAGGCAAGGCTCAGCCATGCTGATGACCTTTTTGTAACACACGATGGCAACAGGATAACCATAGAGACAGGAAGCATGGGAATCCTCGGGATAGAGCTTCCCGCAGAGGCAATCGCATCCCTTTCAGTAAGCACATCTTCCGGTGATGTCGATCTATCATCGGTAAGAGCGGGAAGCATATCGATCTCAACCTCAAGCGGCAGCATGATCATCACGTCATTGGAAAGCGATTCGCTCAAGGCGGAAAGCGCCTCGGGAAGCATAACGCTCACGGAGACAGAAGCAGGAATCACAGAGCTCTCAAGCGCGTCCGGATCCATTACGGCGATCAGCACCTCAGGAGGGATCTCAGCAAGCACATCCTCGGGGAATATCTACATCGTTCCGGATGAAGAGTCCTCCGTCAGGGCCCTCTCCGCATCAGGAAACATCTCGATACATTCCGCACGCGGCGCAGTGCGCTGGCAGACAGCCTCCGGGGATGCAAGGATATTCGGGCTGGAGATGCCATCATCCGGCGGCACGGACAATGCATCGATTGCCGTCACGACGGAAAGCGGCGATATAAGCATCTCTGCATGATAAAGCGCTGTTGCGCTATGTTGCTTTTGTTGCAGATCCGTTGAATATTCCTTCCGATTCAAGGTACTATTCACCGGAAAAATGATGGAAAGACAGGCAATTCTCAGACTAAGGGACGGCAAGGAATTCACCGGAACAGCATTCGGAGCCGAGGGTGTTATCGCTATCGGCGAGGCTGTATTCAATACAGGTATCCCCGGATACCAGGAAATCCTCACAGATCCCTCCTATGCAGGACAGATCGTCATGATGACGAGCCCGATGATCGGAAATTACGGCATCGCGGAAACGGACAGCGAGAGCAGCGGAATCAAAGCCGCTGCTCTTATTGTGAAGAAGCTCTACAGAGGCCCGGTGATGAAAGGAAGGATCACACTCGATGCTTTCCTCCGGGAAAACGGCATCACCGGCATCGAAGGAGTCGATACAAGGGCGATCACGCTCCACCTGCGCGATCATGGCTCACAGAATGCCGTGATCTTCCCTCCGGAGAAGCGTACCGAAGCAGAAGCCCTTCTCGCATCATTTCCTCTCATCACGGAGCGTGATCTCATCGATGGTGTCTCCGTGAAGCAAGCTGTGAAGGATCCTGATCTGGGAGAGGGCTTTGAGAAGGCTCCGAAGAATCCCAGGAAGCATTTCGCTGTCGTGGATTACGGCATCAAGCGTTCAATCATCAGCTGTCTGTACAGGAGGGGCGCTTCCGTGACGCTCCTGCCCCACACGGCAAAGGCGGAGGATATCCTCGCCCTCGATCCAGACGCACTCTTCCTTTCCAATGGCCCTGGAGACCCCGCCCTTCTGACAGAGGCGGTTGAAATGGTCAGGGCACTTATCGGGAAGCTGCCCATCGAGGGCATCTGCCTTGGGCATCAGATCATAACGATTGCCATCGGGGGACGCACGGAGAAGATGAAGTTCGGACACCATGGCTCCAACCAGCCGGTGCGCTCAGCGCTGACAGGGAGGACTTTCGTCACAGCCCAGAACCATGGATTCATGACAGTGAGGGATTCGCTTCCGGAGACGACTTCGATCTGGTTCGAGAATGCAGATGATGGCACAGTGGAAGGACTTTTCGATGAAACGCTCAATGTGCGTTCCGTGCAGTTCCACCCTGAAGCCGCCCCCGGACCGGAGGAAGCTGAGGCTATCTTCGACACATTCATGGAGAAGGCAAGATGAGAAGGGACGATATACATCATATTCTGGTTATAGGATCGGGGCCGATCGTCATCGGGCAGGCATGTGAATTCGATTATTCCGGCAACCAGGCTGTCAGGGCCCTCAAGGAGGAAGGCTACGAAGTCTCCCTCATCAATCCAAACCCCGCGACAGTCATGACGACTCCAGGTCTCGCTGACCATATCTTCCTCGAACCGCTGAAGAAGGAATACATCGAGAGGATCTTCGACCAGGTGGGGCCTGACGCCATCCTGTCGACAATGGGCGGGCAGACGGCACTGAATCTGACGATGGAGCTTGAGAAGGAAGGCATTCTCGAGAAGTATGGGGTGAAGGTCATCGGAGCCTCTGCAGAAGCCATCGAAAGAGCTGAGGACAGAGGGAAGTTCAAGGACATCGTCACATCCCTTGGCTACGAAAGCGCGAGAAGTGGCATCGCCCACAGCATCGAGGATGCAATCGAGATCAGGAAGTCCATTCCTCTTCCGCTTATCATCCGACCTTCATTCACGCTTGGCGGAATGGGAGGATCGATCGCGGAGAAGGAAGAGGATTTCATACCGCTTTGTGAACATGCCCTTGCGATGAGTCCCGTCGGGGAGATCCTGATCGAGGAATCCCTGATCGGCTGGAGGGAGTTCGAGATGGAGGTAATGAGGGACAGGAAGGACAATGCTATCATCGTCTGCTCCATCGAGAATGTCGATCCCATGGGCGTCCATACCGGTGACAGCATCACTATCGCTCCGATCCAGACGCTCTCTGACAATGAATACCAGAGGATGAGGACTGCCTCCATCGAGATACTCAGGGCTGTCGGCGTTGACTGTGGCGGCTCGAACGTGCAGTTCGCCCTTTCGCCGGATCATTCCAGGATGATCGTCATCGAGATGAATCCACGTGTCTCACGCTCCTCCGCGCTTGCCAGCAAGGCCACAGGCTTCCCGATCGCAAGAATCTCCGCCAAGCTCGCTGTCGGATACACGCTTGACGAGGTTGAGAATGAGATCACAGGCGAGTCGGTATCATGCTTTGAACCTGCACTGGACTACGTCGCCGTGAAGGTTCCTCGCTTTGAACTGGAGAAATTCCCGCTGGAGGCATCAGCTCTCGGAACACAGATGAGATCCGTAGGAGAGACCCTTGCACTTGGACGCACCGCGCTCGAAGCGATGAACAAGGCATTCAGATCCTCCGAGCAGAAGCTGGATGGCATCGAAACGCTCGATCCTGCGCGCTATGATGCTGATCTGCTGCTTCGCTCCGCACATCCGCTGAGATATCTTGCTGCCTATACCGCGATAAGGAACGGGGAAGAGGATCTGGAGAAGCTCTCAAGGATCACAGGTTTCGATATCTACTTCCTGAGCCTCCTTACGGAGCAGAAGGAACTGGATGAGGCCCTGGAAAGGGGGAATCTGACAGAAGCTCTCTACAGGAAGGCAAAGGAAGCTGGGCTTTCTGATGGCCATATTGAGAAGCATTCAGGATGCAGACCACCTGTGCGCCTGGTTCCCGCACGCCACTATGTAGACACCTGCGCAGGGGAATTCAAGGCCCTTACCCCATACTGCTACACATCATTCTCCGAGGAGGATGAAGGCGAAGGACTTGGAAAGGATGCCGTCATCATCGTCGCCTCTGGCCCGAACAGGATCGGGCAGGGTCTTGAGTTCGATACCTGCTGTACGCTCTCGTCGAAGGCATTCAGGCGCCTTGGCAGGAAGACAGTGATGATCAACAGCAATCCCGAGACTGTCTCTACAGACTACAATACATCCGACAGGCTCTATATCGCTCCGCTTACCGCAGAGGATGTGCTGCTGATCATGGAGAAGGAAGGAACGAAGGACGTAGTGGTGCAGCTTGGCGGACAGACACCGCTGAACATGGCGGCGGATCTGGAAAGGAATGGGGCGAACATCATCGGCACATCGCTCTCAAGCATCGATGAGACCGAGGACAGAGGGCTCTTCTCCGCGCTCGTAAGGAAGCTGGGGCTCAGGCAGCCTGAGAACAGAAGCGCTGCAACGGTAGCAGAGATCAAGGAGAAAGCACATGAGATCGGATTCCCAGTGCTGCTCAGGCCATCCTTCGTGCTCGGTGGACGCGCGATGTTCATCGCCTATGATGACGATGGGCTTGAGGAATTCATCAGGAAACCCGAAGTCACTGTGTCAGAGGACTCCCCCGTCCTTGTCGACCAGTTCCTTGAGGATGCATTCGAGTACGACCTCGATGCAGTCTCTGACGGGAAGTCCGTGTACATCGGCGGAATACTGCAGCACATCGAGGCAGCAGGAATACACTCCGGAGACAGCGCCGCGGTGTTCCCTCCCTACAAGAGCAAGCCTGAGATACTCCAGGAGATGAAGGAATGGACACTGAGCCTTGCCCGCCATCTATCCGTAAGGGGACTGATGAACATACAGTTTGCCGAGAAGGATGGAAAGCTCTACATCATCGAGGTCAATCCAAGGGCAAGCCGCACCGTTCCTTTCATATCGAAGTCCAGCGGCGTTGATCTCGTTGATGCCGCAGTGCGCGTCTGGCAAGGCAAGGATCTTGTCAGCCAGGGGCTTGTGAAGGAGGAAGGAACATATGCCGAAGGGCGCTGCATCACAGGATGGGCGATCAAGGAAGCAGTATTCTCCTTCGACAGGTTCCCCCATGTCGATCCAGCGCTCGGCCCAGAGATGAGGAGCACCGGAGAAGTCGTCGGATACGGCCGCACTTTCGGAGAAGCCTATGCGAAAAGCCAGGCGGCGTCATTCAACAAGCTGCCCACATCAGGCCGCGTCATCATCAGCGTCAACAGCAAGGACCGCAAGACGATCGTGCCGATTGCCAAGGCCCTTGAGGAGATGGGCTTCCATATCCTCGCGACAAAGGGTACAGCCCGCGATCTCTACAGTGCCGGGATCCTTGCTGATGTTGTGCTTAAGACACAGGATGGGCATCCGAACATCGTTGACTACATCAGGGAGAGGAAAGCGGACCTCATCATCAATACGCCGATGGGATTCCGGTCACGTCAGAGCGATGATGACATACGCACGGAAGCCGTAAGGGCCCACATACCCTACACCACCACAACCAGTGCCGCGCGTGCCGCGGTTGAGGCGATCCGGTACCTGCAGGAAAACAGATTCATCGTCAGGGAGCTTCCAAAGCTGGATCGAAGAGGATAATGCTTAACATTTGCTAGGATATTTCCCCTTTCTGCGATACAGAAGGGGGAATATCTGCAACATGGGAATAACTCACGATCAGCACTGATTTTTCATAACCGGAGGGGAAAAAACAGAAGAGGCTGAGGATTGGTACCCACATTTCACAACAAATAAAACAACTAAAATCTTCACGTTAACTTCATTTTCAAAAACGCCGTGAAATGCGATATTACAGTCAGCGAGCATGAACGCAGAAAACCTCAGATCCCCCCACGGACAAACAGCTCATGCTCGCTTTTCTTTTGTCCTTTGAGATGATATCATCCACAGATAGCCGGAGGAGCTTTATGGAAGAAGCATTCATGCAGCGCACCGCTACGTGCGGCGCTCTCAGGGCTGCAGACGAAGGAAAGACGGTCATTCTCAATGGATGGGTTCACAGGAACAGGAATCATGGAGCTCTCCATTTCCTGAATCTCCGCGACAGATACGGCATCACCCAGGTCGTCGTCGATGATGACGCACCTGAGGAACTCCAGGCGAAAGCGAATGAGCTGAAGCTGGAATACTGCATTGCCGTCCGTGGCATTGTACGCCGCCGCCCGGACGAGATGATCAATCCCGACATGTCCACCGGGGAGATCGAGGTGAAAGCCGAGAGGATCGAGATACTCTCAAAATGCGATACCCTCCCCTTCATGATCGATGAGGAGAACAATTCCAGGGAGGATCTCAGGCTCAAATACCGCTTCCTTGACCTCAGATGCTTCGGAATGCAGAAGAGGATAAGGATGCGCCATGAGATCGTGCGCGCCATCAGGGAGTATTTCTACGGCACGGATTTCCTTGAGATCGAGACACCAACCCTCATCAGGAGCACGCCGGAAGGCGCACGTGACTTCCTCGTTCCTTCCAGGATCTACCCAGGGAAGTTCTTCGCGCTGCCGCAGTCCCCTCAGCTCTACAAGCAGCTGCTGATGGTCTCAGGCTTCGACAAATACTTCCAGATCGCAAGGTGCTATCGCGATGAGGATCCCCGTGGAGACAGACAGCTGGAATTCACCCAGCTCGATATCGAGATGAGCTATGTCAAGCGTGATGATGTCCTTGCGTTGATGGAGGATCTTTTCGGACATGTATTCAGGAACGTCCTTAACATTGAGCTTCCCGCCCATTTCCGCCGTATCACATACCACGATGCAATGAATACCTACGGATGCGACAAGCCGGATCTCAGGTTCGGCGTGGAGATAAAGGATGCCTCATCCTTCGCCTCGCGCTCCTCGTTCAAGGCATTCACTGACACGCTTGCAGAAGGTGGATTCGTCAAGTATGTCGTCGCGCCTAGGACAGAGGGACATGACTACACAAGAAAGTACCTTTCCGAGCTTGAGAACGCCGCAAAGATCTACGGGGCACATGGACTTGCATGGATGAAATGCGAGAACGGCACTGTGTCAGGAGGCGTCTCGAAGTTCTTCCAGGGAATGGAAGGCGAAGTGCTTTCAGAAACCGGAGCAAAGGACGGCGATGTCATTCTCATGATCGCAGAGAAGGACTGGAAGAAGTGCTGCACATCAATGGGCGCGGTGCGTTCCCGCCTTGGCGCTGATCTCGGCCTCATAAAGCCTGGATTCGAGTTCTGCTGGATCATCGATTTCCCGCTTTTTGAGTACAACGAGGACGAGGGACACTGGGAAGCTGCCCACCACATGTTCTCGATGCCGCAGACGGAATATCTCGACACGCTTGAGTCCGATCCAGGATCAGTGAAGGGAGATCTCTATGATCTGGTCCTCAATGGCTACGAACTTGCCTCCGGCTCGATAAGGATCCATGATGTCGAGCTGCAGAAGAGGATCTTCAGGATATGCAATATTCCAGATGAGGTCTCGAAGGAGCGCTTCGGATTCCTTCTCGATGCATTCCGCTTCAGCCCGCCACCGCACGGAGGAATCGCTCCTGGCATCGACAGGCTCTGCATGATCATCGCAAATGAGGCATCGATCAAGGAGGTCATTGCGTTCCCGAAGAACACAGCAGCGCTCTCCCCAATGGACGACAGCCCTTCATATGTCGAGGACAAGCAGCTTGAGGAACTCCACCTCAGGGTCGTCGAAGACAAGAAAGAGAGATGATAGGAACGCTCATCATCGGAGGAGGGGCAGCCGGGCTTTATGCCTCTTCCCTCCTTCCGGATGCCACGATCCTTGAACAGAACGAAGATTGTGGGAGGAAGCTGCTGCTGACAGGCGGAGGACGATGCAACTACGCACACAATGCCGCTGTCCCGGAGCTGCTGCCACACTACCACGGGAGCCTTCCTTTCATCAGGAAGGTTCTTTATTCATATCCTCCAGACAGGAACATAGACCACTTCAGGAGGCTGGGAATCGAGCCGGTGGATGAGAATGGGAAGATCTTCCCTCTCTCCGGGGATTCCCATTCTGTACGTGATGCCCTGATGTCCCATAGGCCAGCGATCATCCATGGAAGAGCTGTTTCCATAGGAAAGCATGATGGCATATTCATTGTATCAACAGAGAAGGGAAGCATAGAGGCAGAGCGCATCATAATCGCAGCAGGAGGCAACGCCTATCCCCATACAGGCTCAGATGGAAGCGGCTATGCACTGGCGCGGATGCTTGGCCACACAGTCATCGCACCATCTCCAGCTCTTGCCGCACTCTCCCTGGAACCATCTCTCGGAAAAGCTGAAGGCGTGTCGCTGGATATAACGATAGCGATGGGGAAAACAGCTGTTACTGGCAGTGCAGTCATAACCCGACGAGGTATCTCAGGGCCCGTGGCTGAGGATTTCTCACGTTTCCTCAATGGGAGGAAGGAGAGAATAACGATCTCATTCTCCGATGAGGATATCCACACGCTGAGGGAAAAGCATGGTGCATCCCTTCTGAAGAACGCCATACACATCCCACCCCGCCTTGCTACGGCTCTTCTTGGCAGCATCGGGGAGAAGAGGATCGCCAATCTCTCGAAAGCGGAGGAAAGGGAGGCAGAAGGAAAACTGCATCGTCACCCCTTCCTTGCCTCTCCCATCGCATCAAGCGCCATGTCCACACGCGGTGGCGTCAGCACAGCGGAGATCAATGCGGATACGATGGAATCCAGATCCGTCAGCGGCCTCTATTTCATCGGGGATATCATCGATGTTGATGCGGACTGTGGAGGATACAGCCTGGGATGGGCAGCAGCTACAGCAGCCATAGCCACAGAAAGCATCTCAGGATCTTCAGGATTGTAAGCGGAAAGCAGTCTGGTATAATCATCATATGGGACAGAGACGTTCAGTCATGGCGCATTTCACCGGGGATCGCCGTTATTTCGAGAATGCGCTGGGGAAGGAATATGACTACACCCAGGCAACAGGACCATATGAGTACCTTCTTGGAGCTCTCGCCGGATGCTTCTATTCAACCCTATCCAGCTATGAGAGGAAGAGCGGATGGAAGAATGTGGATATAGAGGTTATTGGGATCAAGCGCGATGGCCCAAGCCCTAGGATGCTTGAGCATACCCTGCTTGATATCACAGTGACAGGGGCTGAGGACAGGGATGAATTCGAGCGTCTGGTGGAGAAAGCCTCTTCATCATGCTCCATCTACTGCACCCTCAGCGCTGTCAGCAGGATGGAATGGAGAATCACATACAAGGATGACTAAAGGCTCAGAGATCCTGGATATCTTCGACGCATTCAGGAAAGGACTTGAGGCATACTCAGCGCTGCCTGTGATACCTCACCGGCTGAAAGCCAGGCATTCAAGCACGTCAACACGCCTTGCAATGGCCCTGCGCCCTTACTTCCCTCCTTCCGTCAGCATCGACACCGATCTCCTTGGTGCAGATATCGTTGTATGGGAAGGGGATGAGATCATCCTCGGACTGTTCTGGTCATCATCATACCTTTCAAGGGAGCGAAGGATGAAGGCAATCTCATTCCATGAGAAGGAAAAGCCTCTGCTTACCCTCGCCTTCTCCCTCTTCCCTGAACGGCAGAAGATGCTGGTATACAGGATCGAGGACGGATTCGTCGATTACCTCTACCTTGACAGGGACACCTTCTCTGAGGAAGTCCTGAGAAGGTGCACGATCGATGAGGGCAAGAAGGATGATGGACAGCTGCTGCTGCCGCTGAGGACAAGAAGAAAGACTACTTCTCTACCGGATCGATGACCCTCGCCTCCCCTATGAGCTTATAGACTGCTCTCTTCTGGGCGTCCTCTGCGCCATTCCATGGCTTGTCCTTGTTCTCGCTCTTGTATTTCTGGGTCATCCACCAGTCATCATGCTGGACCCTGTCGAGATTCTTCTCAAGAAGAGCGATCATCGATTGATGGAAATGAAGGAGATCATCCCCGGAAAGAACTTCCCCCGCGGTTTTCAGCAAAGCCTCTGTATGATGGAGGCAGAATCCCTTTGAGGACTCCAGTGCGCTTCTGAAATCCTGGTCATCACGCCAGAGCGCAGCCACCGTATAGCAGTAGCGGAGAAGCCTATCATCCATCCTCGAGCAGATAAGGCAGCCCTTCTCCCGTGAATGGGCAGCCTCAAAGAGCGCTTCCGCCGCCTTCTCCGCCTTCCTCGCGTTGCCAGCACCCTTTATCCTTTCGAAAAAAGGAGAGAAGGTACGCTTGTTCTCGTCATAGTATGTGTCCATGGCAAGAGCGAGTGACTGGGGCTTCCCGCCTTCGGCAAGCATTGCAGAATGATGCGGACAGAAGCCATGCCTGTTCATCTCAACCCTTACCTCCGGCGTCATTACAGCAGATGAAAGATAGTATCTGATCCCATCCGCCTCAGCCTGCTTCATCAGAGAGCAGATGAAGCATTCGCTTCCTTCCTTGAGACCATCCCAAACCGGAATGGTCTCCAGCTGCAGCTGCAATCTCACTTTCTGGCAAGCTCCTCTGCCTTCGCTGCGACATCCTCGGCTGTGAATCCGAACGCCGGAGCGAGGTATTTCAGATTGCCGACCTCGCCATAGCGGTCGCCGACATTCACGAATGACATCCTTGCCGGGGACACCTCTGCAAGATGCGCTGCGATCATCTCACCGACGCCTCCTGCATAGCGGCCGTTCTCACAGACAAGCACGTGGCCTGTACGCGAAGCCGCACGCTCGATGATAGCGGTATCAAGAGGACGGATCGTGTGAAGGTCTATGACAGTTGCCTTGATCCCCTTTCCTTCGAGTATCCTCGCAGCTCCAAGTGCCGCATCCACCATAAGCGCACCTGTTGCTATGATTGCGACATCCTCCCCATCAAGAAGCTCGATTCCCTTTCCAAGCTCAATCCGATCCTCCGTTGAGTACCGGAACGAAATACCCTTCCTAGGCGTTCTGATATACGAGGAATGGCCATTGCGGTAGACCTGCTGTGTCAGCTCATAGAGCGACTGCCCGTCGGATGGCTCCACTATCACGAGATCAGGGATCTGCCTCATCAGCGCGATGTCCTCAAATGGCATATGGGTTCCGCCATTGTACTGAGCGGTGATCCCGGGATCGGAGCCGATGACATGCACCGTCTGGTGGGTATAGCCGACGGAGATGAAGAGCTGATCGTAATCACGGCGGGACGCGAAGCAGCCGAAGGAATGGATGAACGGGACAAGGCCCATCGATGAAAGCCCTGCCGCAACCCCGACCATGTTCGCCTCCGCGATACCGCAGTTGAAGAAACGGTCAGGATAAGCCTTCTGGAAAGCCGTCGATCCAATGCACGAGGAGAGATCAGCATCGAGGAACACGATCTCAGGATGCTCGGCAGCGAGATCGACAACAGCACCGACAACAGCATCCCTGTAATTCGGATAAACATGCGCATCCTTCATATTGCTCTGCCCTCCCTCTCTGCAAGCGCCCTGATGGCCTCCTCGGCTCCCTCTGGCGTTATCGTCATTGAATGGTTGCCCTTTATTCCCTCTCCAGGGATGTATCCATAGCTCTTGACCGTATTCATGATGATCATGTGAGGCATATCAGGAGTCGCCTTCGCATCCTCGATAGCCTTCTCTATCTCCTGGAAATCATGGCCGTTGATCACATGGACATCCCAGCAGAAAGCCTTCCATTTCCCTTCAGTATGGAGCTGCGGGATTATATCCCTCGTGTAGCCATCGAGCTGCTGTCCATTGAGATCAAGGAAAGCAAAGAGATTCCCGAGCTTCCATGCTCCCGCCGTCTCTGCAGCCTCCCATATCTGGCCTTCCTGTGATTCGCCATCGCCGATGATCGCGAATGTGCGGGCATCCATCTTCCTCACCCGCTGCCCAAGCGCAATTCCGACAGCCGCGGAGAACCCCTGCCCAAGGGAACCACCGGTGAAATCAACGCCAGGTGTCTTTGTCATGTCACAGTGCGAAGGAAGGCGCGTGCCTCCCTGGTTGAGCGTTTTCAGCCATTCCTCAGGGAAGAAACCCTTCAGGGCAAGAGTTGCATAGACTGCAGGGCCGGCATGTCCTTTCGATACAACCAGCCTGTCACGATCATCCTTCTTCGGATCTGAAGGATCGATGTTCATCTCCTTCCAGTAGAGGTATGCAAGTATCTCTATGATCGACATGCTCCCGCCGATATGGCCAGATCCGAACGCTGCTATCTCACGGATGGTGCTGCATCTGGCAGCAAAAGCCCTATCCTTCAGCATCCCTAGCGTTGCTTCATCCATAGACTGATCTCCTATCATGTCCGTCCGCAGCCATGATGCATGCACTGCGCACTGCTACATTATAGTAGCACAAAGAGCCCGCCCTATGCGAAGGGGAAGCATGTTGCCCCGATGACTGCATAAACATATAATCCGAGCTGTTGAGGAGACAATCACAATGAGAATGTCCAGGATGTTTTCCAAGACGCTGAGAGAGGCGCCTAATGGAGCGGATACAAAAGGATATGAGTACCTGTTGAGAGCAGGATACATCAGGCAGATGGGAGCAGGCATCTTCTCCCTGCTGCCGCTTGGCTTCAGAGCTACGCAGAAGATAGAGACAATCATCCGCGAGGAGATGGACAGGATCGGAGCGGAGGAACTGATGATGCCTGTCGTGAACCCCGCTGATATCTGGAAGGAGACCGGAAGGTTCTTTTCGATTGACAAGGAGATGGGGCGCTTCAAGGACCGCAATAACCGCGATATGGTCCTTGCAATGACGCATGAGGAAGCGGTTACTGATCTTGCAAGGAATCTCATCGATTCCTACAAGAGGCTTCCCCTCCTCGTCTACCATATCCAGACGAAGTGGAGAGACGATCCAAGACCAAGGGCAGGACTTATAAGGGTACGCGAGTTCACAATGCTCGATTCCTACACCTTCGACAAGGATTATGAAGGCCTTCAGAAGCAGTATGCTGCCCACTACAAAGCGTATTTCAGGATCTACTCACGCTGCGCCCTTCCCTGTGTTGCCGTTGCAGCTGACACGGGAATGATGGGAGGAAAGGTATCTCACGAGTACATGTACCTCTCACCTATCGGAGAGGATACGATCATCCTCTGCCCTGAATGCGGCTATACAGCGAACAGGCAGATCGCAAAGGCCCGGAAGGAATACTTCAAGGAGGAGATGAAGCCGATCGAGAAGGTATCAACTCCGGATGCGCATACGATTGAGGCCCTTGCTGACTATCTGAAGATCGAACCGAGAAAGACTGCAAAATGCGTGTTCATGGTCGGCACCTTCATCAATGACAGGAATGGCGAAGAGGAGGAGAAGCTGATCGTCGCGCTTGTCAGGGGAGATCTTGAGGTCGAGGAATCAAAGCTCACCAATGCTGTGAAGGCTAACTCCCTCCGCCCGGCGCGCACAGAGGAGATCGAAGCCCATGGGATGGTTCCCGGCTTTGCATCTCCTATCGGCGCAACAGGTGAATTCATCACTGTAGTCGATGATACCGTCGCTGAATCCAACAACCTTGTCGCAGGTGCAAACGAAGCAGGATACCACCTGCTGAATACAAACTTCGGACGCGATTACACCGGAGCTGTCGCTGATATCGCATCAGCAAGGGAAGGTGCGCTCTGCCCGCACTGCGGCAAGCCGCTCAAGGCTTCAAAGGGCGTGGAGATCGGTAACATATTCCAGCTCGGCACACGCTATTCAGAGGCGATGAATGCGACGTATCAGGATGAGGAAGGCAAGCAGATACCAGTCGTCATGGGCTCATACGGCATCGGAGTGGGACGCCTCCTTGCCTGCCTTGCAGAGGAATACAATGATGAAGTCGGCCTCAGGCTCCCGATCTCCGTTGCGCCTTACCAGGTGCACCTTGTCTCCCTCGTCAAGGATACTGCAATCGCTGAATCCATCTACAGCGATCTCCTTGCAAAGGGAATCGAGGTCCTTTATGACGACAGGAAGGAAAGCGCTGGAGTCAAGTTCGCGGATGCGGACCTTATCGGAATACCGATCCGCATCACGCTTGGCAACAGGAGCCTCAAGGATGGCAAGGTCGAGGTCAAGCTGAGAAGCACCGGAGAGGAGACCAGCTACCTGATTTCCGATCTCGCAGAGGAGATCAAGGCAGAGATTGCCAAGGAACAGGCGAAGATCGACAGCGCTATCGTGGAAAAGGAACTGGATTGACATCCTTCACTATGAAGCAAGGCTCTCAGCGATGGGAGCCTTTTATTTTCCCAAACTGCCCCTGTAAGGGGCTATAATGAGCGAAAGGATGATGATCATGAGATACTTTGACAGCAATACCGGAATACTGATAAGCGACAGCAGCAGGCAGCTGCTCTCTGGAAAAGCCGATGATGAGAGCCTCAGAAATGCCCTCTCCCGCTGCATCCTCTCTGCATCAGGATGGAGGGCCGTGATGGCGGCATCCGGGGATGAGGAGGACAGTACGGAGGAGACAAGCGAGGAGATGCTTCTCATCGCAGCGGCGGCAGCAGCGGCTTTCTTCGATTATCTCGGCATGGAAAGGCCAAGGATAGTGATGGGCTGCGATGCAAGGCCGACAGGAAGGCTGCTTTCGGAAGCTGTAAGAAGGGCTTTCATAGCAAAGGGCGCCATCCTGACAGATATCCACATCTCATCAGCCCCGGAGATCATGGCATTCTCACATTCCTTTGACGGCTTCTTCTATATCTCAGCATCCCATAATCCCGTTGGCCATAACGGCTACAAGTTCGGAGTCCTGGGTGGAGTGCTTCCAAAGGAGGAGATGGATGGGATCATCCCCTCTTTCCGGCAGAGCATCGAACACAAAGGCGCGGCAGCAGAGCTGAGAGCACTAGTTGAACGCGCTCCAGAGGAGGAAGTGGACAGGGTGCTCAAGGAGCATGACAGGGCAAAACGGAAAGCGCTGTCCGTCTACGAGTCCTTCGTGATGAGGACGGCACGCGTGAATGAGCCATTCTCCCTGCCATTCGGAGTCGTCATAGACTTCAACGGCTCTGCGCGGGCCGCTTCGATCGATATCCCGTTCCTAAGGCGCCATGATGCCGCCCTCTGGGCAATGAATTCCGAGCCAAGGCAGATTGCACACGCAATCGTTCCAGAGGGAGAGAACCTCGAATATGCGCGGAAAGCCCTGGAGGAACGCCACAGAAAGGATCCCTCGTTCATCATTGGCTACATGCCTGACAATGATGGGGACAGAGGAAATTTCGTCTACATCGACAGGAAAGGCAAGGCACGCATCCTCAGCGCGCAGACAGTGTTCGCCCTTGTCGCCGCAATCGAGATCGCACACGATGCAGCGGAAGGGAAGAAGCGGATCGCCATTGCAATCAACGGCCCCACTTCCCTCCTCATCGATGATATTTCCGCACGGCTTGGCGCGAAGGTATTCCGATCGGACATCGGGGAAGCCAATGTTGTCACTCTGTCAGCCTCTCTCAGATCAAGAGGCTATACATGCAGGGTCTGCGGCGAGGGAAGCAACGGAGGGAACATCACTTACCCCGCGAAGGTCCGCGACCCGCTCAACTCATTGATGACATTCGCGAAGCTATGGTCTGTGGACGGGCTTTACGCATTCCTGATGGAGAAGCTCGGCAAGCGTCCGGAGGACACCCCATCCCTATCCTCCCTCGTTGATGCCCTGCCCTCCTACATGACCACGTCGGCATTCTCATCAGATGCTGTGATGCATATCAGGAGCACAGACTACAACAGGCTCAAGGCTGAGTATGAGAAACTTCTTTCCAGCGAGATCGACAGGATGATGGAAGGGCGGTTCTCATCATGGGAGGAGAGGCAGTACGAAGGCTCTGAGGAAAGCATCGGAATGGGAACGGAATACAGGGCCCCCGACTCCACCGGAGGGCTCAAGATACAGTTCTACGACAGCGATGGGAAAGCGGAAGCCTATCTCTGGCTCAGCAAATCAAGAACGGAGCCTGTGATAAGGACGATGGTTGATATCAAAGGAAGCGACAAGTCGCTCCATGACACCCTCCTTGAATGGCAGCATAGCCTTGTAGAGAGAGCTGACGAAGCATCGCGAGCCTGAGATGCATGAAGGCCACCTTCCGGTGGCCTCCATCTTTCCCGACAGGGAATGATCACACAGCGCCCTTCTCCTTGAGAAGATTGACGATGTAGGTCTTCTTAGCGTTCTTAGCGTAATCAAGAACGGAGTGACCCTGGTAATCACGGGCATTGATGTCTGCGCCGGACTTGATGAGCTGAGTCGCGATCTTCGTCTGGTCATTGCTGTTGACAGCCATGATGAGAGCGGTCTCGCCCAGATAGTTCCTTGCCTCGATGTCTGCACCAGCATCAAGAAGAGCCTCGATGACATTCGGGTTCTTCGAGCTGTTTGCAGCAAGATGCAGAGCATTTGACCTGTACTTCGGCTCAGCCTCGTGGATATCCGCGCCAGCCTCGATAAGAGCCTTGAGCACAGCCACGGAATGATTGTACTGAGCAGCGAGCATCACAGGGGTAAGGCCCCACTCATTGTGTGCGTTGACATCAGCTCCTTTCTCAAGAAGCTCCTTGATATCCCTAGCCTTAGTTGCGCTTATTGCAGCAGCAATAAGTTTCTTGTTGATGGTTTCGGAAGTCTTTGCCATTTTTTTCGATAATCCTCCAAAGCAGTTACTTAGGATAATGGCGAGAAAAGAGGATATTGTAAAGAGGAATGCAATGTTTTCAAAATGATAATTTCCTGAAATCCAAAAAATTACAGGGGAATTGTAAAAATATTGTCGATCATTTGGCTGTTTTTGCATCTTCGCCTGCCTGCATATATAATCATCATATGCTCACTGATACGATCATCCGAAGGATACCGAAGGTCGAGCTGCACGAGCACCTCGATGGGTCTCTGCGGCCGGAAACGATAATAGAGCTCGCCAAAAAGCAGGGGACAAAGCTGCCTGCAGACTCGCCCTCTGACCTCAGGGCATGGTTCTCCAGGGGATCCGATGAGAAGTCACTCCCGCTCTACCTTAAGGCGTTCGATGTCACTACAGGCCTGATGCAGGACAGGGAAAGCCTCAGGAGGATCGCAAGGGAAGAGGTGGAGGATCTCGCAGCAGATGGGGTTGTGTATGCAGAGATCAGATTTGCCCCGGTACTCCATACACGGCAGGGCCTGACAATGGAGGAGGTGACACAGGCTGTCCTGGATGGCCTTCAGGATGGCCGTCGCGAGACTGGGATGGAATTCGGACTGATCCTCTCTGCGATGCGTGACAGGAGCGTGGAGGAGTCGCTGAGGACGGCAGAGCTTGCCGTAGCGTTCTCCGACCGTGGCACAGTCGGCTTTGACCTCGCAGGGGACGAGGCCGGGAATCCCGCGAAGAAGCACATTGATGCCTTCAGCTTCATCAGGGCGCAGAATTTCAGCATCACGATACATGCAGGAGAAGCATTCGGCCTTGAATCGATCTGGCAGGCGATCCAGATATGCGGCGCACATCGCATCGGACATGGGACAAGGCTTACCGATGATATGACAGTGAAGGACGGAAGGATCATCAGCATGGGTTCCCTTGCCCATTTCGTGCAGGACAAAAGGATACCTCTGGAGATGTGCCTGACAAGCAACATCGGCACCGGCGCTGTTCCTGACTATTCCTCCCACCCATTCCCCATCTTCTTCCGGAACCACTTCAGAGTGTGCCTCTGCACTGACAACAGGCTTATGAGCGGCACATCCCTTTCAAAGGAGATGATGATAGCCGTCAGGGAATACGGGCTCGGCCTGGATGATCTGGAGAGGCTTACCATCAACGCGATGAAGAGCGCATTCATCCACCATGAGAAGAGGCTGGATCTGATCTACGGGACGATAAAGAAAGGCTATAGGGAGATCAGGGAGGAAATCAGCTCATAGTCCCCAGGCCCGCCATGGCTTGATGCGCATCCGGATCAGGCAGTAGAGGAATGCGAAAAGAAGCCCGAAAAGGTGTGTCATATGGGCAATCCCTCCTCCATAGGATCCGATCTGGCTGAAAAGCTCGATGAGGAAATAGAGGAGGACAAGAAGCGGTGCCCTGATCGGGATGAATCCGAACAGCAGGATCACGGCACGCGGATAGAATACCGAGAAAAGCAGCATCAGCGCATACAGCGCGCCGGATGCCCCGAGCAGGATGGCATTCGTCCCGGAAAGGATGAAGGACGCAAAGCTCGCGATTCCTGAAAGCGTTCCCGTAAGGAAATAGAACAGGAGGAATTCCCGCGTACCGATAGCCCTCTCAACAGCTGTCCCGAAGATGAATATCCCAAGGACATTGGAGAAGAGATGCCATATGCCTCCATGGACGAACATATATGTGACGAACTGCCAGTAGCAATGGCCGTAGACAACTGCCCCGGGAACAAGGGCAAGATAATATGTAAGCGCAGGATATAGCAGATAGGTCACAAGGTATATGATGATATCTGCAGCCACGATTGCCAGGGCTGCATTGGAATATGTGTAGCGGAACTTCCTGTTGATGATGCTGTTCATTCCACGAAAAGTACTTAGAGAAAATGGTGTGGTCAATATGCACAGCTGAAGGTGGAAAATATTACACAGTGTGTAGTTTTTACACACTGCAGCATCATGCAACATGTGTTTAGAGGTCAGAAAAGACCACGGAAAAAGTTGGCACGGATATTGCAAGAGACTTGACAGAGCAAACAGTTTTTTCAACAAACCTCCTTTTTAGTGTATTCAAAGACGTCTATTTTCGGGCGTCTTTGTTTTTTATCCGATAATTTCCACATTGGATGCAGCTTGGCATGGAATATGCATCAGGAATGGTACAGAGCAACAGTTTTTCATACCTCCTTTGCAATGTGTGAAAAAACTACGCCAGGCAGCACTCTCCCACCCCATTCAGCTGCCTGGCGGTCTTTTTCTGCTTCGGCCTCCCATTTGTGTTGACCTTCTGCCGTCTTTCCCTGATAATCCCACCCATCGGAAGCCTTCGCTCTACTGAAACGGTAACGCGTTGTCCTGCTATCCGGGAACAGCCACACATCAACCAGGAGTGAAGAACATGCCGGATACGGACAGGAAGCGCATCGGGGATTATATCGTCTCCGTGCTCAACGGAATGGCACAGGGACTTTTCTCATCCCTGATCATCGGACTCATCATAAAGCAGATCGGCACGTATGCAGGGCTGGACTGGCTCTCCGCCTTCGGGCAGATCGCGCAGTGCCTGACATGTCCCGCCATCGGAATCGGGGTTGCAAACGCAGTGGGGGCAAAGGGGCTTGCGCTCTATGCCTCCGCAGTCGCGGGAACCATTGGAGGAGGCGCGATAACCATCGCGGAAGCGGGCGCCATCAGCATTGCATCAGGGGAACCGCTCGGCGCTTGCATCGCCGCTCTGGCGGCAGCGCTTGCAGGAAGATGGGTAACGGGAAAGACCAAGGCCGATATCATCGTTGTGCCCTTCGTGACAATCCTCTCCGGTGGGATCATCGGGCTTCTGGTATCACCTGCCGTCGCAGCACTGATGGGGGCTATAGGAGCCTTCATAAACCAGCTGACGATGCTCTATCCATTCCCTATGGGTATCCTCGTATCGGTCGTCGTTGGAATGGTGCTCACGCTTCCGATAAGCTCCGCGGCGATCTGCATATCGCTGGGATTATCCGGACTTGCCGCGGGAGCCGCATGCGCAGGATGCGCGGCGCAGATGATCGGCTTCGCAGTCATGAGCTTCCCAGAGAATGGATTCGGCGGCCTCATAAGCCAAGGACTGGGAACATCGATGCTCCAAATACCGAATATATGGAAGAACTGGAGGATATGGATTCCGCCGACACTTGCATCAGCCATCACAGGGCCTGTTTCAACATGCATTCTGAAAATGACGAACAACGCTGCAGGCGCCGGAATGGGGACAAGCGGCCTAGTCGGACAGTTCAATGCTGTCGCCCAGATGGGACCTGGCTGCATCCCGGCAGTCCTCCTCGTCCACTTCATCCTTCCGGCTGTGCTCACCGTGCTCATTGCCCTTCCGATGAGGAAGAAAGGATGGATCGGGGAAGGAGATCTCACCCTGCCTGTTTGACGCCTTCCATCGTTACGGCTAGACTCTCCCTATGGCCACATCGAGAAGAGACAAAGCTGATTCATATACGCAGAGGGCGCACAGGGAGGGATACCCTGCCCGTTCCGTCTACAAGCTGGAGGAGATCAACGCGGCGCATCGCCTGATAAAGCCCGGCGACACTGTGCTGGATGTCGGTGCCGCTCCCGGCTCATGGACGCTCTTCACGCACCGCGAGCTGATCAAGGGAAAGGGGAAGATTGTTTCTGTGGATCTCAATCCACTCTCCCTCGACCCCATTCCGCCGACTGTGATCAGCTTCACCGGCGATGCCTTCTCAAAGGAGATCAGGGCACATCTGGTGGAAGAAGGCCCCTATGATGCCATCATATCGGATGCGGCACCGATGACTACTGGAAACAGGATAGTCGATACAACGCGCTCCGAATACCTTGCTGAGCAGGTAGTTCTCCTTGCCAGCGAACAGCTTCGGATGCATGGGAACATGGTCATAAAGATATTCCAGGGCGGCGGGGAACAGGAAGTGCTCAGGAAGATGAGAACAATCTTCCAGAAGGCAAAAGCCTTCAAACCGAAGGCCTCACGCGATGATTCATTCGAGATATTCCTCATCGGCCTTGACAGGAAAGCCTAGCGGACAATCTCCTCCAGCCGCTTGATATCCAGATCCTGATAAGCCTCATGGCGGCTCCTTCCCATCCATTTGACAAGATGGAGCGCTCTGTTCTTCATGCTGGGATGGGGATCGGAGAAACCACCGGATGGCGCATCTGAATATGCGACCATGAATGCCAGAAGCCCTTTTCCCATACCGATCTTCACTGCGAATTTATCAGCGCCGTATTCCTCTCTCTTGCCTCCAAGGAGATAGCAGATGTAATGGACACCATTCATCATTGTCCTGATGATCCATGACACAAGCATGATGAAGAGCGCAACAAGCGTGATGATGAGCCCGGTTCCTCCTTCATTCTTTCCGTCGATCATTCCCGCGGCGAAATAATATGGTATGAGGACGATGAAGAAGAATACGAGGAAATTGGCATTCGCGATTGCGCTGGAGAGGACATCATGATGGGCGATATGCCCAAGCTCATGCGCGATGACAGCCCGGACAACCTCCTCATCGATCCATTCCTGGTCATTCACCAAAAGCCCTGAATGCAGCGCAACCTTGTTGTAATCGAAGGCAAACGCATTCACTGAATCATCATTGACTATATAGAAGCGCATCTTCGAAGATATTCCCTTTGTATGCTTCCTCGCTTCTTTTACAACCTCATTGCAGAGATCGAGTGCAGGTGAAGATCCAAGGAGATGCATCTTGCGCGTGAACTGCAGCCACACGCGGAAGCGGACGAACAGGAAGAGGATGATCCCGTAGAAGAATACGATCGAGCCATACCATGTGACAGCGAACGGGATCTCGAACCCATGGCCGAAATGAGCGGCAGCCATGGACACAAGCTGGATCGGGAAGAAGAAGAGCTGTGACACGAAACGGAAGAATCCTATCCCGTACATGCCCATGGGACCAGTGCTTTCCGCAATAACACCCATCAATGCAAGCCCGCAGAGCGTGGTAACCACCGTGTATGGCCGAAGGATCAGCTTCCAGCAGCCTCTGACGAAAGCCTTCCATAGAATCGCGAGATAGAGAAGGCAGCCAAGAGCCGTCATGACTATCTGCCTCACGAGCACACCCGTGGGCGTGAGAAGGAAATCCGCAAGGACATCAGTTGCACGATCAATGCCGTCAAAGACAAAGCTGGCTGCTGAATCGATAGCATCCGCAGCCCCATATGCACCGGCTTTATTAAGGATGAAGTAAATAAGAGCAAGCGCCAGGAATACCAGCAGGATAATCAATAACGTCTTGAAGAGAAAGGAAATGATCCTGCTGATGATGCCTTTTCTTCTGCCGCCATCACTGAAATCGATATCTGCCATATGATCCCCTCCGACCATCAATGAAAAAGGACGGATTATCCATCCGTCCCCATATTCTAGCAGATTAACATCTCATTCGGAAAGGAGCTTCGTGAGAGCCGCCGCGAATGACGCGGGATCTGAGGGCATCACGCCTTCCTGTATCAGAGCCTGGTCAAGGATGACAGCGCTGAGAGCCGCGATGAAGTCCTCATCATCACTCTTCTCGATCCTCGCGATCACTGGAGAATCCGGGTTGATCTCAAGCATCGGCTTCACTTCCGGCATCTCGCCGCCCATCTGCTTCATCAGACGCTGCATCTGCACCGATGGATCATCATCGGAAAGGATCACGGCAGCTGGCGTGTCAGTCAGGCGGGAGGAGATCACGACATCCTTTACCCTGTCCCCAAGAGCCTTCCTGATCTTCTCCGCAACGGGCTTCTTCGCCTCCTCCTTCGCTTTATCCTCATCGCTCTTGAGATCGGAAAGCGCACCGGCCTTGTTGATGGCCTTCAGCGGAGTCTTGTCATACTCACCGATTGAAGCGACCACGATATCATCGATATCATCGCCCATTATGAGAACCTCATAGCCCTTCTCGCGGTATGCAGCCACAAGAGGGGATGTGCGGAGAACCTCTTCCTTTCCTCCTGTGATGTAGTAGATGGCCTTCTGATCCTCCTTCATCCTGGACTTATACTCCTTAAGGGAAACATAGCCATCCTCCGTGCTGCTCTTGTAACGGACAAGATCCAATAGTGTCTCCCTGTTGGCGTAATCGGAATAGAGTCCTTCCTTCAGCGGACGGTTGTACTCGGCGATGAACTTTGAATACAGCTCGGGATTGTTCTCAGAGATCTTCCTGAATTCCCCAAGCAGCTTCTTCACCGAAGCGTTCCTTATGGAGACCATCACCCTGTTCTCCTGGAGTATCTCACGGGATACATTGAGCGGCAGATCCTCGCTGTCGATGATTCCACGCACGAAGCGGAGATAAGTCGGCAGGAGATCCTTGTCATCATCGGTGATGTAAACCCTCTTCACATAGAGCTTCACGCCTGGCCTGTAATCGGCATAGTACATATCGAAAGGCGCCTTTGAGGGAATGTAGAAGAGGGTTGTGTATTCATTCGTTCCCTCAGCCTGGGTATGGATGTAGAAAAGAGGATCCTCTGAATCGTAGAAGCTGTTCTTGTAGAACTCCCTGTACTCCTCATCCTTGATCGATGACTTCGGCCTCTTCCACAGTGCAGAAGCGCTGTTGATCTGCTCAACCTTATGCTCCGTCGTTTTCAGGGCGTTGCCGTTCTCATCCTTCTTCTCGTTGTCATAGTGAACCTGATCATATTCAAGGTAGATCGGGTAAGCGATGTTGTCGGAATACTTCTTGATGAGGTTCTCAAGCTCCCAGCGGTTCGCATACTGCTCTCCTTCCTCGTTGAGGGTGAGGATAAGGGTAGAACCCTGCTCCTGACGCTCAGCGCTTTCGATCGAATATGAGGACTCACCGTCTGACTCCCATTTCCATGCCTCTTCCTCGCCGGCCTTCCGGGAGATCACAGTGATCTTCTTCGCGACCATGAATGCGGAATAGAAGCCCACACCGAACTGGCCGATGAGATTGGAATCCTTCTTCTGGTCATCGCTCAATGAGGCAAGGAACTTCCTTGTTCCGGACGAGGCAATCGTTCCGAGGTTATCATTGAGATCGGTCTCATTCATGCCGATTCCATTGTCCTTGATGATGAGCTTCCTCTCACCATCCTCGGTGAAGCTGATATCAATACGAGGACTGAACGAATAGCCCTTCAGCTTCTCATCAGTCAGAGAAAGATACCTCAGCTTGTCTATAGCATCGGATGCATTCGAGATCAGTTCCCGAAGGAATATCTCCTTATTTGAATAGAGCGAGTGTATGATGAGGTGCAGAAGATCCGCGACCTCTGTCTTGAATTTCCTATTTGACATCGTTTCCCTCCCTAGGTTACCAGCTTGGAAGATACTGCCGCAAACGCCAATCGGCAATATGGCAAAATAAGGAAGGACGGTTTACAATCCCTGTATGGATTTCTCTAAGCCAGATAACGCAAGGGTGATAAACCGCATGAAGGTCCTCTCGGAGCTGCGCAAAGGCGGATGCTCAAGGGCAGAGCTCTCCAGAAGGCTCGGCATCAACAAGGTCTCGATCGGTGACATGATACAGGGCATGGTCAGCGAGGGGATCATCAAGGAGGGGAAGAAGGACAGATCCTCCCCAGGAAGGCCAGGGACCATCGTCTCAATAGAGCGCTCCGCCGGACGCGTGCTCGTGCTGGATATAAGGCAGCGGTCAATCTCTGTCTCAGCATCGGATCTCTCAGGAAGCGTCCTGCGCTATGAACGCTTTCCCAGGAATGGGCTGGAAGAAGGAACCATTGAAGCCGCAATCAATCGGATGAGCTCGGGAGAGAACGTCAGGCTATACGGCAGCGCCATAATATCCTCAGAGCCTCTTCCGGATCTTCCAGAGCTTCCAAAACCCTGTATGAGGATATCGAGGGCAGTAGCAGAAGCAGCAGCGGAAACAGCAGCTTCTGATAATCTGGACAACACCCTCTTCCTTTCATGGTCGGACAGCTTCGATGCCGCCATTCTCAAAGACACCCTCATTCCCCTCCCGACCCTTGCACACATCAGGGTAAGGAAGGATGGTGAATGCAGCTGCGGTGGAAGGGGATGCCTGGAAGCCTCCGCATCAGGCAAAGCCCTGATGGCCGCCTCCGGTGCCCCTTCAGTAAGGGATCTTGTGCGGAACAGCTCCTACGCGTCCGTCATGATGGAAGCGATGAAGCCGATTGCAATGGCCTTGGCAGAATCCATACAGGCAACAGCAGCCTCGAAGGTGATGATCACAGGCGACCTGTCCCAGCTTCCCGATGATGCATATGCGCATCTGCAGAACCTCATCGCGTCGCTTCTGCCACCCGGAAGGGATGCCGTTGTATTCAGGTCACTCCTTGGGGAGAAAGGCGCACGTGAAGGTGCAGCCATAATGGCTCTCGATGCGTTCTTCTACCATACTGACCTTCTGCGGAAGCTGGAGGCTATTGCTGATCAGACACCTTCCCTTTGGAACGCAGTATGAAGTATGTCAGGAGAAGCACAAGATATGCAGGATAAAACGCTGACGCGCCTGCAATGATATATGAAAGCACCCATGATAGCGCCGTGAGCAGCACGGCAATTGCGGCGGAAGCCAGCCGGGAAAGAGGGGCACAATAAGCATTCCTGATCGCCGAAGAGACGGTGAACAGCACGATGATAACAATGAAAATCATCATCAGGCGGATCATCCATGGGGCCATCGGCTCGTCCATGAAGCTCCTTGACTCCTCTTCCACAGGATAAATCAGCGGAGCGCTCTCCTCCCTCTCCCCTGAGACAGGAACGGTTTCACCATCTGCTTCCGCCATGGCCTCCATCGGCACTTCTATGACGGGGAGGCTATCCTCCTCCGGTTCATCGGAGAACACCGCAACAGGTTCCGGCTGTGGAGCCACTTCCTCTTCAGGTTCATTAACCGGCTCCTCCACTTCCACATAAGCCTCCTCAGGAGCTGGAAGCACCTCCTCCACGGCAGCAGAAGCCTCTTCAGCCACAGGCACGGCCTCTGCCTCCCTCACAGTCTCAGGCGTGGGAAGCACAGCTTCCCTCCTCTCCTCCGGCCTCTCTCCTGACGGACTCTCCGCGAGAGCCGCTATCAGGGCAGCAGTGCGATCGCTTTCGCCAACAGGCAGACTGGCTCCTGTTGTTGCACAGGAAGCGGCCAGCAGAGGAATGAGGATTGCTATGAGTATCAGTGCTTTCTTCATCGGACAAGACCATTACTACCAGCAAAGGGAGGCTATGGCAATACCGTTCCCGACTCTTCCTCTAAAATACACATCAGAGCGGCAGAAGCTGATAGGAAGTCGTTGTTTCAAAAGGCTTTCCTGCCTCCGTGTATGCGCCTGGGAAATCAGGGCGGTTGGGGAAATCCGGGAAGAGTTCCGTCTCAAGGGCGACCCCTCCGAATGGTTCCAGCATCCGGCCTCCCTTGCCAGGGACAAGCGATGAAAGCGTGCTGGCTGTGTACAGCTGGACAGCAGGCAGATCCGTCGTCATCAGCATCCGGTAATCATCACCCACAAGCTCCGCGCTTCGATCATCTCCGAATATGAAGCAGTGGTCATACATGCCTTCTCTACGCTCTCCGATCCTATGGGGCGAGAGGAAATCGAAATCTGTGCCCTCAGTCTTTCTTGCATCGATGGGGATGAGTGTATCGTCTACCTCAAGGTATCCAGTGGCATCCATCTTCAGGACGTGGCCCTTTATGCCTCCCTTTCCATTCAGATTGAAATATGCATGATTCGTCATGTTGACGGGGCATTTCGCATCGCTTGAAACGATGTAATGGAGGGACAGCTTCCCGTCCTCCGTAAGCGAATAGATGATCTCTGCATGATGATTGCCAGGAAATCCTCCCGCCTCCTTCGATTCCAGGGAGAGCCTGACGCTCACATCATCGCTTCCGTCGATCTTCCAGTATTTCGATCCGAAGTTCTTTGAACCGGAATGGAGATTGTTCGGGCCATTGTTCTTCTCAAGCACATAGCGCTTGCCATCCATGGTGAACTCAGCGTTCCGTATCCTGTTCGCGAAAGGACCTACGACCTCTGCGATATGCCCGGGGGCTGTCAGGTACGGCTCATAGCTGTCATAGCCAAGAAGTATATCCCTATCCTTATGGCAGAAGGACTGGAGTATGGCTCCATATGTGAATACTGATGCACTGTATTCGCCAGACCTTATGGTGATCTGGGAGACCTTATCATCGACTTTCCTTATTTCGGTCATGTTTTCCTCCACATAGGATTATATCCCCGATTGAAAGGAAAGGAAAAAGCAAAAAAAATGGCTCTGTTCAGAAAGTTGTGGGATTAAGGGAATAGCAACGCAACAAAAGAGGGATGAAATCCTTTGAGATTTGAAAAAAGCAAGAACAAATCAAAAGGAAGATCATCCCGTGCAAGAGAGTATCATAATACGCCATGAGCTTCCACATTTCATTGTGGATAAGGAACCAGAACTGAGGCTCAGCAGCAGAGGCAAGGAAATATATGTCACCCGAGTGCATTCAGACAACGAAGAGGAGAAGGAATGCCCGGGATGCGGGAGGAGGATGCATGTGCACGGCAGCCGGGAATCGGTGTATCAGGACATAGAGCTGGTCGGGCATCTGCATTACATCATAGTCAGGCTTGAGCGGTACATCTGCCCAGGATGCAGATGCAGCAGGATGCAGAAGCCCGGGTTTGCTGCCGAGGGACACCGGATTACGGAGCGCCTCAGGAGAAGGATAATCATGCGGA
>CALXYL010000003.1 GCA_944392985.1 uncultured Spirochaetaceae bacterium | reverse complement strand
TCCGCATCATGTTCGAGAGCCGCAAGCCTCTTCTCGTATATAGATCTCAGAAATCACACAATTTTCTGAACTGATTCAAAAAAATCACCGCTGGAGCAAACCAGCGGCAAACCTCCTTGTTCCCATTTGTACTATGAGAGCCTGAAGAGAAGCTGCTGGGTCGATCAGCCTTCCCTTCAACAGAAAGCATTGTCGCACGGTTTCAGATGGAAATCAAATGAAAAACGCGTGACCGGGGACAGATTTTCACGAAAAGTTAACACAGCCTCATAGGATGAGGAGGAAATCCGTTCCAGACGGCACAGGAACATTGCCCTCGCTCTCGAACCTGCTGATAAGAATATCCTGCACATCATCACCATATCTTTCGATGATCGCGGCCCTGCGGTAGACGCCATAGCCGCCGGTTCCAGTTGCCCGATAGCTGTTCACAGCGATTGTCAGAGGGTAATCAGGGGACTTCAGGAGATCGATATCCTTGAAGCATAGCCTGACAACACGGCTACCAAGCGGCTTCCTGATATCGAATGAATAGGAGACTCCGCGGTAGAAATCATAGTTGTAGTGCTCTTCCTTCGGGATCGTGAACCGGTCGCTGATGATCACATGCCCGTCCTCCTCATCGAAATATCCTGCCGATCGCTCCATCGCTTCCCGGAGCATCCCGCCGGTAATGCGCAGCTTGAGAAGCGTATTCGCGAAAGGATACGCTGACAGCAATGATCCAAGAGTGACGACAGGCCCTATTGAGACAGGGTCATTCGGAAGGGATACAGCTGAGACATCAGCGCCTGTGAAACCAAGCTGAACATCATTGAGGAAATCCGCAAGGGAGGAACCATGTACAGCACTGCTCAGCTTAGAGCGATCGGAAAGCACTCCCTCTGTGCGCCCTATTGGCATGGAAAGGGATGCAAGAACCTCCTTTTCCTCTTCCTCCGGCATTGCCGCCATCCCAGCAGGAAGCGGAAGGGATGCATCGGCATCGACTATGGATGCCTCAACTCCCCTGCTGCGGGAGAATGTCACAATGGCGGCGTGCATGGCCTTAGCACCTGTCTGCAGTGTCAGTGTCCTCCCTATATGCTTCGGCTCGATGATGGCATGCTGATGCCCCGTCAGAAGCAGGTCAAAGCCAAGACTGGCAAGCTCTGCTCCCCTGTTCTCCCTGATCGGCCCTTCCTCCTCCCCGAATCCTCCATGGTAGATGCAGATAGTGAAATCAGGGTTGAGCTTACGTCCTTCCTCAAGGGCTGAGGAAGCCGCGAGAACGGAATCCGTGATCTCCAGCCCTTCCAGGTTCTCCCTGCTTTCCCAGATGTTCACATAATCAGTTATGACACCGACAAAGAGAAGGCGGAGCCCATCAGCTGTCGTCCTGAGGGTGAAAGGCATGATTCCCAGCTCTCCTCTTCTGTCCACCAGATTGGCGGCAATCTTCTCCGCATTGAGCGATGAAAGGAATGTCCGAAGGGTATCGTAGCCGAAGTTGAAGTCATGATTGCCTGGCACATAGATCGAAAGACCTGCACGGTTGAAGGCTTCCGCGGCTAGGAATGAACCTCCTCCTGTTTTCATCTCATAGCGCACAAGAGGAGAACCCTGAAGCACATCGCCGCCATCAGCGACTATCGCATCAGGAGGAATAAGCGATGAAAGAGCCATATATCCCATATCCTTCCTGCCAGGAGAGACATAATCGGTAGGATAGAGATACGAATGCGTATCGCTGGTGAAGAAGAGCGTTGCCATCTCATCCTCTCATGAGCGCGTTCCTCAGCTTCGAGGAGCACCATTCAACGATCAGGACAAGGATCACAAGGCCAAGAAGGATTGCCCCGACATCATTCCATCTGTAGGAATTCATGGCGAAGATCAGCGGGGCTCCGATTCCTCCGGCGCCGACGATTCCAAGGACGGTGGCATCGCGGAGGTTCATGTCGAAGCGGTAGATCAGCGTAGACGCAAACGAAGGCATCAGCTGCGGTATGATACCGTAGCGGATCTTGTCGAACGTCGTGCAGCCCGCTGCCGACAATGACTCAAGGATGCCTTTATCGAGATCCTCAATCGTTTCCATGAACATCTTTGAGAGCATCCCCACAGAGCATACCGACATCGTCAGGAGGCCGGCAAACGCACCGGGGCCGGTCACCATGATGAACATCAGTCCATAGACGAAGGATGGTATCGTGCGGATCGCCATGACGACGACCCGGAAGAGAACTGCTATCGGCTTCGGCAGTATGTTGGATGCAGAGAGGAAGGCAAGTGGAATCGATATGACCGCTCCGACAAGCGTGCCGAGGAATGCGATGCACATCGTCTCAAGCAGCAGGTACGGAACACCGTTCGTCCCAAGCGTCAGCAGAAGCGATGGCGTCGGATGGAGGATTCCAAGGATGATACTGCGCGCAACGGACAATCCAGAGCCGCCTGAAGCATTTGCCTCCAGTGCACTGCCGGACCAGAATACAAGGATGACGGAGACCAATGCAATCGCTATGGTCATGAGCCATTTCCTTGGCTCCCTTGAAAGCATCTCAGCTGGTGTAAGCCTGATTTCATTCATTCCTGATCCTCCTACGTGAGCTTGCTTCTCAGCCAGGAGCTAAGGGACTCGATCGCAATGACAGCGACGAAGAGCGCGATGAGTATCATTCCAACTCGCGGATACTCCCTCCATCCGATCTTCTCATTCAGTATGAGGCCAAGGCCCCCCGCGCCGACATAGCCCAGGATGGACGCATAGCGGACATTTCCTTCAAAGCAGAACAAGACAGTCGATAAAAATGATGGAAGCACCTGCGGCCAGACTGCGTACCTGATCGAAGAAAGCCGTCCCATGCCCAACGCCTCCAGCGCCTCATGCGAACCCATATCCACAGTCTCGATCTGCTCATAGAGGATCTTGCCGCAGTATGCGAACGTGAATACAGCGATAGCGACAGTTCCCGCAAGCGTTCCGAGGCCGAACACATATGTGGCTATAAGAGCGACAACAAGGGTCGGCAATGTCCTGACAACAGAGAAGAAGAACTTGAATACAGCCGTGACAACCTTGCTCCTGATGAGGTTGGAACTGGAAAGAACAGCAAACGGGATGCAGAGAAGTGCGCCGATCAGGGAACCGAGAAGGCTCATCTTGATCGTATCCCAGAGCGGCTGCCATACGCTCGGCATATATGCCCAGTCAGGCGGGAACATATCAGAGAGCATGACAAAGAAGTAGCTGATCCTCCGTATAAGCACGGAAAGCCGGAATCCTGTGATCTCGCCGGACACGATTATCGCCACGAGGATCAGAAGGAGTATCAGAGGAAGCCGCGAACGCCTTTCCTCCACAGTCTTTCCGTTGCCCAGCGTATAGGTCCTTGGACGGAAGATGCGATCAAATAGAGGAAGCTCAGCCCTGCTCATAGCTCTCATCCCCATATATCGATGCCAATGCCGCCTTATCCACGGCAGACGCGGGGCCATCGAAAACGACTTCCCCTGCCCTGACGCCTATGACACGGTCACAGTATTCAAGCGCCAGTTCGACGTGATGGATATTGATCAGCACGGTGATCCCCATATTCCTGTTGATATTCCTGAAGTCATCCATGACTACCTTTGCCGTCACGGGATCAAGCGCCGCGACAGGTTCATCGGCAAGGATGATCGAAGGATTCTGGGCAAGCGTACGCGCAAGCGCGACACGCTGCTGCTGTCCTCCTGAAAGCTGATCAACCCTTGTGTATGCCTTCTCAAGTATACCAACCTTGTCCAGGGCTTCCAGGGCCTTCAGCTTTGCGTCCTTCGGGAATATCCCAAGGATGCGCCTCCACAGCGGCAGCTCAGGTACGAATGCCGTGAGCACATTGCGGATGACGCTTGTGCGCGTAACGAGATTGAATGACTGGAAGATCATCCCGATCCTGCGTCTCAGGGCGCGGAGGCTCTTCCCAGAAAGGGTACTGACATCCGTTCCATCAACGGTAAGGGAACCGGACGAGATGGGGTGCATGCGGTTTATAGCCCTTATCAGTGTCGACTTGCCGGCTCCGGAAAGTCCTATGATCGCGACAAACTCCCCATCGCCGATGGTGAGATCCACATTCTTCAACCCGACGGTTCCGTTCGGGTATACCTTCGTTACATCCTTGAAAACTATCATCTCTTTCCCATTCAGGCTGACGGAGGAGAGATGACCCCTCCTCCGTAGCAGGTATCAGCGGTTATACGCCGGAATTCCTCATGATCTCCTGAGCAACCCTCTCGTTGTCGTAATCAGCGGAGACGGCTGGAAGATATCCGGTGTGGCTGTAGATAGCGATAACGGATCTTCCTTCCTCAGTCTTGTTGAGGTTCATGAAGGCTGTCTGAAGCGCTTCGACGAACTCCGGAGTGATTGTCGGGCTTGTCTTGGAGACACACACAGTGTCGTTGTAGATCATCGGAGTGACACCGACGAGATCGGTCTCTGTCCAGATGTCTGCAGTGCGTCCGAATGATGCAGTCCAGTCATCCTCATAGTCGCGCCTTGCATCGGCGAATGTGCAGAGAAGGTCGACCTGGCCGGAAGCGAGGCGTGCGAACGCTGACGGATAGGAATCAACCTGCACAGTGTGGGCAAGGTCACCGATTGTCTTTCCATCATAGTTGTTCATGAGCCAGATCGTCGGATAGACATAGCCGGCAGAGCTTGTTGAGCTCATGACAGCCCAGGAAGCGGAATTGAGATCGTCCCATGTAAGCGCCTCTCCAGCATTGACCTTCGCTGCAAGCTCCTGTCCCTTTGCGCTGGGGCCAGCGATGATGAGAGCGCGGTATCCGACAGCCTGGTTGGCACTTGCCGTGATAGGCTCATTGTTATTCCAATCCCTTGGATCATCGCTATCGACGGAAAGACCATCACGGGTTGCAGTCAGGATGACGTCGCATCCATCCTCATAAAGGATGTAGGTATTCGCAGGCATACCTACCGCGATGTCAGCTGTACCCGCAGAAAGCGCGATTCCGACAGCCTCGTAATTCGTTCCGACAGAGATATTGATGTTCTTGACATCATATCCAAGAGCGGCGAGCTCGTCTGTCAGCAGTGCCTTCAGAGGCTCTGTGACCATGATGATCTCACTGGGCTCACGGGACGGAACGTACATGATGTTCAGATCCTTGATCACGGTATTCCCGGACTCGGACACGGCAGCTTCCTGGCTGCCGGCGGCAAACAGGCTGAGCGACATAAGCGCAACAGCGAAGAACAGCAATGCCTTTCTCATTCTTCTTCTCCTTCCTTCAATGAAGCTGTATTCTCCAAAAGGCAGGCGGGACAGAATACGCTGAAGCTCTGTTCCCTCTCGCCTCTTGCTTTCTCTGATAAAAGCCTGAACGCTGTACGCCAGACATCATCTCCGAACATCCTCAGCGCGGTTCCGCTACTGACATCGGACTGGAAGAAATTCACATATGTGATGGTATAGGCGGTGCTCCTGCGTTCCGACAGAGCCCGGAACACCCCTTCCGCGGTATCGGGATCCGATATGAAGAGCCCATCGGGGATCTCTTCCATCCCCATTACAGCCTCATATCCGTAGGAGGAATCCATGCTTCCCATGCAGAACCAGTCCTCGCATAGAAGCCCCTCCGCCTCCAGCAAAGCGCGGAATTCATCGGATCGTCGCCTGCCGATCACGGACCCAGTACGGCAGAAAAGCCCTCCGACGTAGCCGATGCGCTTTATTCCTCTGGAAAGGAAGCGATCAAGGACCTGCTTCTCGGCATTCCTGTAATCAATCATTATGGAATCATAGGAGTAATCGGAGCCAAGGTTGTTGATCAGCAGGATGCTTTCGGTACGTGATCTGAAGAATGCGATCTCATCAGGGGAGAATTCCCCAAGGGCGATGATTCCATCTGCCTTCCCCTCAAGATAGGCAAGGGACAGCCTCATCCCATTCCTCTCCGCCATCGGCTCAAGATACGACAGGAGCCTCTCCTCGAATCCGGGCTTATCGATGGGAGCAAGGACAAGGACAGCGTGCATGTAGTCCTTCTTCCTCTGCCGGGGCGTCTTATAGCCGATTCTTTCCGCTTCCGCTTCTATGGCAGAACGCACAGCAGCTGTGACGGAAAGCGTAGGGTCCTCATTGAGTACCCTGGACACTGTTGCGGCAGAAACACCGCAGCTTCTGGCTATATCCTTGATTCCCGCCATCATGCCTCCATCTGCATTAGACATTGAAAACCAAGAACTGTCAAATGATTCAGTAAAATTCAGTAAAAAATTAATCCAGAGTTAACGGAACCATATTATGGAATCAACAGAGAAAAAGGGAGCACACCAGAAAGCATGCTCCCCATGAAAACGTTCAGGCTGGAATCATTCAGCCTTGGCTATTGCACGGACGATGAAATCATCAATTGTTCCAAACGGCATGCCATCCTCTGCCTTTTCATTATATGCTGCGCCATTAGGCCCGAGAATAGAGAAAAGGAAGCCATTGACGACAGTACCATCACCAGTGACGGGGTTGTGTGTGAAGCTACCGATTTCCTTTTCCCCAACATATCCTGTCACCTTCATTGTTGTCTGTTCATTCTCAGTGCCGAACACCATCCTGACAGAAACCGGCTCTCCCTTTGAAACTGTTTCCTTTACGTCAGATACCACAGTGGAGGTGCCATTCATCTGAGTCGGGCTGACAGAGAGCTTTCCTTCTTCCGCATCTGCAAATGTAATATAAATACCAGTACCGCTTCCAGAAAGGAGTCCTTCGCTATTCTTCACTCCCATATTGCCAACGAATGAATATGCTTTATTATCCGCTGCGTTTGTGGAGAATGTCTCTGATGGCGTGAATGTGAAAGCAAGCTCATAATCATTCGCCGCAAGATCAAGGCCTTCTGTGAAAACCATGAACTGACTTCCTCCATATAGCACTCCAACACCATTCTCCACTGTCTGGAGATCCTTGTACTGTTCTTCTTTCATTGAATAGAAATAGTATCCGGTTGTATCTGCTGTGAAATTGTCATGGAAAATGACAGACGCATCACCTGTATCAGTAGGATCAGTGATGATTTCTTCCTTGACCACGTCGGGATTGCAGGAAGCGAAGGCAAAAAGAACTGCCAATGCGAGAATAATGGAAATCTTCTTCATAATGTCCTCCAAAAAGTTGATTCCTGCTGTGAATATACCCCCCCCCTGTAAAATCCCGTCAAGTGGAATCCACCCTCGGTTGAACCAATTTCCTAAAGGCGGTTATACATCTTGCCGATTTGGATTATCATGCACGCATGGAAGCATTCACCATTGAGCATGCCGATGTCAGAAGGGATGGCAAGTACATTCTTTCCGATGTCTCTATAAAGGCTTCAATCGGCGAGAGAATCGCCATCATAGGACCAAACGGCGCGGGCAAATCCACCTTGGTCGATGTGATAAGCCGCCGCATCCATCCCCTTGCTACAGATCGCTATCGATCATCCATATTCGGAGAGGAGCGCTGGAGGATATCCGATCTCCGTCTCCGCATCGGGCACGTGGCCCCGAATCAGGACAGCTTCTTCCAGACGACATACACCGCAAGGGAAATCGTTGCTTCCGGGCTATATGCCTCCCTCGGTTTTGACTTCCACCATGAAATCAAGCCTGAGGACTGGGACAAAGCAGAAGCTGAGCTTGGGAAAGTCGGGATGCTTGAGAAGAAGGACAGGACGATGAACACCCTTTCCACGGGCGAGATGAGACGCGTGCTCCTTGCCAGGGCAGCTGTGATCTCCCCTTACCTTTTGCTGCTGGATGAGGCCTCTGCCGGTCTCGATTTCCCATCAAGGGCGGACCTGCGCAATACGATAGCCTCCTACGCAACGGAGAACAGGACAATCGTGATGGTGACGCATGAACTATCGGAGATCATTCCGGAAATCGACAGGATCGTCCTTATGAAGGATGGACGGATCGTTATGGAAGGAACGAAGGCTGATACACTCAGGACTGATATCCTGTCAGACCTTTACTCACGGCCTGTCCACGTCGCCGAGGCTGACGGCATATACACTGCATTCTGCTAGGAGGTACTCATATGCATGGTGTTGCGATCATTGGAACAGGAAATGCGGGAAGAACTCATGCCGATTCCTTCCTCAAGGACAGCAGATGCTCTCTGAGGGCACTCTGCAGCAGGACGTTATCGAAATGCGAAGATATCGCCAGAGGGCTTGATGAGGAGAGAAGGAAGCAGATCACGATCACAGATGACTGGCACACGCTCCTTGACCGCAGCGATATCGATATAGTGTCAATCGCCCTGCCGCCGGCACTCCATGAGGAAGCTGTATGCGCTTTCCTCAGGAAAGGCAAGCATGTGCTGCTTGAAAAGCCGATGGGGATCACCTGCGATGAGGATGACCGCATGCTTGAGGAAGCAAGACGAAGCGGAGCAAAGCTCGGCCTTGTATTCCAGAATCGATACTACAGGAATATCCAGAGAGCCAGGAAGATGCTTGCTGATGGTTGCTTTGGGCGCATTCTCTCTGTCGATGTCGTCACGCATTGGTTCCGTGGCAGCAACTACCATGACCTGTACTGGAGAGGTACGTGGGGAAATGAGGGCGGAGGATGCCTGATCAGCCAGGGAGTTCATCAGGTCGATATGCTCCTGTGGTTCATGGGAGGGCTGCCGGAGAGCATCACCGCGATCATGGCAAACCAATGCCACACGAACAGCGAAGCAGAGGACAGCGGAGCAGCGATCATGCGCTTCCCATCCTCGGCAATCGCCACATTCTCCGTTTCCCTTTCTGATATGGACGAGATGCAGAGCTTCCGCTTCCAGTGCGAGAAGGCCGCGTTCACTATCCCTGATTGGTCAGTCCACGTGAAGAAAGCACAGCCGAATGGCTTTCCAGAGGATGACAGGGAGGAAGAGGAAAGGCTGCAGAGGATCTTCGACAGCATCGCAACAGACAACAAGGAAGGACACGATGCCGCCATCTCCCGCTTCATCGATGCAGTTGAATCCGGTAAGGATCCGGATGCTACTGGCGAAGATGGAAGAAGGGCCAATGAATTCATCAGCGCATTCTACATGTCAGCAGCTACAGGCCAGACAGTCCCGCTGCCCCTGAAGAAGGACGCGCCCGTCTACACAAAGGATGGCCTCATAGCCCTGATGCCCCGATTCCACAGGAAAACGATAAGCACGGAATCAAAAGCCGGAGTGATGACACTTGGAAGTGCAGCTCGCTGAAAATTCACACATTGCTCACGTTTTGTCGGATACAATGGATGAAAAGAAGGAGGAAATATGAGAGCAAACATAATAATCCACTCCATATCCGGCAACCTCTACCTCATCGCTGACACCTTCCGAGAGAAACTCGGTGAGTGCGGCATCGATGCCCGTCTATACGGAGTATCCGATCCTGATCTCCACCTTGCAGCGAATGAGATGACGGAAGCGATTGAATACTACGAGGAAATCACTGCGCTGCCTGAAGCGACTCCGGAAAAGCTCGCATCAGCCGATCTCATCATCCTTGGTACGCCATCGCGTTTCGGCATGCCCACGGCGGAGATGAAGGCATTCCTCGATGCGACATGGCCGATGTACCAGAAGAGCGCGCTTGAAGGCAGGAAGTTCTATGCATACTCCTCCACCACCGCAGGTGAGGAAGATGGACTCCTTGCTGTCTCATGCCTCTACCGCTGGGCAGATATGATGGGACTTAGGCCGATACCGTTCGAGCCATATATCCATCTTGAGAACGACCTGATGCCGCAGCGGCCGTCGGAGATGATCGACTCAGTAGCCGAGCGCCTTGCGGAGATGGCAGTTCTTCCCGATCTTGGGCTCTAGTCCTTGGAGAACTTTGAAAGATAGTAAGCGATATACCTCTTGAGGCGGTGGAAGAGACCTTTTCCGCTCTCATCCCCCGCCTTCCGTACTGCATCTGCTGCGCTTATCGAGCTATCAGAACGCTTATACTCATCCCAGCGCCGGACAAGCCACATATACATGTCACCCTCGCTCTGCCCGGGGAATGCCGCAAGGAGGTGCTCTGCCCTTATCTCCTTGACAATGGGGGAATAGACATTCTCATACCAGCTCTTCGCCGCTTCCTCAAAGGAGATCTCATGGTCTATCTTCTGATTGATGTAATACTTATGCACAAGTATATGGTTCACCATCTCAGGATAGGATCCCGGCGTCGTGAATACGATATCCCCCATCGGAAGATATGATGGCTTGTACTGCGAGATGAATGTATTGCGCTCATACTCGACGACCTTGGCCTTGAGCTCCTTCATAGAAAGCCCAGGCTTGAGAGGGATCTCCGTATCAAGCTCGACGACCTCGGCATCAATGAACTCAACCCCCTGAGCCTTCGCAACCGATACGCGGTGGTTGCCATCACGCACGAAGTAGTATCCTCCGAGGCTATAGACGGAGATGGGAGGGAGTATCACATCATTGATAACAGCGGAGTCAACGCTGCACCACCGGGCCCTGAGCTGTTCCCTCTTCGGGAAGAAAGCAGACGAGAAATCATGATAGCGCCCCTCCGATCCTATGATCTTCGAGACAGGAATCGTCCGCATCCCGAGATATGTCTCGGATTTGGGTTTTATTATCGAGGTGACCTCATAGAAGGAAAGAAGATCATTGTTCTTCCAGGAAAGCGTCGAAAGGATTCCCTGGAACTTAGCCTTCCTCTTGGCCTTCGTGAAATCATCCATCGCCGTATTCTCAGTTACCATAGCCCTTCCCTAATGAGTCATCCTCAAGGATGTAGTTCTTGTATATATTGATCACCTTCGTATCACAGTATTCAGAGATCCGCTTCGCGTTCATGTCATCAAGGTGCACATGTCCATGGAGAAGGTATTTCGGCTTGAATTTCTCCATGAACTGCAGAAAGCATTCAAATCCCTTGTGGCAGAGGTCCTCTCCATCCCCCATCCCACGCGGAGGCGCATGCGTTATGAGGATATCAACAGCACGGCCATAGCGCCGCTTGTTATAGAGCAGACGCGGCATCAGCTTCCCAATCCGCCATTGCATCTGTTTCTCCGTGTACTGGCTGTCCCCATAGTTATACAGCATCGATCCACCGAGGCCCATGATGATGAGATCATGCTGCTTGTCATATATGCATTTCCCATCAACAAAGCAACCGCCGAAGTGCGGCATCGAGATAACACGACCCGTCCGGGCATAGCTATCAAGAGCATCTCCGCCTCCTCGCATCATGCGCCCGAAATCCTCCAGATTATGGTTGCCATATACATACCAGACATCCTTTCTGAGCATCGTCTGGATATAGTCATAGTACCGAAGAGGAAGATCACCGGCAGAGATGACAAAGTCAACATCCCTGTAAAGCTCAGGGGCAACGGAGGAATAGATCAGAGTATCGGTAGCATCTGAGATGCAGAGGATCTTCATAGCCATCTATGATTATTGCGAAGTGACGGGGTTTTGCAAAGACCCCTTCGGGAGAGTAAACCATACTCTCCGGAAAAGGATTTCTTGACGGATGCTACCGGGGGGGGTAGAGTTGAGCAAAAAGGGAGGATTCCTCATGCGTAGAATACTTTTCATCATTGCAAGTGCAATACTGGCCTTCTGCTTCATTTCCTGCGATGCAGACATTCCTGACTCTATGAAATCATCAGAATGGCAGATAATAGACGGGAAACTGGTGGAAGTCATATTCATAAACAATACAGGGACTGTGATTGACTCACATGAAGTGCCTAATGCCGTCATAGCCACTCCATCAACAGCACAGGACATCCTTGATTCAGATATCAACGGTAAGATCGTATTCTTTGATGAAGGATCATATGACAATCTGGAAATCAATCCTACAAAGGAAACAGCTGAAGCATTCAAAGACGGTGCTCCCGTTGAAATAGACGCATTGGTGAATACTGGAAACTACACATACTACCGAACAATTGAGAATGTCAGGTTCATAGCCTCTGACGATGCAGTTTTCAATGGCAGCTTCAGGATCAGCACAGGGCATAGATACAGCAATGAATCGGAAACCGCCTTTGATCCTGTCAGGGAAATAGACTGCATCGCAACAACGACGTCCTGCTTCGTTTTCATCAATGGAAAATCCCTTTCTTTTGAGAACATGGCCTTCGATGGCCCGAGTGCGGGATTTGACATCAATTACTACAATGAAAGCACACTCTCGGATATCAGCTTCATAGGCTGCTCATTCGCCAACATCGGAACAACTGCTGATGTACAGGCACTGCGCCTCAAGGCAAATGATTTTGGACATTATTCTAAAATACATGTCGAGGACTGTAGCTTCACCAATGTCTATCAGGGAATCTACACGCAGTGCGTGGACGGAATCATGATAACCGGATGCAAATTCGATACAACAAGGCATAATGCCATTGCGACCCAGAGCAGCAATGATCCATTTACAGGAACCATAACGATAACCAACAATACGATAAAAAACACATCGGATAGAGCTATACGTTTCGGCAACGGAAAGGAAGCGACGATAACTGTCACAGGAAACAGCTTCGAGAATGCTGTTGATGATGGCAATGAAATACTGAAATCAGAGACGCTGACAGATTGCTCCTATTCATTCACATCAAACCGCTATGAAGGGAAAGCAATACCAGATACTACAGGGACAGGCGAATCGATTATCATCAGAATAGAATAGGAAAAGAGAATTGGATGCCACCTCCCAAACGTGGCATCCATTATCCGACAAATTATTAATATTATGTTCATAGAAATGCCAAAAATCTAGGATTGTGTAGAAATAAGGCTTATAAAAATCTAGGATTGTGTTGAATTACCCAGAAATAAAATCTAGGATTGTGTAAGGAGGCACCATGAAACGTAAATTCTATGACAGGATGCTAAAATGGAAAGAGCAATCCAATGGCCGCTCTGTGCTTATGATAGAAGGTGCCAGACGTGTAGGGAAAAGCTATCTTGCTGAAGCGTTTGCTAGGAATGAATATGAAACATATATCCTGATTGATTTCCTCAAGGAAAACGAGGATTTCAAGGCACACTTCAATGAGCTCCGCTCAGATCTCGATTCCCTTTTCACTTTCATTCAGGCATATTTCAACAGGAGGCTTATCAAGCGGAAATCCCTCATAATCCTCGATGAAATCCAGAAATTCCCACCTGCCAGGGAAATGCTGAAATACCTCGTGCAGGATGGACGCTATGATTATATCGAAACAGGCTCGCTGATCTCGATCGAAAGCACAGCTGACCGTATCACAATACCATCAGAGGAAGAGAAGATGACAATGCATCCAATGGATTTCGAGGAGTTCCTCTGGGCACTGGATGAAACGCTGCTTTATGAAAGCGCACGCGAAGCATTCAGCAGCAGGAAACCTCTCGGAAATGCATTGCATCGAAAACTCCTGAACCGTTTTTCACAGTATGTCGTTGTAGGAGGCATGCCACAGGCTGTGAAGGAATTTGCCGCAACAGGAAACCTTGCGGATACTGACAGGATCAAGCGCAATATCATCAGCCTATACCGGGATGATATCTCGAAGGCAAGACCGCAGCTTGTGGAGAAAATCAGAAGCATCTTCGATCTGATCCCATCGGAACTGAATAGACATGAAAAGAAATTCAGGCTTTCGGACATAGAGAAAAACGCGAGGAACAGCGAATACAGAGAAGCGTTCCTTTGGCTGGAAGATGCGAAGCTCGTCAATATGTGCTATAGAGCAACGGAGCCGAATATCGGGCTGAAGATGAACAAGGATGATGAAAGCTACAAATGCTATTTCGCAGATACTGGCCTTCTTCTAAGCATGGCCTTCGATGAGCACATGATGGCTTCCGAAGGAATAATGCAGAAGCTCTCAATGAATAAGCTGGAAGTGAACAGCGGGATGCTTATTGAGAACATCGTTGCACAGATGCTTGTATCAACAGGACGGAAGCTATACTTCTTCTCATCGTACAGCAGGGAAGCAGAAGATAGGATGGAAGTGGATTTCCTCATAGCGAAGCCGAAGATCACCAGCAGGCACAACATCTCTCCCATCGAGGTGAAGTCCTCGGCAAACTACACTCTTTCCTCCATCAGGAAATACATCAGGAAATACTCCGAATACGTGAATCAGCCATACGTTTTGCATATGGCTGACTATGCAGAGAGGGAGGGAATGATATTCCTCCCCCTCTATATGGGACTGCTGCTGTAGCAGCTGACCACTACAGCCTGTCCTCCGGCCAGCGCCTGATGATCTCCTTCACAAGAGCGGAGAACGTGCGCTTGACGCGCTCACCAGTCTCCAGGACCTCCTCATGGTTCAGAGGCTGGTCAAGGATTCCCGCGGCCATATTGGTCAGGCAGCTGATCCCGATCGTGTGCATCCTCATGTGAGATGCGGCAATAGCCTCTGGAACTGTGGACATGCCGACAGCATCGGCGCCTGCAATACGGGCGAAACGCACCTCGGCAGCAGTCTCGAAGGAAGGGCCGGTGAAAAGCATGTAAACACCTTTCCTGACCGGTATCGACAGATCCTCCGCCGCCTTTTCCGCAACGGAGAGAAGGGCTTTGTCATATGCCTGGGTCATATCGAAGAAGCGGTCTCCAAGGCTATCGGGATTCTCTCCCCTGAGAGGATTGTCCGCTATCAGCTTGATATGATCCGCGATCAGCATCAGATCCCCTGGCTTCCATGATGTATTGACGCATCCCGCGGCGTTCGTGAGGAACAGCCCATTGATACCAAGCATCCTCATCACACGGATCGGATACACGACCTCCTGCATCGAATATCCCTCATAATAATGGAAGCGTCCCTGCATGCAGAGGACAGTCCTCCCCTCAAGCTCCCCGATGACAAGACGGCCCTTATGTCCGGGCACTGTCGACACCGGGAAATGCGGGATATCATGATAATCAATGACAACAGGGTTGCTGATGGCATCAGCCATCTCACCAAGCCCCGAACCAAGGATAAGCCCTATGACGGGCTTTCTTCCCTCAAGCTGCTTTTCAATATATGCCTTCGATTCCGAAAGCATTTCCATAAGATTCATTGACAGACCTCCTAGAATGGCTCACCTGACGCAAGCGGCGCGGCGCTGCGGCGGCTGGAGAATACAAGCGCGATAAGCGTTGCGACATACGGGAACATCCCGAGATATCCGGTGGGGATGCCCTGGAAAAGCGGGAACACCTTCCCCATGTTGGCAATCGTCATGCACAGGCCGAAGAAGAATGTGGAGCCAAGTATTCCCAGCGGTTTCCACTGACCGAATATGAGAGCTGCAATGGCAAGGAAACCAAGACCGTTGATCCCGCTTCCCGCATTGTACTCCCCTGCATAGGTCACGAGGATGCATGCCCCTCCGATTCCGGAGAAGAATCCGGAAGCAAGAACCCCGATATACCTCATGCGATGGACACTGACACCCGCTGACGCGACAGCGGAAGGATGCTCGCCGCACGCTCTGAGCCGCAGTCCGAAGGATGTCTTGTAAAGAAGGAACCAGGAACCGCTCCAAAGAAGGAGACAGAGCCATGTCGTCCAATAGGTGCTATGGAAGAATAGCTGCCCGATGACCGGTATGCGGGAAAGGAGAGGGACATCCTGGCGGATGATGCCGCGCACGATCGTGATGTTCCCGCTTCCTGTGATTGTCTGCGCCAGAAAAAGGGAGACAGCCGTTGAAAGCATGTTGATCGCTGTACCTGATATCACCTGATTGGCCTTCAGGTTGATTGCCGCAAAGGCATGGAGAAGCGAAAGCAGCATCGAGGCTGCAGCCGCGACTGCGATGCCAATGACGATTGCGAGCACGAAGCTGAAACCGGGGATCGCCTGCAGCTTGACGATAGTTGCCGCTGCAGAGAACACGCCGAAGAGCATGAGGCCCTCGATGCAGAGATTCGTGACCCCGGAACGCTCAGAATACAATCCACCAAGCGCTCCCATGAGAATCGGGATGGTGTATGCGATTGCAGACGGTATGATGCTTGTGATGACATTCCAGAAACCCATTACACTTCCTCCTTTCCGCGTCCGAGGCGCTTGCCTTCCCTTGCGAGGCTATTGAGCTCCTTCCTATCAAGCTCACTGATATCCCTTCCATCCCCATTCCGGGCCATTGCCGCAGCTGCCTGCTCTTCCTTCTTATGGAAGCTCTTCCTGAAGATACCCGTCCAGAACGATGCAAGGATCACATTCGTAGCGGTGAAGTAGATGATTGTCGCGATGATCGTGTCCGCAATCTCCGTAGGAATGCCGGTAGCGGCGAGGGATCCTCTTCCCATCTTAAGGATTCCGAAGAAGATGGCGGAGAAGAAGATACCGATCGGAGAGCAGTTCCCAAGAAGCGCGACTGCAATCCCATCGTAGCCCTCATTCGGCATCTTTCCCATCTCCATGATGTTGGAATACCCACAGAAGTATGTAAGGCCGCCAAGCCCGGCGAGGGCACCGGCAATCGCCATTGAGATAATAATCGAACGGTTGACCTTGATACCCGCATATTCGGCGCAGAAACGATTGGATCCAACTGCCTTGAGATTGAAGCCAAGCGTTGTCTTGTTGAGGATGAATGCGACGATGACGCACATCAGTATCGCAAGGAAGAAACCATAATTCATCGTGGAGAACTGCGTGAGATCCGTCAGCCAGGCTGCACGGAGCGTGTGCACTGCCTCGATTGGCTTGGACTTCACGGAGATCGTCGGATCGATGATGAACCGCGGTATGAAATCATAGGTGATCCAATAGGCAATCCAGTTGAGCATGATGGTCGAAACAACCTCATGGACATTGAACTTCGCCTTCAGAAGCCCTGAGATGAATCCCCAGAGAGCTCCAGCTGCCATGGAGGCTACGATGATGATCGGCAGGTAGATCACGCGCGGCATATCCATCGGGAGATAGAAAGCGAGGATGGAACCCGAAAGCCCACCTACAAGCATCTGCCCCGATGCCCCGATATTGAAAAGCCCGGTCTTGAACGCGAAGGCGACAGAGAGGCCGATGAGGATCAGCTGTGTCGACATGCCGAGTGTATTCCCTATCCTCCTGACATTAGACAGCGCACCGAAAAGGATGCGCTCGAATCCTATGAAAGGATTCTTCCCGATGCAGAGGATGAAGAAGCAGCCTGCCACGATTCCCAGGATGACTGCGGAAAGGGAGACAAGCAAAGGAGAAGCCTTCCTGGCCTCCAGCGGCCTCCTGATCGTATCATTCCTTCTCATACGCTATCCCCCTTCCTGACACCTGCCATCATCAATCCGACTGCATGCTCATCGGTGGAGGCTGTATCCACGATATCGATAAGCTCCCCGCCGGATATAACGGCAATCCTGTCAGAGAGATTGAAGATCTCATCGAGCTCGAAGGATATCAGGAGCACGGCCTTGCCCCTGTCCCTTTCATCAACAAGCTGCTTGTGTATGAATTCTATGGCTCCTACATCAAGGCCCCTTGTCGGCTGGACAGCGATGAGAAGATCCGGATCTGCGGTGATCTCGCGTCCGATGATCGCCTTCTGCTGATTGCCTCCGGAGAGCTTTCCGGCAAGGGAATCAGAGCCTTCTCCGGATCGCACGTCAAATCGCTCGATGATCGCTTCGGAGTATTCCCTGATAGCAGGGTAATCCAGCATCCCATGATGGGAAAAAGGCTCTTCCGTGAACCTCTTGATGACCATATTTGCAGCTAGCGTCTCGGAAAGGATCAGACCCCTCTTCTGCCGATCCTCCGGGATATGCCCCATCCCCATTGAATTCCTGTCTGCAATAGCAAGCGAGGTGATATCCTTCCCACGGAAGATGATGCTTCCCGCTTCCGCCTTCCTCAATCCCGTGATCGCCTCGACAAGCTCGCTCTGCCCGTTCCCGTCAACGCCTGCTATGCCAACGATCTCCCCAGCATGGACAGACAGGGAGAAATCCTTGACTCCAAGGACCTTCTTGCTGTTCATCACAGAAAGATGATCGATCTCGAGTATCGGTTTTCCCGGGTGGCATGGCGCCTTTTCTACCTTGAAGGAGACAGGGCGTCCAACCATCGCCGCGGCCATTGTCTCCACAGATGTATCAGGCACTGAGACAACATCAACAAGGCGTCCGCGCCTTATGATGGTACAGCGATCAGCGACAGCCTTTATCTCAGAGAGCTTATGGGTGATGAGGATGATGGACTTCCCTTCTGAGGCAAGATTCCGCATGATCTGCATCAGCTCATCGATCTCCTGCGGCGTAAGTACAGCAGTCGGCTCATCAAAGATGAGGATATCAGCATCGCGGTAAAGCATCTTGAGGATCTCCACCCTCTGCTGCATGCCTACGGTTATATCCTCGATCACCATATCAGGCTCGATTGAAAGCCCATAGCGTTCTGAGATTTCCTTTATCTTTCTGGAGGCTTTCCTTATGTCATATACAAAGCCTCCTTCCTTTCCCATGATGATGTTCTCGGCAACAGTGAAGTTGTGCACGAGCTGGAAGTGCTGATGAACCATCCCTATGCCTAGATCGAAGGCATCGTTCGGGCTTTTTATGCTGACTTCCTTTCCTCGGACGCGGATCGTTCCCTTATCCGCATGATACAGGCCGAAGAGAATGCTCATAAGCGTGGATTTACCAGCGCCGTTCTCCCCGAGGATCGCATGAATCTCCCCTTCCCTGACCTGCAGCGTTATATCGTCGTTTGCTACGATACCGGGGAATTCCTTTCGGATCCCAAGCATTTCAATTACGTATTCCAATGGCGTCTCCCATTAAAGAGGGCACCCGCAGGTGCATCGTCAAATATGGCCGCCAGAGCCTGGCGGCCATGAACAAGAAGCCGTTTCCTTACGGGATGAGGCCGTCTGCTGTATCCTGGACAACGATTGTGCCATCCTTGATCAACGCGGCAACCGATGCAACTGTCTCCTCGATCTCAGGAGTGAGATTCGGGTTGGAAGCTGGAATGCCTGCCCTGCCCTCAGCTACACCAAGCACGAGGTGCTGACCACCCTGGAATGTACCCTCGGCAGCGGCCTTTGCCTGGTCATATGCAACACCCGTGACATCCTTCATAGCTGAAGTGAGTATGCAGGACTCTCCATTGCCCATATCGCCAACGGAATACTGGTCAACATCGACACCTACTGCCCATACGTCCTCTCCTGCAAGACGGCGGTTCTTTGCTTCGTTGATAACACCGACACCCGTACCGCCTGCTGCTGCGAAGATCGCGTCAACGCCCTTGTCATACATAGCAACCGCAAGCTGTTGTCCACCTGCAAGATCGGCAAATGATCCCTGGTAGACGAAGTTTGAAGGATACATGCTGATTGCTGTTCCATAGTTGCCATTGGCATAGGCAACGCCCTGCTGGAAGCCCCAGCTGAACTTCTGCACAGCAGGAATCTCAAGACCACCGACGAATCCGACATCACCGCTCTGGAGCTTGAGAGCCGTAGCAAGACCTGCGAGGAAGCCTGCTTCCTCCTCCCTGAATGTGATAGCGACCGTATTCTCTCCGATTCCTGCAGCAAGCGCGTCATCGATGATGATGAGCATCAGATCAGGATACATCTGCTGTGCCTGAGCAACAGCTTCTGCAAAGAGGTAACCGGGGCATGCGATGAATCTGTAGCCGTTATCATAGAGATCGGAAATGGCCGTCAGGTAGTCCGTCGTGGTCGTTCCTGCCGGGCGGAGATATGTGCACTGAAGCCCGAGTTCGTCAGCCGCCATCTTCACTCCTTCATAGGTTCCCTGATTGAATGAGCGGTCGTCTATCGTTCCTGAGTCAGTGACCATTCCGAGCATGATTCCGTTCCCAGCTTCCTCAGCCGCACCGGCTGCGAAAACTGCCACAGAGAGAACTGCCATAAGCAGAACAGCAATGGTTTTCTTCATGTAACTCTCCTTTATGGATGGTATAGCGTCATTCTATCTGCACTCCATCCTGCTGTCAAACGAAGAAACCTCTATAATAATTATATTTGTACAAGTTAATTATTTATATTACAACATGTTAAGCAAAATGCCGCCAGGAGGCGGCATACCTTGCGAAAAGCAATCACGCAAAATCGATCAGAGAGATCTCCTCTCCCTCTCGCCCAACGCGAGGATGAAAGGACCGACACCCTTGAAATCATCAACGCGTATCGCTTCCGAGATATAGTATCGGTAAGATCCATCCCTGTAGGGATTTCCTCCAAGACCGGCAACGGAGCATGTGCCACCTAGGTGAAGGAAGCCGTGCTCATCCTCCTTGAGATACTTCTCCGTTATTCCGTCAATGGCCTTCTCCGCAGGAGCCACGAAGCTCTCGTCAAGATAGCCAAGGCGCACGGCCTTGAGGAAGGAATAGGCGAACATGGAGGAAGCAGAGGTCTCAAGATAGTTTCCTCCCCTTGTCCCCTCATCGGTGACCTGCCACCACATCCCGCTCTCATCCTGCACTCTCAGCACAGAAGCGGAAAGCTCCTTGACTATGGCAATCAGCGCATCGCGCCGCGGATGGGACAGGGGAACGGAATCCAGGACATCAACAGCCGCCATGAGGAACCATCCTATTGAACGTGACCAGAAATGAGGGGAAAGGCCAGTTTCGTCATCAGACCACTTCATACCCCTTGATTCATCATACGCGTGATAAAGAAGCCCTGTCTCCTTATCCCGCATCAGGGAATAGGAAGTGATGATCTGCCCCGCGATATCATCGACCCCAGCCATATCACCATGCCGGCTGCTGTACTGCGCAGAGAACGGGCCTTCCATATAAAGCCCATCAAGCCAGATCTGCCATGGATAGATCTCCTTATGCCAGAACACGCCGCACTTGCATCTCGGCTGGCTCTCTATCTGCCGGTGGAGCCTGTCTGCCGCGAGAAGGAACCGCTCCTCTCCGCTTCTGTCAGCAAGCGTGAAAAGTGTCTTTCCTGCATTGATCTGGTCAAGATTGTACTCACCCTCCCTGTATGTTGCGATGCTCCCATCCTTTCCGATCAGGCGATCATACATCGAATAGACCCAGGGATAGACTGTTTCATCACCATGGATATCCGCAGCGGCAAGGGATGCATAAAGAACAAGCCCATGCTCATAATGCCATGCCATCATCCCCGGGCGATACCTTCCTTCCACGCTCTTGGCCATCCTCAGCGAAAGAGGTGCTTCCATCTGATTCCTCCTGAAAAAGAACGGCCACCCCGGAGGGCGGCCGCAATCGCTTACTCGCGGATGAGGCCACTTGCCTCAAGTGCCGCGACGCCTTCCTCATTCCATGCTGCACCACCGACTGCATTGAACTGCTCGATGAATGCATCCCAGTTCTCCTGTGTCAGGGCCTTTGCTCCGGAAAGGAACTCTGCAAGGCTCTGGTCATAGTATCTCTGGACATCAGCGCTCGGGGTCGGAAGCGTGCTGGAGCCAATGGCATTCGTCCACTTCATTCCCTGCATCTCGCGCAGCGCCCTCAGTGCGGACATCTCCTTGCCGGAGACCTCGCAGATATAGGTCGGATAGCGCGATGAGAGCTCGACGTCACTGTTATAGAATACCATGTTCCTCAGCTGTGTATAGACCTGTCCATCAGCACCTGTGAAAGCGGCATCGCCAAGGTCACCGGCAACAGGAACGCCATTCTCGTCAAATACGTAGTTGATGCCTTCCTGTCCCCAGCCAAGGAGATAATAGCCTTCATCGGAGCTCATCCATTCAAGCAGCTCGCAGATCTTGTCCAGCTTGCCAGCATCGGCAGCTCTCTGGGAGACCGCATAGATCCTGTAGTTCATATCGAACGCACCAATGGAAGCGTGTCCCTCCGGTCCCGTGATGGCATCGATGATCACCCATTCGCCATCGGGGAAGATGGAATCGAATGGAGCATAGTTTGCCTGGGATGCATAAGCCGCGTTCTGCTCATACATGACACCGAACCTTCCCTGCTTCCATGCTGCGCGGAAATCATCCTTCTTGTAGGAAAGCCAGTTCGGATCGATGACTCCCTCATCGCACATGTTCTTGAGGAATACCATGAAGTCGAAGAACTCAGGCTTATAGATATTGAGACCGGCATTCGGCGCATCGAAGCACCAGAGACCTTCAACTCCGAAAGCTCCCATGATCGGCCAGAGGCGTGATCCCGGGTATCCTTTGAGGTTCGCGTCTGTCTCGATGAATGCACCATAGCCATAGGTATCATTCTTGCCATTGCCATCGGGATCATTGAATGTGAAAGCCCTGAGAACCTCCATCAGCTCATCGGTCGTTGTCGGGATATCAAGGCCGAGGTTGTCCAGCCAGTCCTTCCTTACAAGGAGACCCTCATTCCTGACAATCGCTCCCGGCGATGCGAAACCATAGACATGGCCATCGATCGTAGCATTTCCGATCGCATCTGCATCATAGATCAGCGCAGTGCGGTTCGGCATCTTCTCGAAGCAGTCATCAACCTGTGCCACGAGTCCCTGGTTGACGAGGTTGACAAGAACAGGGCGGCGCACCATGAAGATGTCCGGGAGGACATTGCCTGCGCCTGCTGCCTGGATCTTCTGATCCTGGTCAGACTCACTTGAAGGAAGCATCGTCAGCTTGAGATCGATGCCAAGCTCGTTGCGGATGATATCATAGCCTACCCAGTCATCTGGAATCATGCCTGCTTCAGTGATGGCAGCACCGAACCAGAGCTCGATCGTTACAGGATCCTCAGGCGTACCTGCGGCCTGACGGGAAGTCTCAGCTCCACCCGCGGCGAATGCCGGGGCTACGATGAGAGCGGCAAGCAGAAGAACAGCGGCAAAACGCAGTGATTTCTTCATATTTCCTCCTTTTCTATCCTATCTCAGCCCTTCACGGAGCCAAGAAGCGTACCTTTTGTGAAATACTTCTGGATGAACGGATACGCGATCACCATCGGTATTGCGCTCATGAACACAGAAGCTGCCTTTATCGCGTTTATCGGAGCATTTGCAAACGCGCTGACCTCAAGATTCTCATTCACTCCCGCTCCGATGAGGATGTTCCTCAGAAGAATTGGAAGCGGATTGAGATAGCTGTTGTTGAGATAGAGCATCGCATTGAAGAAGTCATTCCAGAATGAGACGCCATAATAAAGGCCGATTGTCATTACGATAGCCTTTGAGAGAGGCAGGACGATCCTGAACAGGACCTGCATCTCTGAGCAGCCATCGATCCTCGCGGACTCCTTCAGCTCGCCGGGGATGCCGACGAAGAACTGCCTCATTATGATGCAGTTGTATGTCGAGATCGCTCCAGGAAGGAATACAGCAGGCAGGTGATTCAGCAGCCCTATGTCCTTCACAAGGAGATATGCGGGAATCATTCCGACATTGAACACATACGGGATGATCACGATCATGTTGATGATCTTCCTGCCCGGCAGGGACTGCACAGATAGGACGTACGCCATCGGGATCGTCAGGAAAAGCGCGCAGAACACGCCTCCGACGAGGATCTTGAAGCTGTTGAAGAACGCCAGTATGAAGCCATTGTTCCCAAGCAGCGATTCATAGGCGGCTGTTGACCAGTCCCAGGGCGGGAGGAACATGCCGTCAAGATTCGATCCAGCGAAATCGATCGGGCGGAACGATAGCGTGATCGTTGACCAAAGCGGCAGGACAATGGCGATGAGTATGATCACCATGAATACGTTCACCACGACATTGAATGTATGATCCGCCCTTGAGAGCCTGACCTTCTTGTTCTGCATTTCCGGTTTCAGATGCCTTGTCTTGTTTCCGTTCATTCCACCCTCCTCAGAACAATGCGCTGTCCGTTGCCTTCTTCGATATCCAGTTGGCGAAGAGGACGAGGAACATGCCGAACACTCCCTTGAAGAGACCGACTGCAGTAGCAAGGCCGAACTTGAATTCCAGAAGGCCCTGGCGATAGACCCATGTGTCGATGATATCCGCGACAGCGTAGACCTGAGGCGAATAGAGCATGAATATCTGGTTGAAACCCGCATCAAGGATCGTCCCCAGCTTGAGGATGAGGACTGTGACAATGACAGGAAGGATCGATGGCAGTGTTATGTATCTCACCCTCTGCCAGCTGCTGGCCCCCTCAACCATCGCGGCCTCGAAAAGGGAGACATCAATACCCATCAGCGCCGCGATGAAGATGATTGCGGACCATCCCATCTCCTTCCATGCGTCGGAGAAGAGAACGACCCACGGGAATGCCTTGGTATTGGAGAGGAAATCGATCGGCGTCCCTCCGAAGAGCTTCACGATATCATTGAATACACCATCGCCGGGGGCGAGAAGCGTAAGGAGGATACCATACATGATGACCCAGGAAAGGAAGTGCGGGAGGTATGCCAGCGTCTGCACGACCTTCCTGAGTATCGGTCTGGTGCATTCATAGATCGCGATAGCGAGAATGATCGAAAGAGGAAGGGATATCAGCAGCTTGCCGACGGAATACATGACGGTATTCCTTATCAGCGACCAGAAGAAGAAGGAATCGAAGAATTCCTTGAAATTCGCGAATCCTATCCAAGGGGATCCGACAACTCCCTGTACCGCACGGAAATCCTTGAATGCAATCTGGGCATTCCAGATCGGGACATACTTGAAGATGATGTAATAGATCATCGGAAGCAGTGCAAGAAGGTAAATGGAGCGGTGGCGGCCGATCTCACGGCTCAGCCGGCTTCTTCTCCTTTTGTTCTCGACTGCTTTGGCTAACTGCTGTTCTTTCATCATGCCTTCCTCGTATTTTCAAGTCTAAAGGCATAATGCAAGAAAATCCAAACCAGTCATTGAACAATTCAGACATCAGAAATATCAGTTACGCTGCCTGTACTGACCGGGACTGCAGCCCATGATCCTGCGGAATACACGGCAGAAATAGGCCTGATCCTGGAAGCCGGATGCAACTGCGACCTCTGACAGAGGCGCTCCGGTGCTGAGGAGAATGGAAGCAGCGGTTCCGACCCTGCAGCGTGTAAGGTAATCCCAAGGTGAGATTCCCATCTCGCGGCGGAAGATGCGCGTAAGGTAGTCCTCGCTGATGCTCACGCTCTCTGCAAGCTGCCAGCGCGATATCTGCTGCTGCAGATGGCGGTTGATGTACGAGATGGCCCGCTTGACGAGCGCTCCGGTGAGCGGCGGAAGCAGCTCGCTGCCTCCAAGTACGGCAACAAGACGCGCAATGAAGTCCGGTGAATCAATAATGGACGTATTGGCGATTAGTACATTCGGCACGTCGGATATCGCCTCTATCGCGCTTTCCGGGAAGCTGTCGCTGATGATCAGGACGGGAACGGATGCGAAGCGGCGCGAGTGCCTCAGGGCCGCAAGATCGGAAAAGGAAGCGGAAGAGAGCACCACAAGCCTGATCTCCCCTTCAAGGGACAGCAGTCCATCCAGTGTCAATCCATCTTCTATCCTGCCGAAATCAGAAAGGATCCCGACCAGCTTATGAAGGCGGGGAACAGAAGCGATGACAGCGGAAGAGGAATCCGGTCTGTCGCATTCGAGTGCAACGGAAAGAGAGACTGCCTCCTCCTCTATTCCGAAGGCAATGAAGGGAATGGACCGGAAGGAGCGATGGCTTGAAACCGCCTTCACCACGGAAGAGCCGGATCTGTCCCCTCTTCTCCATGCGATGGCCGAAGGCCGCGGATCCATGCGAAGCAGCTCTGATACATCCGATACAGCAACAGGGGAAAGACCTGAAAGCGACGAAGGCACAGCTGCAGCGGAAAACCATACAACAGGACCTTCTGATTGGGAGGAAGCAGGATGCCCGGAGATCGTCGGATAAGGCAGAACGAACGAAAAGCGGCTATTCTCGAAATCGAGCGTACCCGAGTGAAGCACAGCGATCTTGGAAGCGAGCTGCAGCGATGGATCCGAAGAAGCCGAAGAAGAGATACCCGTTTCGACAGAGAAGAGCACTCCGCTTCCAATGAGGCTGATGGAAACAGTCCCCTTCTTCCCTTCTTCCGACGAGGAGATGATCGAAAGCATCTTCACGATAAGAGCAGGATCCATCCAGAGGGATGGCATCTCTCCAGCAATCTCGACAGCAATGCCTTCTTTTCTGAGAAGCGGGACAAGGGAGGAAAGGGGGACAAGGCGCTGATCCATATCCAGATCGCCGTATTCCGCTATGGAAAGCGACAGCATATGCTCTGCCTTCGTCAGCTGTGAACTGATGGCCTCACGGCATAGGCTTCCATCATCATTGACCATCTGGTACAGGGAGGAAATTGATTCCCTGAGCGTCTCCGAGACATTGGCAAGGAACGCCCCCGCCTTCCGCTCTCCCGCCTCTGCCGCTTCCGCAGCCTTCTGTGCGACTTCCGTCAGGCTGATGCCCCTGAGCGCAGAGGAGATGGTCGTTCTTATATCCTCAAGGATACGGCCTTCACACCATTCGGTACGGAGCAGAAGATAACCCAGCTCCTGGTTCTCATAGAAAAGAGGCTCAACCACGAAAGTGCCTTTTTCTATAAAGGAAGAGAGGGATTCAGGGATCATGAACCGACGGGGAAAACGCCGGCTCTCCGAATAGAGCCTGCTGCCATCGAAGCCTCCGAGCAGCTGTGAATACTGGAAGTCCTCATAAAGCATTATGAACGCCCCTGTGATCCCAAGCTGGGGAAATGCATCCTGCATCAGGAATGGAAGCGTTTCATAGGAACGCTGGGCCATCAGCTTCGTCTTGAACGTATCAAGCAGCATGGAGGATGATATGACGCGCTGCTGTTCCCTTGCATAGAGCTGACGGCTCCCATGAACGATACGTGAAAGAAGGAAATCACGCCGCCCAGGCTGCCTCTCCTTCATGCCAAGGATATCCTCAGCCCACAGGATGGATTCCAGGAAGGTATCAGCTTCTGCACCTGTTGAGAAATACGCGGATACAGCCGCCCCTGCCGCGGAAGGATCGGGATCGGAACCAAAGAGATAGCCCAGCATCGTCCGGGCGGCAGCAAAAGCCTCTTCATCATCCAGCATCCCCTCAAGCCATGCAAGGAGATCCTCCCAGCTCCTGATGCGCTTCCTCGCCTCCTCTGTCCCTCCCAGGCTGTCATTGCAGCCGCAGGAACGCCTTATGATGAACTCAGTTGGAAGCACAACGGAAGGTTCTGCGCTTCCGGGGTTATCCTCCATGCTCGAAATGAGGGAATATGCTGTCTCGAATATCCTCCGTATCGGAAGCCTGACAGTCGTAAGCTCCGCATCCAGCATCTGGTTCTCCTCATTGTCGTTGAAGCCGCATACCCTGATATCATAAGGGATCGAAAGCCCCTTCCGCCTGAACACAGACTCAGCTCCAAGGAGAAGGAGATCGGAAGCTGCTATGATGGCTGTGAAATCCTTTCCAGGAACGAGGTTGCGCGCAGAAAGGAGCTCATCAGCCGCCGCGGCTCCATCCGCCCAGGGATGAGGAGAGGAGATGATCAGTTCATCCGGCTCTATCCCGCTGTCACGGAGCGCATCGAGATAGGCTCGGAACCTTTCCTCCGCGCTTTTGTGGTTTCCCGGCCCCCTCAGGAACGCGATGCGGCTGTCCCCGTGGATATGGATAAAATGCATCACGGCATTGTACATACCCGCATATGCATCGAAATCCACGCTGGGAATACCCGGGATATCCATGCACATTGAAACAACAGGAAGATGCTCGGAAAACCCTTTGACAAGGTTTGCGATGCTCTCGCTGTCCACTGCCCCGGTAAGGGAGGAGGACCAGATGATAGCCCCGTCAAGGGAAGAACTGTTCACAAGATCGTAGATGCTGTTCCTAAGATACTCGCTTGATCCCGGGAAGCGGCTCCTGCCGCCTGGAAGGACGATCAGGGCATCATCAGGATGCCGGGAAGAGACAGAGGCTGCATGCCGCCAGAACGCGCGGCTTGATCCCTGATAGATATTCGCAAGCAGAAGCCCTGTCTTCCTTCCCATGCAGCCATGATACCATAGAGAGGAAACGAGAGCCAGAAACCGCCCCTGAAGAGTTCTTCAGGAACGCCTTTTTCCAGCCATTCCATTTGACATATCCTGATTTGCGGATAAACTGAAACCATGTTCCGATTTCATTCAGGAGAGGATGGGGGAATCCTCTTCTCCGTCTGTATGGGAAAAGGATCCAGAATACATAAAAGGAGAACTGTGCATGAAGAACGTCAGTGAAACCGTAAGCAAGGCAGAGCGTCCTATCAGGATACTCCAGTTCGGGGAGGGCAATTTCCTCCGCGCATTCGTCGACTGGATCGTTGATATCCTCAACGAGAAGGGTGGCTTCAACGGCGATGTGATGATGGTCCAGCCGCTTAAGAACGGCATGGGAGAGATGATCAACGGACAGAACGGTGTCTACACGACCGTACTGCGCGGAGTACAGAACGGAAAGCCTGTCGAGGAGTTCAGGACCATCACCAGCGTAAGGGGATGCATCAATCCCTATACGGAGTATGACAGATTCATTGCACAGGCGGAGAATCCCGATCTCAGATTCATCATCTCCAACACGACGGAGGCAGGAATCGCCTACCATGAAGGAGACAGGCTCGACGACAGGCCGCAGGTATCCTACCCTGGAAAGGTCTGCGCTTTCCTCTATCATCGCTACAAGGCGTTCAACGGCGCCGCGGACAAGGGAATCATCGCCATTCCCTGCGAGCTGATCGACAAGAACGGAGACAACCTCAAGAGGATCGTCAGGCAGTACGCCGAGGAGTGGAAGCTGGAGGAAGGATTCCTCGAGTGGCTTGATACAGCATGCGACTTCTGCAACAGCCTCGTCGACAGGATCGTGCCGGGTTATCCGAGGGCGGAAGCAGAGAGGATCTGCAACGATCTCGGGTACAAGGACAACCTCCTTGACAGCGCGGAGATCTTCCTCCTCTGGGTCATTGAATGCCATGGAAAGACACATGAGGACGAGCTTCCCACCGACAAGGCAGGAGTCAATGTCATATGGACCGATGACATGTCCTTCTACCGCACAAGGAAGGTACGCATCCTCAATGGAACGCACACGATGATGGTGCTTGCCGCATATCTCACAGGACTCAATACTGTAGAGGAATGCATCAAGAGCCCACTCGTGTTCCCAATGGCGAAGAGAGGGCTTTTTGAGGAGATCATCCCGTCCATGGATGGAGACAGGAAGCAGCTTGAGGAATATGCAGGGGATGTGCTGGAGCGCTTTGCGAACCCATATATCGTCCATCTCCTCCTTTCCATCTCGCTCAACAGCGTATCGAAGTTCAAGACCCGCGATCTGCCATCCCTTCTCGGATTTCTCAGGAAGGAAGGGAAGCTGCCGCCGGTGCTCTCATTCTCCCTTGCCGCTCTGATTGCTTTCTATGAAGGAACAGAGTATGAGGGAACTGCACTCAAGGGATCGAGGAATGGTGAGACATATCTCATCCAGGACAGCCCGGAAGTGCTTGAGAAGTTCCGCACGCTCTATTCGGCATCGTATTCCAACGTCGGCGAGAAGGCCGCGGCAATCGCAAAGAACGTCCTGTCCGATACATCCTGGTGGGGAGAGGATCTCACAGCCGTTCCCGGACTCGAGGAGAAGATCGCAGGATACCTTGAGACGATCTGGACCGCTGGCATGAGCGCGGCAATCGAGAGGATCTGAGGAATGCCAGGCAGTCTTATAAGAATCACAGGCCGCGACAATGTCGCAGTCGCGGTCAGACCGCTGATGAAGGGAGAGGTCGTAACGGTGGATGGTGACACATTCACCATCTTCTCCGACATCCCCTCTGGGCATAAGGTCGCACTGAAGGATCTGGCAAAGGATGAGGAAATCATCAAGTATGGCTACCCTATCGGCGCCGCATCGGAAGCCATCAGGAAAGGCAGCCATGTCCATGCCTTCAATATCCACACGCTTCTCAATGAGGATGCTGAATACAGCTACGACAGGAAAAGCGCGGAGGAAGCCGTGATGGAAGCGGAAGCTGACAGGCTTCGCTGGAAGGACAAGGTTCCCACGATCATGGCATACCGCCGCCCGGATGGAAGGATCGGAATCAGGAACAGCCTCTGGATCATTCCTACCGTCGGCTGCGTCAACCGCATCTCAATGCAGCTTGAGAGCTGGGGAAACGAGACGCTTGGCCTTGAGGATGGGGTTCATGCATATACCCATCCGTTTGGCTGTTCCCAGCTCGGGGACGACCATGAGAACACAAGGACGATTCTTGCCGATCTCGTGCATCATCCGAATGCTGGAGGCGTGCTTGTAATCGGTCTCGGCTGCGAGAACAACACGATGGAGTCCTTCAAGGCCCTTGTCGGTCCTGTCGACAGCAGCAGGGTGAAGTTCCTGGTCTGCCAGGAGTCAGAGGATGAGGTGGAGGATGGCAAACGCCTTCTTTCCGAGATCGCAGAGGCAATGAGGAATGACAGGAGGGAAGCTGTTCCGATGTCCTCCCTCATCGTCGGATTCAAATGCGGAGGATCCGATGGGCTTTCAGGCATCACGGCGAATCCTCTTGTCGGCAGATTCTGCAATGAGCTGACAGCAATGGGAGGAACGGGAATCCTCACGGAAGTCCCGGAGATGTTCGGCGCGGAGCAGGTGCTGATGAACAGAGCTGTCAATGAAGGGATCTATGAAAAGACTGTGAAGCTCATCCAGGATTTCAAGCACTATTTCACATCCCACGGACAGGTTGTCTATGAAAACCCCTCCCCGGGAAACAAGGCCGGTGGAATCTCAACGCTGGAGGACAAGAGCCTTGGATGCGTGCAGAAAGGAGGCAGGGCTCCTGTCACCGCTGTGCTTGGCTATGGTGAAAGGGTAAGCGAGAAAGGTCTGAACCTCCTCTCCGGCCCCGGCAATGATATCGTCTCGACCACTGCCCAGAGTGCGGCGGGAGCGCATATGATCCTGTTCACGACAGGACGCGGCACACCGCTCGGTGCTCCAGTTCCGACGGTCAAGATCGCGACGAATCATGACCTGGCACAGCACAAGAAGGACTGGATCGACTTCGATGCTTCCGCGATGCTCACAGAAGATCCCCAGGATGTCACTGATAGGCTGATAACGCTCATCATCTCCATCGCGAATGGTGAGACTCGCACCAGAAATGAGATCAACGGATACTCCGAGATCTCGATCTTCAAGGACGGAGTTGTACTATGAAGGAATTTATGGGAAAGGATTTCCTGCTTGAGAGCAGGACAGCACAGACGCTTTATCATGAGTATGCGGCGCAGATGCCGATCTTCGATTACCATTGCCACCTCATTCCGGAGCAAATCGCAGAGGACAAGAGATTCACGACAATCACCGATGCATGGCTTGGCGGGGATCACTACAAGTGGAGACAGATGAGGACCTGCGGCTTCGATGAGAAGCTCATCACAGGCGATGCCGATCCCTATGACAAGTTCCTCGCATGGGCGGAGACGATGGAGAACCTCATCGGCAACCCCCTCTACCATTGGACGCACCTTGAGCTCCAGAGGTACTTCGGGATCAAGGATGTATTCTGCAGGAAGAATGCGAAGAAGATCTACGACGAGGCAAACGAGCAGTTCAGGAACAATCCAGAGCTCTCCGTGTTCGGCATCATGAAGAAATTCAACGTCTACGCCGTAGGCACCACCGATGATCCGGCAGATGATCTGAAGTGGCACAAAGTCATCAGGGAAGAGGGAAAGTGCCCTGCAAAGGTCATTCCTTCCTACAGGCCCGACAAGGCGCTCAACATCGACAAGGCAGACTTCGCCGCCTATATCGAGAAGCTCGCAAAGGTCTCAGGAATCGAGATCAGGAGTGCCGAGGATGTTGTTGCGGCTCTTGAGAAGAGGCTTGCATTCTTCGTGGAGATGGGCTGCCGCGCGTCCGATCACGCCCTCATGACATGCCCCCATACATTCTGGGAGACAGGAAAGGTCAATGAGGTGTTCCAGAAGAGGATGAACGGAGCGGAAGTCACAGCCATTGAAGCTGACGCATACAGGACATTCGTTCTCTCCGCGCTTGCACGCGCATACAGGAAGAGCAATGTCGCGATGCAGCTCCACTTCGCGGCAATAAGGGACAACAACGCGAAGATGTTCGCAGCCCTCGGCCCTGATACAGGCTACGATGCCGTCTATGACAGTGAGCTTGCTTCCGGTGTTGCGGCATTCTTCTCCGCTCTTACAGACACGGATGATGTCCCCAAGACGATCCTCTACTCCCTCAATCCCAAGGATTACTACTCGCTGGGAACGCTCATGGGATGCTACCAGGGCGGCGTAAGGGGAAGGATCCAGCTCGGCTCTGCCTGGTGGTTCTGCGATCATCGCGATGGAATGGAAGAACAGATCAAGACGCTCGCAAACCTCGGTTCGCTGCCTCTCTTCATCGGAATGCTTACCGATTCCCGCTCGTTCCTCTCCTACCCGCGCCACGAGTATTTCAGAAGGATACTCTGCAACGTGATCGGAGGATGGGCCGAGAACGGTGAGATTCCTGCTGATACCGATGCGCTTGGAGAGATCGTAAGCAATATCTCATTCAACAACGCACAGAGATACTTCGAGGGCTGATGGAATGGATAGGGTGAAAGAGGAAGAGAAGCAGATGAGCGCAGTGATGCGCACGATTTCAATACTTGAAGCGCTTTCCGCTGTAGATGGGATCAATCTGGAGCAGCTGTCGAGGATGACAGAGCTTCCGAAGGCGACTCTTCTGCGCTTCCTCTCCACCCTCATAAGCCTTGGCTATGTCTACAGGGATGGGGCCGACATGTATCATCTTACGCTTAAGATGTTCTCCGTCGGCTCCAGATCGCTGAACCACATCGACCTCATCAACACTGCAAAGCCTTTCGCAAAGGAGCTCTGCCAGAGCCTTGGAGAGACCGTGCACATGGGCATCCTGGAGGATGACTATGCTGTCTATGTCCTCAAGGAGGAATCAAGCTACACGCTGCGGATGTATTCCCGCATAGGGAAGGTCATACCGCTTTACTGCACCGCAATCGGCAAGATATTCCTTTCGGAGATGAGCGAGAGCGAGCTGGAGGATTACTTCAGGCGCAACCCGCTGAAGCCTTTCACACCGAAGTCCATCAGAACACATCAGGCGCTCAGGGAGGAGCTTGAGAGGACAAGGCAGAGAGGATGGGCGATCGACGACGAGGAGAGAGAGGAGAACGTATTCTGCATCGGCGCTCCTGTACGCGACTACACCGGAAAGACAGTTGCAGCAATGTCAGTATCCTGGCCGATCTTCCGTTTCGACAAGGACACATTCCAGGAGACGGCAGAACGCATCAAGGAGACGACTGAGGCTCTTTCAAAGGTCCTTGGATACGTTCCCGGGGAATGATCTCCCTGCCTTTCGCAATCATCATTGAAGGAACTGTCCCCCTCACTGAGGAAAGAGGATAGACCACGGAGTCATGTCCTATCACAGTACCGGGATTGAGCACGGCGTTGCAGCCTATTTCCGCTCTATCCCCTATGAACGCGCCAACCTTCATGCGCCCTGTATCCACATCCCCTTCCGGCAGATGCATGATGACATCATTCCTGTCCGATCTTACATTCGAGGTGATCGAGCCCGCCCCCATATGTGCCCGGTATCCTAGGATGCTGTCTCCAACGTAATTGAAATGTGGGATCTCCGCGTGATCAGAGATGATCGCGTTCTTCACCTCCACTGAATTGCCGATCACAGCACCTGCCCCGATTACCGCATCGCCGCGGATGAAGGCACCATGCCTGATCTCCGCCCCATCCCCGATGATACAGGGAGAACCAAGGAAAGCTGTCGGTGCGATTACGGCCGAAGGAGAGACCCATACACCTTCACGGATCTCCTCATATCCTTCCTTATCCAGCGAGAGGACCAGATCATGTATGCCCTGAAGCATTTCATGGAGGAGGGAGAATGATGAAATATAATCCCAGGCTATGGAATGCCCGGGAGCGAAAAGCTCAGCAATCCAGTTCACACAGCGCCTCCGGCCTTTCCGGCAATGCAGACAGCTTATCATAGACCATCCGCGCGATCCATTCGGCACCTTCCGGCCTGAGATGGGTATCATCTATGCAGCCTTCAGGATAACAGGGATATACCCCACCATCGAAGTTCATATAGTATTTCCGGCTCCCTTCCTCCCCTGCGGCCATCAGATCCACCATGGTCGGTATCGTCAGGTCGATGCACGGAACCCCTGCCCTATCAGCTGCAGCCTTCATTGCAGCAGGCCAGTCTCCATGTGTATCAACAGCCTTTCCGCTCACGAAGCGCCTGCGCGCGATGGGTGTCAGGAATATGACAGAGACCCCTTTCGCCCTGAGATTCTCCGCCATATAGACAAGATTGGTGATGAATTCATGCCAGGGGGATGTGCCTCTTGCTTTATCACAGAGTTTCTCGTCATTGTGCCCATACTGTATGAGGACAAGATCTCCCTGTGCTGCATCTGAGAGAAGCGCACTGAATCCACCGCTGCTGATCGCGTCCTTTGTTGAACGGCCATTGATTGCCCTGTTATCCAGAACCCAGCCGGGACGGAGATACTTGCCGAAGGCCTCGCCCCATCCTGTTTCCGGCCTCGCTGATTCCTCCTTGGCCGCTGCCGTGGAGTCACCTGAAATGAAAACCCTGTTCATTGAAAGAAGAATGCCGGAGGCGAACCTCCGGCAGACAATGCTTTACTCCAGGCCAAGGGCCTTGAAGATGATATCGATGACGAAGAGGATGGAGGCACCAGCGATGATCGGGTGGATTTCCTTCGCTCTCTTCGTGCAGATAAGCGTGAGGCAGTACATGATGAATCCTGCTGCGATACCATTGGTGATGCCATAGGTGAAGCTCATGACAGCAACGGTGAAGAATGCAGGAATGGCCTCGTTGATATCCTTCCAGTTGATTGAGGCAAATGGCTCAACCATCAGGATACCGACAACGATAAGGGCCGGATTGGTAGCTGCGCCGGGAACCATTCCGATAAGGCCCGCAAACGGAAGGCAGAGCAGGAACATCGCCGCAGTGACAAGGCTGGTAAGTCCTGTGCGTCCGCCCGCTGCGATACCGGCAGAGCTTTCAACATATGTTGTTGCATTGGAGGTTCCGAGGAGAGCGCCGATGCTCGTTGCGAAACTATCTGCGACAAGAGCCTTGTCAAGGCGGCTCTTGAAGCCAGCTCCCTCGAGCGCCTTCTCATCCTCTGCATCGAAGATACCGCTCTTGCGTCCGGTTCCGATAAACGTTCCGATTGAATCGAACGTATCGGAAAGGCACATCGAGAAGATCGTCACGATGACGAATGGGATCTTCGCAGGATCGGAGAAGAGAGAGACAAAACCATCTGCTCCGAAGAAGGCGAACGCGACTTCCCTGAAGCCCTCCCATGTTCCGGAAGTGGAGAAGATCGTCTCAGGAAGCGCAGTGACTTTCAGCGGGATTCCTATGATCGTTGTCGCGATGATTCCGATAAGGATAGCGCCTTTGACCTTGAGTACCATCAGTATGACTATGATGAGAAGTCCGATGACTGTCAGTGCAAGCGCAGGGGAATTGAGGTCCATCATTCCTGGAGTGACGCCTGTATTGAACATCGTCGACTTGCCATCATTGGCGGAAAGCGTGAAGGAGATCAGGCCGGCATTGTTGAAGCCAAGGTAGGCAATGAAGAGTCCGATACCTCCACCGATTGCATTCTGAAGTCCCTCTGGTATCGACTTCACGATGGATTTCCTGAGCTTTGTCACCGTTATGATGATGTTGATCAAGCCGCAGATGAAAACCATCGACAGAGCCTGCTTCCATGTGAAGCCACCACCAAGGCAGACTGTGTATGCAAACAGCGCATTCAGTCCCATTCCCGGGGCGACAGCATAAGGGACATTGGCAAAGAACGCCATGATGAGTGTTCCTACTGCTGCTGAAAGACAGGTTGCTACGAAAACGCCCTGCTGGCTCATACCCGTCGCAGAAAGCATCTGCGGATTGACGAATATGATGTAGGCCATGGTGAAGAATGTCGTGAGGCCAGCTACGATCTCGGTTCTCACGGAAGCGTTCTTCTCTTGGAGTCTAAAGATATCCTTCATGTATCCTCCTTAGTAGAGTAATGACGACAAACGGAGCTCTTGGTACCTCTTCCACAGAGACAGCCGTTCCACGCTAACCATTGTCAGTATAAGGCCAGTTCCAGAAACGCGCAAATCAATAATTCAATCAGGATTTTGCGTATTCCATCGGTTTTCATATGCGGAAAAGACGGTTTAGCATAAAGAATACGCTGGAAATTAATCATATCCATAATTGATGCAGAAAAGCCGGAGACAAGCCCCGGCTTTTCCATCATATTCCGTTTCAGCGCTGTACGCGTCCTGATCCGTCGCCCTCGCAGAGAGCCTTGACCTCTGAAAGCCTTGAGAGGTTGAAGTCTCCGCTGATCGAGTGCTTGAGGCAGGATGAAGCAACAGCGAAGTTGATCGCATACTGCTCATCGTCGAAGTGGGAAAGTGCATAGATGATACCTGCTGCGAAGGAATCACCACCGCCGACCCTGTCAACGATATCCGTGATCTCATAATGCCTGGAGAGATAGAATCCTGTCTTCCCGGAAAGGGCTGCTGACCATCCGTTGTGATCGGCGCTCTTTGACTCGCGGAGCGTAATAGCGACAACGGAAACGTTGGGGAACTGCTCCTTGACCTTTCCTGCGAGCTCCTCATAGACCTTTGTATCAAGCTCACCCTTCGTCACATCGCTGTCCGCCTCGATTCCAAGGCACTTCTGGATATCCTCCTCATTGGCGATGACGACATCAGCGTACTTAACAAGCTCCCTCATGACCTCTGGAGCCTTCTTTCCATAGTTCCAGAGCTTCTTGCGGTAATTGAGATCGATGGAGACTGTCGCACCAGCCTTCTTCGCAGCCTTCATTGCCGCGAGAGCGCAGTCTGCTGCACCCTGGCTGACAGCGGGGGTGATTCCCGTTGTATGGAACCAGCCGGCATCCTTCATGATGGCATCGAAATCGAAATCTGCTGGCTTTGCCTCGGCAATAGCACTGCCTGCACGGTCATACACAACAAGGGACGGCCTCTGATTGGCACCTGTCTCGAGGAAATAGATTCCGAGCCTTCCACCCTTCACCTTGCTGATGGCAGATGTATCAACACCATACTTCATGAGCTCACGCTCTGCAGCCTCACCAACGGCATTCTCAGGAAGAGCCGTCACGAACTGGGCCTTCTCTCCGAAAATGGAGAGGGAGACAGCGACATTCGCCTCTCCGCCGCCAAAGGTCGCTTCCAGAGATGGTGTCTGGAAAAGACGATAGAGCTCCTGGCTTCTGAGGCGGAGCATGATCTCACCGAAAGTCACATATTTCTTGGACATTGGAAACCTCCTATCCGATAATGGTATCATAATATATGATGTACCTGTTGGAACCATTGTAAAGACAGAGCCGGGAGCGGTCAAGTTTCGGTATCGGAACAATGTTCCATTTAACGGGGTGCTGTGATACAATCACTGGCAGGATAACGGAAAAAGGAGAGCATATATGACTAAAGAAGAGCTTTTTACCACGTTCCATGATATCGGGCTTGTACCGGTAGTGAAGATTGACGATGCAGAGAAGGCCGTACCGCTTGCAAAGGCCCTCATAGATGGAGGAATCCCCTGCGCCGAGATCACGTTCCGCACAGATGCGGCTGAAGAGGCGATCAGAAGGGTCTCCAAGGCATATCCGGAGATGCTCGTAGGCGCCGGAACAGTCATCAACCCGCAGCTTGCAGAGAAGGCTGTGGCGGCAGGTGCGAAGTTCATCGTATCCGCAGGCTTCAACAAGGAGACTGTTGCATGGTGCCTCTCCCACAACATCCCTGTCGTTCCAGGTGTCTGCACTCCGTCCGAGATCGAGCTTGGTCTCTCGATGGGGCTCAATGTCCTCAAGTTCTTCCCAGCAGAGGCATCTGGCGGCGTTGCAATGCTCAAGGATTTCTCCGGCCCGTTCTCACAGGTGAGGTTCATGACCACTGGCGGCATCAATCCAAACAACCTTCCTGACTACGCAAAGGCATCGAATGTGCTGGCTATCGGCGGCTCATGGATGGTCAAGGCAGACCTCATCAACGGAGAGAAGTGGGATGAGATCACGAAGCTCTGCAAGGAGGCAAGGATCAAGCTCATCGGCCTGTCACTGGCACATGTCGGAATCAACCTCCCCGACCCGGAAGCCGCGGCTGGAGCAGCAGAGGAATTCGCGAAGCTCGGAATGGAGACAATCCCCGGCAACTCTTCGATCTTCATGAACAAGGAGATCGAGCTGATGAAGAAGAACTACCTTGGAAGGAACGGCCATCTCGCTTTCAGGTGCTATGACATCGAAAGGGCTGTCTACTATCTCAAGGAGAAGGGCTTCACAGTCAATGAGGAGACAGTAAAGCTCGATGCGAAGGGCAAGATGAAGGTCTGCTACCTCAATGAGGAGATCGGCGGTTTCGCAATCCACCTTGTGAAATAAGGCATCACGGAAATGGAAAGCGGCTCGGAAACGAGCCGTTTTTCATCCCCTGTACAGCTTCACTCCATCTTCGATTATGATCTCAGGTGAATCTGAGACGACTGTGAGATTGCATATCCCAACTTCCGCATTGCGCAGCCTGAATCCCCTTGAGGGAGGATCGGGGAGGCCCAGATACATATCACTGCGATCTATCGGCTCAGAGGCATCGGGAGCGACAGCGAAGGATGAATCACGGATAGAGAGATCCCTGATGGGGCTTTCAGGAAGTCCTACAGCCATCCCCGCGGAAGCGCGTGAGCCCTCTGCGTGGCAATCCTCTATCGTTATTCCATAGATAACAGGCGTCCCCTCATCCACCGGCATCGGAGAGAGGGAGAAAAGCGATTCATCGCATGTACCGCACCGGTAGTATTCATTGATGACGAATGGGCAGAGATTGTCCTTCATCCTGATCCTGCGGAATACCGCATCATGGATCAGCCCTCCCCTTGTCCTCCTTGTCTTGATCCTTATGCCGCGGTCTGTCCCATCGAAGAAGCAGTCCTCGAATACGGCGTGGGAAATCTCAGCTGCTGTCTCGGAACCGATAACAGCACCGCCATGAGCAGACCGGACAATGCAGCCGCGAACGAGGACATCCTTTGTCGGCGCGTTGTCCGCGATTCCGTCCTGCCCTGATCCTGACTTCAGGGCGATTCCATCATCCCCGACATCGATAACGGAATCCAGCACCCTGACAGAGCAGGATGATTCTATATCGATACCATCCGTATTCGGGGCATCGCCAGGATTCACGATATGCACATTCCTTATGGTGACATCCTCGGAGAAAAGGGGATGCACTGTCCAGAAAGGGGAATCCTTCATCGTTATGCCGTCGATCACGACATTGCGGCTTTTCCTGATCTGTACCAGAGGCGGCCTCAGGAACTGGCATTCCCGCCCTCCCCCTCCTCCGGGCTGATCCTCATACCCGGGATTGAGGGATGCAAGTACCCTTTCCTCCTCTGTCTCCGGCGCGTGCACTCCCCGTTGCCTTTTATCAGCAAGCATCTCCCACCAGAAAGCACCGGAACCATCGATCGTCCCTCGTCCTTCAATCGTGACGTTCTCTGACTCATTGATGAATACACAGGGATGCATGGCAAAGCATTTCACCCCTTCCCATCTCGTGTATACAGGCGGATACAGACTGGGATCAGGGATGAAACGGAGAACCGCGCCTTCCTCGAGCACAAGGGTGGAGGAAGATGGAAGGGAAACAGGGCTGGAGAGATACACTCCTTCCGTCAGCACGACCCTTCCTTTCTCCTTCAGCGCCTGCTCAAGAGCACGGCTTACATTCCGTCCATCCGCTGCGATTCCATATGAATCAAGGACTGCACCCATATCCGCTCCTTTACTTCTACCGTTCCTCAGCATATCCTTTCAATATGCCAAGAATAGGTTATAGAGCCCATGATTTCGGCTCATTTGATTCAGCCTCCGCCCTCGGCGAGAGGATAGAGAGCATCCGTCCGTCCTGCATCCAGCTCGCGCTGAACAAGGTCATCCCTTCAGCACGGCCATGGATGGAATGGGATGAGGAGTACATCTCCGGCATCGCATCCGACCTCCGCTCACACGGAGTGACAGTAGCGATCATCGGCTGCTACATCAACCCGATCCACCCCGACAAGGAGGAGAGGGAGAAGGAAATCAGAAGATTCGAGAAGTCCCTTTCCCTTGCCTCCGCCTTCGGCTGCCCCTATGTAGGAACCGAAACGGGAACGGCTTCTCCCGCAGGCGATTACTCCATAGAGACATCTGGTCCCAGGAATCTCGCCATCTTCAAGGACAGCCTGTCCAGGATGCTTGAGGCGGCGGAGAAGCACGATGCATACGTCGCGATGGAAGCTGTCGCCAGGAATCATACGATATCCTCGATCGACCGCCTCGCCAGCATCCTCGCCGGATTCCCGACGAAGAGGCTGAAGACCATCTTCGACCCCGTCAACCTCCTTCCTTTCACAGGAATACCTGAAGCCGACGGCGTGCCTCTCAGGAAGCCATCAGAGGAAGCAGAGCATCGATTCGTCTCAGATGTGCTGGACATCATGGGAGACAGGATCGTTGCCATCCACTGCAAGGATTACTTCCTCGATCCCCAGACTGGCTTCAAGGTCGGGGACATCCCCGCGCTGACAGGCATCTTCCGCTGGGATGCCTTTGCTGCGGAGCTCAGGAAAAGGAACATCGATGTCCCCTGGCTTCTTGAGAACCACAACCCGAAGACTGTCAAGGAAACAGCTGAGACCCTGGAAAGATTCTAATCCAGGGTCCCCCTGCAATTGCAGGGTTGTTTTTGGACAATAGCGGATTACAGCAGATAAGGCTGCGAGAAGGATACAGGATGCCTGTTCTCCGCCAGCACCTGCTCGAGATATGCGGTATCGAGCCTGAGATCTGAAGCGATCTTCACAAGCAGGGACTCACCAAGGAGGTTCTGCTCACAGAAGAGGTAGGCAAGCGCCTTCTCAGGTATATGCCCTGGCTTCATTGAATTCATGTAGATCGCGGCATCGCTGCAATCCCCATACCGCTTGAGCAGATTGTCGCAGAGAAGGGAGGACTGGGGTTTTTCCTGCAGCGCTGAAAGCTCCTTCACAAGCGGTTCAGGATTTCCTCTGGATGCCTCCTCCCCAAGCGGCTTGAGCGTGAAGAACGTGTATTCCTTGCCAGGAAGGAAGTGATGCTCCTCGCACCGCGCCGCGTAATTCGGTTCGGATCCGCTGTTCTTCAGGCGATCCCCTCCGACGACGATCAGGGGATCGAAGTAAAGTGCCGGGCACTCATCCTCCCCTATCTGGTAATATCGGTATGTATAGAAAGCCGATGAAAGGCAGTCTGGATGCTCGCAGTACGCTGTCAGCGGTATGATGTCCGTTGCCGTCTCCAGCATCAGGCGGGCCGTGGAATTGAAGAACTCCCTTCTGAAATTGAGAATAAGCGTCGGAAACACGAACATGCTTCCTTTCTCTATCGAATGGTTCCTCGCGACATATGCAAGCCTCTCATCAAAGAATGATGCCTCATCGATGATGTAGGTCCCGACATCGGGATTATCGCGGAGGACCTCCTCAAAGCCAAAGGAGTCCCTTACCCTGGCGATGTTGTCACCACAGCGGATGTATCCAGAGCGGTATGCCATCGCATCCTCTGGATACTCTGAGAAGCGCTTGCTGTCGAGATCCGACCGGATGAAGAACACATTCCTCCTGTCCAGCTGTCCCGTGGAGGTCATAGCCGCAACAGCGGCGCTCTTCTTCCTTGCGACAGATGCATCACGCCAGATACGGGCAGCGAACTCAGTCTTACCAGACCCCATTGGGCCGATGACAAGCACACGCCGGCCTGGTGTGGTGAAATCGAAATGGGTGAAGGATTCATGTACATCCAGCGTGGGAAACCCCAGGGAACGGAGAAAATCAGCACCCGGGGTATTCTGTTCCATGTCAAGCATTCTCTTCCCTTACGATCTGGACTCCTGCGCTGGCACCGATACGCGTTGCCCCCGCCTCAATCATCGCCTTTGCCGCAGAAAGATCGCGGATCCCTCCCGAAGCCTTCACGCCAAGCCTATCTCCGACAGTCTCCCTCATCAGGGCAACATCATGCACGGTGGCACCCCCTTTCGAGAAGCCCGTGCTCGTCTTGACGAAATCAGCGCCGGCGTTCTCAGCAAGGCGGCAGGCAAGCCTTTTCTCATCATCTGAAAGGAGGCATGTCTCTATGATGACCTTCAGTACCTTTCCCTGGCATGCGGCCCTGACTGCCCTGATATCCTCCTCGGCCTTCTCCTGCATTCCTGACTTGATGTATCCGATGTTGATCACCATATCAATCTCATCAGCGCCGTTCCTGACAGCCTCGGACGCTTCCGCCGCCTTCGATACGCTGTCCATCGCGCCAAGCGGGAATCCGACAACGGTGCATGTATGGACCCCGGATCCGGATAGCAGGCTGGATACGAGAGGAACCCAGCAGGAATTGACGCAAACCGATGCGAAATGATTATCACGGGCTTCCTGGCAGATCCTTCTGATGCCATCCTCTGTGGCATCCGGCGCAAGCAGCGTATGATCGATATAGCTGGCTATAGACATATCTTCTTTCCTCCTGTGCATATTATAGCCACGATACTCGTCTCTGCCGCAACCGCCTTCTGATAATTGCACAGCATGCGATCACCTGCTAATCTCTCATTATGCTTCTCAATGTATTCCAAGAGCTTTTCACATGGATGATGCTCTTCATAATCCTGCTCAATATATCGCAGAGAAAGTATCCAAGGACGGAGAGGAAGAGGAAGGCAACGATCCTCATCGCCGTCGATTTCCTCGTTGTCTACAGCCTCGTCGCGATTTCATCCATATATGCCCTGCCCTCCTGGGTCGGCTGGGCCTGCCTCGTACTCGGCATCGCCGCAATCATCATATTCAGGCGTTCCATGTGGCCATTCAGGCTGCATTGCTCGCAATGTGGAAAGCGCCTTGAATACAGCAGGGTGATCGGCTATGACGAGAACCTCTGCCAGGAATGCTACTGGGCTTCGCATCCGGAGGAGAAGGAAAGGGAAGAAGCAAGGACAAGGAGCCCAGAGGAAATACTTGAGCAGCGCTTCACAAGCGCAGACCATGTCGATGATATCCCATGGAATGAGTGGGAACCGACGGAACGATGCGTGCTCACATATGTCATAGATGGAAGCAGGATCCTCCTGATCCTCAAGAAAAGGGGTCTTGGGGAAGGATACATCAACGCTCCTGGCGGTCATATCGAGCTTGAGGAAACAAAGACAGAGGCCGCTATAAGGGAGACGGAGGAGGAAACCGGGCTGCGCATCTCCGATCCCGAGGAGAGAGGCGTCCTGCATTTCCAGTTCAAGGATGGGATGAGGATGCTTGGCTATGTATTCTTCGCCCACAAGTGGGAAGGCGAGCTCATCGACGAATGCGAGGAAACGAAACCTTTCTGGACGGAGATCGATTCACTCGATTACAGTGCGATGTGGGAGGATGACAGGCTCTGGCTGCCACTTGCCCTGGAAGGCAGGAGATTCTCCGGATACTTCATCTTCGATGGCAGGACAATGATCGACAGCCGCGTCACGGAAGAAGAGGAAGAGCCTTCGCTGTACAATGAAGATACTGAATAGCGAGGCAGTCCTCGGGCTCTGGAACCTTTCTCCATCAGGCTTCCATAAGCAGCTGACCGCAGAGGAAGGAAGGCTTTTGATCAAAGCGGCCTGGCGCATGGGAATACGCACTTTCGATACCGCATTCTCCTACGCTGATGCAGATTCCATCCTCCATCGGGCGCTGAAGGAGATCAACGGGACGGATGCCGCCGTGATATCAAAGGTGATGCCCGTACCTACTCTGCGGCGTAAGGCGGAGACTTCGCTGCGCAGGCTTGGAATCGAGAGCTTCGCCGTGCTTCTTCTCCATTGGCCATCCTCCCCTGACGATGTCAGAAGGAGCCTTGATGAGCTCACAAAGCTCACGGAAGAGGGAAAAGCAAAAGCAATCGGCGTTTCAAACTTCCCTCTTCCCATGCTTGCCGCAGCAGCAGGGGAATATCCCATCGAATACCATGAGCGCCCCCTCTCGCTGATCTGGAACAAGGACTGGCCGGAGGAGTCCGCCCTTGGCCTGAGGACGCTGGCTTATGCTCCGCTGGGCATGGGACTGCTTTCGGGTAAATACAGCGTATCCGGAATCACCGACAGGAGAAAGGATCTTCCTTTCCTCTCCTCTCCTTCCACAGCAGTTCTCCTTGATGCGCTTCACGGCGATGCGGCGACCGCGCTTTCCTGGGTATATTCACAATCCCCATGGGGAGTGGTCTCAGGTTTCAGGAATGCAGAGGAGATGCAGCTTCTCTCCCATGTCAGGAAGCTGGATGAAGCGGAGGAAAGAAGGCTGTCTGCCATTGCAGAGCGCATCTCTGGGGAATGCGGTACTGACAACATCTTCGCCCATCGCTGGGAATAGGATACAATACCATCATGCTCATACCGACACAGCGCGCAGAGGCAGAAATAGAGGTCAAGCGATCACGGTTCATCGCAATCGCGATCCCGACAGACACGATGGAGAAGGTGCGTGAGGCTGTGCTTTCCGTGCGAGCCGAGCATCCGGGGGCAACACACGTCGTCCATGCAGCAGTCATAGGCAAGGCCGGGACGATGTACTCCTCATCAGATGACAGGGAGCCGAAGAATACAGCAGGAAGGCCCGCGCTGGAGGTCGTGAAGGGCTCAGGGATCACGAATATAACAGTTGCGATTGTCAGGTACTTCGGCGGGACGTTGCTTGGTACAGGCGGTCTTGTGAAAGCCTATGGTGACAGCGCAAAGGAAGTGCTGAAGGTTGTTCCGACTGAAACTCTTGTGGAAAAGACAGGATTCCGCATGGTGCTTCCCTACAGTTCCTATACCCAGATCAAGCGTCTCTTTGAATCATTGTCCGTCACCATTGATAAGGAAGATTTCGATATCTCCATAGCAATCGAAGGCTTTCTTCCATCTGATAGCGCCCCCATTCTCAAGGAGCATGTTGATGATATCGGACAAGGAAGGATACTTCTTGACTTCAGAACTTTGAAATCCTGAGTTTCCTGTTCCCTTCCAGAAGATTCTCCTCGCTCTTCCCCTCCTCCTCTGGGCGATCAAGCCCCTCGATCAGCTTGATGGTGACGGAAATTGCCCGGGAGAGCGCTTCAGGAGAGACCTTGTCAGGAGTATCCTCTTCCGTATGGGCTGGAGTGCTGACACCAGGAGGGGCGGCTGTCAGCGTTGTCGATGCGATGCCGCAGCGGGATGCAGAAGCCGCATCCGTCTCTCCACCGAAGAATCCGATACGACCGGTGGGAATGCTATATCCCATTTCAGAGGAGATCATGCTGCATCGTGACGCAAGACGGGATGAAAGCTGCACAAAGCCGTTCCCGTCAGAAACGAGGAACACAAGATCCTCTTCCCTGTATATCGCATCCAGGTTGATGTTCACCGGATTGATCAGGATATGGGAATTCTCCCTGTACCAGAGGGCACTGCCTTCGGCCCCGCATTCCTCTCCGTCGAAGGAAACGAGCACCAGCCGTGTGTGCCTGAGCCCTTCTCCCTTCACAGCCCTGCCTCTGAAGCAGCGGCCCAGCGTTGCCACGACGGAGACGCCGGAAAGATTATCACCTGCTCCAGGGGAGAAAGACTCTCCGTCCTTTCTGCAGGAGATGAAGGATATGAGCACAGTCACAAATGCCGCAATGGAGAGCACAGCTGGCACCAGAGGAGGAAGGCCAGGCTGAAGAAGCCTCTTCTGGATGATCTCGGCAATACACTGGATCAGAGCTGCACCGACCAGCACCATATACCCCAGCGCCGCGGTTGTCTCCGAGAAAAGTGACAGGAAAGCCCCTTTGCAGCTGTTCTTAACGGGTGCTGAATCATGATGGGCCGATACGATTACAGTGCGCTCTACCTGCTCCGATGGCTCGATGACTGCATGTACATTCGAGGCTTCCCCTGTCGGGAAGAATGATCTGAGGAAATTCCCCTTCCGCCTAAGCTCCCCTATAACAGAGGCTATGAAAAGGGCAGATGCAGGAATGGAAAGATATGGCAAACCGCCTAGCGCAAGGACAAGGACAATCGATGCCGATACGATGGATGATAGGAGCATCCAGCGCTGAAGGCCCGGGATGATGCGGCCGGATGTTACGGAGACATTGTCTGAGAAGGTCTGGAAAAGGGAGGCAACACGTCTAGCTGCCGCCCTCGATTCCGCTGAGGCTGCTGGCCTTGCTCCAAGCTCCTCGCTCAGCTGCTTCAGGAGGGAGAAGGCTTCGTCAGAGAGCTTCGGGGCCTGTACGGCTTCTGCCCTTTCCGCTGCTGCGCCCTTTTCCCTGCGCAGACGTCCAAGGCTGCTTCTTATCTTTCTACCGATTGACCTTACATCCAGTCCCATAGAAAGGAATATAGCAGACGCCAGCCCTTCAGGGCTATAGGTCATTGACAACCATCCCCTCAATCGTTAATATTCAGTCCTTGATTGGTAAATCCAGAATTGGAGAGATGTCCGAGTGGTCGATGGTGGCAGTCTTGAAAACTGCTGAGGCGCAAGTCTCCGGGGGTTCGAATCCCTCTCTCTCCGGTGCAAGGAGAGGTGCGAGAGAGGCCGAATCGGGCTCCCTGCTAAGGAGTTGACCTGGCAAACCCGGGTCCGGGGGTTCGAATCCCCCCCTCTCCGATTATTGAGACTATAGCTCAGCTGGATAGAGCATCAGTTTGCGGAACTGAGGGTCGGAGGTTCGAATCCTCTTAGTCTCGTACCAATGGAGAGATGTCCGAGTGGTCGAAGGAGCCGGACTCGAAATCCGGTGTAGTGCTCTGCATTACCGAGGGTTCGAATCCCTCTCTCTCCGAAGAGCTCCTGAAGGTGCTCTTTATTTGACCTCTGGAGAGGTGTCCGAGTGGTCGAAGGTGCACGATTGGAAGTCGTGTATGGTCGAAAGCCATCGGGGGTTCGAATCCCCCCCTCTCCGTTTCAGCAGCAGATACCTGGCTATGTGAGCCGCCCAACCCCGTCAGGGCAGGGATGCAGCAGCGGTAAGCGGAATCCACATGAGACCAGGAACATTTGCTGCTGTTTCTTTCTTCCGCCACGTCCCCTGCGGCGGTACCAACAGAAAGCCATCCATGATATAATCGGCACACTGGAGGAAGCATGGCAGCATCCTATGAAGTAACGGCGACAAGAAAAAGACCGCAGGATTTCGATCGCCTTGTCGGGCAGGAATTCGTCGTCTCGACGCTGGAGAATGCAATCAGCGAGAACCGTATCGCTCATGCCTACCTCTTCTCCGGCCCCAGAGGAGTTGGAAAGACAAGCTCAGCCAGGCTCCTTGCCAAGGCATTGAACTGCGAGAAAGGGCCTACAGCGCATCCATGCGGAACTTGTGACTCCTGCCGCGCGATCGCGCAGGGAAAGGCCGTTGACGTAATCGAGATCGATGGAGCATCCAACACAAGCGTCAATGACATCAGGGCCATCAAGGAGGAAGTGATGTACCCTCCACAGTCCTCACGCTACAAGATCTACATCATCGATGAGGTCCACATGCTCTCCACGTCGGCTTTCAACGCGCTGCTGAAAACCATCGAGGAACCTCCTGAGTATATCATCTTCATCTTTGCCACGACCGAGCTCCAGAAGGTGCCCGCGACTATCAGATCGAGATGCCAGCAGTTCAGGTTCAATCTCATAAGCCAGGATCTCATCATCTCCTGTCTCAGGAGCGCCGCGGAAGATCTTTCCATCGAAGCTGATGAGGATGCTCTCTTCTGGATCGCAAAGGAATCCACCGGCTCAATGAGGGATGCCTATACCCTCTTCGATCAGGTAGCGGCATTCTCTGGCAATCATATCACCCTGGATAAGATCAGGGAGAAGCTCTCCATTGCCGGGTTCAGTGCCATAGCCGGCATCATCAGAAAGACGCTGATGAAGGACAGTGCAGGAACGATTGAAGCTATTTCCTCCCTCTTCTCATCCGGTGTCTCGGCGGATCGGATCATCAAGGACAGCGCGGAGTTCTTCCGTACCCTGATGCTCTACAAGGCCGGCATAAAGCGCCCTGACATCCTAGGCTCTGCACTGTCAGACATCCCTGATGACATAGCCGCGATGCTGTCGGAAGAGCAGATCGAGGCTGGGCTGAAGGCCGTTCTTGATCTCTACAGGGATCTCAGGTACTCCCTCTCGCCTCGATTCGAGATCGAGCTTCTGTTCCTCCGCATGTCAGCCCTTCCTGATCTTGTCACTCCCTCCTCCCTCGTGAGGAAGCTGGAGGAGATGAAGAAGGGCGTTGCTGAAGGAAGCATCGTTGTCTCTGAGCCGAAGGCACGTGTCCGCATAGAAGCGCCTAAGACTGAAACAGAGGAGAAGGCCACACCTGCACCACCGGAAGTGAAGGATGACCCTGAAGAGGAGGAAGAGGAAACGCCCCCTTTCCAGAGCGAGGAGGCGTTCAGCCTCACCATGGATAGCCTTGGGGAGATAGCATCAGCGCTTCTGAAGATGGGGAAAGCCGCCTCCTCCCGCTTCATCATGAGCATAGAGCGCATAGAGGAGAAGGATGGTGCCTTTACCCTCATCACATCAAAGCCCCTTGCGTACAATGGCCTCAGGAATGATTCAAAAAGCATAGAGAAGGCTGTTGCCGCAGTATTCGGCGAGAATCCACGTATATTCCTGCGCTTGGAGGAGAACCGCGAAGAAGAGGAGTTCTCAGAGCAGATGAAATCACTGAAGGCATTCTTCGGTGGTAGCATAATAAGGACAAAGAAGGAAGAGAAGGAGACGAAGGAAAGCAATGTTTCCCAATATAAACCCGTTCGAGCTGATGAAGACAATGGGCTCTATCCAGAGCCAGATGAAGACGATTAAGGAAGAGCTTGCCAGGATCGAGGCAACAGGCTCTGCCGGGGCTGGACTGGTAGAAGCCACTGTCAGCGGCGAGTTCCTCGTGAAGAAGATCAGCATATCCGAGGCCGCGATGCAGATGGAGGATAAGACAGCGCTTGAGGTGCTTATCACATCTGCTGTCAATGATGCCGTAAGCAAGGCGAAAGCGCTGACGGAGGAGAAATCACGCCAGGTGCTTCAGAATATCGAGAGGAAAGGCTGATGGAAGCGATCGAGGAGCTGCAGACCCTCCTTAAGAAACTCCCCGGCATGGGCGGGAAGTCGGCAGCCAGGCTCTCCTATCATCTGATCAAGACAGATGAAAGCTACAATAGGGCCTTAGGGGAGGCCATCGCAACGATAAAGGAGAAGATACACCCCTGCCCCATCTGCGGATGCTATACAGAGCATGACATATGCACATACTGCTCGGACCCTTCAAGGGATCGGACATTGCTCTGTGTCGTGGAGGAACCGCAGGATGTGCTCTCCATCGCTTCATCTGAATCATACAACGGGCTCTTCCATGTCCTTGGGGGTGCCATCGACCCGCTTGGCGGTGTCGGACCTGACAGCCTTACCTTCCCGGAACTCTGCAGAAGAGTTGATGAAGGCAGCTTCAGGGAGGTGATCATCGCGACAAACCCGACCGAGGAAGGTGATACGACCGCCCTGTACATAAGGCATCTCCTGCAGGATAAGGACATCACGCTGACACGCCTTGCATCAGGCCTCCCGATCGGAGGTGATCTCGGCTATGCTGACAAACTCACGCTCTCACGTTCGCTCAGAGGCCGGATCAGGATCTGAAAGGGAGAATGCGATAAGATTAATCGCAATTCCCAGAAGGAGAAGAAAGGAAGCGGGAAAGAACATCATCCAGGGGGATGAGAGTATCACGCTCCGGGCTTCGGAGAGTATAGAGCCAAGAGAAGGGATGGGTACAGGCACACCGCAGCCGAGGAAGGAAAGCGTCGCCTCCCCTATCACAGCGGAAAGGAAGGATGACACGCTCTGCATCGCGGCATAAGGCAGGAGAGGCGGCAGAACATGGGTTATGAATATCCTCATCCTTCCGACTCCCGCGCATCGTGCCGCATCGATATAAGGTTCCTTCATGATCGCTGAAGCACGTGAATAGGATGTGCGGAATATATCCGCTATGTGTGCAAGCGAAAGCGATACTGCCAGGCTGAGGATCCCCGGCCCTGAAAGAGATGCCGAGAAAAGGGCAAGGACGATTGACGGGACTGCCTTGACGGCATCTGCGAAAATGAAGGCAACGCGACGGGGGAATCCTGGAATGAAGCAGCAGAGCGCAAGGAGGATCCCTAAGGCAAATGAAGCTATGGCTACTATCCCTCCGATGAAAAGGGAAGTCCCCGTTCCTGCAGCAACCCTCTCAAGAAGTGATCTTCCAAGCGTGTCAGTCCCGAATGGCATAGTACCGGAAGGTGGTGTCAGCCGTAATGAAGTGTCAACCACCCCCAAACCTCCGAAGGAAACGGAGAACACCAGGAGCAGGATCATCATAGCAAGGCCGGCCACTCTCCTTCTCATCGCTCTCTCCTTGGATCAAGCAATGCAGAGACAGCTTCAGCTGCCATGGATATGCAGGATACTGACAAGGCTATAAGCATCACAAGCGTCCCTGCCAGTGCTGCATCCCTTCTGAGCGCGGCAGTGACAAGCAATGAGCCGATACCGGGAATGGCAAAGAGCGTCTCCACAGCAGCAGAGCCCCCGATGAAAGCGGCTGCGGACTGTCCGGAGAGTATGGCAAGCAGAGGCAGCGCGGGCTTTGAAGCATCGATGGCTGCAATCCGTGAAAAACCCTTTCCGAAAGCCCTTGCCACCATTGAATAAGAAGCGGAGAGATTCGACTCGACCGCGGCTCGCATCATCAGCATGATCAATGAGGAATGAAGCAGCGCAAGGGAAAGGGAAGGGAGGAACACCGACCGGATGGAACGCACGAATCCTCCTGAAAGAGGAACATAGCCGGCAACCGGAAACAGATCAAGCTGGAAAGAAAGAAGCAGGACAAGGGCAATCGCGATAAGGAAAACGGGGGAGGACATCATCACAGCAGCCCAGGCTGTGGTCAAGGCGCGCCCAATGGTATGCCTCCTAAGCGAAAGGAACGCCAAGGAAAGGGCTATGGCAAGGGACATAAGCAAGGCGAGGATGGTGATTGAAAGCGTTGCGGGAATCCTCGAGAGCACGAGGAATGAGATATCCTGCCCATCTGAAGCCACTCCCCAGTTGCCGCTGAAGAAGGAAGAGAGGAAGGAAAGATACCTCACAGCGAAAGGCTCATCCAGTCCCATTGCCTTTCTGTATGCTTCAACAGCCTCCTCGCTGGCATCCTCTGACAGAACGGAGGATGAACTGTCCCCTGAAGAGAAGGAAATGAAGGAAAAGACGGCAAGGGAGACGATGAGCATCGTCAGCAGCAGGCGCAGAAGACGTTTCCAGATACTGTCCATTCCAAAGGATTATACAGGAAAACAGGAAGGCTTCACAGCATGACGGCATCGCGGAAATGGAAGCCATCCGATAAATCGATGCCGCTTATGGAACGGGACGCGTAGACTGTTGAATAATGACCGGGGACTATGACCGGGACGTACTCCCAGAGGCGGATCTGGGCAATCTGCCAGAGCGATGCCGCCTCCTCCATGCTCTCCGAGGTGGAAAGCGCACGGATGATGGAAGATGAGGAAGGATCATCGAATCCTCCAGGGGAATCACTGAAGAGATATCCTTTCTCAAGCGGAAGCGGAACACTGCCCGTCGCTGATACATATATATCCCAGGAGGATGGATTGCCGCGCTGCTCCATGAAGGAGGCCCAGTCAAGGATAATGAGTTCAGTATTGATGCCACACTGCTCAAGCTCGGATGAAAGCGCGACTGCGATCCGGTCAAGATCGGTAAGGTTGGATGACAGGATCCTGACAGTGGTTCCATCGTAGGAGTCCTGAAGAAGCGCAAGCCCTTCTTCCCTGTTCTCCATTCCATATGGATCGAGATCTGGGTTCACGCTCCAGATGCCATCCTTTCCATCCATATAAGCGGAACGGACGGAGTAGCCATAGCTGCCATAGCATGCCCTCATCAGCTCTTCCCTGTCGATCAGAAGCGAAACTGCCCTGCGGAAGAAGACATCCGTGGAGATTCCCTCTTTCTTGTTGAATACAAGGACTATGGAACCATTCTCGTCACCTTGATGAAGCTCGATGCCGGGAACTTTCTCCAATGCGGGGATATCATCGGAGAGGACGTTGTCTATGAAATCATACTGCCCTGATTCCAGCCCCAGACGCCGGATCACCGGGTCTGGAACGAATTCATATGAGATCCTGTCGATGGAAGGCTTATCCCCCCAATAGCCATCAAATGCAGAGAGAAGGATCGAGGAGCCGCTGATCCACTCCTCCACCCTATATGGCCCGGTACCCGGGGCATCGACAACAGGCATGCCATCCGCAGCGGAGGCTATTGCCTCTCCAGGATAGATGACAGCTGCCTGCGGAGAGGAAGCGAGCATCACCGGAAGCATCGCAAGGGATGAGGTGCTGGATATGACGATCCCATCACCCTCCACGGAGAAGGATGCGTCGCCTGTGATCGAAGACGCCCCTTTGTATGAACGGAGCCAGCGGTTGAGGGAAGCTGCGGCATCCTCCGGATCGAGGAGTGTTCCATCATGGAATGACACGCCGCTTCTTATGCCGATCCGGAGATCGCATCCGGATGATGAAAGCTCATAACCGGTCGCAAGCACAGGACGGATGGTATCCCCATCCATTTCAAACAGCCTTTCGTAGACATTCCCAACAGCGATATTCCGTCCGGAAACAGAGGAAGTGATCATCACATCAAGAGAGACCGGCTCCTGTGCAACTGCGACACGGAGAAGGCCGCTATCCTCATCACCGCCACATGAGACGAGAAGAATAGCGGCCACCATGGCTGCAAGAACGGCTGTCAGTACCTTATTGCGCACTTATCAAGCATCCTGCTGAATAGCTCATGGGCCTCATCAACACCAAGGGAGACGAGTGGATCAAGCAAGAACGCCTGGAACAGCAGATCCATATCATCCTTCCAGATTGCCTCCAGCGCGATATCCTGCTCCGCCGCGATCCTCTCCTCAAGGGAGATGATGGGAAGCGTTGGATTCTCCGAGACTATCGGAACGATGGAATCTGCGGATATATATCCATTGCTCTCCACGATATGCCCATCGCATAGATACCTCACCTGACCTTTGTTCGGTATGTTGATGTTCGTCTTGAGCGTCCTTTCTCCCATCAGGGACAGAAGGATATCAACACCTTCCTCATCGGAGGGGACAGCCTTGAGTTCTTCGGGTGCATACACCTTCTCCCTCTTCCTCTTCGCCTCCTGCTCCCTGTATGAATAAGGCGTGCGCACGAAGCCATAGCGCCAGGCTTCCTCATCGCTTGTGAGGAAGAATGGGACGAATTCCGCAAGATGCCTGTCTCCGGCAGCTCCAAGAGAACCGAAATCACGGAGGAAGCGGAGAGCGACAAGGTGGTCTGAATCAAACCACTTCCCTTCCTCCACCCTCTTCCTGGCTGTCTCCGTCAGATCAGGGAAAGAGGCATCATCTGCCGCAAGCTCCTTGAGATAAGGCATGTAATCCACGCCTTTATAGCGAGCCGCTGTCACGAATGTGAAGTGATTGACTCCTGAGACATCAAGCTCTATCTCCCTTCTGTCAGGCACTTCTATCCCGAGCTTCTTCGCGATCAGGGAAGCAACGAACTTCTCCGTGCCAAAGACCTCATGGCAGCATCCGAGCGCCTTGATGCCGGGATATGCCTTATACAGGGCAGCGGTGCAGAGCGTAAGCGGATTGGTGTAGTTGATGACCCAGGCATCCGGGGCATTCTTCTCTATCTCCCTAGCGAAATCGAAGAAGAGTGGAAGTGCCCTGCGCGCACGCATCAGGCCCCCTGGCCCTGTCGTGTCGCCGACGGACTGGAGGATGCCATATTCCTCAGGAAGCCCAAGATCATGCTTCCTGATGTCAGTGACACCTGGCTCGATCGCGATGATTACGAAATCCACTCCCCTGAGACCTTCTGACAGAGTGGATGCAACGGAAACGGAGAGCCTGTCGCTCCTTCCATTGATGCGGAATATCTCATTTGCGACTGCCTCATTGTTAAGAGCCGCCTGCCTGTCGATATCATAAAGGACGACATGTGCGCCGACCTTATCCTGAAGAGTGAGATCCTTCAGGAACTGTATCGCCCAGAGCCTTGAACCACCGCCGATGATGCAGATGCGTGTCTTTTCCATGATTTCTCCTTTTGTTCAAAGAGCCAGGGATCACCCTGGCTCCTTCTTCCCTCTGCTTTCAGCTTACTGCGGCTGCTTGCCGATATAGGCAAGGATACCGCCGTCAACATAAAGCACATGTCCATTGACGAAGTTCGATGCATCCGATGCGAGGAACACTGCCGGTCCCTGAAGATCGGAGGTCTTGCCCCACCTGTGGGCAGGAGTCTTTGCGAGGATGAACTCGTTGAACGGATTGCCAGGAACCCTGAGAGGTGCTGTCTGCGGTGTCTCGATGTATCCAGGTCCGATGCCGTTGCACTGGATGTTGAACTCGCCATACTCAGAAGCGATGTTCCTTGTGAGCATCTTCAGACCGCCCTTTGCTGCAGCGTATGCGCTGACAGTCTCCCTTCCAAGCTCAGACATCATGGAGCAGATGTTGATGATCTTGCCATGTCCCTGCTTGATCATGCCGGGGATGACAGCCTTGGATACGATGAATGGTCCATTGAGGTCGATGTCGATGACCTTGCGGAAATCAGCGGCGCTCATCTCAACCATCGGGATCCTCTTGATGATGCCAGCGTTGTTGACGAGGATGTCGATCTTTCCGAGATCCTTGATGATCTGGGCTGTAGTAGCCTCAACCTGTGCCTCGTCCGTGACATCGCAGACATATCCCTTTGCCTCGATGCCAGCTTCAGCATATGACTTAAGACCCTTGTCCACGAGATCCTGGTTGATGTCGTTGAATGCGATCTTCGCACCAGCTTCGTGGAATGCTGTCGCAATAGCGAATCCGATTCCATATGATGCACCGGTTACCCATGCGACTTTCCCTTCAAGGGAGAAATCCTTCATTTCCATATTCTGCCTCCTCAAATTATATCTTCTGCTATCAAGCTAATCAGAAGTCTACAACGGCTTTTCCCACCTTGCAAGCAAAAAACGGAACAACGTTCCGTTTTTCACCATCAGAGCTTGTCTATCAGCATCGAGCACTTGCCGGAAGGAATCGGAAGGGTCTTCTTCTTGTCATCCTCAAGAATGTGGATCGTGAAGTAGTAGAGCTTCTCTGATTCAAGCCTTATCTCCCACCCTCTCGTATTCTTGTTCGACAGGATCGTGATGCTGTTCTTCTTCAGCGAAAGACCCTCGATACCCATCTCCTCCAGCGACTGCATCGTCCAGTTGACGGTCTTGCGTGGAAGAGAGATCTCAAGGCCGATGATGTTCTCGATCATCAAGGCGACAGATACAAGGGAAAGCATCGGAAGATAGCGCTTCCTGTTCTCCATTCCTTCAGGAACCGACGCACACCCTTCCTTCCCTGGCCTGTATAGCTCCCAGGTGTCCCCCTGCTTCTCCGCATCGGGATGAAGGGTATCAAGGATGAAGTACATATGGCGTATCGTGCACTCACGCGCGAATACAAAGGAGCCGTAGTTCATCAGGCCCTTGACGACCATGTATATGAAGAAGGAGGAGACGCCGCCGCAGTATCCATTCCCATCCTCCGAGAAATACGGAGAGGAAACAGGCACGGAAGGGAACGGGTTCTCCGTACCGAACTCCCCTTCATCCTTCAGCTTCTCGATCAGGAATGCGGCATATTCGTTGTTGGGGATCTCCGCGAGAAGTGTCCAGTAGCAGCCGATATGCTTGTTCCTGATCCTCTTCTCATCCTTGTCCAGATCATAGTAGAAGTGATCCTCGGCATCCCACATCATCCCGTTGATCCTCGTCTTGACGGAGAAGTAGATCCGCTTATAACGGAAGGAAAGCTCCTTGTCATTGAGGATATCACCGATATAGGACATATAAAGCGCGAATACAGCGACTGCTGCATTGTAATCCACTGTGTAGAGGGCACCCTGGCGAGGCAGGTTTCCCATATGGGTTGCGCTTGCAGGAACGGAGAACAGGCCATTCGGCATCATGAAATGGTCCTGTATCCACCTGAAATATCCTTCAAGCATCGGGACTACATCCTTCAGCCTCTTCTTGTTCCCGATCTTGTGGAAGAATACGAATTCCACATAGGAAAGGAGGGGAAGGGAGACCCCGAGTGGGTTGTCATCAGAGAATACCGGCGTCTTCGTGGCGATATCATAGCTCTCTGCGATCTGTCCATCCTCCCCCTGCATGGAATAGAAGAAGTCGATCATCGAGTATGGGCTGTATATCTGATTGCTGTAGACCAGGGACAGCGAAGAAAGGCAGGCATCGAAGAGATTGATGGTGCCGCTGTCACCATGGGTATAATAGCCTTCCGGGAAAGCGCCGTCCTTCTCGCCTGGATGCCAGAGCTCATCAAGCCATACCCAGGTCCTGTCATACATATCAACAAAATCCTGATCGTAGAAATGAATACGGGGGACTAAATCTTTAACCAATTCCTTACTCCGCATCTAAGGAAAAATCCCTGCTCTTTGTCCTTAAATCGCATTCTAAATATTATCGCAAGGCAAGAGAGAAGTCAAATTGTTTTTTCGTCATATTATCTTTTGCTACAAAAGAAAATAATTCTTAAGTATTAACTATTGCGCATCTTTTTTGACCAGCGAGAGCGCACGGGGGAGTATGGAAAGGCGGAAAGAAGTCCCGCTTTCCGTGAAGCATTCCCCATCGCAGTGCGCCTGCACCTCCGGACGGGCGGAGTCAATCGTCACTTCCCGTGCCCTGATATATGAGAAAAGCTCCTTGTCGGAAAGCTGCGCGCCGCGGAAGAATGCAATGACAGCACGGAGGATGCCCTTCCTGTCGAGGGCATGGTTGGTGAACATCACATCAAACATTCCGTCATCGATAGACGCAATCGGAGCAACGATGAAGGCAGAGCCCATCCTCCTTCCGTTCGCAACGGATATCTGCTGGGTCGAGATATGCCTTTCCTCCCCATCGACAGAGATGCGGATATCATAGGGAAGCGGCGGATGACGGAGTATGTAGAGGAACGCAACGGCATAGCTCAGCATCCCGTTGATGCGTCGATACCCCATGGCACGGAAGTTGACCATTGGCTCAAAGCCGAATCCTGCGCCATTCACGAAGTACATATCACTATGGGCATCGCCACGGCAGAGCCCTACATCAATGCGGCTTGGCCGGCCTGAGGCGATCAGCCTCACTGCCTTCCTCTGGTTTGTGGGTATTCCCGCGATCCAGGCGAAATCATTGCCTCTCCCGATCGGTATGATACCCATGCTCACATCCTCTGTCCCGGATTTCATTATGCCGTTGATAACCTCATTCACCGTGCCATCGCCACCTGCAGCCACAATCGTGGCATAACCATAGGATGCACCCCTCTTCGCAAGGCTCTCCGCATGGCCGGGCCCTCTTGTATAGGCCACAGTGCACTCCCGTCCGAGCTCGCGGAAGAGCGCCTGTATCTCCTTGGCCTTCTTCCTTCCCCGGCCCTTGGATGCATTCGGATTTATGATGAGCAGGATATCCTTTCTGAGCATTCTGTCAGGATTCTATTGCAAGTCATTGACATACTCAACACCATATGCGTCCTCAATGCTATACTCTGGCTATGAATACACTGATAAAGAACATCGATGCGGTCGTCTGCGGCCGTCTTGTGCGCACGGACATCGCAATAAACGGCAACGTATTCGGAATTGCCGATGGACACACGGAAACAATAGATGGAACCGGCCTCCTCGCCGTACCTGGATTCATTGACACGCATATCCATGGAATCGGAGGAAGGGGCACGGAGGATGGAACAGAAGAAGCGATCCTGGCGATGTCAGATGCCTTGAAGGAAGAAGGCGTGACCTCCTTCTTCCCAACGATATACACAGACACCATGGAACGCATACTCTCCGACGAGAGGGCAATAAGAAGCGCGAAGGGCAAGGAGAAGGGAGCTTCCATTGCCGGTATCCATATAGAAGGGCCATTCATCTCCCCCAACCGCATCGGGGCGCAGAATCCTGCAGGAAGGCTTGACCCTGATGAAGCTGTATTCATGAGGATGCTGGAGGAAGGGGGATCGCTCGTGAAAGCGATGACATGTGCGCCGGAACTGCCGGGAATCGAGCGCATTGCTGCAAAAGCGGCAGAAAATGGCGTGGTTCTGCTCATGGGACACACAGATGCCACATATGAGGAGGCAATGCATGGCATGGATATCGGGATACGCCACGCCACGCATCTCTTCAATGCGATGTCCGGCTTCTCGCATCGCAAGCCCGGCGTCGTAGGCTGTGTCATGATGCACAGCGCGATGAGCACAGAGATCATTGCAGATGGCAAGCATGTGAATAGCGATATCGTGAAGTACATCATCGAGGCAAAAGGCACTGACAGGGTTGCTGTCATCACCGATTCCCTCCGCCCGACGATGCAGAAAACAGGAGAGCTCACGGCAAATGGTGTTCCAGTGGAGATGGGAGACGGACTCTGGGTCACGAAGGGAAGGCCGGAGCTGATCCAGGGATCATCGCTGACAATGCACAGCGCATTCACCAATCTCGTGCACTGGGGACTTCCGATAGAAACGGCTTCCGCTGTGACCTCAACGACACCGGCAAGTATATATTCCCTTTCCGACAGAGGTGAGATCGCTCCCGGGAAAAGGGCTGATCTTGTTGTAATGGACAGGTCTCTGGGAATAAAATTCACGATGGTCAATGGAGAAATCGTATGTGGTACAGCAAACTGAATAACAAGAAGCTCTGGAAGCTCTTCTCGGATATCTCCTCGATTCCCCGTGAAAGCGGAAACGAGGAAGGCATAAGGAATTTCCTCCTGTCATGGGCGCAGAAGGAAGGCATAGAGGCGAGCTCTGACAGCAAGGGCAATGTCTATATGCGCAAGGCGGGAACAAAGGGGCTGGAAAAGCTGCCGCCGGTGGCTCTTCAGGCCCACGTTGACATGGTCTGCGTGAAGAAAGAGGGATCAAAGCATGATTTCCTTTCCGATCCCATCGAGATCGTCACAGATGGCATCTCTGTCAGGGCAAAGGACACATCCCTTGGTGCTGATGACGGGCTCGGCGTCGCAATCATCCTCGACATCCTCTCTGATCCGGATGCGGCTCATGGTCCTGTGGAAGCCATCTTCACAGTGGAGGAGGAAACCGGGCTCGGAGGAGCATATTCAATCGATCCGGAGCGCATCTCAGCGCGCAGGCTGATCAACCTCGACAGCGAGGAGGAAGGAATCATCTACATCGGCTGCGCAGGCGGCATCGATATTGATGCCTCAATGAAGCTGAAGTACGAGAAGGCAGAAGGCACAGCCCTTGCCATAAAGGTATCCGGCCTCCTTGGCGGGCACAGCGGCGGCGATATACACAAGGAAAGGGCGAATGCAATAAAGATCCTTGCCCGTTATCTTGACAGGCTGCCATCCTTCCAGATCGCCTCAATCGAAGGAGGAACGAGGAAGAACGTCATACCATCCTCTGCACAGGCCATCATCACGGTCAAGGACAGGGATGCTGCGCTCTCGCAGGCAAGGACGCTGCAGGAGGAGCTTGCGGCTGAGTACGCCCTCATCGATCCGGGCATCACGCTTTCGGTAGAGGAGACAGCCCTTCCCGAAACCGCCATCAGGACGAAGAAGAGCGCGAAGATTGCCGGTCTCCTTCTCTGCTCTCCACATGGGGTGAGGAACATGAGCGCCGCGCTACCTGGCATCGTCGAAACTTCCGACAACCTTGCAATCGTTTCCATCGAGGATGATCGGGTCAGGGTCTCCTACTCTGTGCGAAGCAATACCGATTCAAGGAAGATGGAATTGATGAGCGAGCTGGTTTCCATCATAGAGGCCTTCGGCTTCAAGGCGAAGGTCAATGGAAGCTATCCTTCCTGGTCTCCAGATCCGAAGTCAAAGCTGGTAAAGGAAGTTGCCGCCGCATATAAGAGCATAGAAGGAAGGAAGGCGAAGATCACTGCGATCCATGCCGGACTGGAATGCGGGATCATCAACTCCCTGATCCCAGGAATGGAATCGGTCTCAATCGGACCGGAGATCCATGATGTGCATTCCGTCAACGAGACTACCGATGCAGCCTCTGCAGAACGTACGGCGGCTTTCGTCAAGAAGATGCTGCCGATGCTGAAATAACGATGCAGAGAGCGCTGAAGCTGAATCTCATCTCCCCTCTTTATTACAGGAGCCAGCCCTTTTCACTGCAGGAAGCAATGGAGAGGGCTGACCATGCAGCCATCGGCTATGATGCCGTGATCGAATGCAGCTACTGCTTCAGGGACGAGATGCTCTCCATTGCAGAACACGTCTCAGGAGAGAGGCATGGATACAGCGAAGAGGAGAGGAAAACCATAGAAAGCGGCGGTACCATCGGAAGGAAGGAAGAGGAGGACATGGAGATACCCTCAGGTTCCTATCTGTTCGAGCAGCTTCCATTCATCCCTGACAGGACTGCCCTTGAGCGTCTGATCCTGCCTTATGCCACATCAGGAGAAGGGCGGTTCTACATAAGGATCTACAAGGAAAGCATCCTGGAATGCGTGATGCAGCTTCTCTTCCCCACTCCTTGAAGGATAGCTATACTTAGAGCATGCAAGTTGAAAGAATCAGCGATACATACCACCGCATAGTCTTTTCAGACGGGAACGAGCTCTTCCTCATCGGAACTGCACACGTCTCCAAGGACAGCGTTGCTGAAGTCGCTTCAATAATAGACCAGGAATCCCCTGACAGGATCTGCGTTGAGCTGGACGAAGGACGCCTTGCCAGCAAGACAAGGAAGCAGAGCTGGGAGGATATGGACATCAGAAAGGTATTCAAGGAGGGAAAGGGCTTTCTCCTCCTTGCCAATACTGCTCTTGCCTCCTTCCAGAGGAAGCTCGGTGCACAGACGGGAGCGAATCCCGGTGATGAACTGCTTGGTGCAGTGAAGCTCGCCGAGGAAAAGGGCATTCCCCTCTCGCTCTGCGACAGGAACATACAGACGACATTCCGCCGTGCATGGGCGCGCTCATCGCTCTGGAAGAAATGCAAGCTGCTTGCGACGCTGATCTCCGCGGCCTTCTCCGATGAGAAGATATCCCCGGAGGAGCTTGAGGACCTCAAGAAGCAGGAGACGCTTGAGGGAATGCTGAATGAGGTTGCAAAGGAACTTCCATCCATCAAGGAAGTCCTGATCGACGAAAGGGATATCTACCTTGCATCGAAGATCTACGCAGCCCCTGGGCACAAGAAGATCGCGGTTATAGGTGCAGGTCATACAAACGGCGTTATATCAACGCTCGGAAAGCTGGAAAGCGGCAGTGCGGTAAAGAGCGTGGAAGAGCTGGATACAGTTCCAAAAGGCAGCGGCATAGGCAAGGCCGCATCCTATATCATCCCGACTCTTATCGTTCTCCTTCTTGTGATAGGAATCGCGGCAAATGGCTGGGATCAGGGATTGAGGACATTCCTCTACTGGATTGCCGTCAATGCAGGAGGTACACTGATCGCCTCGATCATCGCAGCGGCACACCCTCTCAATGCGCTCTGCTGTGCCATTACCGCTCCTTTCTTCGCTCTCAATCCTGTGCTTGGCGTCGGAATGCTCGGTGGAATACTCGAAGCGACCTTCCGAAAACCAAAGGTAAGGGACTTCGAGCGCCTCAATGATGATGCGATGAGGATCAGAGGATGGTATGGGAACAGGATACTGCACTGCCTTCTCGTATTCTTCCTATCATCAGTTGGAAGCATGCTTGGGACATTCGTAGCATTCCCTCTTCTCATTTCAAGGATCTGAGGTCATCCTCTCCGATTGCTGAAAGCCGCTATCAATGCGGCTTTTATATTGCCAACAGCCTTCCTTCCTCCTGACGTCTCACCGGACAGCACCTCGCTGAATCCCATCTCCTCAAGATTCTTCATGCGCCTGTCGGCAAAGGCTACCCGTCGGACCTCTCCTGCAAGTGAAAGCTCGCCGAAGGCCGCGGAAGAAGATCTTAGAGGAATGTCCTCCTTTGAGCTGTAAAGCGCGAGAGCCAATGCAAGTTCAATGGAAACCTCGGAGAGCTTTATCCCTCCTGCGACATTGACGTATATGTCCTGATCAGAAAGCATCAGGCCGGCATGCTTCTGCAGGATGGCTGCCACCCTGCTGACGCGCGCTGTATCGATCCTGTCTGAATAGATGCGCTGCAGCCCAGTCTTGGCAGGCACAACAAGGGCCTGTATCTCCACTGCGAATGTACGGCTGCCCTCAACGACGGATGTGAACGCTATCCCTGAGGGAATACCAGATTCCCGGCGGGATGCAAGGAATACCGATGATGGATCCTTGACACCATGGAGCCCGCTCTGATCCATCGAGAACAGCCCGATCTCATCAACTGATCCGAATCTGTTCTTGCTTGCCCTAAGGAGTCTCATCCCGCTCTCAGCGCTTTCAAAGTACAGTACGGTGTCAACAATATGCTCAACGATCTTCGGCCCTGCAATATACCCATCCTTCGTGACATGGCCGATGAAGAAGATCGCGGATCCTGCCTTCTTCGCCGCCAGTGACAGTTCCATGCAGCATGCTTTGATCTGATTTGGGGATCCCGCCATTGAGACAACAGAGGAGCTGTAGAGCGTCTGAAGGGAATCGATCACGATATATCCCGGACGGATACGCTCAATGGTCTCTGACAGAGACTCAAGGCGCGTGTCACAGAATATGGATATGGAATCAGTCCTGAGGGAAAGACGATCAGCCCTCATCCTCACCTGGGACGGGGATTCCTCCCCAGAGACATAAAGAACCGGAGCGGAGGAAGAGAGAGAATCCAGCATCTGTATCATTATCGTGCTCTTGCCGATGCCGGGTTCACCGCCGACCAGAACCGATGAAGGCCTCATCACACCTCCTCCAAGGACACGATCAAGCTCATCGATTCCTGAGGAAACCCTCATGCTGCTTTCATACGGTATTTCCGAAAGCCGCTGTACACTTCCATCCATTACGGTCTGCTTTTCCTTCCTCCCTTTCTGCAGAGGAACAGTCCGCTCCTCATCAAAGCTGTTCCAGCTTCCGCATTCAGGGCATCTCCCATTCCATTTGCTTTCGATATGACCGCATTCCCTGCAGACGTAATGTACAGCGCTTTCCTTCATGGTGCCTCAGAAATCAATAAGCTCGACATCGAAGATGAGGTATGAATCAGGCGGTATCACTCCAGGATAGCCATACTCACCATAGCCAAGCTCAGGCGGAATGATCAGCGTACGCTTCTCACCCTTCTTCATTGTCTGCAGTGCTTCATTCCATCCTTCGATGACTTCCCCGATATGGAAAACAGCGGGCTCATGACGGATCAGTGATGAGTCGAAGATCTTCCCATTAAGGAGTGATCCCTGATAATGCACCGTAACCGCCTTGCCATATTCCGGAGTCTCGGTTCCCTTTCCTTCCTTTGTTACAATATACCTCAACCCGGTATTGGTAATAACGGCATTCGGATAGCGGTTCTCGATCTCCGCCTCTATCTTCTTCCTTGCTTTCCTTATCTCTTCCTGACGGCGTTCCTCCGCTTTGTCACAGAGCTCGGCGAAGGAGCTGCCAGTCACCTGGAATGCCTCAGCCTCAGCACCTTTCCTGATGATCCTTATGCTGCGGATCTTATCGTTCTGCTGTATTCTGTTGACTACATCCTGCCCTTCAACAACATGTCCGAAGATAGTGTGCTTACCATCAAGCCAAGGCGTTGCAACATGTGTTATGAAGAACTGGCTTCCGTTTGTGCCAGGGCCTGCATTTGCCATGGAAAGAACACCCGGCCCGTCGTGCTTCAGCTCGGGATGGAATTCATCAGGGAAACGGTAACCTGGATTACCTGTTCCATCACCCTTTGGGCAGCCTCCCTGGATCATGAAATCCTTGATTACGCGATGGAAGCGAAGTCCATCATAGAAAGGAACACCAGGCTTTGCCATATTGAGCGTACCCTCAGCCAGCCCAATGAAATTGCTGACTGTCATAGGACAGCGCTTATACTCAAGCTCTAGGAGTATTTCTCCCTTGTCCGTATCGATAATGGCATAGATGCCATCATTGAGTTTATCAATATCCATCTTTTTCTCCTCCATTACTCAGTGAAAAGTTCGTCTCCGCCGCTCATCAGCCCGTAAAGCCTTTCAAGGTCCTGCTGGTTTCTGAAGCGTATAAGCAGCTTTCCCTTGCTGAGAGATCCCTTTATCTCGCACTTGGCTCCAACAGCAGATACAAACTTCTCGACGACTTCCTCAACATCAGGATCCACAGCCTTCGTCTTTCTTCTACTGACGAACTTATGCCCTTTATTGTACTCTTCAGCAAGACGCTCTGCTTCCCTGACAGAAAGCTCATCATTTATTATACGCTCTCGGAGAAGCATCTGGTCAGAAGGATTGACGAGGGAAAGTATTGCCCTTGCATGCCCTGGTGTTATCGCACCTGAAATCAGATCATCCTTGACCGTATCATTAAGCGAAAGCAAACGAAGGGAATTTGCTATAGCGGAACGTGATTTGCCGACCTTCTCGGACACTTCTTCCTGCGTCATACCTGAACGCTGTATAAGGTACTGATACGCGCTTGCCTCCTCAATCGGATTCAGATCCTCCCTCTGTATATTCTCAATAAGGGACATCTGCAGCCTCTCCAGCTCAGACAGCTTTCTGATTATCACGGGGATCTTCTCGAGGCCAGCTTCCTTGGCTGCCCTGAAGCGTCGTTCTCCAGCTATGATTGAATATCTTCCCGGAATGATTTCCTCAACAAGCAGCGGCTGTATGATCCCCTGGGCTTTTATGGACTCAGAAAGATCCTTTATCGATTCTGGATCGAATGTCTTTCTAGGCTGATTGGGATTCGGAGAAACATCATCTATTGGAACATAGACAGCATCAAGCCGTTCCTTGTCATCCTTTGAAGCTGCAGAAGGAATCCTGACGGCAGCCTTCTTGACCACAGGCTGTTCATCCTTCGAGAAATCAATATCAGCACCGCCAAAGAGCGAGCCTATACCTCTGCCCAAACCTCTTTTCTTTTCATTCGACACGGCTCAAGACCTCCTTTGCAAGCTCATTGAATGCTTTTGCCCCTATATTGGACCTATCGTAGTAATTGATAGGAAGCCCGTGTGATGGTGCTTCAGAAAGCCGGACGGTTCGAGGAATGATGGTCTTGAAAACAAGATCACTGAAGAATTCCGAGATATCCTCAACAACCTGACGACTCAGCAAGGCACGCTTAGAATACATCGTAAAGAGTATTCCGAGTATCCTTAGATCTGGATTGAGTGTTTTCTTCACTCCGCTTATGGTCCTCATCATGAGATTAAGCCCCTCCATCGCAAGATACTCACACTGAAGCGGTATAAGGACATAATCTGCCCAGGCAAGCGCATTCATCGTCTCCAAACCAAGTGATGGCGGGCAATCAAGAAGAATGAAGTCAAAATCAGCATCCAAAGGCTCAAGCACAGTCTTAAGGAAGAATTCCCTGTTGTTCTCATTGACAAGCTCCAATGAAAGACCAGCAACATCCAATGAACCTGGTATTAGATATAGATTCGGAAAGATGGTGGACTGAACAGCTGATGCAGCTGCAACCTGTCCAACAATAACCTGATAGATATTGGCTTTCCTCAGATCACCGGAAACAGCTCCTGTAAGATTGCATTGCGCATCAAAATCGACAAGAAGGACTTTCTTACCTAAATCAGCGAGCGTCGAGCCAAGATTGACAGTTGTTGTTGTCTTTCCAACACCGCCTTTCTGATTGTAGAAGATAACCTTAACAGCTTTCATACCACAAACAATACACTCATAAAGGATATTTGTCAGCAAAAGAAACCACGACAATGAATTGCTTGTTGACCGACACCAAACAAGAAAGTATCTTAATCCAAAGAGGAGAATAGTTATGGATAATCTCGAAAAAGCTGTAATAGATGCAATCAATGCGATTCGCCCAGCCCTTCAGAACGATGGTGGCGATATCGAATTCGTCAGATACGATGCGGAAGCAAAGAACGCACATGTCAAACTCGTTGGAGCATGTGCAGGATGCCCAATGAGCCAGCTTACATTGACAAATGGCGTACAAAGATATGTAAGAGAGACCGTAGATCCTGAAATCACCGTGATCAACGATGATCAGATTTCAAACTTCTTCTGATTTCACGATATCTTCTGCGAGGCGGAGCAAATCAAACGCTCCGCTTTTTTGTTTCACGTGAAACACACCGAAATCAAAACATCATTGTTGATAGCAATGTTTCACGTGAAACAGTATATTCAGAGACACGAAGAATAAACAAGTATCTCCATTACAACTGTTAAGCATAATTCACAACTTCTTATTCTCTGATACATTTTTTAATGATATTCACTGTTTCTCCTTACTACTTTCTTATTAATATATTCCTCGGTGTTGGTTTCATTTTCAAAATCTGTGCTGCAGATCAGGGGAGAGTGTGAAAACCGCATTTCACGCATTCATTTAAGGGTTTTTAACATTAATTACTATATATAGAATCAGGTTATATGTGCACAGTTTTCTGTAAATTCCCTATTATATAGGGTGATATTTCCATGATTTTATCCCATTTTTCGGTTTTCTATATCAAAAGAAGAAGGGCCTGCACATTGTACAGGCCCTAATTTCTTTTACTGGAAGATATTACTCTTCAGTTTCCTGAACTGTAGCTGCTTCCTCTGCTGAAGGAGCTGTCTCAGGTTTCTGGATTTCCTCATCCGCATCCTCAGCCTCCTGATACGCTGTTACAGCTATCGCATTGACTGAATCATCCTTCTTCTTGAATGAAGCGACCCTTACTCCCATTGCCGCACGGCCCTGGATTGAGATGTCCTTCGCATGTACTCTTATTGTCTGTCCCTTGAGCGTAACGAATACGACATCATCATCATCGGAAACGGACACAGCACCGACAAGACCAGAATCCTCAACAGTATAGATCTTCTGTCCCATCGTTCCTCTGCCATGGACGTTGAACTGGCTGAAGAGAACTTGCTTTCCCTTGCCCTTCTCAGTCACCATGAGGATACGGCGTGAATCATCGACGGCAATGACGCCTACGACCTCATCGCTGCCAAGCAGTCTTATTCCACGCACGCCATGTGTTGCCCTTCCCATTGTCCTGACATCATCAGCATGGATCCTCAATCCCTTTCCATTTCTGGTGATTATCATCGCATCATCGCCATCGTGCACGAAGATCGACTGGACAAGCTCATCGCCTTCATCAAGGATGATAGCCTTGACGCCACGCGCCTTCGCGTTGACGAAGTCGTTCAGACGCACCTTCTTGGCAACTCCCATCTTCGTGACCATAAGAAGGTATGTATCCTCCTTGAATGACGGGAACGTGACAATTGAAGTGACCTTCTCGTTGTTCTCTATCTGAAGGAAGTTCTTGATATTTGATCCCTTGGCAGCCTTTGCTCCCTCTGGAATCTCGAATGCCTTGCTATAGTACGCCTTTCCGAAATTGGTCACGAACATGATGATATCGTGGGAGGAGCATACGAAGAGGTGATCAACAAAGTCACCGTCAACCAGCTTCGCTCCGATTGTTCCCTTTCCACCACGTCCCTGCGCCTTGTACTCGGTTGTGCTGAGCCTCTTTGCAAAGCCCTTTCTGGAAATGCTTACGACGACATCTTCCTTCTTTATGAAGTCCTCGGGAGAGGCATCATTGAGCTCCTGCTCGATGATCTCAGTCCTCCTTCTGTCTCCATATGCTGTTCCGATTGCCCTTATCTCATCCTTCACTACACCGAGTATCTTGCTGCGGTCTGAAAGGATATCCTTATAGTATGCGATCTTTGCCTCAAGGTCGGACAGCTCGTCAAGTATCTTCTCAGTCTCGAGATGGGAAAGGCGTCCCAGCTTCATGTCTATGATCGCATCAGCCTGGATCTTATCCAGTCCGAATGCCTTCTGAAGCTCAAGTGAAGCAACTGCGTTATCCTGGCTCTCCTTGATGATCCTGATGACCTCATCGATATTCTCAAGACCTATCTTCAATCCAAGGAGGATATGTGCCCTTTCCTCTGCCTTCCTCAGATCATAGCGGGTACGCCTTTCAATGACCTCCTCCCTGTGGTCGACATAGATTCCAACCATGTCACGGAGAGTCATCAGCTTGGGCCTTCCCTGGTAGATCGCAAGGTTATAGGCGTTGAAATTGCTCTGAAGGGCAGTACGGCTGAAAAGCATGTTCAGAACGATCTTCGGAACAGCTCCCTGCTTCAGCTCAACGACGACCCTGATTCCATCGCGTCCTGATTCATCACGGATAGACGCGATCTGGGGTATGACTCCGTCCTTGCGGAGATCATCTATCTTCTTGACAAGCTCAGCCTTGTTCACCTGATAAGGAAGCTCTGTGAAGATGATGGCATCATGGCCCCTGTCATTCTCCTCAATTTCATAGCGGGAGCGTATGACTATCTTGCCTTTTCCGGTCGTGTAGGCGTCCATGATTCCCTTCTTGCCGCATATGATGCCATAGGAGGGGAAGTCAGGCCCCTTTATATAATCCATCAGCTCAAGATCGGATATCTCCGGATTATCGATATAGGCACAGATACCATCTACGACCTCCGAAAGGTTATGAGGGGCAAGATTCGTCGCCATACCGACAGCGATTCCCGATGAGCCATTCGTGAGAAGGAATGGGAATGCTGCAGGAAGTACGGATGGCTCTTCTGTGGAACCATCATAGTTCGGCATGAAATCGACGGTCTCTTTCTGTATATCAGTGAGCATTTCCTCACCGATACGGCTCATACGTGCCTCCGTATACCTCATTGCAGCAGGTGGATCACCATCGATTGAACCGAAATTTCCCTGCGGTGCAATGACTGGATAGCGAAGAGAGAAGTCCTGCCCGAGCCTGACGAGTGCGTCGTAGACGGATGCATCGCCATGCGGATGGTACTTTCCAAGGACATCACCTACGATACGGGCGCATTTCTTATTTGCGGTATTGTATCTGATACCGAGCTCCCACATATCATAGAGGATCCTTCTATGTACCGGCTTAAGGCCATCCCTGGCATCCGGAAGAGCACGGCTGATGATGACCGACATTGCATAGTTTATATAGCTTGTCTTCATCTCCTCGGAGATGTCCGCCTGAACAATACGCGGATTGAGTTCCTGATTATCTTCCATTCATCACCTCAGATATCAAGCGTCCTGACGAACGTCGCGTTCTGCTCGATGAATTCCCTTCTGGGCTCGACATCCTCGCCCATAAGCATCGAGAAGACCCTGTCTGCCTGTTCGGCATCCGCAAGATGCACCTTACCGATCATCCTTGTCTCCGGATTCATGGTTGTCTCCCAAAGCTGCTCGGGATTCATCTCTCCAAGACCCTTATAACGCTGGATCGCTATCTTTGATTCATCGATTCCAGGAGCATATTCATCGAGTATCCTCTTCTTATCGACCTCATCATAAGCATAGAAGTCCTTCTTGCTTATTGTGATCTTGTAAAGAGGGGGCATAGCGAAATAAATGTACCCAGCCTCGATCAGCGGCCTCATATAGCGGAAGAAGAAAGTAAGGAGAAGGGTTCTGATATGAGAGCCATCAACATCGGCATCAGCCATGATGATTATCTTATGGTAGCGCGCCTTGGAGATATCAAAGGTCTTTTCGCCATCATTCTTTCCTTCCTCATCATCTTCCTCGAAATCACGTCCTGTATCGTTGTATCTCGTGATTCCAGCTCCGATTGTCTGGATGACAGGCTCCAGCTTATCATTATTCAGGACCTTGGCTTCCTGTGCCTTCTCGACATTGAGCATCTTTCCCCAGAGGGGGAGGATTGCCTGGAAGCGGCTGTCGCGTCCCTGTTTGGCAGATCCGCCAGCACTGTCTCCCTCGACGATGAATACCTCACAGCGCTCTGGATCACGCTCGGTGCAGTCCGCGAGCTTGCCGGGAAGCCCACCGCCTTCTGATTTCTTCCTGATGTTCTCCCTTGCCTTCCTGGCGGCAACGCGTCCAAGTGCTGCATTTGTCACCTTATCAAGAAGCCTGTCGATTGAATCGGGGAATTCATCGAAGTAATTCGTGAGATTCTCATACACGAGGGAATCGACGATGCCCTTCACATTCGAGTTGCCGAGCTTCATCTTCGTCTGGCCCTCGAACTGAGGATTGGGTATCTTCACGGAGATGATAGCCGTAAGGCCCTCGGAGATATCAGAGGATTCAAGGCTGTCCGGGTACTTCTTCATGTACTTGACGCTCTTCTTGAGCTGATTGTTAAGGCACCTTGAAAGAGCAGCACGGAAACCGGAGAGGTGAGTACCTCCTTCTCGCGTGTTGATATTATTGACGAATGTATAGATCTTCTCGTCGTACTTGTCATTGTACTGAAGCGATACCTCAACCGATACATCATCCTTCTGGCACTCGAATGAAATCGGATCAAAGAGCACTGTCTTGTATTCGTTAAGGTACTTTACAAACGAAGAAAGCCCTCCTTCCGCATGGAAAGTATCAATTTTCTGAGGTTCAATGCGGTTATCGGCTATCGTTATCGTAATTCCCCTGTTCAGATATGACAGTTCCTTGAAGCGAGCGGACAGTGTCTCATAGCTGAAGGAGTTAGGCTCCATAATCTCGAAATCGGGAGTGAACCTTACTATCGTTCCGGTGCGGTCAGTATCACCGATCATCGATACATCGCCATCAGGGATTCCCCTGTGATAGACCTGCCTGTATACATGTGGGGCCCTGTGTACCGTCACTTCCATCCATGAGGAGAGCGCGTTGACGCAGGACACACCAACACCATGAAGTCCACCTGACACCTTATAGGCATTGTGATCGAATTTTCCGCCGGCATGGAGCTGCGTGAGAACGACCTCAAGCGAGCTCTTCCCCTCATCAGGGTGGATATCGACAGGAATTCCCCTTCCATTATCCTCTACAGTGCAGATCTCACCATCAGGACCATCATCGAGGTATACCTTGATATCATTGCAGTATCCTGCCATAGCCTCATCAATTGAATTATCGACAACCTCATAGACAAGATGATGAAGTCCGTCGATTCCTGTTGATCCGATATACATACCGGGTCTCAGGCGTACCGCTTCAAGGCCCTTGAGGACAGTGATACCACTGGAATTGTAATCCTCGCTTGCCTTGATCTCAGCCTCAAGTTCAGCTTTGTCATGGCCTGCGATTCTCATTTCTTCATTATCCATTGCTATCCTTCCAGTCTGATTCCGACAACTGCTGGCTGAGCCATGTCAAAAGGTTTTCAGGCATAGCCTTATTCGGAGTATTCAGTCTAATGGATTATACATCCCAGACTATTTGTTTTCAAGAGGATGGAAAAAAGATAAATGCTGTATATCTTTTTTCAAAATAAAGAATTAAATCATAAGGAAAAGTAAGTGTTATCATCTGTTGCTTTACGGGTGCAAAGCCCTCTGCTATAATTCCACGGTATATGGCAGATCTAGGTGTAATTTGGCAGGAAGCGGCATCGCAGCTCAAAGACACTCTTCCTAAAGCGAAGAGCCAATGGATAGATAGGATTTTCTTTGAAAAAGACGACAATGGGACCCTTGTTCTGTCCCTTTCCTCTCCTTTTTATAAGGAAACCACGGAAAAGACATGCCGTACCGAAATAGAGAATACCGTATCTGCCATCGCAGGACACGATGTGAAGGTTGAGTTCATTGTCAACCAATCAAGGAAAGCATCACCAAAACCTGCTGCAAAGGCTCAAAAGAAGGAGAAGCCAGCTGAACCTGTATCAAGGAATACCACGCTGAACAAGCAGTATTCATTCGATAATTTCATAGCAGGTGACAACAGCAGCTTTGCCTTCAATGCATGCAAGGTAATAGCCCAGAACCCTGGAACCTCATTCAATCCATGCCTGATCTACGGAGGTGTAGGACTTGGTAAGACACATCTTCTGGAATCAATCGGAAACTACATTGATGAGCATAATCCGAAGATGAGGATCATATACACGACAGCGGAGAGCTTCACGAATGAATTCATTGATTCGCTGCTGTCAAAGGAAAGGATTTCCTCATTCAAGTCAAAATACAGAAGCGTCGATGTCCTTCTTATCGATGACATACATTTCCTGCAGAAGAAGGACTCAACACAGGAAGAGCTCTTCCACACATTCAACGAACTTTATGACAACCATAAGCAGATAGTCCTTACTTGCGATCGTCCGATTACAGAGCTGACTGACATAACCGATAGGCTTGCAACACGCTTCAGAAAGGGACTGAATGTGGATCTCCAGCCTCCAGCATATGAGACAAGGATGGCGATAGCGATGCAGAAGTGCCGTGAAAAGGGTTACAGCATCGATCAGAAGGTACTTGAATACATCTGCCAGAACGTAAGCACAAATGTAAGGGATCTTGAAGGAGCTCTTACGACACTCAGCTCATTTGCTTCTCTTGTTGGCAAGCCCGCCACTCTTGATATAGCGAAGGACCAGCTGAGGAACTTCATAATAACACCAGCAATAAGAAACAGTGACATAACTGTGGATATGATTATCCATTCAACAGCATCTTATTTTAATATAAAGGATTATGATATAAAAGGCAAAAGCCGCAATAAGAATATAACACTTGCAAGGCATATTTCAGTCTATCTGGCATCAGAGCTTACATCATACTCTCTTTCAGAAATAGGAAAGATGATGAATGGAAAGGATCATACAACAATCATGTATTCAGTTGAGAAGATAAAATCGATCCTTGGAACTGATGAGTCAGTAAAGCAGGCGGTAGAAGCAATAAGATCAGATCTGGTGAACAGCTGAGTTTTCCACCGATTGTGGAAAAACCCTGTGGAAAAGCAGTGGAAATCCTGTTGAAATACCATGGAAAACCTGTGGATGGAAAAAGGCTTTTCCACAGCCATTGGGACACCATCACCGATGCTGTGGAAAACAACCCATTCCATACACATTCATCCACAAAGTTATCCACATGTTTATTTATTTACATTAGAATAAAATAGCATAGGTTTTCCACAATTTCACAACCCTTACTATTATTACTGCACTTATTTTATGGTATATTAATAATCAATAAAGGAGTGAATACTGTGAAATTCATATGCCAGTCGAGCGTGCTCAGAGCTGAAATCGAACTAGCAAACAGCTTCTCAAGCTCAAGGAATTCCCTTTCTATATCAAGCAACGTTCTCCTTGAGGCTAATGGCAGCCTTCTTACTATCAAGGCAACTGATCAGAAGATAGGATTCTCATCATCCATTCCTGTTTCAATATCAGTTCCAGGTTCCACAACTGTATATTGTGAGAAGCTATCACAGCTTCTGAAGAACATCCCTGATACAGAGATTGATGTTTCAGAGGAGAATGGCAATCTCATAATCCGTCCGTCAGATGGAAGCGACAGCTTCATAATCAATATCAAGACAATCGATGCATCTAAGTTCCCAGAGCTGATGAGCATCGATGAAAGGATGTACTTCTCACTTACCCAGAGGGATTTCTTCGATATGATAGACAAGACATCATTCGCAGTTGCTGATGATGATTCAAGGCATTTCCTTACTGGTGTCTATATGGAGAAGAAGGGAGATGATGTCGCAATGGTAGCCACTGATGGGAAGAGGCTTGCATATGTGTGCCGTCATTTTGAGCAGACGATACCTGATTTCCCATCAGCTATAATCCCTCCAAGATTCCTTTCGCTGATGAGATCGATGGGAAGCGGCGAAGGTCTCCTTTCAATAGGCATAAAGGAAGGATTCATCTTCGCGGAAATAGGAGAGAGGACAATCTACTCGTCCCTTATCCAGGGACCTTATCCTGCATACGAGAAAGTCATACCGAAGGGACTTGATAACACCTGCATCGTAAAGAAAGAGGATGTAGAGAAGGCTATATCTCTTATATCAATACTTGTGGAAAGCAAGTCAAAGAGGATTTTCATCGATCTTTCTGAAGGGAAGATGACGCTTTCAAGCGAGAATACTGATTTCGGTGATAGCCATCAGTCAATCCCTGCTTCATACTCAGGTGCCGATGTGAGGATGTCATTCAACTGCCAGCTTCTTCTGTCCCCTATAAAGAAGATGGATTCAGAATATATGAGGATCATGTTCAGCAAGCCCTCGTCAGCGATGATCTTCTCCTCCGAGCCTGAGCGTGATTATCTCTTTGTCCTGATGCCTATGCAGCTTCAATGAGATTCCTTTCAGCTTCCATACATGATTTCAGGAATATATCCTCCGCAGAAGTAAGCATTGATGCGGAGGATATCGTTCTTACAGGAATCAATGGCCAGGGAAAGACCAATTTCCTCGAAGCTGTGTATACGCTGTGCTATGGATCATCATTCAGGACAAGCCATATCAGGGAATGCGTGAGGAATGGAAGCGATGGATTCTGCCTTTCTGCATATGCGCTTGATGATAAAGGCATAAAGGAAAGGATTACCGTCTCATTCTCTGGAGGAAAGAGGAGAATCGAGATAGATGGAAAGGAGGTAGTGGACAGGAAGGATCTTATATACCGCTTTCCATGCATTGTGTTCTCACATGATGATATCCTCTTCGTCAAAGGTGAGCAGGAGATGAGAAGAAGGTTCTTCGATCAGATGATGAGCCTTTATTCTCCTCTTTTCTTTGATTCGATGCGTTCATACAGATCAATCCTGATGCAGCGGAATGCCGCTGTAAGGAAAGGGGACAGGATCCTTGCAGGTCTTTATGATGGACGCCTTGCGCTCTTCGGAATAGAGATAATGAAATCAAGGGCAGAGGCTGTATATGGATTCAATCGCATATTCCCAGACCTATATAGGAAGATATCAGGAAGGGATGATGAGATAACTGTCAGATACCAGCCATCCTGGGGATCGATGGATGAAGCGGAGGATATAGAAGGATATCTCAAGGAGAATATAGACAGGGATATGGTTCTCTCCACAACCACCAGCGGCCCACACCGCGATAGATTCACTGTCATGTGCGGTTCATCTCCTTTTGCAGCGATTGGATCAACAGGACAGATAAGGCTTGCTTCAATACTTTTCAGGATAGCTGAAGCTGTTTACTTCACAGATAAGACAGGTATAAAGCCAATGCTCCTTATTGATGATGTCCTTCTTGAGCTGGATAGTGCAAAAAGGGGAATGGTCCTATCATCATTGCCTGGCTATTCACAGTCATTCTATACATTCCTTCCGCGTGAAAGCTATTTCTCAGACAGGAAGGAAAGGGTTCTTTCATACAGGGTTGAGGAAGGAGGATTCTTTCTTGATTGAAGTAAAGGACATAAAGGATCTTGTTATTGAGTACCTCGATAATAAGATGTCCATCGATATAAGGTATCACAGGGAATGGCCTTCGATAGCAGGTGATTATCTCAGAAGGGTAACTTCATTTGTCAGGCTCGATGGCAGTGTCATATGCATCAATGCTTCAGGATCAGCCGCAAGAAACAGGATCATGCTTGAGAAAAGAAGGATAATAGCTGAATTCAACCGCCGTTTTCCTTCAGCCTGTGCGGATGATATCAGGATCGTAAGGTTCAGCTAGCATGATGGGTTGACCTCTGATGCTGTGTTTGCTAGAATCCCATAATCGGGTGTAAAGACAGCCATAATCTGATATTAACCGCTTTTTAGCGATGTAATTGGAGTAATCGAATGAGTAACAAGGGAAAGAGAACCTATCATCCAAGCAAGATGAAGAGGACAAGGAAGTTCGGTTTCCGCGCAAGAATGGCCACTAAGGGTGGACGTCTCGTACTTGCTCGCCGCAGGGCAAAGGGCAGACATAGCCTTACAGCCAGCGATGAGAAGAAGCCTTACTAAGACAGAGATCATCAGGAAAAAAGAGGAGATCAATCGCATTTTCAGGCATGGTAAGTCTATTTCATGCCAGGGAATGCGATTAATCAGTCTTAGCAACGATCTGGGCTTTGACCGTATCATCGTGATTCCGGCAAAGCACTTTGGCAGAGCTGTGGACCGCAACAAGGCACGGCGGAGAGCCAAGGAGATATTCCGCAATCATGCTGGCAGGATAAGCTCAGAAAGCCCAGAGGAAGAAAAAGGACTGGATTATGTGCTGGTCCTGTATCCCGGTAAGGTTTCTGCCTTTCCTTTGCTTGAGTCCGGATTCACAATGCTTCTGGACAGGACAAGGCGGAGATAGTTCACCTTCATTCTCATCAGCAGAGAGTTCCCGTTCCAGCTTATACGGATACATTATCTTCCCATCGCCAAGGAGAAAAGATGGAGAGGAATACCATCATAGCGATTGTGCTGTCGGTTATCGTCATCACAGTCGGCATGGCTATCCAGACAGCATTCTTCATGCCTGAGATGCCGCCGATTGCTGAGGAGGATGCCGTTTCAGCAGAGGAGACAGCAGGTGGTGAGCTTGCTGCTGCATCCGGAACGGATATCATTGCCATTGGTGATGACCCGGATGCAACGCCATTCGAGGTTTCAGCTGGATCATATATCATCGGATTCGATCCTGCGGGAGCCTCTGTTTCATCGATAAGGCTTTCAGAGCATCTCGATAACGGTGAGCCTGTTGAGCTGCTTTTCAAGGATGCGGACGATGAGAATGCATTCATGATGTATGCAGGAGGGGATGCTTCCGCTCCCATTGATGCAGTTTTCAGCCACAGCGAGAAAAGCAATGGTGAAGGTCTGACGATCGTATCATTCACGAGGGACTTCGAGACAGGAAGCGGCAGTCCGTTCACTGTTCGCAAGCAGTACGCGATCCCTGAGAATGGTGAGTATATGATCCAGGTGTCGATTTCAGTAAGCACTCCTGATGGATCTCCCATTCCGCTCAATGTCTCATCCGATATGTACACGTTGTCAGTCGGGCCTCAGATAGGACCTTCATTCTCATCGATGTCCAATAACTATGATTATCGTCGCGTATCTGTCAGGTACGATGATGATAAGAGAAGGGATGCGAAGTTCAATGATGGTCTGTTTGTAGCAGATAGTGATGAAACTGTTGATTGGATGGCCCTTTCAGGCAAGTATTTCACTTTTATGCTTATTCCGGAGACAGATGGGATAATCTCTGGTGCAGAGGCTGTCCAGACGATGAATGAGACTGGTGTGCCTCAGGAGAATACCATATTCATGACAAGGGCGGCATCCTCAAGCTCTTCCGTGCAGGATATGTATTCACTGTATGCAGGACCGAAAGTGAAGAGTAGCCTGTCGATTTACGATAAAGGCGAAAGCGAGGTATTCAGGTCTGAAGGACATGATCTTGTCTCTATAATCGATGGAAGCTGGCTTTCATGGCTAGAGACGATCCTCAACTGGATACTCCAGCTCTTCTATAAGGTCATTCCGAATTATGGAATCTCGATTATCCTTCTTACTATACTCATCAAGCTGCTGCTGCAGCCGCTTGCGAAGAAGGGTATGGATTCAACTGCGAAGATGAGCGCCCTTACACCGAAGATCAATGAGATCAAGGAAAGATATCCCAATGATCCTGAGGCGCAGAACGCCGCAATGGCGAAGCTGTATAAGGAAGAGAACATAAATCCGATGGGATCATGTCTGCCGATGCTTATACAGTTCCCGATATTCATCGCTCTGTACGGGCTTCTCAATACGAACTTCGATCTCCGTGGCTCGATGTTCATCCCTGGATGGATACCAGATCTATCCATTCCGGATACGATATTCACACTTCCATTCGCCCTTCCGTTCCTTGGCAGCCAGGTACACCTGCTTCCGATACTCTATACGATATCGATGATCTTCTCGATGAAGATAACACAGACAGGAAGCACTGGAGCGCAGCCGGGGATGATGAAGTTCATGACCTATGGAATGCCGCTGATATTCTTCTTCGTGATGTATAACGCGCCATCAGGACTTCTTCTCTACTGGTCAACTGTCAATGTGATCTCAATCGGACAGCAGGTGCTCGTGAACAAGAAGAAGAAAGGCATCTATGCTGAGGAGATCGCGGAAAAGGATGCGGAGAAGCAGGCGAAGAAGGAAGCCAAGAGAAAGAACAGGAGAAAATAACATGCAGAAGGAATATGAAGGAAGGACTGAGCAGGAAGCGATAGAGAAGGCTATTGCAGAGCTTGGACTTGATCGCGATCAGTTTGATGTTGAGATACTTGAGAAGGAGAAGAAGTCCTTCTTCAGAAAGGGATCGGTACGCATCAGGGTCTATTATGGTGAGACACCTGATGAGAGCGATGATTATGAAGAGGATGATGTGAAAGAGGATCTGGAGGAGACTGAAGAGGACAGGAATCCTGAGCCGCAGAATGATAATGAGAGGAAGATACTTGCATTCCTCGACACCCTCATCCAGAAGATGGGATATACAGGAAGCTCCTCTATAGCCTTCCGCAGGGACTCAAAGATAGGTATAAACATCACGAGTGACGAATCCTCGATAATCATCGGCAGGAAGGGAAAGAACCTTGATGCGATTCAGCTCATTGCGAATGTCTATGCAGGCAATCTCGATCCTGACATCAAGGTTGTCATCGATAGCGAGAACTACCGCGTACGCCATGAGGAGCAGATAATCCGCATGGCATACAAAACCGCTTCCGAAGTCAGGAGGACAGGACGCTCGAAGCTCCTTGATCCAATGAATCCGTTTGAGCGCAGGCTGGTCCATACAGCTCTCAATGACTACGATGGAGTCGAAACGAAGAGCGAGGGAGAAGGACTTTATAAGCAGGTGAGGATCATTCCAAGGAAGCAGTGATCTGATGCCAATGGATAGAGCCATCCCGGAAAGGATCCTGGATGGCTTTTTCCTTGACTAAATAATACAGTAATGATAATCTATTGATAATAGATATCAATAAGGAATGAAAGATGGAAAGAAGGAATACGATGCAGAAGGAACTGACATATGATGCCGTCATGTCGTATCCCGGGCATCCCAGTGCCGATGATATCTATAGGGTGATTGCATCTGAGTACAGCACTATTTCAAAGGCGACGGTCTACAGGAATCTGTCTCTGCTTGCTGATGAAGGCAAGATAGGACGTGTTGAATCCTTTGCCAGTGGCGGAATCCATTATGACAAGCGTCTTGATAGGCATTATCATGGGCATTGCATAAAATGCGGCAAGGTTGTGGATATTGCTGTATCATATGACAAGGAACCCTCATTCAAGGTGGTTTCACAGGAAGATGGTTTCGACATCATCTCCCATGAAGTGGTATTCGTAGGTACCTGCAGAGAATGCAGGAAGAAGGAGAAGGAAAATGGAACTGAAGGGATCAAGGACTGAGAAGAATCTTCAGACGGCTTTTGCCGGCGAGAGCCAGGCAAGGAACAAGTACACATACTTTGCTTCAAAGGCGAAGAAGGAAGGATATGAGCAGATCGCTGCTATCTTCCTTGAGACAGCTGAGAATGAGAAGGAGCATGCAAAGCTCTGGTTCAAGTATCTTGAGGGTGGTGATATCAAGTCAACGCCGGAGAACCTCAAGGCTGCGGCAGAGGGCGAGAACTATGAGTGGACAGATATGTACGCTGAGTTCGCAAAGGTCGCTGAAGAGGAAGGATTCAAGGAGATCGCTGCGAAGTTCAGAGGTGTTGCAGCTATCGAGAAGCATCATGAGGAGAGGTATCTTGCCCTTCTGAAGAATGTTGAGGAAGGCCTTGTGTTCTCCCGCGATGGAGAGATGATCTGGAAGTGCAGGAACTGCGGCCACATCGTCGTAGGCAAGAAGGCTCCTGGCATCTGCCCTGTCTGCAATCATCCGCAGGCATATTTCGAGCTTGTCGGCCAGAACTACTGAGTTTCTGCTACCAGCAGATGATGGATCCGGGGGATTATCCTTCGGATCCTCTTTTTCTCTCCATCTATTGACTATTGAGTTGCTCCATAGTTTCATATTATAGACTGGAGGGAAATCACATGCCATCGGACAATACCGAAAGGCTTTTTCTCGATACAAAGCCAGGACATCTTTTCTTCAAGGCGGCTATTCCAGGTGCGATGGGCATGCTTGCCTCTTCGCTGTATTACCTTCTTGAAGGAATTCTTGTTGGACGTGTTCTTGGTGCGGAGGCCTTTGCCGGCCTCAATCTCGCCATGCCATTCGTGATCATAAACTTCGCAATCTCCGATATGATCGGTGTCGGATCATCCGTTCCTATTGCCATAAAGCTGGGAAGGGGAGAGAAAAAGGATGCCAATGGGATATTCTCTGCGGCTATCATCATGATTATGATAGCAGGCGTTGTAACAGGAGCTCTTCTGTTTACGTTTGCTCCTACGCTTTTCAGGATGATGGGTGCTGATGAGCATCTGATTCCGTATGCTGTGGATTATCTGAGGACATATGCCTGCTTCTCACCATTCACCACGCTTGTATTCGCGATGGATAACTATCTCAGGATCTGTGGGAAGATAAAGGGATCGCTTCTGATGAACATAGGTATGGCATCATCGTGTGTTCTGTTTGAGATGTTCTTCCTTATAGTGCTTAAAGGCGGTATATCATCCGCGGCAATGGGAACATGCTTCGGTATGAGCGCTGCTGTTATCACCGTTCTTTCGATATTCCTCAGAGGCAGGATGGAACTGAGATTCACCAGGCCCCGGTTCACTGCAAAGCTCATAAGGATGATCGTTTCATGCGGGCTCCCGACATTCCTGTCGAATGTTTCAGGAAGGATCATATCGATCATAATGAATGTCATGCTCCTTTCCCTTGGTGGAGCGGATGCTGTCAGTGTCTATGGAATACTCATGTCGGTAGATGGACTTGTGATGCCTCTGCTGTACGGAACCTGTGATTCCCTGCAGCCATCGGTAGGATACAACTGGGGAGCAAGGCGCTTTGACAGGGTAGGATCGATTGAGCGCTACTGCTTCGGAACAGGGGCGGCTGTATCGATCATCTTTGGCGTATTCCTCTTTCTCTTCCCTGATTTCGCTGTAAGCCTGTTCATCGAGGGAGAAAGCACAGGAATACATATCCTTGGCTCTGGAGCTGTCGTTCTTGCATCTATTGCATATGCATTCAGATGGATAGCGATCTGTACGCAGTGCTTCATGTCAGCAATCGGGAAACCGTTCTTCGCTGCCTCGATCTCCGTGTCTGCGGCATTCATATTCCCCCTCGTCCTGATCATTGCGCTGAGGCCCATGGGACTTGATGGGATCTGGCTGAACCTTCCAGGGACAGCGCTTCTGACTGCTATGCTCGCCCTGTTCATACTTACGCGCTATAAAGGCATCGTCAGGAAGGAGAATGAGAGCTTCCGAATCTCTGAGGAATCCCGTCCCTGAGCTCAGCAGCCCTTTCCTTCGGGAACTGGGCTCCCAGATGGGATATGATTTCACCTGCAAGGAAGGAAGCAATCTCACCAGAGGCTTCGGGAGAATAGCCTTTCTCGTATCCATAGAGGAAGCCGGCGGCGTATGTATCTCCGGCACCTGTGGTATCAACAGGCGTTGTTGTCCCATAGAGTGGTATCCTTGTGATCTTCCCATGGTCGGAGATATAGGAACCGCCTCTTCCATTCTTCACGACCGCGATCGGGCATAGCTTTCCCATTGAACGGCAGCATTCATAGGCATCGTAATTGCTGAACAGAAAGCGTGCCTCCTCGCTGTTAGCGAATACAATGGTGCAGTAATCACGGATGATTGAAAGGAACGATGATCTGTAGCGTCCTACTGCAAAAGGATCAGCGAGGTCGAATGCTACCTTTATCCCGTATTCCTTTGCAGCTTCCAGAGCCTTGCCTACTGCTCTCCTCTGTGGTTCCGTATCCCACATATAGCCTGTGAAATAGAGGATGCTGGCTTTTCTCAGGCTGTCTATGTTCACCTTATCCGCATCAAAGAGCCTGTTTGCTCCAAGATAGGTGTTCATCGTCCTCTCCTTGTCAGGGGTAAGAAGGATTATGGATGTTCCTGTTGCCGCATCGTATTCAGCTGTCTCATCCTTCACTCCGCTTTCCCTCAGGCGGGACCGGTACATAATCCCGTACTCATCATTGCCGATTCCTCCGGCAAGTGTCGTCTCCACTCCAAGCATGCACAGCGTAACCATGGTGTTCGGGCAGGATCCGCCACAGGATACTGATGTCCTTCTGTTCCTTATCCTTTCAAGGATCCTCGATCTCATCTCCTCATCAACCAGAAGCATCGTACCTTTGTGCAAAGAGAGGTATCCAAGATCCGAATCATCCACATAGCACAGAAAATCAATCAGTGGATTACCTATTCCATAGACAGACATAGCCTGATTATAAGAAGAAATCATAAGCAACGCTATATATGGTTTTTCCACAGGTTTTCCACAGCTCTGTGGAATTGCTGTGGAAAAGTCCATCCAGAGGTGGTTCAATAAGGTTGCGCGTGTTTATGTATACAGATATATAAAATATGTTAACTACTTATATTACAAGGATATAATATAGCGATATAACATATGCATAACATAAGAATTATATAATTCCAATGCTGTTGTGATTGCTGTGGAAAACCTTTTTCACACCGTTTTTCCCCGGAGTTTTCCACAGGTTTTCCACAAGCGCGCTTTAAGTTATCCACAGCGTATAACTGGTGCTTTTGGAAGGAGTTATCCATGTTATGCAGGAGTTTCTTCCAGTTATGGCTCTAGTGCATGAGACCGTGGTGGTAGAGCTCCACATCCCTTATGAGCTCCCTTACGTTTCCAGGATAATCCCGCATGAAAGGGGAAGTATCCTCTATCGCTTTGCTGTATCCCTTCTTCGCTTCATACGATGCGATGATCTCAGGGATATCCTCAGGATGCTCAGAGAGGTTCGGCATCCGTATCTCTATACATGAGATGCGGTAATAGAAATCCCTCCTGAGGCGGTGCGTTCTCAAAAGTTCCTCCTGCGAGACGTTTGAAGCTGTTATCAAGCGCAGTGATGACTTATGAACGCAGCCTGATCCGAGGCGGCGATACTCTCCTGTATCAAGCACCTGCAGCAGCATTGCCTGCATCTGGAGACTCAGATCCTGAAGCTCATCAAGGAAGAGGGTTGAGCCATCGGCTTGGGCAATCAGGCCAGTCTGCATTGTCGAAGAACCGGAATACGCATCCTTCGTGTGTCCGAAAAGCAGGCTTTCTGCTAGAGAGGAGGACAGAAGGCCGCAGCTTTCAGCAACCAGCGGCTTGCTGCTTGAATAGCGATGGATAAGCCCTGCCGCTACTGTCTTTCCGGTTCCCGTATCTCCGATGAGATGCACCGGAAGAGCTGTTTTCATTGCCTTCTCTATCTGCGTTCTCACCTTTTCCATCACAGCGGAGCTTCCAGCTAGCTCGGCTCTGAGATATGCGGATTCTGAAGTCATTGACGATGCGGCATTGATCGCTTCCAACAGCTCTTCTTCCGAGAATCCGCTGACCAGCGCTATTCTCGGGCCGCTGGCTACCATAGCCTTCCCTGTTCTTTTCCTCAGCCCATCGCGAAGCTCTATGATACGCTTGCCTTCTGCCTTTCCGCCTTGTTTTGCGATGACTATGTCCTTATCATCCTTACCTGCAGAAGCGAGGCGCTGAAGAGTCGGACATAAAATAGCGGCCTCCTTTCCGATGGCATCCTGCACACGTCCTGCCGCATCCTTTCCCAGAGCGAGCATAAAAACCCTCATTCCCCTTCCTCCTTTCCAGTCTCTGATGATATGGATGGGAAAGGAATGGACAATGGAATGGCATGCGAATCGGAGAAGATCATCCAAATAAGCACTTACAGCTGTTTGGGAAAAACGCGGATTATAAGCTCTTCTTGCTATCATGAAAGGAGATAGCGGAAAGCGATCGTCCGCTGTAATTTCCTATCGGAATCTGTTTTTCTGACTAATTCTGCAATATAGCCTGCACCGCGGCGGCTGTGTATATTGCCGCTGTCTCGGCGCGCAGTATGTTCGTGCTGAGAAGGACAGGGGTGGCGCCCTGGCTTACTGCGAGAGAGCATTCCTTTTCAGAGAAGCCTCCTTCTGGTCCTATCATGATTGAAACATGGGAATCGGTATCGAGGCCATCAAGCGCCTCCGATAGCTTCTCTGTTCTTTCTATCGTGCTCTGATGCAAGATAAGAAGCCTTCCCTTTGCCAGCTGGAGAGCCTGCTGGAATGTGACAGGGCCAAGCAGTTCCGGTGATTTCCCCCCTGATTGCTGCACAGCCTCCCTTATGATCGATTCCATCCTTTCCTTCTGATGATCAGAGAGGGGAGACTGGGTGAATTCGCTTTCCATAAGAATGATCCGGCTAACTCCGATCTCGGTAAGCGCCCTGACCTGAATCTCGTTCTTCTTCCCTTTGAGGACCGCGATGAACGCATCCAGCGGAACAAAGGGCCCAGTATACGATGATAGGCCATCAAGGAGGGTTTCCTCCGGGCTGTCTGTCCGTTCCAGAGTGATCGTATCCTCATCGAAAAGGAAAGCCCTGTAGAAAACCTCTTTTCCGTCCTTTGCTGTGAATACGTCATTCACATTCAGGCGCAGCACACGGAAAAGATAATTCCTTTCCTTCGCTGTCAGCTTGTATGTCCCTTCCTTGCCTTCACCCTTTCTGAGCAGGAAAACCCTCATCAGCCAAGCGCCTCCAGTGCCGCAGAGATATAAGGATCGAACCAGACATCCGCAACCGGACGTTCGTCATAGTCCATTGAGTATATGTACTCATTGCGTATCAGAAGGCGCAGAAGATCATCAGGGACTCCGCTCTCTTCATTTAGCTCAGCGAAAGCCTCTATATTCTCCTTCGTGTACTCCGGATGCTCTTCCATGTATGGCGTGAATCTGTCCTCTTCCATGAATGCTTCAAAGGCTGCCATTTCCTCATCTGTGTATTCAGGATCCTCTATAAGGATATCAGGGGTGATCCCGACTTCATGTATATCATTTCCGGAAGGAGTGTAGAAATGTCCTGTCGTGATCTGGATGAAGCCGTTCCTGAATGGCCTGACTTCCTGCGAGATGCCCTTTCCGAATGTCTGGCTACCGAGGACAGCAGCCCTTCCATTGTCCATCAGGGCTCCTGTGAGTATCTCGCTTGATGAGGCTGTGCCGCCATTGACGATCAGCAGCAGCGGCATATCCTCCGGCACTGATACGCTTCTTCCGGCTCTCATGACTGTCTCCGATCTTCCTGAGGCGGGCTTGTATCTGGTTTCAAGCATCACACCCTCGGACAGGAACATATCCGCGGTTTCAAGAGCGCTCTGAACAGTTCCTCCTCCATTGTTCCTGAGATCGATGATGAGCTTCTCCGCTCCCTGTTCCAGGAGCTTGTCTATCTCTTCCTGCACAGAACTCCCTGTTGTCAGCGAGAAGATGTATATCGCGATATACCCTATATCATCAGTCAGCATCCCTGAGGCTGTGGATGGGGTGGTGACCACTTCGGGCTGCAGCGTGATATCAAAGACGGCGGTACCGCGATGGACAGTCAGCGTAAGATCCTCACCGAGATGCCCTTTCAGAAGATTCGATGCCTCAGTTGCCGTAAGCGGCGCTGTATCCTCGCCATTGATGGCGCTGATCATGTCACGTGGCCTGAGACCGGCACGGTCGGCGGGGCCTCCAGGGAATGGGGATGCGATAATGACCATGTATGTCTCAGGATCATCAGGATCCGCATAGGAAGGATTCATCTTCGTGAGATAGGTTCCTATCCCGACATACTCTCCCTCTGTTTCCTCCTCATATTCCTTTGCGACATCAGGCGGTATGTAGTAGGAATACTGGTCCCCTAGCGAATCGATCATGGCGGAGATCATCTCTGTTTCCATCTCCTCTGTGTCGATATCCCCGAGGAAATTCGTATCGAGGTATGCATAGAGATTCCCGAGTGAATAAAGGATCTGTGAGATGCTTCTTGAGCTGTCCAGGGCGCCTTCCGCGTCAAGGTGGGTCGGGGTCTTTGCGATCACCGGGGTATATTCCGGAGAGGCGCCTGCGAAAAGACCCAGGGCTATGGTGAAAACGGCGATCAGTACCGATGCTTTCTTCATATGCCTGAATATACCACCGATGCCACGGTGTTTGCATCCAGGTGTTTGCATTGATGCTTTCATACGCTTAAACTTATGTCATGTTTGCGCTATTCGTGGATTATCCAGCGTGGATCGATCCCTTCGTCATAGATGGACTTCCGATCAGATGGTATGCCGTTATGTATCTTGTGGCATTTGCCATTGCCTACGCTCTCTTCAGATACCAGTGCAGGCATGGTGAGATAACGCTTTCCAGCGATGACAGCCAGACATTCTTCTTCATCGTCATTCTGTTCCTGCTTATCTTCGCCCGGATCTTCTCAGTGCTTTTCTACAGCGACGGCATTTACTACATCACCCATCCCTGGATGATCTTCTGGCCTTTCCGGAACGGGCAGTTCGTCGGGCTTCCTGGCATGAGCTACCATGGCGGTGTCATAGGTGCGCTGATCGGAGGCTTCATCTTCTGCCGTATCCATCGAAGGAGCCTTCTGCAGCTGACGGATGCTGTTGTTGCTGGCATTCCCCTCGGGTATACATTCGGCCGTCTTGGCAATTTCATCAATGCTGAGCTCTATGGGAGGGTGACTGAAGTTCCCTGGGGCATGGTATTCCCGACAGCTCCTGGCTTCTCATCGAATCTTGGATGGGTTCGTGACATAGCGGATAAGACAGGCATAGCCTATGCTACTGGCAGCATCGTGAATCTTCCGCGGCATCCTTCACAGCTCTATGAAGCGCTGTTTGAAGGAGTGATACTCTTCCTGATCCTATGGTTCATCATCAGGCCGCTGAAAAGGAGGAAAGGGCTTCCTGATGGAACTGTCCTCGCTTCCTATCTGATGGGCTATGGTATCTTCCGCTTTGCCATCGAATACTGCAGGCAGCCCGATGCCGACATAGGCTATGTCATCGCATTGGGAGAAAAAAGCGATAATATCGCGCTCTTCCAGTCATTTCTGAATATATCGAAAGGACAGGTATTCTGTGCTTTGATGGTAATAGGAGGGGCGCTGCTTCTTGCTGTGCTTCTCTGGAGGCAGAGGAATGGAAATCAGGGAAAGAGTGGAACGCCTCAGGGCAGAGCTAAGGGAAAGAGGGCTTGATGCCTATCTTTTGACGGGAACGGATCCCCATCAGAGCGAATATGTCGCGCCCCGATGGAGGACAAGGGAGTTCATCTCCGGTTTCACTGGCAGCGCTGGAACTGTCATTGTCACGCTTTCCGAGGCTTATCTATGGGTCGATAGCCGATATTTCATCCAGGGTGCGGCAGAGACGGAAGGAAAAGGCTACACGCTGATGAAGCTGGAAACGGATTCCATCCCGGATCCATACCAGTGGCTTGAAGGGAATATGGCAGAGGGATGCCGTGTAGGAGTTGATGCTTCGTCCATATCAATAGCTCTTTTCTCCTCGCTGTCTGCACGCCTGAAGGCGAGGAAGGCGGAGCTTGTTGCAACGGATGATCTCATTTCCCCGATTTGGGAGGATCGTCCTGAAGTGCCTTGCACACCATGCGTTCCAATGGAGTTGGAATATGCAGGGGAAAGCCCTGCCGAAAAGGTCAGGAGGGTGCAGAAGACCTTGCGCGAAAGAGGGCTGAGATGGACGTTCATCGCCTCGATTGATGATATCGCATGGCTCACTAACCTCCGCGCTGATGATATCCCCTGCAACCCGGTATTTGTATCATATGCGTTCATTTCCCTTTCAAAGGCTGTTCTCTTCGTTGACAGCAGGCGTTTCAGCAAGGATCTGCTGAAGAGTGTCAGAACGGTCTTTGATGTGCGTCCGTATGAAGCTGCAGCCTCTGATCTTCCTGGTCTTGCCAAGGGAGCAGGGTATTATTCTCCGGACAAGGTAAGTGCGGTGTTCATGAAGGCGCTTTCCCGGAAGGGAAATGCTGTAGGCATGGATATAACCACGGGAATGAAGGCAAGGAAGAACAAGGCGGAGATGGAAGGAATGAGGCTTGCCCATATCTATGATGGCGCTGCTTTCGTTACTTTCCTTTCCCATCTTGATCCTGATGGACGGTATGATGAAATAGAGGTCTCTTCCCTGCTTGAGAAGGAAAGAAAGCGCATTCCGGGGTATCTCGGGCCATCATTCAATCCGATCTCCGGCTATAGGGAGCATGGTGCCATGTGCCATTACAGCGCGACGAGGGAGTCATCATCATCCATTGACGGGCATGGCCTTCTTGTTCTCGATACTGGCGGACAGTATGAGTTCGGTACCACGGATATCACAAGGACGCTTCTTTTCGGAAGAGAGGCAACAGAAGAGGAGAAGAGGGATTACACGCTTGTGCTCAAAGGGCATCTTGCCCTTTCCAGACAGCATTTCATAAAGGGAACGCGCGGTGTACAGCTCGATGTGCTTGCGAAGCAGTTCCTGTGGCAACACGGTGAGAGCTTCTATCATGGAACGGGCCATGGTGTCGGATGCCGTTTGAATGTCCACGAGGGTCCGCATCGCATATCGTCGGCTCTGATTGATGTGCCTTTGCTTCCTGGCATGGTCACATCTGATGAACCGGGGCTGTACAAGGAAGGACGATACGGAATCAGGATAGAGAACCTCATCGCTGTAAGGGATGAGGAAACGACGGAGTTCGGCGATTTCCTTTCCTTTGAGGTCCTTACCCTTGTTCCTTATGAGAAGAGGCTTATTGATATGAGCCTTATCACGGAGGAGGAGAGGGAGCAGATCAACAGCTATCATCGGAGAATCAGGGAAACCCTTTATGAGCTTGTTGATGCCGATGTTCTTCCCTTCCTTGAGGATGCCACTTCCCCGCTTTGAGGCAATCCATTATATTGATTGATGATGTGAGGTGAATCATATGGTTGAACCACTGAAGAAGAATGGAAGGATCCAGCGCCGCGGTCCTGTGATGCTTGTCATCATGGATGGTGTTGGCTTCGGAAAGTATAAGGACGGGGATGCGGTTGCTGCATCCATGACGAAGAATCTCGATGCGCTCTATGCTTCCTGCCCATGGACGAAGCTGAAGGCACATGGTACGGCTGTCGGCCTTCCTTCAGATGCTGATATGGGCAACAGCGAGGTAGGACATAACGCAATGGGATGCGGAAGGGTTTTCGCGCAGGGTGCAAAGCTCGTTTCCAATGCCATTTCATCAGGCGATATGTTCAAGGGAAGCACATGGCAGAAGCTCATAGCCAATGTAAAGGAGAAGGGATCCACTCTCCATTTCATCGGGCTTCTTTCCGATGGAAACGTCCATTCCCATATCGATCACCTGAAGGCAATGGTCACGGAAGCGAAGAAGGAAGGCGTGAAGAAGGTACGCGTTCATGCTCTGCTTGATGGCCGTGATGTAGGTGAGATGTCCGCTCTGGATTATTTCGATCCTTTCGCTGATTTCCTCAAGGAGCTTTCCGCCGATGGAACATTCGATGCAGCTATCGCATCAGGCGGTGGAAGGATGGTGATCACAATGGATCGCTACAATGCCGACTGGGATATGGTGAAGCGTGGCTGGGAGACGCATGTGCTTGGAGAGGGCAGGATGTTCTCATCAGCGCATGAGGCTATTGAGACGCTCAGGGCGGAAACCGGTGCAATCGATCAGGATCTCCCTGCATTCGTCATTGCCAAGGATGGCAAGCCGATCGGAACGATCGGGGATGGGGATTCTGTTATTCTCTATAATTTCCGCGGAGATAGGGCGATTGAGCTTTCCAGGGCATTCGATGAGCCTGATTTCAATGAGTTCGACAGGAAGAGATGGCCGAAGGTGGAGTATGCCGGAATGATGGAATATGATGGCGACCTCCATATTCCTCATCAGTATCTTGTTTCCCCTCCTGCTATCGATCGTGTCATGGCAGAGTATCTCTGCGCATCAGGGGTGAAGCAGTTCTCGATTTCAGAGACTCAGAAGTTCGGCCATGTAACGTACTTCTTCAATGGCAACCGCTCCGGCAAGTTCGATGAGAGGCTGGAGGAGTATGTCGAGATCCCTTCAGACAAGGTTCCGTTTGAGCAGAGGCCATGGATGAAGTGTGCAGAGATCACGGACCGTGTAATCGAGGAAATCGAAAGCGGCAAGTGGGATTTCATCAAGCTCAACTTCCCCAATGGCGATATGGTCGGCCATACAGGCGTCTTTGAAGCTGTTGTCTGCTCCATGGAAGGAATGGATCTCCAGATCGGAAGGCTGAAGGAAGCTATCGAGAAAGCCGGTGGAATCATGGTCATCACAGCTGATCACGGCAATGCTGATGATATGTATGAGCATGACAAGAAGGGGGAAGTGAAGAGGAAGGAGAATGGAGATCCAAAGGCTAAGACATCCCATTCGCTCAACCCTGTGCCATGCATCATCTATGATCCCGAGTACAAGGGAGAGTATTCCACAACCCTCAATGAAGGGCTTGGCATCTCGTCTATCGCAGCAACCTGCATGAGCCTTCTCGGCTATATTCCGCCAGAGGATTATGACAAGAGTATCGTCAATATGAATTGATGCTCATCAGGACAAAGACAAGAGCCATCGGGAGACCGGTGGCTCTTTCAGTATCTAATCCTTCATCTGTCATAGACCAGGGAGATATCCATCAGCAGAGGCACATAGGTGTATCCGCTCATGCCGTTGCCGATGGTTCCGTCCCTGTTGGATCCCCAGGAATAGAGTTTTCCATCTTCTGTGAGGGCAAGAGTGCTGGAACGGTTAGTGGCAGAGGTGTATGTCCTGCCGTGATTCCTGGGCTGCAGCTGGGAATTATTCTCCACTTCATAGATGTCATTTGAAGTCAGCGCAATAACGTTTTTAGCCTGTGTCCGTGGGATGATCTCTGTGAATACCGTATCAGTAAGCCTTTCGAGATGCCAGAATCCATAATCTGATACTTCTGCTCCATTGAAGCCGATGCTGTTGTTATAACTCTGTCCTGCACCAAGCGCCACGATGCGGCCATATTTATTGATGAAGAGGAAATGATTGTCGATAGCAACCATCTGCTTGAATGTCATATCCTTGCCAAGACGTTCAAACTCCTTCGAGTAGCTTCCATCGTTTACAGCCGGTGACAGGCTATAGTCTGAGCGATTGCTTCCTCTCCACCAGAGCTCCCCATTGGAAAGAAGCACGAGATCTATGTATCCATCTGCATACGCCTCAACGACATCCATCATTCCAGTTTCCTGGAAGGAGCCTGAATTCTGTGTACCCGTTGACCAATAGACGCCTGTATCATTGTCCGTATAGGCAACGAGCTGTTCCATGTCATTGATGAAGAAGTCTTTGACGGAGGTGATTACCTGCTTCCAGTTCCCATCCTCATAGGAGTAGAGCGTATGATCCCCAAAGAGAATGTAAGGCCCCTTGATACTCTTGATATCCCCTTTTGTAGCGATATGCTCCGGCATCCTCTCTGTGTAACCATAAGCATGGATCCTGTCATCATTGGTTATGATGAAATGCTCTGTCACTATCTTCACATTGCTTATCAACAGGGCAGGGGAAGGCATGATCTCAGTATCGGTATGGAAGATATCCTTTCCGAAATAATAGAGATCGCCGTTCTCTGCAAGCGCAAGATTGGTGCTCCCATTTGATGCCACAGCTGTGATTGTCTTATCAGGGAACACGAGGTAGGGCTCTTCTTCAGTCATCTCGTAATCAAGAGGAGGATGAAGAAGATAGAGATCATTTCCCCTGAGGAAGGCAGGTGTTCCCTGGAACTCCTCGATGCAGTCGAAACCCTCATAGAGCTTTGTCAATGAATCATATCTGCCGTATCCATCCTGCAGGAAATTCTCATACCCCTGTATCATGATATCGCCAGCATTGGTAGAGACAAGGATGTAATTGATGTTGGCATCGTTCTCGTCCTCGCAGACATATACAGAGGAGACACCATCCTTCAGCTTTTCAAAGTCAAAGTAGGTTGTTGAGTGGTCATAGAGTCCCATGACGCCTCTGAACCAGAGCGCATCGTTTCCATCAATATACGCAACAGCGTGGTTTCCTATATCGAAGTCCCTGACGCCGCCTGCAACTTTCTTTGGGAACTCGCTTACGCTTGATGATTCACCCTGCGCTCCTCTTTTGAAAGTCTTTCCCCAGAGATAGAGATCACCGCTTTCAGTCAGCGCAGCTATCGTGTCCCACGCGGCATCTATCTTCACGATCTTATCATCAATATCAATGGCCTCGAATGAGTATGCCGTGCCTCGGAAATTCCCATTAATATATGCTTTTCCTTCATCGTTCAGCACAACAAGGAAATTGCTGTTGCTGCCTATTGCTGAATCTGCATCGATGACATGTCCTAGACTATTGGTCTTAGTCAGATCCTTATCATGGACATAGTATCCATCGCTCCTGAAAAGCCAGTTTGTGCCGTTGTAGTATGCGAAGGCTGTGATGCCATCTTCGCTGAAGAATTCGTTTTCACCTTCTTCCCCGTTACAGAACATCCGACCATCATTGAGAAGGAATATGCTCTTTGCCGGAGTGATATACCCATCGATGATCTTCGGCTCGACAAAGCGGGCTTCAAGGTGAGTATCCTCCGTCACGACTGTCTCTTTGTAGTATCTCCTGCCAGAGGCGTCATACCATCCTGCAAAGCTCTTGGAGGAATCTGATTCCGGGTCCTCTGGGAATGTGATGGTTTCTCCATCCTTGACATATTTTGCCGCCTCTGTGCCATCCTCATATTCAAAGGTCACTTCATGGTATTCAAAATCTGCAGTGTAAAGTCCATAGAAAACAGTGGTCGTCTCCGGGTCATAAAGCACTTCTCCCTCGACTTTCCTTGTGAGATCCTCATCGTAGTACCATCCGCTGAAGGTATAGTCCTTCACTTCCTCTGGAGAAGGGAACTCTATGGGGGAGAATTCCACGATGTAGTAGTTGTAGTCGTTGCCAAGGCTTTCAAAACCACCCTCGAAGATGTATATGAAAACGATTTCCCCGTACTTCGTCGGATAATAAGGATAGGCAACAATGCTTTCACTGGTTTCATCTCCAGGGCTGTATTCTACCGGATTGCTTTCCTCATCATAGTATGTCCAGAAATAGAAAGGATCCGGCCAAGGGGCATCTGGATGGGATTCCTTTGTAGGTTCTGTTACTGCTTCCCCTGCTGATAATGAATACTCTGCAATGACGAGGCCTTTCAGATCGTAGGTTACGGTGATTCCCTTGTCGGGGTATGCGTTGACATCTCCGTAGCCTATAGGGGTACTATCACCGTCGGATGGAGGGATTTCGCCTCCTGTGTGGTCATAGTAGGTCCATCCACCCCAGAAACCATTTGGGGCAGGGTATTTCTCAGATGCCTCTGGTACCGGTGTGCCGAATGTGAATGTATATGTCTCAACAGCATTGCCCTTCCAGTCATGATAGACAACGATGTTCTTCTGCCCGGAATCGAAGAGACAGGAGCTTGCCGAGAACAGCAGCAGCGAAATTGCCATGAACCTATAGAGATGCCTGAACATGGTTTCCCCCTAGCCTGATGATGAGGAATGATAACCATGGGGTCAAGGTACCCCCCCCCCGTACAATCAGTACGATTCAGAATGTATTCTTCGATGTCATGGACAGCATTATGATGCCTGAAAGATAGAGCACTGCGGATACGACGGAAGGAATGACCGTGTTGCTCATTGAGAAGAAGTTGCCGAGCATCATGAGTATGAAGGCTCCCGCGCGGGAGAGGCTGTGCGTTGATCTGTCCTTTGCCACAGCAGCGATATATGTCGCGATGGAGACGAGATAGATGCAGCAGATCGCGGCAAGAAGGAGTGCATCATAGGAAGATGAGAATACCTTGAGCTGTGTCAGGTCTGTTGTTCCGGTGTTCATAGGCATTGCCAGCGCAAGATACAGAGCGGCGCCTATTGTGATGGAAAGGTAGAGCTTAAGCCTTGAGAGGTTTGTCCCATAGAACTGAATGGAAGTGAATACGAATACCACTGCCGCCGCGATGATCGCGAAGCGCTCTATGATGACGACCGCATTCGGGGCCATGATCGCAATGCCTGTCACTTCCGTATAGAGGGGGACTATCATCGTTGCTTCCAGTGCGATGAACGTGAAGAGCATCGGAAGCAGGGTGCTGTCTATGCTGTGTGTTCTGTGACGCAGGCGGAGTATGAAAAGAAAGACAATGGAAGCGATGATTATGACCAGCTGCGGAAGGTAGACCATCATGTTGATGAACCACCCCACTGTCCTCCTCTGGAGAAGGACAATGGTCATGTGGACCAGCATTATGCTGTATGCAACAGAGATGAACAGCTGCAGCAGCAAGGATATGGAGAATTGTTTTTTCTTCTTCTGCGGCATCAGAGAGTATCCCTATAGGGAATCTCCACATCTGTCTGTATGCTTGACGCGGCGATGCTGTTTCCGTATGCGGTGATCAGGGCATCGATAGCAGTTCCCATACCGCAGAGCATCGGAAGGAATGCGATGATTGCGTTCTCGGCTCCATAGAGATTGATTCCAAGCATCTGGAGCACGATCACTGTAATCGCGGCGCATTCGGTTCCGGTTGCTGCACTGGAGATGAATGAGACGAGGGCTGCAGCAACTGCTGTCACGGCAATGACGTTCCCTGGAGGCATCGTCTCAGTTGTCGCGATATACAGCGAGAGAAGCGCAATGACGGAGATTGCCGCGCTTCCGCCTTTTCCGATCACGCTCAAAAGCGGTGTCGCTGTTGAGGCAACACGCTTCTGTACACCAAGGCTCTGCCTGGCAACGCTTTCCGAAAGAGGGATCGAGGCAACGCTGTTTGCCGTTGAAAGACCCATGAGCATCTGCGGCAGCGAACGGTAGAGGATGCTGTATGGATTCTTCCTGAATCCCGTGAAAACCCCATAGAGGAGGGGAAGCACTGCGAAAACAGCCACAGCTGCGGACAACGTCAGCATGAGGATGAAACCAGGTGCGGCGAATACGGTTTTCTCCTGATACATGGTAGTGAAGAAGGAGGCGGAGGAGAGGAATACGATGAAGAATCCGAAAACCGAGAATGTCCTTGATATGCGGTACATGACCTCCGAGAAGGAATTCATCGTTGTATAAGCCGGCCTGATGATATCAGCGGAGGGCTTGAGTGCGAGCCCGAGGATCCATGAGATGATGATGACAGAGATGATGAAACGTGTTGCCGAAGCGATGGACCATAGGGCGTTGAGCGGATACAGCGCGCTTCCTGCGGATGAGACAGAGTATGAAACAAGGGCAGAAAGCGTTCCTGGTGCGCTACCTGCAGAGCTTGTGACGGGGAAGCTCTCCGGCATGATGACGAATACAAGCGCAGCTGCAAATGAGAGAAGCACAGTTGACAGGAGTGACCAGAGGGCTGCCATTCCAGCAACGCGGTGTCCTTTGCGGTCCTTCATCAGCGAAGCTGTTCCCGAAGCGAAGGTGATGAATACGACAGGGATTGCAATGAATACACCAAGGCTGATCAGATATGATGATACAGCCGAAAGAATCGAAGCCGTGGCTGCGAATGAACCGAAAAGCAAAGAGGTTGCAAGGCCCATAAGAACCGCAGCAATGTATGTTATCCACGTTTTCATAGGAAAAGGATACTTCACCTCCATTCTGTAGTCAATCTTGCACCATGCAGGCATCCTGCCATACAAGTCGTTGCATCATATGATGATGCTGGAGCGATACGGTCATCAGCTGACCGTATCCTCCTCATCTTTCTCCCTTCTCAGAAGCTCTCTGAGCCTGTATCCGCTCACAGCTTCCTTCTCAAAGAGACTGCTGATATACGCATCGGCATCGAAATCCTTCGCCTTTGGAAGCAGTGCGAACGCAAGGGCGGAAAGGAGTATCGCGCGCTGCATCTGCTCCTTGTTGTACCAGATCTCCCCCTGATACTTATTGCAGAGGGCAAGGTTCTGCACGCCTTCATCATTCGCTATGCGCGTGAACAGCGTAAGCGGATCCTCGTCCTTGTCATAGCTCTGTCCTGCGGAGGTGAGGATTGCCGCCCCATGGGTCACAGCCCTTCTTTCATTCTCGCAGAGTCCAAGCGCTCCGAATTCATAATCAAAGAAGGCATCGATAAGCAGCCTGTCGGCTTCCTCCATCGCGCCTCTTATCGAGAGTCCACCTGAGAATGGATGCAGAACAAGCGCAGAGGCAAGCGTCAGGGCAAGCGAGCTGTCGGCACCAGCCCATGCGGCAAATGCCTTTCCGTGGCGCTCCCTGAAAAGGGATGCAAGCGTCCTGACCGTGCGGATCATCGGCTTGGGCTCAATCTCTGCTGGTATGACGCTGATCTGTCCCTTTGCCGGTTCATCCAGAGCCTCATACACTTCAGGGATCGTTGAATAGCATTCAGCGATCGACAGCAGAAGATCCCTCTCTCCCTGCTTGGAAAGGCGGCCACTGACAAGATCCTCAAGATGCTTGAGCGTTTCCTGCGCTCTGAGCGGTTCAAGTGCTTTGAAGAGAGGTTCGAGCCGCAGAAGAGCAACGGCCTTGGAGATATTGCTGATGCCCTTCCTGCCGTACATCCTCCAGAGCCTTTCATAGCTTCCGTCGGTATCCTCCACCTGCCTGATGTTCCAATATACACGCGCCTCATAGCCATTGAGGGAGAACGAGAATCCCTCATCATAGAGCTGGATCGACGGGATGATGTATGTCAGGCCATCAGAGAAGCAGTCAAGGAGTGCGTAGTTCCTTCCGCCGAAGGAAAGGCCGAGGCTGTCGGCGAGCTTTGTCGTCACTGTCGTGCGCGAGTCCTTGTCCTTCTTCAGCTTGGGAACGGACACGTTGATCGTTCCTCCGCATTGCTCATAGCGGTTGTTGACGAGGATCAATGTGCGCTCCGATCCCGCTCCATTGACGAATGCGTAGATGGATTCCTCAACCGCACCGTTCATGCCGTAGCAATCGAAGAACTGGAAGCAGTCGACACCGGAGAAGAGATAGCGTCTCCTGAAGAGCGGGAAGATCCTCCTGTAGTGCTCTCCGACAAGCCAGCCATTCGGCTGTTCATTGTAGTAAGCTCTCCTGTATTCCATGCCGTATTTCTCATGATAACCCTCAATCTGGCCGTGTCCGATCATCGGCAGGCCGGGAAGGGTTGCAAGCAGAGTGCAGACCGCGAAATACTTGTCCCCGTCTCCGAACTGGGCGATGGCGGTCTCCTCGTCAGGGTTATTCATGAAGTTGACATACCGTTTCAGGATCTCAGGCTCAAAGACCAGCGTGTTCTTTATCCCGAGGCGGTACTTCTGGTTCTCCTGGTTCTTCAGCATGTTCATGAACGCCGAGTTGTAGACGCGGTGCATGCCAAGAGTACGTACAAAGTAGCCTTCCATCATCCAGAATGCTTCTGCAAGGAGCAGCGTGTCAGGCGCCTCCACAGCAACCCTGTCGACGACTTCCCTCCAGAACTCCTGTGGTATGCAGCGATTGAATTCCTCGTCTGAAAGGGCGTAGCGTGCCCTTCCTGCGATGTCTCCTCCATGACCCGGCTTCGGATACCAAAGGCGCTGTATGTGACGCTTTGCAAGAGTCATCGCGGCATCGAAGCGGATGATCGGGAAGTTCTTCGCGACATGGATTATCTTCTGTATGACAGCTTCCCTTGTCGTTGGATTGAGATAATCCAGCTGAGCAGTGTCATTCCAGGGCATTGATGTGCCATCGTTGCCATGGAAGATATACCGTGTCTGCCCTGTATGCCTGTTGCGCAGCATGAACGTGACAGCGGCATCAGTCCTGTCATAATAGTGATCTTCTATCTTCACCTCGTAATCCGGGTTGTTTGAGAGATCCGGGCCATTGTATGTGTATGACGGGAATGGAGGCCAGTCCTGCTGCACGAAGTAATCCGGATGCTCATAAACCCAGTTGCCATCGATTCCCGTATGGTTTGGAACCATATCAGAGGCAAGGCGGATACCGCGCTGGCGGCAGCGCTCGCGGAGGTTCTCAAGGGCGCTCCATCCTCCGATCAATGAGGCGATCTCATAATCCTTCAGGGAGTACGCCGATGCCTCTGCATCCGGATTGCCGCAGAGGTTCTTTATCTTCTTCGATGCCTCAGACCTTTCCCAGAGTCCGATGAGCCAGAGCGCTGTGAATCCTCTTTCCCTGAGGGCATCAAGTTCCTCATCAGGAATCTGGTCCAGCCTTGTTATTGAGCGCTTGTACTGCTTCGTGAGCTGGTCAAGCCAGACGAGGGTGCATTTCGCCATCATGACAACACGGGGCATCCAGTTCGAGTCATCGGAGAACGCCTCATACTCATTCAGGTCGCTGTCCGAATAGTCTATGACCTGCGTAGGCCCTCCGCCTCCGCCGACGCCGCCTCTGTCCTTCTCCTCCTCGTGGATGTAGTCGAGGGATGTCTCAAGGAGCCTTATCAGGTCGGAAGGCAGGAACGCGCTCCACTCCCTGAGGATGTATCTGATCTGCTCCTCAAGCGAGTTCGGATAGAGACGGGCTGGCAGCTGGAGCATCGTGAAGATGTCGTCCGTGTTGGGCTTTCCGTTCCTCAGATCATCCTTAGGGTATGAGGAGAGGATGCTTGAAAGCGCCTTGCACTCCGGCGGATAGATGATCTGATCCGGGGAGACAAATGGCTTTGATGCCGCGAGAAGCGCAGGATTCTGCAGAAGCACCTGATGGATGAAGAATCCCCTCATGTCCTCCGCCATCCTCGTTGGTGAGTCCGGCTTCCTTTCCTCCAGTGCGGGGGAGGGGAATGACTTTGAGTAGAAGCCAAGGGCGTTCGATAGTTCATCATTCGAGGCGACAGTCGCTATGCGCCTCGTGAAGAAATCACTCTGGCCGTCTCCCATTCTTGCTGAAAGGACAATCTGGTATATGAGATGGAGCACAGCAGAGGCATGGAGCTTGCCGGGAGAGACGAATCCACCCTCCGCTCCGTTCTTCTTTAGTTCGCTGTTGTACTGGAAAGCGAGAAGGGAGGCCTCCCTGTACATGAGGTCAAGCCCTTCATCCGTGGCGAAAACCGATCCACTTATCCTTATTCTCTCCCTTGTCAGGAGGGGTATCCTTAAATCCCTTCTTTCCATTCAGACCTTCTTTCTAGTTTCCTTTATCCTAGCATAGAAAATATCTTCTTTCATTCCACGGTTGGGGAATTTTGGCGATGTAGTGGCGCTTTCTTCCTAGATCCTGACAGAACCCTCCTTCATGGGTTCCGCCAGCAGAGGAGGGATCCTGCTGAAAAGAGCGTCCAGCCTGATCTTCTCATCCTTCGTGAAGGGGGATGTGACAAAAAGCCTGACATCCCCATGGACAGGGCGTCCGATCCCTATCCTGAGGCGCCAGAAGCCATCGCTGCCAAGCCTTTCCTTTATGCTTCTCAAGCCATTGTGCCCCTGCAGGCCGCCTCCTTTCTGCAGCCTTGCGCATCCAAGGTCCTGTTCCAGATCATCATGTACGATGAGGATCTCGTCAGCTTTCAGCTTGTAGAAGGAAGATGCTTCGGATACAGCCGTTCCTGAGAGGTTCATCATCGTCATCGGCTTTATGAGCTTCCTGCCTCCGTCATTGGCGAATGCTGAATGGAACCTGATCTTCCACGAAGCATCCGGGTATAGGAAATCCGCCAGCATGAAGCCGGCATTATGCCTTGTTTCACGGTATTCCCTTCCCGGATTACCCAGGAAGGCGATCAGACGTATCATATAGGAAAGGATAAGCCTCTGGGGAAGGAGCGGCAATCCGTCTCTTAACCAAAAGCGCTGTCCGTTATAATATCCAGATGATAATACACGCTTTGGAGGTGCATTATGGCAACAGGCAAGGTAAACGGGGATTTCATCCTTAAGATACTTGTAGGCATTCTTTTCGTCGTGATCGGAATCGAGGGAATCGCTGATTTCGGTGGCAATGATCTCTATGATGAGCTCGATGAGGTGTTCCAGATCATCGTAGGTGTCGTTCTCCTCGTCGCGGGACTTCTCCTGATCGTTCCTTCATTCATAGGAGGCATCAAGCCATCCTTCGTGAAGATATCGACATTGGTTGTCCTTGTGGCATGGGTGATCTACATCATCCTCTCGGATTTCGTCTATGGCCTTGGCGGAAATGACGGAAGCGAGTGGTTTGAATGGCTTGAGGATCTTGTCTATCATCTTCTGATCCTCTACTGCATCTACCGTGTTGCTTCCCCTGCTGTAAGGAAGCTCGGCAACAAGTGATCTCAGCGCTGTCTCCCCACGCCATGCTTCGGGCATCTGCTCTCCTCAGGACATAGAGAGCAGAAAGGGGAGACAGGCGTGCATATCTTCTGCCCATAGCGCACCAGAAGCTCATTCAGAGGTATCCAGAAGCGCCTGGGCAGGATCTCCCTCAGCCTGCGTTCCGTTTCCTCCGGACTTCTTGTGCTTACCCACCCAAGACGATTGACGATCTCATGCACATGGCAGTCAACGCACACTGCATCGATTCCATAGCCCAGATTAAGCACAAGCGATGCTGTCTTGATCCCTACTCCCGGAAGGGCAAGGAGCTTATCCATCTCCGCAGGTACAGTGCCACCGTATTCATCCAGGATGATTGAGGCGATTTTCTTCAGCTGCTCGCCTTTCCTGCGGTAGAATCCCGCAGGCTTTATCAGTTCGGCGATTGCATTGGCATCAAGGGATGCCAGCGTCCTGATATCCGGGGCTTCGGCGAAGAGCCGCCTCGAGGAGGTAAGTGTTACCTCATCCTTCGTCCTGAGGCTGATGATGGTTGAGGCGAGTACCCTATATGGATTGCTGTCCTCCTCAGCTATCAGGCTGACTGAAGGAAGGGGAGAGCCCATCGCCTTCAGCTTCTCGCTGAATGATATGAAGATCGAGTCGATATATTCTTCGTCAAGCATTGTTCCTCGTTGACCAAATCAGATGGAAAAGCTAGCGTTTTCCCTATGATTGTCATCCTTAAGCAAGGTATTACACCTCAGGAAAAAGATAAAGTCAGGTCCTTTCTCTCGGAAAAAGGATTCATCGTCAAGGAAATCATCGGGCAGGAGGATACCGTATTCGGCGCGGTCGGCAAATCAACGATCGATCCGCGTACAGTAGAGCTCCTTCCCGGCGTCAGCTCCGTTGTTCCTATCTCCAAGCCTTATAAGCTCGCTTCACGTGAGATGAAGAAAGAGGATACGATCGTGAAGGTCGGGAAGGTGAAGATCGGAGGAGGGCGCGTCGCTGTCATTGCCGGTCCATGCGCCGTTGAGAGCTATGATCAGATGATGAGCATAGCGGAATCGGTCAGGGAGGCCGGTGCCGTGATGCTCAGGGGCGGTGCCTTCAAGCCAAGGACAAGCCCCTACGCATTCCAGGGTCTGGGAGAGGAAGGTCTCAAGCTGCTGAGGAAAGCCGGCGATGCCTTTGATATGCCGATCACATCAGAGGTCGTTTCCCCTTCAGATGTCGCCATGATGGCTGGCTATGTCGATATGTTCCAGATCGGCGCGAGGAACATGCAGAACTTCGAGCTGCTGAAGGAAGTGGGAAAGACGGGGATGCCTGTCCTTCTCAAGAGGGGCCTTTCAGCAACGATCGAGGAATGGCTGATGGCAGCTGAATACCTGATGGCTTCCGGCACGGATCAGGTGGTTCTCTGCGAGAGGGGTATCAGGACATATGAGAAAGCAACGAGGAACACCCTCGACTGCTCCGCTATCCCTGTTGTCCAGAAGCTGACGCACCTTCCTGTCATCGGGGATCCCTCGCATGCGACGGGAATCCGCGACATGGTCGCGCCAATGAGCCTTGCCATCGTGGCATCCGGAGCATCCGGAGTGATCGTGGAGGTCCACAACTGTCCAGAGAAGGCGCTCTCCGATGGGCCTCAGTCTCTTTACCCGCAGCAGTTTGCAAAGCTCGTCCACGATATACAGGCACTGTGTCCGGTTGTCGGCAAGAGCCTTGAGAAGATACCACGTATCCTTCCGCAGAGCATGAGGACGAAGAGGGAAGAGGAGAGCAGGGATAAGGCGGACGATAGCCTCGTTGTCGCATTCCAGGGTGTTAGAGGAGCTTTTTCGGAGCTTGCAGCGCGCCGTTCGTTTGATGAGAGCGCAGCAATGCTTGCCTGCCATTCCTTCTCGGATGCCTTTGAGGCTGTTTCCTCAGGAAAGGCGGATTACGCTGTCCTCCCGGTAGAGAACACACTTGGCGGCACCGTCTATGACAATCTCGATCTTCTTGCCATGCATCCGGAGCTTACTGTCGTAGGCGAGCAGCAGGTCCGTGTGATGCATAATCTCATCGTTGTGCCTGGAACCAGGATGGAGGACATAAGGAAGGTCTATTCCCATCCGCAGGGACTGCAGCAGTGCCGCGCATTCCTTGAAAGGGAACTGCCGGATGCGGAGCGCGTTCCTTTCTTCGATACAGCAGGTGCGGTTGAGTACATCGCTTCCGCCGGTGATAAGTCCATCGCCGCGATTGCGGGAGCTCCTGCTGCGCATTACTACGGCATGGAGGTGCTTAGGCAGGGTATTGAGACGGATGCCTCCAACTATACCCGCTTCTACATCCTCGCGCGTGAGGAGAATGCCGATGTATTCCGTTCGCAGTCAAAGCCGGACAAGGCATCCCTTTCATTCTCCGTTTCCGATGAGCCGGGTGCCCTGATGGACATCCTCTCGACGATAGCGGCAAAGGGGATCAATATGACAAAGCTCGAATCAAGACCGATACCCGGCAAGCCTTGGGAGTACCTCTTCTTCGTGGAGCTCCAGCTTCCGGAGAATATGGCAGGATTCGATGAACTGACGGAGGAGATACGTGCCAAAGCCGTTTCCTTCCGTGTCCTTGGCATCTATACTTCCGCAATCTGATGCTTATCCGGCCTTACGAAGACGCGTTGCTTTTCATGGGAATCCTCTCTGTCAGGGGATTCCCTTCTTCCCTGAGAGCATCCCTTGAGGATCTCTTCGGGCCTATCAGGACTGTCTCCACCCCTATCCCGTTCACCTTCACAGATTACTATGATGCCGAGATGGGAAAGGGGATAGAGCGTTTTCTTATCGCCTTCTCCAATCTCATTTCCCCTGACCGTCTTGCAGAGGTCAAGACCATTACCGATACGCTTGAGCTGTCGATGGCAGATGATGGACGGAGGCCTGTCAATCTTGACCCTGGACTGATCACTGAAAGCAGTGTCATTCTCGCCACGACGAAAAACCGTGCGCACCGCATTGCCATTGGCAGGTCCCTTTATGCCGAGGTCACGCTCATATACCATCATCATGGATTCGAGTCCTTCCCATGGACATATGCGGATTACCGCTCAAAGGAGATCCAGGATGTCCTTCTCTCTTTCCGCAGGGAGTATCTTGATACAAGGAAGCTGACCGGAAGGCAGGGATAGGGCGCATAACCTCATATGAGGTTCTTGTTCATTCTCATTGCCGTCCTTTCCTCCTCCTCCTGCACCTTGAGGCACAGCATCCCCGTTGTGCTTGAGATACCGGAGCCTCATCCTTTTGAGGAAGCATACGGGGAAAGCCTGTGGTTCACCCTTGTGTACTTTGACGGGGAGACGATAACCGAGAAGCATATTCCACGTGGTCAGCGGCGCATAGAGGTTTCCGTCAAAGCTGGGAGCCTTTCCGTTTTCGCCCTCAGACCGCTGGGTGAGCTCGGTGCCCTTGGCGGCTTCTTCGAGCCAGGCAGCAGGAGCCGCGTCAGCCTCCTTCCAGAGCATGGTGCTTTTGCGGAGATGCTGCTCCGGGCCGCTTCATATAGACCCCAGCCCGTTTCCCGCCTTTCCATGGTTCAGGTGCTTGGCTCTGTCGATGACCTGCAGTCTGTCAATGAGCCCTCATTCCTTGAGGATGTGTTCGATGGTACGCTCTCATATGGGATCGCTATCAATGAGAGGATCATATTCTCCCTTGATTCGATTCCCTCTGGAGAATGGATTCCCGAGCGCTTCGATATCCCATCATTCTCAGTCGCATTCAGTTCAAGGCCTGTCCATTTCAGCCTCTATCCAGGTGTTTATAGATATGCGGAAGCGGATAAGGATCTGCTTCTGACGGTCATCGTTGGCGAGGATGGAAGCGTTTCGCGTTTCATTTCCGCTATGCCGGAGTGGTAGAAGAGGCAGTTTTTCTGTAGACTCAGGGCATGGAATCCCTGAGAGAGCTATACCGAATCGGATATGGGCCATCCTCATCCCATACGATGGGGCCGAGGGCCGCGGCAGAGATGTTCATATCCTCCCATCCAGAATCAAGGAAGGTCCGTGCAGAGCTGTATGGGTCGCTTGCCGCTACTGGCAAGGGGCATCTGACGGACAAGGCCATCAGGGATGTTCTCAGCAGCCATGGAATCGAAGCTGAGATCCTATGGTTCCCTGATGTAGAGAAGCCTTTCCATCCGAATGCCCTGACCCTGACCGCAATAGAAGGGCCTGCCGGAAGCGAGACATACTACTCCGTTGGTGGCGGAAAGGTGATAAGGGAAGGTGAGGAGCAGTCCGATGTTCCCCAACCATATGACGATGAGCATGTCGGCAGCATGACAAGGCTTCTCCGGTACTGTGATGAGAACGGATACCAGATATGGGAGACGGCGATAGAGGCTGAAGGGGAAGGCATCCTCGATTACATGGCAGAGGTCTGGGATGCGATGAAGGAGTCGATCAGGCGTGGCCTTGAAGCGGAAGGTGTTCTTCCCGGTGGGCTCCATCTGCAGAGGAAGGCCTGTCAGGCATATGCCAAATCAAAGGATTTCACCGGTTCGCTTGGCAATGCTGCCCAGGCATTTGCCTATTCCCTTGCCGTTTCAGAGGAGAATGCGGGAGGGGGAAGGATAGTGACCGCTCCGACATGCGGGAGCTGTGGAGTGCTTCCTGGTGTTCTTTACCATCTTATGAAGGAGTATGAGATTCCTGAGATCAGAGTGCTCAGGGCACTGCTGACGGCAGGAATGGTAGGGAATATCGTGAAGGCCAATGGCTCGATCTCCGGTGCGGAAGTCGGCTGTCAGGGGGAGGTTGGTGTTGCATGTGCCATGGCAGGGGCCGCTGCCGCACAGCTTACAGGAGGGACGATCCGCCAGATCGAGTATGCAGCTGAGATGGGTCTTGAGCATCACCTCGGCCTGACCTGCGATCCTCTGATGGGCCTTGTGCAGATACCCTGCATCGAACGCAATGCGATGGCATGCATGAGAGCTATCGACCATGCCTCCTTTGCCCTGATGGGGGATGGACGGCATAAGATATCCTTCGATGATGTCGTGGAAGTGATGATGGAGACGGGGCATGCCCTTCCTTCCCTTTATAGGGAGACTTCAATGGGCGGTCTTGCCCGCATCCATGAACTCTGATCCTCTCAGGATAGATCAGTTCCCACTGTCGGCAGCTGGTGCCCATGGGTGATCGCAAGTATCACGGTCCTCTTCTCTGATATCCTTGCAAGCAGCCTGTAGTCGCCGATTCTGTACTGCCATCGCTTGCTTCCTCCGAGCGGTGTTCCCACGCCCTTTGGGTCGTGAAGGGGCGCAAGATGCACTTTCATCCACCCGATGATGAAAGCCTTTGTGATCGGATCGAGGTTTTCAAGCTCGCCCTGCGCGCGCATCGACAGCTCAATCCTTGCCATCATGCACCTCCTCCAGAGACACTGTCGCTGGATTCTCCTTGTATTCGGCAAGAGCGGCCCTGTATATCTCCGCATCGTACTCTGCTTCGATCCTGGAAAGCACGGTCTGCCTTATCATCTCCGAGAGATTCATGCTGTTGAGTTCCGCGTACTTCCTGAAGAGAATCGCATCATCTTCTGATAGGCGAAGGGATATTATCATTCCAGCCTCCTTTTGTATTCCAGTGTATTACACATACATGGAAACATAAAGAGAAATGCAAAAGGGCACACAGCCTGAGCCGTATGCCCCTTCTGGATCAGCAGGAAATGCCTTACCTGACCACGATGTTGACCAGCTTTCCGGGAACGACGATTTCCTTCACGATGGACTTTCCATCCATCCAGCTCTGGATCTTCTCGTTGTCCTTTGCAGCCTTGAGCATCTCTTCCTTTGAAGCTGAGCGTGGCATCTGCATCTTCGCCCTGACCTTGCCATTGACCTGCACAACGATCTCGATCTCATCATCGATCGTCTTGCTTTCGTCGTAGCATGGCCACTTCTCCTTTGAGACAGATGGTTCATGTCCAAGCATAACCCACAGCTCCTCTGCCAGATGCGGAGTATATGGAGAGAGCAGCAGTGTCAGTGTCTCAAGCGCCTTCTTCGGCACGGTCTCAAGCCTATTGAGCTCATTGACGAATACCATCATCTGGCTGATGGCTGTATTGAAGGCAAGCGTTTCCGTGTCCTCTGTCACCTTCTTGATGGTCTTGTGCATCAGCTTGTCAAGGTCATCCGGCAGAACGATATCCTCTACCTTCTTCTCCGTCGCAATGCGCCAGATCCTGTCAAGGAAGCGGTAGACGCCGATGAATCCGTTTGTCGCCCATGGTTTTGATTCCCTCAGCGGTCCCATGAACATCTCATACATCCTGACGCTGTCAGCACCGTAGTTCCTGATGAAGTCATCCGGATTGATGACGTTCTTCAGGGACTTGGACATCTTGGCAATGACCTGCGTGAGCTCTTCTCCTGTTTCCTTGTCAAAATACTTCCCGTCCTTCTCCTCCACCATATCAGTCGGGACGAGGCTCTTGTTCGCCTTCTGGTATGCGAATGATGTGATCATTCCCTGGTTGACCAGTGAATGGAAGGGCTCAGATGTCGAGACAAGGCCGAGATCATAGAGCACCTTGTGCCAGAACCTGGAATAGAGGAGATGGAGGACAGCATGCTCAGCGCCTCCGACATAGAGATCGACAGGCATCCAGTATCTCTCCTTCTCTGGATCGAGGAATGCCTTTTCGTTCTTCGGGTCGATATACCTCAGGTAATACCAGCAGGAGCCAGCCCACTGAGGCATCGTGTTCGTCTCACGCTTTGCATCTGCGCCGCATTTCGGGCATTTGCAGTTCACCCAGCTCTCGACATTCGCGAGCGGAGACTCTCCTGTACCTGTCGGTTCGTACTTATCGACCTCTGGAAGCGTGAGCGGGAGCTCATCCTCTGGAACCAGCACCGTTCCGCAGTGCGGGCAGTGGATCAGTGGTATCGGCTCTCCCCAGTAGCGCTGGCGCGAGAATACCCAGTCACGGAGCTTGTAGTTGATGGCCTTGTGTCCATAGCCATTCTTCTCGAGGAATTCGAGCATCTTCTTTATGGCATCTTCCTTGTTCAGGCCATCGAGCCATTCGGAATTGACATGGATCCCGTCCTCCGTCCAGGCTTCCTCCTGCACATCCACCTTCCCTTTGAGGACCTCGATGATCGGAAGCCCGAATTTCTTGGCGAACTCCCAGTCCCTCGTGTCGTGTGCAGGAACAGCCATGATCGCGCCGGTTCCATAGCTGATGAGAACATAATCCGCGATCCAGATCGGTATTCTCTTCCCGTTGACAGGGTTTATTGCATAGGAGCCGGAGAATACGCCGGTTTTCTCCTTTGCGAGATCGGTCCTCTCCAGATCTGATTTATGCTTTACCTCATCAAGGTATGCTTCGACGGCCGCCTTCTGCTCTGCAGTCGTCAGCTTCTCCACAAGGGGATGCTCGGGCGCAATGACCATGTATGTCGCTCCGAAAAGGGTATCGCAGCGCGTTGTATAGACCTCAAGCCTGTCCCCTGTTCCCTCGACTGTGAAGAACACGGCAGCACCTTCCGAGCGTCCGATCCAGTTGCGCTGCATTGCCTTGACTGATTCCGGCCAGTCAAGTTCATCAAGCCCTTCGAGGAGCTTGTCCGCATACGCTGTGATGCGGAGCATCCACTGCCTTATGTTCTTCTTCTCGACCTTTTCGCCGCAGCGCTCGCACCTGCCTTCCTTCACTTCCTCATTGGCAAGCCCTGTCTTGCAGCTCGGGCACCAGTTGATCGGGGTCACGGCCTCATAGGCAAGTCCTTTCTCGTAGAGCTTTTCGAAGATCCACTGTGTCCAGTGGTAGTAATCCGGTTCGCAGGTGGAGACCTCCCTGTCCCAGTCATAAGAGAAGCCAAGGCTCTTTATCTGACGGCGGAATGTGTCGATGTTCTTCTTCGTCGTCTCCCATGGATGCGTTCCTGTCTTGATGGCGTAGTTCTCCGCGGGGAGGCCGAAGGAATCGAATCCCATCGGATGGAGGACATTGTATCCCTTCATCCTGAGATATCTGGAGTAGATATCTGTCGCTGTGTATCCCTCAGGATGCCCGACATGAAGTCCGGCTCCCGACGGGTAGGGGAACATATCGAGGACGTATTTCCTCTTTTCCCTAGGCACTGTCTCATCTTCCTCTGCGCGGAATGTCTTATGCTCTTCCCAGTATTCCTGCCATTTCGGCTCTATCTCATTGAAAGGATACCTGCTCATACGGCAGAGGATATCACTAAGGGGGATGAAAGGCTATATTGGAGCACATTGTGTATCGAACGGATTGCATATGCATCTGGTATGTTGTCAGGGGTATGGTAGAATAAAACATCATCATTAAGTTCCAAGGGGGTTCATATGACTCGTAATCTAGGTTTCATCAGCAAGATTTTCTTCATCATTGCAGCTGTCATCGCGGCAGCCTTCGTCATTATGGCATTCGTCACGATGGCCAATGTCGGCTTCATGAGCGGTGTCGTCATGCTTCTATCTGGAGCATGCTGTGCGTTCGGTAGCTTTGCCGCGGGATGCCTTTTCCAGGCTCTGAAGGATGGTCTCGAGAATGATGAGGAGATCTATTCCGCGATCCACGAGCTGAAAGCGAAGATGGAGAAGGTGAAAACTGAATAGATATTGTGTTAAAATAATAACATTCAAGTTTTATTCATAACATATTGACACAATCTTAACTCCTCTTTATCATCACTGCCAGATGAGGATCAGGAGGTATTCTATGAATCTCAGAAGATTTGCAGCAGTTGCTATGATGATAATGCTGTCCACTCTGGCAGTCTTTGCCGGTGGCAGTAAGGAGGAAGCGGTATCGGAGTCCGGCCTTCCTGTGCTCCGTGTTGCCATGGAGTGTGGCTATGCTCCATATAACTGGACCCAGACCACGGATGAAAATGGAGCGGTTCCTATCGCTGACTCCAATGACTATGCATATGGTTATGATGTCATGATGGCGAAGCTCATCGCGGAGCGTCTTGGCTATGAGCTCCAGATCGTGAAGCTGGATTGGGATTCCCTTGTTCCTGCTGTGCAGTCCGGTGTTGTTGACTGTGCCATCGCAGGACAGTCCATCACATCCGACAGGCTTCAGATGGTCGATTTCACAGAGCCTTACTACTACGCATCCATCATCTGCCTTGTAAATGCGGGAAGCGAGTATGAGAACGCACAGGGTGTCAGCGATCTTGCAGGCGCATCCTGCACAAGCCAGCTTGGTACGATCTGGTATGATGTCTGCCTTCCCCAGATTCCGGATGCGGAGATCCTTCCCGCACAGGACAGCGCACCTGCAATGCTTGTTGCTCTCAACAGCGGCAGGATCGATCTTGTCTGCACCGACATGCCGACCGGACAGGCTGCCCTTATAGCGTATCCCAACATGAGGCTTCTCGATTTCGCTGGTTCTGACGATGATTTCCAGGTCAGCCAGGAGGAGATCAACATCGGAATCTCCGTAAGGAAGGGCAATACCGAGCTTGTCGATGGAATCAACAGCGTGCTTGAGACGCTCACTGTTGATGATTTCAACAGGATGATGGACGAAGCGATCGCAGCCCAGCCGCTTGCTCAGTGATGGTGGTGTGATGACAATCGCTGAAATGAATTTCTTCCAGAGGATGCTCTACATCCTCGAGCGTTATGGTGGCTCCTTGGTGAAAGGAGCCGCTACCACGATGGCAATAGCCATCATCTGCACACTTCTGGGGTGTGTGATTGGTTTTGCTGTCGGTCTTGTCCAGACCACTGAACCCCATAAGAAGGACGGCCTCGTGAAAAGAGGTGTGCTACGCGTGGTCAAGGTGATACTCACAGCCTATGTAGAGGTTTTCAGGGGAACTCCGATGATGCTCCAGGCGGCATTCATATACTATGGAATGAGCCAGCTTTTCGGAATCAACCTGGGAATGTGGAGTGCCGCCATCATCATCGTTTCCATCAATACCGGAGCGTATATGGCTGAGACTGTCAGAGGAGGTATCCTCTCTGTCGATCCAGGGCAGAGCGAAGGCGCAAGAGCCATCGGCATGTCCCATTTCCAGACGATGATGCTCGTGATCCTTCCGCAGGCTCTGAGGAACATCATGCCGCAGATCGGCAACAACCTGATCATAAACATCAAGGATACATGCGTCCTTTCGATCATCGGGACTGTCGAGCTCTTCTTCACGTTCCGCAGCATCTCTGGCGCACTCTATACGTATTTTGAGGCAGCAAGCGTCACTATGATCATCTATTTCATCCTCACGTTCACCTGCTCACGCCTCCTCAGATGGGCGGAATCGAAGATGGACGGGCCATCGAACTTCGATCTCGCGACAACGGATACCCTCGCTTTCACAAGCGGGCTTACACGCTATGACGCGAAGAAGGGAGGGACACACTGATGAGCGAGATACTGAGGATAGAGCATCTTGTAAAGACGTTCGGTACGAACGAGGTTCTGAGGGATATCGATTTCACAGTCAGCAAGGGTGATGTGATAAGCATCATCGGAGCTTCCGGATCCGGCAAGTCCACGCTTCTGAGGTGCATCAACATGCTTGAGGAAGCGACAGGTGGGAAGATTCTCTACCATGGGAAGAATATCCTTGCCGGTGAGCTTGATGAGGACCAGTACCGCACGAAGGTCGGCATGGTATTCCAGTCATTCAACCTCTTCAATAACTATACAGTGCTGGAGAACTGCATCATAGGACAGACCCATGTCCTGAAAAGGAGCAAGGCGTCTGCACGTGACAAGGCGCTTGAGTACCTTTCAAAGGTCGGCATGGAGCTGTACATCAACGCAAAGCCACGGCAGCTTTCCGGTGGTCAGAAGCAGCGCGTTGCCATAGCGCGTGCGCTGGCAATGGATCCGGAAGTTCTCCTTTTCGATGAGCCTACATCCGCTCTTGATCCGGAGATGGTCGGAGAGGTTCTGGATGTCATGAAGGCGCTGGCGGAAACCGGTATGACGATGCTTGTCGTGACGCACGAGATGGCGTTTGCAAGGGATGTCTCCAACAGGGTCATCTACATGGCAGATGGAAGGATCGAGGAGGAGGGAAGTCCCAAGGATGTATTCTACGCTCCGAAGAGCCCAAGGACACGGGATTTCCTTTCGAGATTCAGCCAGAACTGAAGCAGCGGCGTCCATAAGGGCGCCGTTTCCATGTATTCTGAACGCATTTGCAGTGTTTGCTTAAACTGCTCTATACTATCCCTATGGCGTATGATGAAAAGAATATCAAATCGCTGTCTTCCCTTGAACATATTAGGCTTCGCCCTGGAATGTATATAGGACGGCTGGGAAATGGCTCCCATCCCGATGACGGCATCTACATACTTCTGAAAGAGGTCGTTGACAACTCCATTGATGAATTCATCATGAAGCATGGTGCGAAGATCGAGGTCACTGTGCTCAATGGCTCTGTCTCAGTCCGTGATTATGGCCGCGGCATCCCGCTTGGAAAGGTAGTTGAATGTGTCTCTGTCATCAATACAGGCGCAAAGTATGATGATGAGGCGTTCCAGTTCTCCGTCGGCCTCAATGGTGTCGGTACAAAGGCCGTGAATGCGCTTTCCTCCGAGTTCTATGTCAAGTCATTCAGGGAGGGGAAGTTCGTTGAGGCATGGTTCAGGAAGGGAAAGCTGAAGAAGAAGAACGAGGGAACGACGGAAGAAGGGGATGGCACATTCGTCTCCTTTACCCCCGATCCTGAGATCTTCCCCGACTACGCCTTCAATGATGACTTCATCCTCGACAGGCTCTGGAGCTATGTCTATCTGAATACCGGGCTGACCATTGAATACAACAAGAGGATACTGAGGAGCAGGAACGGACTGCTGGATCTGCTGTCAAAGGTCATCGGGGATGATGGGCTCTATCCTGCCATACATTTCCGCAACGAGCATCTTGAATTCGCCTTCACCCATACTTCCGGCTATGGGGAGAATTATTTCTCATATGTAAACGGGCAGAACACCGCAGACGGAGGAACCCACCTCGCAGCATTCAAGGAAGGTGTGCTGAAAGGGATAAATGAGTTCTACCGCAAGAGCTGGCAGGCTCCTGAGATCAGGGATGGAATCGTTGCCGCTGTCGCGATCAGGATGCAGAATCCTGTATTCGAGAGCCAGACGAAGAACAAGCTCGGTTCTACCGAGGTCAGGGCATGGATCGTCAACGAGGTCAAGGAAGCGGTGATGGATGCCCTGATGAAGGACAAGGCGAAGGCGCAGGGACTGCAGGAGAAGGTCTCCACGAACGAGAAGGTCCACAAGGAGGAGCAGGAGGTACGCAACAACTCGAAGGAGAGAGCGAAGAAAACCGCCATCCATATCCAGAAGCTGCGCGATTGCCGCTATCATCTGGATAATGCCCCTGCCGCGCATCGCAAGGATGCGGAGGAATCGATGATCTTCCTCACAGAGGGGGACAGTGCTGCCGGCACGCTATCGACTGTACGCAATCCCAATACCCAGGCGGTGTTCGCGCTGCGTGGAAAGCCCTTCAATGTCCAGGGCTATAAAAGGACTGAGCTCTATAAGCATGAGGAGCTTTATAACATAATGGTGGCGCTTGGGATTGAGAACGGGATTGATGATATCAGGTATTCGAAGATCGTGATCGCAACCGATGCCGATACCGATGGCTTCCATATACGTATACTTCTGATGACGTTCTTCCTGACATACTTTGAGGAGGTCGTCACCTCCGGAAAGCTCTTCATCCTTGAGACGCCGCTTTTCCGCGTCCGGAACAAGCAGGTGACTGAATACTGCTATACCGAAGCTGAGCGCGATGCCGCGGCATCACGCATCAAGGGAGCGGAGATCACGCGCTTCAAAGGACTTGGGGAGATCAGCCCGAAGGAATTCAAGCGCTTCATCAACGAGGATATAAAGCTGCTTCCTGTCACGATCACATCCATAAAGGATATCCGGGACAAGATGGAGTTCTATATGGGAGACAACACTCCCCAGAGAAGGGAGTTCATAATGGAGAACCTACTCGATGTCACAGGCTGATAAACTCTACAGGAACTACTTTCTCGAATATGCGTCCTATGTCGTACGCGACAGGGCGATTCCCGATCTCATAGACGGATTCAAACCTGTCCAGCGCCGTATCATGCATACGCTCTTCCGCATGGATGATGGACGTTTCATGAAGGTCGCCAATGTTGTCGGAGAGGCGATGAAGTACCATCCGCATGGGGATGCTTCGATCTATGAAGCCCTTGTCAACCTCGCGAACTGTGAGCTCTTCATAGAGAAGCAGGGCAACTTCGGCAACTTCCTCACCGGAGATGGAGCCGCGGCGGGAAGATACATCGAATGCCGCCTCAAGCCATTTGCGAAGAAGGTCCTTTATAACCCTGAGATCACGGAATACGTTGATTCCTATGACGGAAGGAACAAGGAGCCAGTCGTATTCCCGGCAAAGATTCCTGTGGTCGTCATACAGGGCACGATGGGAATCGCCGTCGGCATGTCCACGATGATCCTTCCCCACAATATCTTCGAGGTGCTTGAAGCGGAGAAGAAAGCGCTTCGCGGCGAGGACTTCGTGATATACCCTGATTTCCCTGGCGGCGGCATCATGGATGTTTCCGAATATGCTGATGGCACGGGAAGGATCGCTGTCAGGGCCAGGCTGAATGCCTCGGATCCGAAGAAGCTCGTCATAGAGGAGCTGCCCTATGGCGTCACGAGCGATTCCATGATCGCCTCGATAGAGAAGGCCAACGCGACAGGAAGGCTCAAGATCGCCTCTATCAGTGACTACACTGCGGAGAAGGCCCAGATAGAGATCTGCTGGCAGCGCGGTGTCTATTCCGAGGATATGGTCGATGTCCTCTATGCCGCAACTGACTGCGAGAAGAAGATATCAGTCAATCCGCTTGTCATAGTGGATGGGCTTCCCAAGGCTGTGCCGATTACGGAGATGATCCGCTTCCATTCCAGGCATCTTGTCGATGTTCTCCGTGCAGAGCTTGAGAATGAAAGGAAGCACCTCCAGGAGAGGCTCCGTGCAAGGACGCTGGAGCGGATATTCATCGAGGAGAGGATCTACAAGCGGATTGAGGAGGAAAAGACTGCGGAAGCGGTAAGCCAGGCCATAATCGATGGCTTCGTGCCATTTGAGAAGGAGATTGGCGGCGAGATGCTTACCGATGAGGATATCGAACGACTGCTGAAGATACCTATCAGGCGCATAAGCCTCTTCGATATCGAGAAGAACAGGACGGAGATAAGGGAGATCAACGCGTCATTGAAGGAGATTGCGCATCATCTTTCCCATATCATCGAGTACGCAGAATCCTGCCTTACGGAGCTTGAGGGCATGCTTGATAAAGAGACCTTCAGCCGCAAGACGGAGATATCATCCTTCCGTACTCTCAATGTGCGCCAGGTCGCCGTGAGGAACATGGATGTACGCTATGACCAGGAGACAGGGTACCTTGGAACGAATATCAAGACCGGGGAATCCCTCTTGAAGGTCAGTCCGTACGATAAGATCTTCTATATGAAGCAGAACGGTGAGTACCGCGTCATAAATGTGCAGGACAAGGTATTCATCGGCACGGAGGGGCTTTTCTACATCAACTACGGTGAGAAGGACATCATCTTCAAGGAGGTCTTTACAGTCATATACCGTGACCGTATCCGCGATAAGAATGTCTATCAGATCAAGAGATTCCGCATCTCGGCGTTCACTACCGATAAGGTCTATTCGGTCGTCTCTGGGGAAAAGGCGAAGGTAAAGAAGATGTCGCTCTGGCCATCGGCTATCATCTCGATGAAATTCAAGCAGGGATATGGCTACAAGATACTCGAGGACAGCGCGCGCTTTGCTGATTTCCCGATCTACAAGTCCCCGACAGCTGCGGGACAGAAGCTGACAGGCAAGGAGCTTCAGTCGCTTTCGATCCGCCAGACCAAGGATACCTCCACGACGGAGCAGAAGGAGCAGCCTTCGCTGCTGGATGGGCTCGATGGGTGATATCGCTTCAAGGATCCTCTATGAGGACAACCATCTGATAATCATCAACAAGCTCCCAGGAGAGCTTGTCCAGGGGGATGAGAGCGGTGATAGGACACTTGCGGATGATGTGAAGGCTTATCTCAAGGAGAAATACGGCAAGCCAGGGAATGTCTATCTTGGCATTCCCCATCGCCTGGACAGGCCAACATCTGGAATCGTCGTGTACTGCAGGACTGATAAGGCGCTTTCACGCATGACCGCTCTCTTCCGGACCTCCGATGTGAAAAAGACATACTGGGCGATCGTTGACCGCGCTCCAGAGAGAAGGGAAGGGGATCTCATCCATTACATCACAAGGTCTGCCGCGAACAACAAGAGCATCGCATCGGCAAAGGAGGCGAAGGGAGCGAAGATCGCGAAGCTCTCCTATCGCCTGCTCGCCTCTTCTGACAAGTACCATCTGCTGGAGATCGATCTCCACACTGGGCGTCATCATCAGATCAGGGCACAGCTTGCTGCGATCGGAGTGCATATCAAAGGGGATCTTAAGTATGGAGCGCAGCGTTCCAATCCTGATGGAGGCATCTGCCTGCATGCCCGCCGCATCTCCTTTGTCCATCCAATAAGGAAGGAGGAGCTTGTTATAACAGCGCCTCCACCGCAGGGAACGCTCTGGGATTACTTTCTTGAGCGGATCAATGGCTGAGTGACCTACTCTCCATCCTGCCTCACATTGCTGTGAGCCTGAGGCTGGAGCTTCTTCTCACTCAAGACACCTGATG
>CALXYL010000002.1 GCA_944392985.1 uncultured Spirochaetaceae bacterium | reverse complement strand
CTTAGGTAATATGTCGTCCTCAGTCCCATCGATTATATCGTTTATGACCCCATGCTATGGGATTTATTGTTAGGAGGTAGACGATGAGATTGTTCATAGCAATCCTTTTCGATGACGTGGCTGTTGAGGCAATTTCCTTCATAAGGGATCGTCTGCATGACGAGGCATCGTCTGGTGCCTTCGTTCCGCGGGAGAATCTGCATCTCACGCTGGAGTTCCTCGGTGAGTGCACCGCGGCAGAAAGATATGATGCTGCGGCGGCAATTGATAGTGTGCCTTTCCAGCCATTTCCGATCAATCTGGATCACCTTGGCCGCTTCCAGCGCCCTGATGGGGATCTTCTGTGGATAGGTGCAGAGGAGAGCAGGGAGCTGATGGCTCTTCAGCGTAATCTGCATAAGGAGCTTCTTTCCCGCGGTTTCCATCTTGAGAAGAGACGGTTCAGGCCGCATATCACGCTGGCGCGTAGGGCTTTCGTTCCTGTGCTTCCATCAAGTATCGTGACTGTATCAACAGAAGCAGCAGCCATAAGCCTGATGCTCAGTGAGCGTGTGGATCATAGGATGATATATACGGAAATCCACAGAAGGGAATGAATTGCAGGGATGATTGCAAAGGCAGTTTCCGCTTTTCCTTTCATCAATGTCCGATTTTGCCCATGTGAGACCTGGAAAACGGGGATGCTATCATATAGAAAAGGAGGGTAGCATGAGGAAATGGCAGACAAGGCTTTCACAGGCATACAGGAGCGTTGATGCGCTCAAGGATGTGCTTGGACTTGAAGGGGAGGAGCTCAGGGCTCTGAAGGATATAGAGGAGAAGTATCCTCTCTGCGTGCCGCAGTATTACCTTGATCTGGTGGATTTCAGTGACAGATCCGACCCGATACGGAAGATGTGCCTGCCTGATGCCATGGAGTTCTCAGAGGGAGGCGCGGAGGATACTTCGGGAGAGGCTGAGAATACCGTTGTGCAGGGTATGCAGCACAAGTACAGGCAGACTGCGCTTGTTCTCTCTACGAATCAGTGCGCCATGTATTGCAGGTATTGTTTCCGCAAGCGTCTGGTAGGGATTCCTTCGGAAGAGATCGCGAGGAAGCTGCCGGAGATGACGGACTATGTGCGCTCCCACCCTGAGATCACGAATATCCTGATTTCCGGCGGTGATGCCTTCCTGAATAGCAACGAAACGATAAAACGGTATCTTGATGCCTTCATGCCCATTGAGAGCATACGCTTCATCCGCTTCGGTACCAGGACACCGGTCTCGTTTCCGTTCCGGATCACGGAGGATGAAGGGGATCTTGCTGCGATCCTCTCTCATTACTGCAAGCAGAAGCCAATCATGATAGTCACGCAGTTCAACCATCCTCGGGAGATCACAGCTGAGGCTGCAGAGGCTATATCCATGCTCCGTGATGCGGGGTGCATCATACGCAATCAGACGGTGCTGCTGAAAGGGGTCAATGATGATCCTGCCATCCTCTCGCAGCTGATGGATGGGCTTGTTGCCATCGGCGTGATGCCATACTACGTGTTCCAGTGCCGGCCTGTATCAGGAGTGAAGAACCAGTTCCAGGTACCGATATGCCGCGGCAGCAGGATCATCGATGAAGCGAAGGCCGCTATAAGCGGGCCTGCAAAGGCATTCCGCTATGCGATGTCCCATCCTACAGGGAAGATAGAGATCATCGGGCAGGAAGGGGGTGAGATGATATATAAGTATCATCAGGCAAAGGATGAGAAAGACCAGGCGAGGATCTTCCGCCGCCCGGTCTGTGATAGCGAGTGCTGGTTATGATATCAGCGGAGCTCGGAGAGGAATGCCTTGTAGCAGGCTTTTGCTGAGAGCACATCGCTTGCTGCCGTGATTTCCCATGGTGCATGCATCGACAGGACTGCAACGCCGCAGTCGATCACCTGCATCCCGTAGTATGCAGCATATTTCGCAATCGTACCGCCGCCGCCAGTGTCGACCTTTCCCATCTCCGACATCTGGTACTTCACGCCATTGCTGTCCATGGCGTTCCTCAGCTTCGCGATGAACTCGGCGTTGGCATCGGATGCTCCGGATTTCCCCCTTGATCCTGTGTATTTGTTGAATACGACACCCTTTCCGAGGAATGAGGCATTCTTCTTGTCATAAAGGGAGGCATTGAGAGGATCATATGCCGCATTGACATCGCTGGAAAGCATGAATGAATTGCGGAGCATCCTGCGCAGGCGAAGCCCATCGTACCCCGATGATAGCCTTGCTAGCACCTCTGCCGAAGCATTCTCAAGGAATACGCTGTCCATGCCAGTAGCTCCGACAGAGCCGATTTCCTCCTTGTCCACGAGAAGGCAGCATGCGGTTCTTGAGGATCCGGATGCCTCGAGGAATGCATCGAGGGATGTGAAAGCACATACCCTGTCATCCTGTCCATAGGCGAGTATCATGGATCTGTCGAATCCAAGCATCCTGGATTTCCCCGCAGGTACGATCTCAAGCTCCGCGCTCTGGAAGTCCTTTTCCTCAAGCCCTGTCATCTCCGCGATCAGAGAGAGGATGCGCTTCTTCCCTTCGTCTTTCTCCTCGCTTTCCCCGCTCAGTCCGATGACAAGGTCGAGGTCCTCACCTTCGATGAATTCCGATGCGCTCTTCTTCATCTGCTCCTGTGCCATATGCGGAAGGATATCCGAGATGCAGAAAGAAAGCTCATCGTCCTCTCCAAGGACAATCTCCTTCTTCGTCCCATCCTTCAGCACTGCAGTGCCATGGATTGCCAGCGGAAGCGTTACCCACTGGTATTTCTTGATTCCGCCATAGTAATGCGTGTCGAGGTATACAAGGCCATCGCTCTCGTAGACTGGATTCATCTTCACGTCAAGGCGCGGTGAATCGATATGGGCTCCGAGTATATTCATGCCTTTCTCGATATCATCGCTGCCGATCCTGAAGAGCGCGATTGACTTGCCGTACTGTACGAAGTAGACCTTATCCCCAGCAGAGAGCTTCTCTGTGTCCTCGATATTCCTGTAGCCGTCAGCCTCTGCGAGCCTTATGATCTCTCGGATGCATTCCCTCTCGGTCTTTCCCGTATCCAGGAAGGCCCTGTATCTCTGTATTTCGTTCACCATCTGCCTCCATCTGGATAATACAGCTTTCCTTTTCAGGTGCAAAGCGGGCTTTTGTGCTATCCTCTCCATATGGCCAGAAGAAAGAGAAGAAAGATCCACAGCGTACCTTTGAAGGAGCAGATCAGGAGGGCGCCACGGCTGTTCACCCTCTATGTGCTCCTCCGACTTTCGGTTATCCTCGCCCTTGTCGCGCAGGTGTTCAACCGCGATTGGCAGAATGTCGCTTTATGCGGGCTGACGCTGTTTCTTTTCACTGTGCCCTCATTCATTGAGCGCAACTGGCATATTGATATTCCCGATACGCTTGAGGTGATCATCCTCCTTTTCATCTATGCGGCGGAGGTCCTTGGCGAGATCCGTGCCTTCTATGTCAGCGTTCCCGGGTGGGACACGGCTCTGCATACCATAACCGGCTTCCTTTCCGCCGCTGTCGGCTTCTCCCTTGTCGATATAATAAACCGCAATGAGAACACGAAGCTGGATCTTTCCCCTGTGTATGTCGCGATCGGTGCTTTCTGCTTCTCGATGACCATCGGTGTGATATGGGAGTTCTTTGAGTTCTCGATGGATATGCTCTTCGGACTTGATATGCAGAAGGATACCGTCGTACGGGAGATACATTCAGTTCTTCTGGATCCGACCAGATCGAACAGGACTGTGAATATCGTCGGGATCACGGAGACTGCAGTCAATGGCGTTCCGCTTGCTATCAATGGCTATCTTGATATAGGGCTCATCGATACGATGAAGGATCTCTTTGTCAATCTCGTTGGTGCCTTCGTTTTCTCGATAATCGGTTACTTCTATGTGAAAGGAAGAGGGAAGGGACGATTCGCAAAGCGGTTCATCCCAACCCTCACTAAGAAGAAAGCCTCTGAAGAGGAGAATCTATAGCAGGGATCTCAGATCATCTGCTGCGGCTTCGTCGACAATCTCCCACGGCAGAGTGATATCTGTGCGTCCGAAGGCTCCGAAGGATGCTGAGCCGAGATAGATTGGGCTTCTCAGCCCGAAGCGGTTGATCATCCCTTCTGGTCTCAGGTCATAGTGATCCCTGACCCAGCGTATGATCCTGTCCTCTCCGATCCTTCCTGTGCCATATGTGAATACGGCAAGGGATACAGGCTCTGCGACACCGATGGCGTATGCCGCCTGCAGTTCGCATTCCGCCGCGGCTCCTGCTGCTACGATTGTCTTCGCGATATTGCGCAGCGCGAGGGATGCAGTCCTGTCGACCTTTGTCGGATCCTTTCCTGAGAAAGCTCCGCCGCCATGGTGGGCATAGCCACCATATGTATCAGCGATGATCTTCCGGCCGGTGAGTCCCGTGTCCGCGGCGGGGCCACCGAGCACGAAGCGTCCTGTTGGATTGATGTAGAAGCGTGTGCTGTCTGTGAGCAGGGATGAAGGAAGAGATGGCCTTATGATCTCCTCAAGCACCTTCTCGCGCAGTGTCTCAAGAGGAATATCCTCATCATGCTGTGTAGAGAGTACGACCGCGGGGATGCTGACAGGCTTCCTTCCATCGTACTCGACAGTCACCTGGCTCTTTCCATCCGGGCGGAGGAACGGCAGCTTCCCGCTTTCCCTTGCATCGCGCAGCGCCATTGTCATCTTCCTTGAAAGAAAGAGTGCCAGCGGCATCAGCGTCTCGGTTTCATCGGTTGCATAGCCGAACATCATGCCCTGGTCTCCGGCTCCGATCGTTGAGCTGTCGGAGTAGGAGGAATCAACGCCCATGGCGATATCCCCGGACTGCTCATGGATGGAGCAGGTGATGGAAGCGCTGTCATCAAAGCCATACTCCGGATCGGTGTATCCGATCGAGCGGATGATGCGGCGCGCCGTCTCCTTGTAGTCGATACGGGCCTTTGTCGTTATCTCTCCCATTATGTGGACGGCTCCTGGCTCCGCAGTGACCTCGCAGGCCGAGCGGGATGAAGGATCTTCCGAAAGCAGGGCATCGAGGATGCCGTCAGCAATCTGGTCGCACACCTTGTCAGGATGTCCATTCGTTACTGATTCTGAAGTGAATAACCTTCTCATATGTCCTCGATTATAAGGATTTCCCCTGATGTGTGCTACGCCATATTCCATCGGCTACAGGCTTCCATTCCTCAGCCCTCTCACGGCACTTCTCCTGAAGCTCGTCAACGTCCTCCTTTGCGGCGAGATCCGTCGATGATGCGCCAGAGGAGTGGACCATGCCGGAAAGAGCTCCAGGGTTGTCCAGAAGAGGACATGGCCGGAGGTGGTTCTCCGAGAATGGCTGATGTCTTGAATACTCGGAAAACAGCGGGCTTTGAAGGACTTCGATGAGCGTATGATCCTTGATGTTCATGTTGGAATAGTGGATGAATGCACATGGTTCTGCATCGCCGTTTGCGTTGATATGGAAGTAATAGCGTCCTCCCGCGATACAGCCCTTGACGTATTCGCCATCATTCCAGAAATCCAGGGTGAAGATGGGCTTTGTCTTTCTGTATTCCCTTATCTTCTCATACATCAGCTTCCTGTCATCAGCTGTTGCCATGAGGCCTGTAGGCGCGCCGACTCCAACAGGGACGTAGGTGAAGAACCATGCGAACTTCGTTCCCTTGTCGATCATCCAGTCGAAATACTCCTCTGATCCGATCACACCTGCATTCTGATGGGTATAGCAGCATGAGACGCCGAATGGCAGTCTGTATTCCCTGAGTATCCCCATGGCTTTCTCGACAGCCTTGAACGTTCCTTCTCCGCGTCTGGCATCCGTTGCTCTTCCGAATCCTTCAACGGAGATTGCAGGTATCAGATTCCTCACTCTGAGCATCTCTGCGGCAAATGCCTCGTCGATGAGAGTCCCGTTGGTGAATGCGAGGAACTGTGAATCAGGATGGGATTCGCATAGCCTGATGATATCCGTTTTCCTCACGAGAGGCTCTCCCCCTGAGAAAAGGAACATATGTGTTCCAAGCTCATTTGCCTCCCTTATGATCCTGTCAATCGTCTCATAGCTGAGGTTGAGACTTCTTCCGTATTCCGCGGCCCAGCATCCTGTACACCGGAGATTGCAGGAAGAGGTTGGGTCTATCAGTATCGTCCATGGTATGTTGCATCCGTACTCCTTCATCGCATCCTTCTTCCTCCTGCCGCCTAGGATCGTGGCATTGACGATGAAGTTGTCGAAAACAGTTCTCCTGACATCAGGGTCTATATCCGTCCATAAGCTCCGCACTAGCCTGTACCATGGGCTGTCCTTGTCGGAAAGGTACTTGCGGATGTATCCAAGCTGCAGTGCGACCGTTCCTTCCTTTTCGTCGAACCTGCTGACCCAGCCGAGTACCTTCTCGATGGCTTTGTCAGGATCCTTCCCGTTGATGCTGTCCAGTGCCTTCCTTGCGGCGAATGCCTCGGCACTTTCCTTCAGTGATGTCCTCATGGCAATCCTCCATTTGTACGGGAGATACCTCTCTGCCTCTGTGTTGGCTTTGGACAGTTTCAGGGAAGTGGCGTTCTTCCTGGAATCTCCTCGGAAAGCACTCTCAGTCTCCTCGAATAGAGCGTCAGGAATGCATCAGGAGGCATAGGTGTCGGCTGTGATAGCCACTGAGTGATCCCTGCCATCATCATGGAAGCAGCAATCGGCGCACAGCCGAGGGCAGATGAGGCTGGATAGAGTTCTTCCGCCATGCTTTCAAGGAGAGGCATGAGGACTGACTGCATCTTCACCGAGGCTGAGGAAGAGGCCATCACTGCCCGATAGAATGCCCGATTCACGTAGAGGCGGCGGCAGAGCGAGGAGAAGGAGGCATTGCCTTCTGGCTTCTCCTTTTCAAGCGCATAACGCAGAAGCTCATCCTTGGAGGCGAAATAGCAGTAGAAGCTCTTGCGGCTTAGTCCCGCATCTGATGCGATCATGCTGACCTGTATCGAACTGTAAGGCAGTTTCCTGAGCATCGCTTTCATTGCTGAGACAAGCCTGTCCTGTGCTGTCTCCCTTTTGAGGGAGGCGGCATGAATACCATGATTATCCATTGATCACCCCTTTGCATGATTCTAGCAGCTGATTCCTAGGCGACATCAGCTTGGATGTCCTTCACGGGTGAATTGCTGTGGCGTATGCCCGTGACACGGGATGAACGAATACGTATTATTGATGCATGCTCACCTTAGATACAGTTTACCAGGCATCCTTTGCTCTTAAGGATGCGGCAAGAGTCACCGATCTCATCCGTGCTCCGCGCATGTTTCCTTCTGATGAGGTCTATCTCAAGACGGAGAATCTCCAGACCACCGGCTCCTTCAAGGTAAGGGGTGCATATTATAAGATTTCGAGACTAACTGAGGAACAGAAGAAGAGGGGCGTCATAGCGTGTTCAGCCGGCAATCATGCGCAGGGGGTCGCACTTGCCGCAGCAAGGCAGGGAATCGATGCCATAATCTGCATCCCGGAAGGTGCTCCGATATCGAAGGTTGAGGCGACGAGGGCCTATGGGGCAACTGTCGAGCTTGTGAAGGGCGTCTATGATGATGCCTACAACCGCGCACTGGAGATCATGGAGGAATCCGGCCGCACTATGATCCATCCGTTCAATGACCCTGATGTCATTGCCGGACAGGGCACGATAGGGCTTGAGATACTCAACCAGCTTCCGGATGTCGATGAGATCATCGTTCCTGTTGGCGGGGGAGGGCTCATCGCAGGTGTCGCTTTCACCGTGAAGATGCTCAAGCCTGGCGTGAAGGTGTATGGCGTGCAATCATCGGGAGCACCTTCGATGGTTGATTCACTGCATGATCATAAGGTTGAGGCGCTTGCTTCCGTTTCCACGATCTCCGACGGTATTGCCGTAAAATGTCCTGGTGATCTGACATATTCGTTATGTGAGAAGTACGTCGATGATGTCGTCACGGTCTCTGACGATGAGACAGCCGTCGCGATTCTTGATCTGATGGAGAAGCAGAAGCTGGTTTCTGAAGGAGCTGGGGCTGTTTCCGTGGCGGCGGCTCTTTTCGACAAGGTCCCGAAGAAGGGCAGGACGGTCTGCCTTGTTTCCGGTGGGAATATCGATGTGACGATACTCTCACGCGTCATCAACCGGGCCCTTATCAAGGAAGGCAGGCTCGCTGATATAACCGTCGAGCTTCTGGACAAGCCCGGACAGCTTGTTGAGGTCTCCTCGATAATAGCTTCTTCAGGAGCGAATGTGATCGGTGTTTTCCATGACAAGACCGGCAATGAGCAGAATCTCAATAACTGCACGCTCAGGGTCTCTATGGAGACAAGGGACTTCAACCACATCGCCCAGATCAAGGAACGCCTGTCTGCGGCGGGGTTCCAGTTCGTAGGTGAGTGATGGCAGACTTCTTCTTCGATATCGACGGAACACTGCTTCCTTTCGGGAAGAAGGCTCCGGAGAGCGCTGTGAAGGCAATCGCCCGCCTCAGATCTGAAGGGCATAGGGCATTCCTAGCAACCGGACGTTCGCCAGCGGAAGTCCCGGAGATGGTCTATGACATAGGATTCGATGGTGGTGTGTTCTCTGCGGGTGCTGATGTCATCGTCAATGGACGCCGTATCTTCTTCCGTACGATGACAGAGGAGGAGAAGTCCTTCCTGCTTGCGTATTCAGCGAAGAGAGGTTTCCGCCTTCTCGTGCAGACAGAGACAGGCACATATGTGAAGAAGGCTGATTTCGATCATTGGGTCTCTCTTATGAGGAAGTATACCGGATCGGAAGTCGCGCTCTCGGCGATCGTGATATCAGAGACACTGCCTTCGGATGCTGAGGTCATCAAGGTCCTCTATGTTTCTGATGGCATTGACATCGCTCTCGTCCGCAGGGAGCTGGAAGGCCGCTTTGCCGTGGTTGACAATACTGTGGGGCTCCCGAGGGAACTTATGGGAGAGATCGTGCTTCCCGGCATTACGAAAGCAACAGGAATCGATCGTGTGGTCGAGGCAACGGGAGGCAGCATCTCAAAGACAGCCGCCTTCGGTGATGGAGCGAATGATATAGAGATGGTTGAGCATGCAGAGGTCGGCATCGCGATGGGAAATGCCTCCGATGATCTCAAGGCCATCGCTGATTGGGTCGCTCCTCCTGTCGATTCGGACGGACTTGCCGCAGCCATCGAATACGCACTGGATAGGCTTTCCTGACCCTTCTTCCTCATCCGATTCAGGGTGCGGGAATGCTCATTATGAACAATTTTCTTTCATTCTGTAACAATCCATACTAAACTAGTCTTACATAGGGGAGGCATAGAATGGAGGAGAAGAAACGGACAAAAGCCGAATACCGTAGCTCACTTAGATCCAAGCGCCTCATTCGCGAAGCGCTTGTCACGATGATGCGGCAGAAGCCATTTGAGAAGATCACAATCACCGATATCGTGAAGACAGCGGACATAAACCGCGGAACATTCTATGCACATTACAAGGATACAGAGGAGGTTCTTGCTTCCATCAAGGAGATTGCAGGGGAGGAGTTTGCCTCGGCGTTTGAGGGAATGACCCCTGATATCGTGCTGGCAAATCCGCGCCCTCTCTTCTCCTCGCTTACAGGCCTCATACTGAAGGATCGGGATTATTATAAGCTCATCCTCTCTGTTGATGTTTTCAGGGGCGCTGTGATGCAGTCCAGATTCAGGATAGTCCGCTATCTCATGTCATCCACTTCATTCCAGCATCTTGCATCTGAGCCGGAGATGAAGCCCCGTCTTTCAGCAGGCCTCGATTTCCTTGTCACAGGAATAATCAATCTCTATGCGGATGTGATCTCCGGGGATGTTCCCATACCTCTTGAGGAACTCCCTGATCTGCTTACACGCATTGCTGGTGGAATCGTACGGCAGCTTGCTGATCCTGTCAGATGATGCAGCAGCAGGGGAAGAACGGGAAGCAGCAGGGGAAGAATCCTGTACTGAAACCTCCGAAGGACTGTGAATAGTCCTGATATGCTGATCTTCTTCCAAGGAGCCTGTCGCGGAATGAGAGATATGTGATATTCCCCGGCTCCTTCTGTATCGCTATGCTTATATCCCTTTCTGCGCCGACGGTATCTCCTGTATGGGCCTTCGCATAGGCGGAGAGGTAGTACCAGCGTCCTGTCCTTCTTTCCTCTGGAACAGAACGCAGCGCATTGATTGCCTCCATATAACGCCTTGCATTGATATAAGCGACTGCGGCACGGAGCTCAAGCGGCTCCTCCTCCCTGCTGCTGCCATAGCCGCCATACCCATAGCCGTAACCGCCATAGGAAGAGGATGAGCCGGTCGAGAAGCTCTCCTTGTGGTTTATGATCTGATCGTAGGCGGCGTTGATCTCCTGCATCTTCCGTGCTGCTTCCGGGCTGTTTCCGGCAACATCAGGGTGGTACTTCTTCGCAAGTGCCTTGTATGCTTTCTTCACTTCCTCGTCCGTGGCATCCGGCCTCAGGCCGAGGACACTGTATGGATCGCTCATTTCCCGCCTTCCTTGAATTTTGACCAGATCCCACTGTATAGGATATTCCTCAGAATGAAAACATGCTGATCAAGAGGCAGCCTTTCGAACGCTGCGGACGCGGCAGCGGCAGCATCCACGAGCATCTCCTTCACCTCGTTCTCTGTGATGTCCTCAGGAAGGGGATTATACGCACCGCTCCTGCGGTCCTTCACGCGGTCACACCATGCATCAAGAAGGTATATGAAGCGGCCAAGCCCGCAGCCAAGGCTCCTGAGATCATCGCGGAAGAAGGATTCATCATCGAAAACAAAGACCTCTCCGAGTATCCTGCCAAAAAGGAGGGACATCAGCTGGGCATCCCTTTCGTTCTCCTTCTCCTTGTCCGTCAGCTCCTCAAGCCCTTTCCTCACTGCCTGTGACACTCTGGGGTAGCGGTTTTCAAGAGCAGGGAGGAGAAGCCTCATCCTCTTCTCCTCGCTCTTTCCCTTTCCGTCGTCCCTGACCTTGTCGAGGAGGGAGTAATAGCCAAGCAGCATCTGCATGTCCGCGGCATATGACGTGAATCGCGTCGTTACGAATCCATGCTCCTTTACCGGATGCGGAACACAGCGCTCTGTGCCCTTCGTCTCCTCTGCATCGGAGAGATCCGAAAGCACCATCTCAAGGAATACCATATCATAGGAGAGAGCCATGATGGCTTTCGTACCATATCTTTCGCGGAGTGTTCTGCATAGCCCGCAGTAATGCGCCTTGTAGGTTTCCTTCTCCTCCTTTGAAAGGGAGGATGCATTCGCTAATACATAACCGAACATATCATGTCTTCTTTATGAACTGATGGCCGCAATGCGGGCATGTTATCCTGATCTTTCCCTTTCCTCTGGGAACGCGGAGCTCCTTCCTGCATTCAGGGCAGCGGAAGTAGGCATGGGTTTTCTCATCTTCCTTGCGCCGTTTCCTTTCCTCCTTCTCCTCCGCTTTCCTTCTTGCCCTCTCGCTATCGCCTTTCAATGCCCTGAAAAATGAGAGGAAACGTTCATTCTCCATGCGCCGCTTCGCCGTATTCCGGCTGAGCATCCTCCATGCGGCAACTGCTACAAGTATGATGGCGATGACGCTCACTATGCTACGTGCGGTATCGGAGATGATGACAGAGGCGGCAACAGCTGTGACGAGGGCAGCCGCCGTCAGGAATACAGAGAGTGCATCAGAGCCATTGCGCCCTGCAAAGAAACCATTAGCCATATCATTGAATATCGCAACGGAGGGAGGAGTTGTCAAATGCTCATCACTGGAGGATTATGTGGATATGGATATCATAGCGCACAGGGGATACAGCGGAGCGTATCCAGAGAATACCATGCTTGCATTCAGGAAGGCCGCCGCATGCGGTGCGGATGGCATCGAGCTTGATGTACATCTCTCAAGGGATGGGGAGGTCATGATCATCCATGATGAGGCCCTGGTGAGGACGACGGGGCGTCCCGGCTCTGTCTCGGACTACACGCGCTCCGAGCTAGAGGCGATCAATGCCCGGAATACAATGGGGCCGGATGGGCCATTTACGCCGATACCATCGCTTGAGGAGTATCTGGATTTCATCAGCGGGACAGATCTCTATACCAACATCGAGCTGAAGACAGCTCCAGTCTACTACCCTGGGATAGAGGAGAAGACGCTTTCGCTTGTGAGACGTTTCGGTCTCGAGAGCCGCATCATCTTCTCGTCATTCAACTGGCTTTCTGTATTCCGCATCAAGAAGCTCGCTCCGGAGATACCGGCGGGGCTTCTCTATGAAGGAGCAGCGATAAGGAACATGGGCGCTGCGATGAATGGCATGGGCATTGAATGCTATCATCCATCATTCAGCCTCCTTTCCGACGAGGCGGTTGCAGAGCTGCAGGGAGAAGGCATCAGGATCAATGCATGGACAGTCAATAGCCGCTCCGATATGCTGCAGTGCCATCGCTGGCATCTGGATTCCATCATCACCAATGAGCCGGAGGAGGCAGGGAAGCTCTTTTCCGCGTAGGCATTGACTGTTTTGAATATGGGAATTATTCTCAGTTTCCCATGGGACAGTACAATACAAAGCAGCGGATGGCCGTAATCGGCTTCTTCCGCTCATCGAGCGAAAGGGGCTTCACCCCGGAGGAGGCGGAGGCGGCGCTGCCGGCGATCCCCCGCTCAACGCTCTATCGCCTGATCGGCCAGCTTTCAGATGAGGGATTGCTCTGCAGGACGGGAAATGAAGGCAGAAAAGCCATCTACCAGTACAGGAATGCGGAGTGTACCGATCATATGCATATCCGATGCCGCTGCTGTGGCAGGACTGCCCATCTTGGGCCGGAAGAGACAAGGCGCATCGAGGAGATTGTTTCCTCCTCCGGGTTCCAGGCGCTGGATTCAACGATAATCGAAGGGATCTGCGATGAGTGCAGGAGGAGCGGGGTATGAGGCTTATGATGCTTCTTCTGCTCCCTCTCTTTCTCCTTCCATCATGCCATCAGGAAGAAGCGGAGGAAGAGGTGCTTTCGATCATCGCGGCCGATTTCCCTTCCTATGATGCCGCGAGGGCAGTTCTTGGCGGAACCGATGGCCTGGAGATGCTCATTCCTCCAGGAGTGGAGAGCCACAGCTATGATCCCACACCGCGGGATGCCGTCAGGATAGCCCGATGCGATCTGGTCATCTACACGGGAGGCCCTTCAGATGAATGGCTTTCATCGATGCTTGAGGCAACTGATGATCCTCCCCGTGCATTCGTGCTTACAGAGCAGGTCCCTCTTCTCTATGCGGAGGAGAAGGAAGGGATGGAGGAGGATCATCACCATCATGAAAGCGAGCTGGATGAGCATGTATGGACCAGTCCTGCCAATGAGATCGTGATAATCAACAACCTGGCCGCTGCGCTTTCCTCCATCGAGCCGGAAGGGAAGGAACGCTTCATGGAGAACGCTGGATCATATATATCCCGCATTGCCCGATGCGAAAGTGAAATAAGGGAGATTGTCAGGAACGCGGAGAGGAATACGCTTATCTTCGCCTCGCGTTTCCCTCTGCTTTACTTTGTCAGGGAGTATGGCCTTGACTACTTTGCAGCGTTCCCGGGCTGCGCAGAGGAGAGCGAACCCAGTGCGAGGACTGTCGCGTTCCTCATCGACAAGGCCAGGGAACTTGGTGTCCCCGCAGTGCTTACAGTCGAGTTCTCCTCCCCGATGATTGCATCCGTCATTGCTGATGAGGCGGGGTGTTCGGTGCGGGAATTCAGCACGATGCATGCTGTGACTGCCGCTGATTTCCTGAGCGGGAAGGACTATGTGGATTTCATGGAAGGGAATGCGGAAATACTGAGGGAGGTGCTCAATTGACGCTTATAGAAGGGAAGGACCTGACCCTTGGCTACGAGGGACAGGCCATCATAACATCGCTGTCGTTCACCGTTGCTGAAGGGGATTACCTCTGCATCGTCGGGGAGAACGGGTCAGGCAAGAGCACATTCGTAAAGACTGTTCTCTCGCTTGTTGAGCCCCTTGGAGGTACGATCGAATACAAGGGCGGGCTGAGGAAGAATGAGATCGGATACCTGCCTCAGTCCTCAGGTATCCAGCGTGATTTCCCATCGTCTGTGATGGAGGTCGTGCTGTCAGGCTGCCTTAATCGCCACAGAAAGCTCTTCGGCTATACGCGTGAGGAGAAGGAGAGGGCAGGGGAGAATCTGGAGAGGCTGGGTATGGACCGTTACGCGCATGCATCATTCCAGGAGCTTTCCGGAGGCCAGCAGCAGCGGGTGCTTCTCTCCCGCGCTCTCATGGCAACCGAGAAGCTCATATTCCTCGATGAACCAGCTTCAAGCCTCGACCCAGCGACATCCTCAGAGCTCTATGCCCTTCTCCGTCTGCTTAATTCCTCCGGCATAACGATCATGATGGTCACCCATGATATACATCCTGCCCTCAATGATGCCCGCACGATACTCCACCTGTCCCACGGCCGCTATTTCTTCGGTACGAAGGAACGTTATTTTGAATCCGATCTGGGGCGGGCATTCCTGAAGGAGGCTGGCCATGATCATTGAGATACTGTCCTATCCATTCCTTGTGCGTGCGCTTCTTGTCGGGCTCTTTGTATCCCTCTCAGCATCGCTTCTGGGGGTCAGCCTCGTCCTGCGGCGTTTCTCGATGATCGGGGATGGGCTTTCGCATGTTGGTTTCGGTGCCCTTGGCATCTCCGCGCTCCTGTCCCTCCAGCCGATGGCTGTCACGATACCGGTGGTTGTCCTTTCGGCGTTTGTTCTCCTCCGGCTTTCTGAGCGCAGCAAGGGAGGTGACAGCTCGATTGCCCTTATTTCATCATCGGCGCTTGCGCTTGGCGTGGTTGCTGTCTCTGTCGCTGGTGTGAATACGGATCTCAATGCGTTCCTCTTCGGATCCATCCTCTCTGTGTCCAGGACGGATGGTATCATCGCCGCAGTGATCTCCATTCTGACGCTTTTCTCATACCTCGCTTTCTATCATCGGATATATGCGGTGACATTCGATCCATCCTTTGCGAAGGCCACAGGTATAAACACATCCCTCTACACAGCTCTTCTTTCACTTCTGACAGCCCTGACAATCGTTGTAGGCATGAGGATCCTTGGCTCCCTGCTGATCTCCAGCCTCATCATCTTCCCGGCGGCGGTTGCCATGAAGCTGAGAAAGACATACCTCTCCGTCTCTGTCACCGCTGCCCTCGAAGCTGTATCTGCGTTCCTTCTGGGCTTCTTCGTGTCGTATGGACTATCATTGCCAACCGGTGCAAGCATTGTCATCATCCATATGGTATTCTATCTACTGTCATCCCTCTGGAAGTCCTGCCAGACACGCTTCAGAGGTCATAGAGGAGACTGAGATATGTATATGTATGCCGAAATCGCAGTGCGTCTTCTTGCAGCGGTCATATGCTCTGCCCTGATAGGGCTTGAAAGGGAGAAGCGGTTCAAGAATGCAGGCATCAGGACACATATCATGGTCGCTCTGGCATCGGCGGTGATGATGCTGATATCAAAATACGGGTTCTTTGATGTCATTCCCTATGACAGCATATCCCTTGATCCATCCAGGATCGCGGCGGGAGTGGTCTCTGCTATCGGCTTCCTCGGGGCCGGCGTGATCATACTTCGCGGCGATGCGGCCGCACTCGGACTGACGACAGCCGCTGGCTTATGGGCTACCGTCGGCATCGGAATGGCGATTGGTGCTGGCATGTATTTTCTTGGGATCCTTTCGACTGTTCTGATCCTCCTCATCCAGTCAGTGCTTCATATACGCCGCCTCAGGATCATGAGCGAGGCTGCGGGAAAGGTGATCATCAACCTCACCGATAGCGGGCTGTCCATATCCCAGGCGAAGGAACGGCTTTCGTCCAAGGGAATCACAGCACATGGCGCTGTGATCAAGAGGGGCAGCGATGGAAAGCTCCGCCTGACAGCGCAGGTCGTATTCAGCATGCGCCGCTCGGAGGCAGCGCTTGAGGCGCTGAAGGAGGATCCTTATATCGAGGAGATGACCCTTTTCACTCTCTTCTGAGAATCGCGTTCCCATACGATTGTCGTGCAGTCATCAACGAAGGCTGTGTATTTCCTGCCATTCTGTTCCAGCGGGAACGTATGATGCCTGCTGCATCCTGTGCAGGGCATTCCAAGGCCGTCGTGCCTGTAGCATGATCTTGAAATGAAGAGGGGAGGGCGGTAGCCTTCCGCGATGGTTGGCTGGAATGGCCAGGGTTCCTCGTAGGAGCTGCGCTCAACCCATAGGTATCCTCCCACCAGCGATGGCACGCATTCCTTGAGCAGTGCCGTGGCCTCCCTGTTGGGCAGATATAGGTAGATATCAGCAAAGTAGCTGTATTCCGGATGCTTATGGGCGAATGCGAGATCCCCTATGTTGTTCAGTCCGATCATCGGGGAGGGAACGGATCCAGCCCTTTCCTCCATTTCCCTGAATGTTTCCTCCTCGTTGTATCGCACAGCGGGGAAGGACAGATATGTCTTTCCTCCGATAAAGACCCCTTCCATATTCCAGGGAGTCCTCGTGCCATCGAGCTTCCTCCTGTCAGGCAGGATGGATCCTTCTCCTTTGCCATAGGCTTCAGCGCGGTAGGTTCTCGTATCCTCTTCCTTCACGGCAAGGCGTGACAGGACGTCCCTTCTGATCCTCTTCAGATCCGAGGGGTTGATGTAGTATCCAGCCATGCCGCTTCTGTTCGCTATCCCGATCGGATCCAGACGTACTGCATTTTCTCCGGATTGGGAGAATATCCTCCGGATCTCATTCTCGGCCGTGCGCTCGGATGGACTGACAGCACAGCTGTATGGGAATGAGCTACCTCCGGCTTCCACTTCAATGGAATCGCTGTGTATCGTGATTTCCGCAGGGATATCCTTCTTCATCAGCGGCAGGGATGTGTCAGGGGCCTTTGGATTGAGGGTGCTGTCAGAAATCATGTAGAGGGCACTGCCCGATGGAATCACAGCATTGTCAGGCAGCATGAGGATCGCGCGGTTTCCGATCGCTTCCGTCACCCTTGCCGGGAAGCGGTATGGGGATGGCAGTCCTTTCTCCTTAAGGAGGACCATAAGTCCGTCATGGGGACGTATCTTCCTCTCGCTTTCCACGAGGATCTTCCGTCCACGCTGATCCAGCACCGATCCGATCCTCTCTCCCATGTGGCCGGGGAAAGGACCTGTCGTGATCGCTCTTCGCCCTGGCTTCATAGGAAGCAGGTACCCCGGTCCGCTCTTCCTCTGGAATGAGACCTTGACGGCATGATGCTCTGCTTCCCCATCCCCTCTGTCGATGATCGCCCGGTAATACCGCGTCACGGCTTCGACGTATTCCACGCCCTTGAGGCGTCCTTCGACCTTGAGACTGTCTATTCCTGCATCCATGAGTTCCCTGACAAGGTTTCCTGCATCAAGGTCCTCCAGTGAGAATGGATAGACCTTCCTTCCTGTTGTCTCGTCGTAGAACCATGAACGGCAGATCTGAGCACAGCCTCCTTCGTTTGCGGAGCGTCCTGTGATGAGGTGCGATGCCATGCACAGCCCGGAGAAGCCGTAGCAGAGAGCGCCATGGATGAATACCTTGAGCTCTATATCAGGGCAGTTCATCCTTATCCTGCGTATCTCTTCGATGTTCAGCTCCCGTGAGAGCACGACGCGTTCGAATCCCAGTGCCTTGAGTACCCTGACGCCGGATTCCGTATGCACGGCAAGCTGTGTCGATCCATGCAGCGGAAGTGATGGGAAATCCCTTCTGACGATTGCTGCGACACCGAGGTCCTGGACGATCAGGCCATCGCACCCGTAGCGATCGATTGTCTTCAGAAGGTCATATAAACGGCCGAGATCGCTGTCATCGACGAGGGTATTCACCGTGATGTAGATCCTCTTGCCGTTATCAAGCGCATAGCGCCGTATCCGCGAAAGATCCTCTTCCGTGAAGTTCCCCGCCCCACGCCTTGCGGAGAATTCCTGCATGCCGAAATAGACGGCATCCGCACCCGCGGCGAATGCTGCAATCGCTTCCTTTATCGTCCCTGCCGGGAGAGCCAGCTCAATCATGCTATGAGTTTAGCGGGGAAAAGGGTCTGTTTTCCAGAGCCTGGGGAGAAGTGCATCGTTCCTCTAGCTTGCAAAACAGCATGATAGTAATTATCCTTTTCTCTAGTACATAGCATATAGCTGCCGCTGGCAGAAGATATGAGATAAGGAGAAACCTATGACAGTTAATGATCTCAAGCATTCCAAGCTGGTTCAGTGGGTCAATGAGGTTGCTGCCCTTACCACTCCGGATAACATCGTTGTCTGCGATGGATCCAAGGAGCAGTATGATCAGCTCATCGACCTCCAGATCGAGCAGAAGCTCTGTGTTCCCCTCAACCAGGAGAAGAAGCCGGGCTGCGTGCTCTTCCATTCTGATCCTTCCGATGTCGCCCGTGTTGAGAAGAGGACATTCATCGCTTCCGAGAAGGAGGAGGATGCTGGTCCTACGAACAACTGGATCGATCCGAAGGAACTCAAGAAGACAATGACGGATCTCTATCGCGGCTGTATGAAGGGAAGGACGATGTATGTCATTCCGTTCTCGATGGGACCGCTTGGATCCCCGATGTCGAAGCTGGGTATTGAGATCACGGACAGCGCTTACGTTGTCTGCAACATGATGATCATGACCAGGGTCGGCGTTAAGGTCCTTGAGGAGCTTGGCACTGACGGATACTTCGTCCCATGCCTCCACTCGGTAGGCAAGCCGCTCCAGGCTGGTGAGTCCGATAATGGCCAGTGGCCATGCGCACCGATGGAGCACAAGTACATCTCGCAGTTCCCGGAGACAAGGGAGATCTGGTCCTATGGCTCTGGCTACGGTGGAAACGCTCTTCTCGGAAAGAAGTGCTTTGCGCTCCGCATCGCTTCCGTCCTCGCACGTGACGAAGGCTGGCTTGCAGAGCATATGCTCATCCTCAAGATAACCAACCCGGAAGGAAAGGTCCGCTACGTTACTGGTGCTTTCCCGTCAGCATGCGGCAAGACGAACCTTGCGATGCTCATCCCGACAATCCCTGGCTGGAAGGTCGAGACAATCGGCGACGATATCGCATGGATGAAGCCCGGCAAGGATGGAAGGCTCTATGCGATCAACCCGGAGGCTGGCTTCTTCGGCGTTGCTCCTGGTACATCCGCGAAGTCGAACTACAACGCTCTCATGGCTGCATCGAAGAACACGATCTTCACCAACGTCGCCCTTACAGAGGACAAGGACGTATGGTGGGAGGGAATCGGATACGATGCTCCTGGCAAGCTCGTCGACTGGCATGGAAACGAGTGGGTGCAGAACAAGGAGGACAAGACACAGGCTCCTGCTGCTCACCCGAATTCAAGATTCACCGCTCCTGCAGCGCAGTGCCCCTGCATTGCTCCTGAGTGGGAGGATCCCGCCGGTGTGCCTATCTCTGCTATCCTCTTCGGCGGCAGAAGGCCTTCGACGATTCCTCTCGTTCATATGTCACGCAACTGGAACCATGGTGTATTCCTTGGCTCGATCGTCGGTTCCGAGGTCACAGCAGCAACGCTTGACGTCAAGGCAGGAACGATCAGAAGGGATCCGTTCGCTATGCTTCCGTTCTGCGGATACAACATGGGCGACTACTTCCAGCACTGGATCGATGTGGGCAAGGCTGCTCCTTCACAGGATGTCCTCCCGAAGATCTTCTACGTCAACTGGTTCCGCAAGGATGCCGATGGCCACTTCATCTGGCCGGGCTATGGCGACAACAGCCGCGTCCTGAAGTGGATCTTCGAGTGCTGCGATGGTACTGCAAAGACAGTCGATACACCGATCGGAATCATGCCGACAGTCGACGCAATCGACAGGCCGGAAGGTGTTTCCGACGCGGATATGGCAGAGCTTCTCAAGGTCGATACAGAGGGATGGCTCAGGGAGGTCGAGGATATCAGGACCAACCACTACCCGAAGTTCGGCAAGCATCTTCCGAAGGAGCTTTCGGACATGCTCGATACGCTTGAGAAGAACCTCAAGGCCGCAAAGTGATCTGAGCATCACGCTTAACAGGGAGCGCTCCAGAAATGGGGCGCTCTTTTTGTGACTGCATATTGCGTACATATTGACACGGGGGTGGAGTATCGTTGGAACTGCAGTCGGTGCACTTGTCATCGAATTGCAGATCAATCTTTTCGTGGGGAGAGAAAAATGAAGAAGATCTCGCTTTTGTTTGTTGTCTTGATGATTGTTACTCTTGCATCGTGTTCGACTCTCGGTGCCCTCCTTGGTGCAATGGAAACCCAGCGCGTGGCGTATGTGATGGATGAATCCTCCGATATCTACGGAGAGCACAGGACGGTTGCAATCCTTGTAAACAAGAAAACCGAAGGTCTGGTTGCTTCTGATTTCGCGACAAGATTCCTTAGGGAGGAGCTCAATGGTGAGGTCGTAAGCTATGGAATCCAGTTCAGGGAGCAGGACAACCTGACCAACGACGGTTACTACTACATGACGATGTTCCCGCTGATCAGAGTTGACGGCGTTGTCTATGATTTCCCGCTTGAGAGCCTGCCTGAGTACCAGTTCGCTGGAGATATCAGGTTCAAGGAAGTTGAAGTCACATTGAGCGATGAGGCTGTTGAAGCCCTCAAGAACGCACAGTCCATTGCTGTTCAGTTCTACTCCGTCAATGATGTTGATCAGCTTATCGAGTTCTCCGAGGAGGATGTCCAGGCAACCAGGGATTTCTTCAATGGCGTACTGGATGTTGAGGAATAAGCAGTCAGCAGAATAACGGATGGTGTCATATACATGAGCGCTCCGGAAATGGGGCGCTCTTTCTTTTTCTGTTCAGAACCCTGTTGAGAAATTTGTTCAACAAAGCGGAAGAATCGTCCATTGCCTGCTTGCTTCCTCCGGCTGAGAATCATAGATGCAGAAGGAAAAAAACAAGACAAGGAGGTCTTTATGAAGAAAGCATTGGCGCTTCTTCTTGCGCTTATGACAGCGCTGTCACTTTTCGCAGGTGGAGCTGGAGAGGGCAGCTCGAATGATCAGATAGTCATAGAGTTCTGGACACATGAGGATGTCAACAGGCAGGCTCTTGAGGATCGTTATATCCAGGAGTTCATGGCAGAGCATCCGAATGTGACTGTCAATGTCACAAGACAGGCATCGACAAAGCTCATCGAGCTTGTGCAGACAGCGTTTGCAGCAGGCGAGGGCCCGACGATGTTCAACCTCTCGATCAGCGATGAGTATCCGTATATCGTTGCTGGCCGTGTTGCTCCTATGGATTATGAGGCTGCGGGATTCACCGATGCCCAGTCCGTCAAGGATGCATATCTCGATGGCATGATCGATCCAGTCACATATGACGGAGAAGTCTATGGCCTTCCTCTTGAGCTCACCAACTGGTGTATCTTCATCAACAAGAAGGTATTCCGCGATGCCGGCCTCGATCCTGAGACAGACTATCCAAGGACATGGGAGGATATGGTAGAGCTTTCCCAGAAGCTCGTGATCAGGGATGGCGACATCCTCGTACGCCGCGGCTATGATTTCCGCTATCCGTACTATCTTGAGACCCTCGTTCCTATGGTGGAGCAGCTTGGCGGTCAGCTTGTAAGCGATGATGGAACAGAGGCTATCATCGGCGAAGAGGCATGGATCAAGGTCCTTACATTCATGCAGCAGTGGGGCCCGAACGGACTCAACCTTGGTTCTCCGACCTATACGAACGCACGTTCGCTCTTCAACAAGGACAACAATGATATCGCGATGGCGACCACAGGTCTCTATCAGGAAGCAAGGATCAAGGCAGATAACCCTGAGTTCTATGATTCCGGAGAGTGGATGGTCGTGCCGTTCCCGGTATTCGAGGATGCAGTCAATGATGTAGCAGCCTGCTATTATGGCCACTACTACATGGTCAATGCAGATGCCGATGAGGCTACGCAGAAGGCAGCTTGGGAACTTATCGGATACATGCTCTCACATGGTGAGGAGTATCTGACGGAAGTCCAGCTCATCCAGCCTACAAAGGAGCTCATGGAGTCTGAGGCCTACAAGAACATGCCGTACTCAGAAGTGTTCCTTGGTGACTTCGAGAGAGGCCATGTTGTTTACTACGGTGCAGCGAGTGCAGAGTTCCAGGCCCAGCTGAGGAATGCTGTCGAGGCAGTCATGCTCCAGGGCGTGACACCGGAGCAGGCCTATCGCGACCTGAAGGCAAACTGCCAGGAAATCCTGGAAGAGGCCTGATGACAACGGGATGCCCGGCAACACGGGCATCCCTCATTTAGGAGGTCCGAGCGGATGGGAAGAAAAACCTATAGCATCGAGCGAAAGCAGGCGAAGTGGGGCCTTATCTTCACGATACCGTGCCTTGTGTTCTTCGCTATCTTCAGCTTCTATCCAATCATCAATGCGTTCATAACCTCCCTGACGAATCGCCGCGCCATTGCAAGGACGAGCGAATTCGTCGGTTTGGAGAACTATGTCTATATCTTCACAAAGGACAATGGGGGATTCCCTCTGTCCAACTCAATCAGGGCAACCCTGATTTTCACCATCGGTACATTCATACCGATGATCATCGCATCCCTTATTGTTGCAGTATTCCTGATGCAGCTCAGGAAGGATAAGTACAGGGGCTTCTTCCAGCTGATGTACTATACACCGGCTGTTCTTTCGTCCGTTGTCGCTGCATCGATCTGGATGATCATCTTCGATCCTCGTGGTCTGATGAATCAGATATCGAATTTCGTGATGCATACATCGGGTGTCGATTACAACTGGCTTGTCGATTCGACGATGCTCCAGATATCGACGATGATGATCTATTTCTGGAAATACATAGGATACTTCGTGATCCTCTTCATAACAGGGCTTGCATCCATACCGAACACGATATACGAAGCGGCGACTGTTGATGGATCGTCAAGGTGGCACACTTTCTGGCGTATCACGCTTCCTCTGCTGAAGCCAACGACAGCTATGGTTTCCATCATGGCTATGCTCCAGTGCCTCAAGACATTCAGTACGCAGTACATGCTTTATCAGGGAGGCTCATCGCGATTCCCGATTGACGTTATAACGATGAACATCTACTTCACGGGTATCAGGAACGGCCGCCTCGGAAGGGCGAGTGCCATGTCGATTGTCCTCTTCCTGATAATGCTCCTGTTCACCTATATCCAGCTCCGACTGACACGGTCGAGCGAGGATGTCGAGTATTGAGGAGGGCTGTATGAACAAATTCGTAGGAAAAGTCACTGTATGGGAAGTCATCATATGGATAATCCTCATCGCAGTCCTTCTGTTCACGATATTCCCGATCATCTTCATGATGGTCGCCTCCTTCATGGATTCCAAGCAGATACTGGCGATGCCGTTCACGTGGATACCATCAAGCGAGTATTTCACATCAGCGGATAGGACATTCTTCACCAACTTCTACCGCGCGATCATGGGGAACAACAACAATCCGACGTTCTTCCGCAACCTGCTCAATTCGCTGATCATAGCAGTCACGGATAGCGTCACGACAGTGCTTCTTGCATCGCTGTGCGGCTATGGACTTGCGAAGTTCCGCTTCAAGGGGCGCAATTTCATCTTCCTGGCGATCATGTCAACGATGATGATCCCGTTTGAAGCAATCATGATCCCGCTCTACATGGTTGTCTCCGGGATGAACATGATAAACACATACCGTGGTCTCATCATCCCGTTCCTGGTATCTGCTTTCGGTGTATTCCAGATGAGGCAGTACCTGCTGACGTTCCCATCGGAGTATCTTGATGCATCAAGGGTAGATGGGCTTTCAGAACCGGGGATCTATGCCCGCATCGTTCTTCCGAATTCCAAGCCTGTCATCGCGACTCTCGGTATCCTTTCATTCCGCAACCAGTGGGATAACCTCCTCTGGCCTCTTCTTGTTGCCCAGAGCGAGGCGATGAAGACGATACCGCAGTACATCACGAAGTTCAGCGAGGAGAAGATGACCGATGAGGGTGCCATGATGGCATGCGCCTTCCTTGCCTCGATTCCGATGTTCATCCTCTTCTTCACACTGTCCAGGTACTTCCTTGGAGGAGCCGCTGTCTACGATTCACGCAAAGGCTGAGATATCTCCTTGCATGATATTCCCTTTCCTTCCCCTTGCATGAGGGGAAGGATCCTTCATGGGCGGGAATTGCGGTATTCTGAAGGCGTTACACCGATGAAGCGGCGGAATATCCTTGTAAAATACCCGGGGGTAGGGAAGCCTGTTGCCGAAGCAATCTCGGAGATGTTCATGCCTGTGTTCCGAAGCAGTGAAAGCGACTTGTTGATCCTCACGATATTGAGATACTGCAGGAAATTCATCCCTGTTTTCTCCCTGAAGAGCGTGGAGATGTAGTTCTCGGAGACGTTAGCGGCAACCGCTATGTCCTGAAGCCCTATTGAGGAGGCGTATTTCTCCTGTATGCAGGCTATTGCACGCTTGACGGCATGATCTGTGATGTTGTCTGGAAGCCTGATCTCATCCCCGCTCAGCGAGAGCCCTGTGCGGCTTGTCTCATCCTGGGCTATCATCGTGCAGAGCTTCTCGAGCGAAGCGATCATCTCATCTGTATCAACCGGTTTCTGCAGGTAGTCGAATACTCCGAGCCTGATGGCCTTCTGCATATAGGAGAAGTCCGTGTATCCTGAAAGGATGATGCCGTGTTCCGAGGCGGTGTCCTCGAGCATGTCGAGCCCTGATTTCCCCGGCAGCCTGATGTCTGTTATCACGATGTCAGGATCGAGCGAGCGGATGATCCTCTCTCCATCCAGCCCGTTGTCTGCAGTGCCGAGTATCCCTATCCCGAGATCATCCCATGGAATCGAGATGAGCAGCTCCTTCATTATGAGGTCCTCATCCTCGACGATGACAGCTCCCAGCTTCCTCATTCCTTTTCCTCCAGCGGCAGGGATAGCGAGACTTTCGTCCCCCTTCCTTTCTCAGAATGGATTGAGAATGAGAAGCTCCTGCCATAACGCAGCTCAAGGCGTCTTTTCGTGTTGTAAAGGCCGGTATGGCCATCCTTTTCCAGCTGATGCAGGTCGGGAGGTGGATCAAAGCCTATGCCATTATCCTCCACTTCGATTACGAGCTGTTCTTTTTCATCCCGCACTGATATCAGCAGCTCCCAGTTTCCTGTCTTGCCTTCGAGTCCGTGCATGACGGCATTCTCCACCAATGGCTGTATTATCAGGCGCGGCGTTATCGCCTCGAGCAGCTCTTGCGGGCAGCTGATGGTGTATGAAAGGCGGCTTCCGAAGCGGATGTGCTGGATCATGAGATAGCTTTCCGCCAGGTCAAGCGATTCCTTTATCGTCGCATATGGTACATGGTTGTCGATGCTGTAGCGAAGAAGGCGGCCGAGCCTGACAGCGATGGTGTAGATCTCCTCCTCTCCGTGCAGCCTTGCCAGTGCCTTGATGGTTGACAGCGTGTTGAAGAGGAAGTGCGGATTCATCTGGCTTTCAAGCGCCTTCCTCTCCGCCTCTGCGGCTTTGGCTTCCTCCTCCCTGGCGGTATCTATGAGCATCTCGATGCGCTGTACCATCGTATTGAATGCCAGAGCCAGGGAATCGAATTCCCGGATCCCTGTACTCTCCAGCTTCGTGTTGAAGTCGCCGCGTTCAAAGCGCCTCATCCCTGAGCTGATCATCGAGAAGCGCTTCGATATTGATCTGGAGAACAGAAAGGCAAGCATGATTGAGATCATGATTCCCACCGCGAGGCTTATCGATAGGTACAGGACAGCGGAATCGAGGCTTTCCGAGAGCATATCGCTGCGGATCCTTCCTACCAGCATCAGGCTGGTGCCATTGATCGGACGGAGTGCGATGTCATTGCCTTTCAGCGTTGGGAAAGAGGAGAGAGGGCCAAAGCGCTGTGGATGCAGAAGCGATGAGGCGACATCGGCTGAGCTGTCGGTGAGGATGAGGTCTGAGAAGAAGCCGCCGCTTTCAAGGCGCGGTGTGATCGCTTCAGAATAGACATCGATTATCGCGTAGCCTATGTCCCTGCCACCCTGCGTGATGCAGCGCAGTATGGAGAATGCGACCTGATAGCCATTCTCCGTCCTGTGATCAGAGATCGAAAGAAACCATGATCTGCCGTTCCTTTCCTCTTTCTGGGCAAGATAGAGTATATTCGTCTCATCCCACGCATTGCTGTGGCTTCTCAGATCATACTTCTGCGGGAAGCTGTGCGTGGACAGTCTCACGCTTCCGTCCGATGAGATGATCGACAGCGCCGCAAGATAAGTGTCACCAGACATGATTGTGTAAAGAGTGGAATTGATGTCCCTGGCCTCATCGCCAGTTGGCTGACGCCCTGCTGCGATTGCCTGCTGTATGCTCTGGTTGGAGGCTGCGAGATAGAGCTTGTGCCTATAGCCTTCTATGACTGAGCCTATGCTCTGGGCATCGGAGGCGATGAGCATCTCTGCCTGGCGTGAAAGCATTGATTCAAGGGCGCTGTCGCCGGAGATGAGATAGAATGAGATGAAGAGGATGAAGGGAATCATCACGACAGAGAGGAAGTAGAGTATCAGCCGGCTTCTCAGCGTACCTTTGCGTTTCATGGATTCCCCACAGGAATGACTGCTTCGAGGCGGAAAACCGAATCATGTGCGCTTATGTCCATCCTGCCTCCCATCCTTGACACGGCTTCCTCCATGCTCCTTATGCCGATGCCATGGTTGGCTTTGTCATCCTTTGATGAGATATAGGAGCCGTCCGCCTGCTTCTGGATCTTCCGCACGTAACTGTTGGAGATCGTATAGAGGAGCCTGGATCCATCAAGTATGAGCTCAAGGCGGATCATCTTGTCAGGAGGAGATGCTTCAATCGCATTGTCGAGAGAGTTGGCGACGAGCGTGCAGAGATCCATCTCATCTATTGCAGGACGCCTGTCCATGTCCGCTTTTATCTCAAGCGTGATCCCTTCCATCAGCGCCCTCTGCCGCTTTGAGTTGAGGATCGCGTTGAGAAGTGTGCTAGGCGTATACTGCTCAGTCATCTCGGAGAACTTCGCACCGATTTCCTTGAGGTAATCCATGGCCTTCTCGCTCTCTCCCAGATCAATATATGTGGCTATGACAGTGAGATGGTTCATGAGGTCATGCTTCATCTTCCTTATCTCATTCTGCTGCTGCTCGATGCCTTGATAGAACTGCGCTCGTACCTTGAGCCTTGAGTTCTCTTCCGATAGCTTCGCGCTGCGGCCCATCTGGTAGAGAAGAGGGAATATGACTGTGGAGACGCCGATTGCAAGGAATGCCATCGCCTGCTGCAACAGGATGTTCGTGGGAGGGGAGGCGACGAGGGTCAGAACGAGCGCCGATGGCGTAACTGCCACAATCGTCGCGTAATTCCACATCCTTGATGTGAATGAATCCAGGAGCATGCTCTCTGAAACCTGCTTGAAATGAACGCGGAAGATGCTGAAGTAGAGCAGAGAGAGGATGATGAGCAGTGAAGCGACCAGCAATGACATCACGAATGGTATTCCACCGCTTGTGATGCGCTGTATCCACCATGATGACAGGTATGACCAGGATCCGATGATCGAGAAGAAGATGACGGAGAATGCTGCGGTTTTCTCCTTTCGCTCGCTGTAGAAAGCCAGGAGGTATATTGCGAATGCCGCGAATGAGACAAGGTATGTCGATGCGAAATCCGGTATGATCGGGAAGAGGCAGAGAAGGTACAGCAGCACAGTCCTTAGCACCGCTGAGAGTCTGGAGCTGAAACGCGGACGCAGGAAAGCGGGAATCGCGGCGCTCACGTTCCAGGCAAGTATCAGGGAAAGGATGCAGTGCAATGCCAGAAGCATATGGACAGAATACCATATTTTCCCTCGCTCAAATAGCATCGATGGAGGATGCCTTGAACGCCTTACGGGCTTTGGCTATCCTCAATCCTATGAGGGTACGGATCGTAGGGGCAGGGGCAGTCGGAGCTGTCGTTGCCTGGAAGTTATACAGGAAAGCGGATACTGCATTCATAGTGGATGAAGAGAGGAAGGCCCGCTATGCGGATGGCCTTATCGTCAATGGGGAGCGCATTCCATTCAGCCTGAGAAGCGCTGCGGATGCGGATACTGCGGATCTGGTCATATTCGCGGTGAAGAACATGGATCTCCCGGATGCCATCGAGGAGGCGCGTCCTTTCATCGGCAGTGAAACCTCTGTCATGTCGCTTCTCAATGGAATCGAGGCGGAGGGGCAGCTTGAGGCGGCATTCGGAAGCGAAGCGGTGCTCTATGCATTCATAACCGATCTCTCATCAGTGCATGATGGGATAGAAACGACGTGTTTCTCCGACGGCGGCATGATCGTGTTCGGGGAGAAGGACAACCGCGTGAGCCAAAGGGTGGAGGAAATACGCTCCCTGTTTGCAGAAGCAGGCCAGAAATGCACCGTGCCGGAGGATATACTCCATGAGAAGTGGTGGAAGTTCATGCTCAACACCTGCTTCAACACCCTTTCTGCGATACTTGTCGCTGATTACGCCGCTATCTCTGGCAATACTGACTTCATCAGGGCTGTAAGGCTCATTGCTAGGGAAGTGCAGCGGGTAGGGGAAGCTGAGGGCATTGTCCTTGATCAGGAAGATGTGGAGGAGATGATCAGGAGGGTGACAGCGCTCCGCGATCATGGAAAGACATCGATGCTGCAGGATGTCCTTGCACTCAGGGAAACAGAGAACAGGTTCTTTGCAGGAGCAGTCTCCCGGCTGGGAAGGAAGCATTCCATTCCAACGCCGTTCTGCGATTTCTCCTCGATTCTCCTGGAGGCGAAGCGCAGATGTCTATGACCGGAGATAAGGAAAGAGCTGCAAATTATGAGGCTCTTGCGATACTGACGGGGGAGAGGGAGCGGGCATACAGGCTGACAATGGCCCTTCCTGATCCTGAACGCCCTCTTGATGATGCGGCAGAAGCGCTAGGGGAGGTCGTCGGATGCAGCCGGGATAAGCTGATCGAGGTGCGCATGGCTGTTGCTGACGCATTCATGGCTGAGCGCATACCTTCGAGGATACTCTTCCCGGAATCCCCGGATTTCCCTGAGCAGAAGGGAGAACGCTTTCCCGTGATCTATGCAGCCGGTGATCTTTCCCTTCTTAGCGGAGAGCGCGTGACACTTGTCGGAATGCCAAAGCCGTCCATGCAGGGACGACATGATACATCGGAGGCCCTTTCCTATTTCGTGAAGCATGGCGTAACAGTCCTTACGACTCTTGATGATGGTATACCGGCATATGCCGCAGAGAAGGTCCTCGCAGATGGAGGCAGGGTGATCGCATCCCTTTCAGGGCCTCTCTCGCGTTGTTCCGCATCCGACGCGCCGCTTCAGAGCCGCATATTCTCCACAGGCCTGCTTCTTTCAGTCTTTCCTCCTTCCATGCATATGGAGCGCTGGCTTGTCATGATACGCAATAGCTTCACCGCATCCATATCCAGCGCGGTACTGCTGACAGAGGAGAAGGACGGGGGACCTGCATGGGCTGTCTTTGATAAGGTTCTCACGGCAGGAGGGCGCGCGATGCTCTCTTCCTCGATGCTTTCCGTTCCTTCTTACACCTGGTCCAGGATGCGCGTGGAGAGCGGGGCGCTGACATATTCATCAGACAGGGATCTGCGGCGCCTTGTGCCCCATGTCAAGCGTGCAGGCAATGTACCGGATCTTTTCTCTTGACCATGGAAAGTGTGCTGAATAGGATATAGCGGAAAAGGAAATTGCATATGAAGGATATAACAGCTGATCAGCTTAGGAAGCTATATATTGATTTCTTTGTCTCAAAGGGACATAAGCAGATTTCAGGAGCATCTCTTATACCGGAGAACGATCCTACGGTCCTCTTTACGACAGCGGGTATGCATCCGCTTGTGCCGTATATCCTCGGCGCCGAGCATCCGGCAGGGAGAAGGCTCTGTGATTACCAGAAGTGCATCCGTACCGGTGATATAGACAGTGTCGGGGATCCGCATCACCTCACATTCTTCGAGATGCTTGGAAACTGGTCGCTCGGAGATTATTTCAAGCATGAGATGATCGAGTACAGCTTCGAGTTCCTTACAAAGGTTCTCGGAATCCCTGTTGAAAGGCTTTCCGTGACGGTTTTCGAGGGAGATGATGAAGTCCCACGCGACACTGAGGCTGCCGCGAGGTGGGAGGAGCTTGGCATCGATCCTTCTCATATCTACTTCATGCCTCGCGAGGACAACTGGTGGGGGCCGGCAGGCGAGACAGGGCCATGCGGACCTGACTCTGAGATGTTCTTCGATACAGGGCGTCCCGCCTGTGGCCCTGACTGCAAGCCTGGATGCAAGTGCGGGAAATACTTCGAGATCTGGAATGATGTATTCATGCAGTACCGCAAGGAGAAGGATGGCTCATTCCATGAGATGGAAAGAAAGTGCATCGATACAGGAATGGGAATCGAGAGGACAGTCGCTGTTCTTCAGGGGAAGAAGAGCGTCTATGAGACTGAAGTGTTCCAGCCGATCATCCGCTCCATCGAAGAGCTCTCGGGAAAGAAGTATGGCGAGAATGAGGAGGATGATATCTCCATCCGCATCATCTCCGATCATATAAGGACATCTGTATTCATCCTCGGTGACCAGAAGGCTGTGGCTCCTTCCAACGTCGGGCAGGGATATATCCTCCGCCGCCTTATCAGGAGGGCTGTACGCCATGGCAAGAAGATCGGAATTGACCATCAGTTCCTCTCTGGCCTTTCCGATGTCGTCATCTCCCTCTATGGAGAGCCGTATCCGGAGCTCAGGGAGCATGTTGATTTCATCCATGATGAGCTTGCGAAGGAGGAGGAGAAGTTCTCCATCACGCTGACTAAGGGAGAGAGGGAGTTCGAGAAGATGCTTCCCAACCTTATGAAGGGCAAGGACAGGGTCATCTCAGGACGCCTCGCTTTCCGTCTCTATGATACATACGGCTTCCCGATCGAGCTGACAATGGAGCTTGCTGCGGAGCATGGCTTCACAGTTGATGAGAAGGGATTCCATGAGGCATTCGAGAAGCATCAGGCGCTTTCCCGCGCGGGGGCAGAGAAGGAGTTCAAGGGCGGTCTTGCGGATCATAGCGAGCTTACGACAGCGCTTCATACGGCGACGCACCTGCTTCATGCCGCACTTCGCCGCACTCTTGGCGATCATGTCGGGCAGAAGGGTTCCAACATCACGGCAGAACGTCTGAGATTCGATTTCACGCATCCAGCCCCAATGACCAAGGAGGAGATCCAGACGGTTGAGGATCTTGTGAATGAGCAGATCAGGCGCGACCTTCCGGTAACCGTGGAGACGATGACTCTTGATGAGGCCCGCAAGGCAGGGGCAATCGCTTTCTTCGACTCAAAGTATGGCGAGAAGGTCACTGTCTATACAATCGGCGATTTCTCCAAGGAGGTCTGCGGAGGCCCTCATGTGACACACACCGGGGACATGGGCCACTTCCATATCCTCAAGGAGCAGTCATCCTCCGCGGGTATCAGGCGCATCAAGGCTGTACTCGAGAAGTGAGAAACCTGACATAACAGCAAGAGCCGTCGTTTCGCGCGACGGCTCTCTTTCTGTCTATCTATATCACTGCAGATCCTCTTTTTCCTTCACGTGCAGCTCAATGACGCGGCGTTCAAATGCTTCCGTATTCTTCTTCAGCATATCAAGGGCAATGTGCATGGCTTCCATTTCCGTATCATGGGCTTTCCCTTCGGAAACGAACAGCTCCTCAAAGCCCACATCGAAATAGCGTGCAATGCTGTCCATCACTTCTCCGGAAGTGAAAGACTTGCCTTTCTCGAGATCCCCGACATGCTTTGTCGAGATGCCAAGCTCTTCAGCCAGCTTCTCCTGCGTCAGGCTGTGTGCCTTGCGCAGTTTCCTGAGATTCTTTCCAAATGTCGTAGCGGCAAGGCTTAAGGTATCTTCCTTCATATATATCAGGAAGTTTAAGGGCAGATGGCACGATGCACAATTAAGCCAAATGTTACATAATTGTCTGATAATCAGACATCACATGTGCGTTATTGACAGGAGAAGGGTCACCCTAGATGTGTGACGACTCCTTTTCCTTCCTGCTTTCCGTTGCAAGCTGGCCGCAGGCTCCGCTGATGCTCTGCCCCTTAGAGCGTCGGATCGTGTAGTTGACGTGGAGCTTTTTGAGTTCATTCTCAAAAAGACGGATCTCCTGTTCTGACGGCGCTTCGAATCCAAGCTCGGGAACAGGGTTCCATGGAATCAGGTTCACAAGGGCATCCAGACCGCGGCAGAAACGCATAAGCTCCTCGGCGCTATGCTTGTCTGTGTTCACGTGGCCAAGCATGCAGTATTCCAGTGTCAGCCTTCTGTCCTGCCGTCTCTGGAAGGAGATAAGCGCGCTTTTGAGCTCTGAGAGGGGATACGCCCTGTTTATCCTCATGATCCTTGAACGTGTTGCATCATCTGCGCTGACAAGGGAGACGGCAAGGCGGACCGGCATATCGATCTCCGTGAGCTTTCTTATTCCGGGGACAAGGCCGCATGTGGATACAGTCATCTTCCTGTATGAGATACCCCAGCCATCCTCCCTGTGCAGCTCCTTTATCGCATCCATTGCGGCAGTGAAGTTATGAAGGGCTTCTCCCATCCCCATGAACACGATATGGCTGATGCGTTCTCCGAGGGAAGAGAGGAATGCGAATTGCTCGACGATCTCCCCGGCACTCAGATTCCGTACAAGCCCCATCGTGCCGGTCTTGCAGAAAGCGCAGCCCATTGCGCAGCCGACCTGGCTGGAGAGGCAGGCTGTATAGCGCCCGCTCCCATCGGAGAGCCTGACGCACTCGATGATGGCGCCATCGGGGAATGAGATGGCGAGCTTCACTGTGGAATCAGCCTCTTCCTTCCTGATGATCCTCCCGGACAGGGCACTGCCTCTTTCCTTCGTGAGGCGTTCCCTGATGTCCTTCGGAAGAGATGTCATCGCGCTGAAGTCGACGACTCCCTTAGTCATTGCCTGATGGATGATCCTTGCCTGGAATGGCTTGTCCAGCTTCAGTTCATCCATCATTTCCTTCTCACTGAGGCAGAAGAGGCTATCTTTCATATGTCATGCTCCTCAGAACATTGATGCGATTGCAATTATTACGCCTGTGATGCCTTCACCACCAAGAAGCCCCGAGGATATCAGGGCGGCACCATTCGAGGCTTTCCCCTTATCCTTCATGCATGCCTTCACGATAGCCATTATGACTGCTCCCAATGCCATCGTGGAGGAGATGTATGTCGGAAGATACACGCCAAGGCCGAGGGTGGCAGAGGGCACGCGGAGCATGTAAAGCAGCAGACCGGCTGCGAGGCCTATGAAGAAGGCGAGGCTGTCAGTGAGTCCTCCTGCCATAGCGGCTACGGCAGCTGCCTGTGGAGCCGGGAGTTCCGCGCTTCCAAAGCCGCCCATCGAATCCTTGAGGATGAAGAGCGCGAATGCAGCGATTATGGCTCCGATGATGCCTCCAATGCCCTCTGCGATGATCTGGAAGCGTGGTCGCGTCCCTACAAGGGAGCCGCTCTTCAGATCATTCATCACATCTCCTGTGAGGCCGCAGGCGACGGCGACTACTCCGGCGATTGAGAATGCTGCGGCAAGGGATGGGCTGAGAACAGCGCTGATTCCAAGCAGGACGAGGATGGCGAATATCTCCATCGGATTGATTCCTGTCTGGCCTGTGAGCATTCCTGAAAGATATGCGGTGAGGTAAACGCCGGCAATGAGCAGCACGCCTTCAAGCAGCGTGATCTCCGTCGTGACAGACAGAAGCAGTATGGCGAGGATGCATGCGACGGCAATGACGATCAGCAGCTTCCGGGGAATGGGGGAGGAGCTTTCTGTTCTCTTGCGTCTGATCAGGGAGATGATGGCTTTGACAGCAACGCCAAGCCCTGTACCGATCATCAATCCGATACCGAGGTTGCTCCTGAAGCTATCAGCATCTGACATTGAGCTGAAAAGACCCGTGGAGAGCCCGATCGGGGTCAGTATGAAATAGCCGAGCACCGCACCTCCGAACCACATCAGGGCAAGAACCGGGCCTATGATCGCTCCGATTCCCAGAGCCATCGGGGATACCCATATTGATAGAGACGGGAAAAGCGAGCTTCCGCCATAGATGCTGAGAACAGCGGGGATCTTCCCCAGTCCATCCCTGATGAATGTGAACAGCGCAGAGGCCCCAAGGGAGGAGAAGAGCACCGGCGCGCCTTTTCCTTCCTTTCCCGCGATGAGCGTATTGTACGCAGCTTCTCCCATAGGGTAGGGCAGCTTCTCCTTCTCGATGAACGAGCGGCGGAAAATGATTGTGAAGAGTGTACCGAGCACTGCACCTGTGACAGAGATCGCCAGAACTGAGATCAGGGACAGTTCAGCAGAGGAGTCTGTCATCCATAGTCCGGGGAGGGTGAACGCAAGTCCTCCTGCGACCATTGCTCCGGCGCTCATCAGCGTATGGGTGCAGTTGATCTCCTCAAGTGTCGATCCCTTGGCTTTGCCGAGGACAGCCATTGAAAGGACGGTGACGAACACCGTTGGCCAGGGAAGCGCTCCCATCCGCAGTGCCACATACATGCTTGATGCCGTGATGATTATAAGGCCGATGATTCCAACAGCAAGGCCCCTTGCTGTCAATGGGCTCTTCTTTGTTTCCATGCGTGGGATTCTATACAAGTTTGCCTGTTGCATCCACTGTGTGGGAATTTTCTTTTGCTTATGTACTTTTTCAGTTCCAGAATGTAGGATGTGAATCGAAGTATTGATTCGGAGGTGCTTTTAATGAAGAAGAAAGCTATTGTACTTCTCCTCGTTGCGATTATTGCAGCTGTTCCTGCAATGGCAGCATCCAGGGGATCCTCAGGTGATGGTGATTTCGGTATCGGCCTTAACGTCGGTAATGCAACTGGTGTAGGCATGAAGTTCGGTATGGGCAAGTTCGATCTTATCGCGAACGTCGGTCTTGATATGTTCCATATCGGTTCAGATGGTCTTGGGCTCGGCGGTGAAGTCGGCGCTTTCTATGAGATCGCTGACATTGATTTCAAGGGACCGCACCACATGCCGATAACGCTCGGCTTCATGGTTCCGATGGGATTCTTCTTCGGTGACCAGTTCGCAATGAACCTTGGACTCACAGCCATGGTCGGCGCTGAGTACCAGATCCCGGACATCCCGCTTCTCTTCTATCTCAGGGTTGGCGGTGGTGTCGATCTTGCCATCATGAATGGCTGGAAGGTTTCCGGACTCTTCGCTGGAAACGTCGGCGTGCTCTGGATGTTCGAGTAGTCCCGAGGGATCTGATGCATGAGGTCGGCTTTGCAGCCGGCCTTCTTTTTTTCCTTTTCAGCTTCTTTCGGTAGTATCATAGTCCTTGTGAAGAAGCTCTCCGCAGAAGATAAGTTCCGGCAGATGACAGAGACCCCGATAAGACGCCTCGTCATCACGCTTGCCGTTCCGACAGTCATAAGCAATCTCATCTCAACGCTCTACAACGCTGCAGACACATTCTTCGTTGGGCAGATCTCAACATCGGCATCAGCTGCTGTCGGTGTTGCCCTTTCATTGCAGGCGGTGATCCAGGCCATAGGCTTCTTCTTCGGACAGGGAAGCGGAAACAATATCTCGCGGCAGCTTGGCGCTCATCATGAAAAGACGGCTGAACAGCTTGCATCAACGGGATTCTTCTCATCATTTTTCCTCTCCATCCTGATCATGGTTGTTGGAATCATCTTCCTTGAGCCTCTTTCCATCTTTCTTGGATCATCGGAGACGATTCTGCCGTATGCGATGGACTATATGTTCTGGATACTCATCGCATCGCCGTTCATGGCCTCCTCATTCGTGCTCAACAACCAGCTCAGATTCGAGGGCAATTCCTTCTATTCGATGATAGGACTTACGACCGGCGGCATTCTCAATCTGGTGCTTGATCCGCTTCTGATCTTCGGATTCGGGATGGGGATCGCGGGAGCGGCCATCGCGACGGCCATCAGCCAGATGGTTAGCTTCACGATCCTCTTCATCCTCTCTGAGCGCATCGGTACCGTGAGGATACGCTTCCGTTCCTTCCGGCCGACACGGAAGATGCTCGGCATGATCGCCAATGGCGGGCTTCCATCGCTCTGCCGTCAGAGTGTCACGAGCGTTGCGATGATCTCGCTGAACAACGCTGCACTTCCATATGGGGATGCTGCGATTGCGGCAATGGCAATCGTCAACAAGATCGGAAACTTCACTAACTCCATCCTCATAGGAATCGGTCAGGGTTTCCAGCCCGTGTGCGGCTATAATTATGGAGCTGGCCGCTATAAGAGGGTGAGGGAGGCTTTCTGGTTCTGCCTGAAATCGATGACAGCGCTTCTGGCCGTGCTTGCAGTGGTTGAGTTCATCTGGGCAACTCCCATTGTCGGATTCTTCAGGAAAGGCGATCCAGAGGTCATAGAGATAGGGGATATAGCGCTGCGTCTGAGATGCTTCACGCTTATCTTCTCCTCGTGGATCACGATGAGCAATATGCTGCTGCAGACAACGGGGAAGATGTGGAGGGCTTCGATACTGGGCTTTGCCCGACAGGGCCTTATCCTCATCCCGATAGTCTGGCTGCTTCCGCCCTTCATCGGGATCTGGGGAATACAGATTGCACAGCCGCTTGCGGATCTTATCACTTTCATCATGGCTGTACCGATGACGCTGGGTGTCATCAGGAAGATGAATGAGGATGTGAGGAAGGATATCTCCTGAAAAGAAAGGGCTGCTGGAAGCGCTTCCAGCAACCCCGTGCTTCAAGCAAAGACGTCGTAGATGCCTTTGACAGAGATGATGGCGATGATGATCGGGAGTATCCAGGCGCAGTAGAACCTGAGCCATGAGGGGACTTTCAGACCTTTTCCCGCATTGGCTTCATCGATGAACCTGTCCCAGCCCCATCCATAGCGATGCGTGCAGAAGAGCACATATGCAAGGCTTCCGAGCGGAAGGATGATGTTGGAGACGATGAAGTCCTCTGTGTCGAGGATGGTCGAGCCTTCTCCCAGTGGCTGTATGCCGGAAAGCACGTTGTAGCCAAGCACGCAGGGTAGGGCGAGGATGAAGATCAGGATGAAGTTGATGGCAGCAGCCTTCCTTCTTGACCATCCGTGCATGTCCATCCAATACGCTGAGATGTTCTCGAATACGGCAATGAGCGTGGAGAGGGCCGCGAAGATCATCGCGAGGAAGAATACAGATCCCCATACTCCGCCGATCGACATCTGTGTGAATACATTCGGCAGCGATATGAAGAGTAGCGATGGGCCAGAGCCTGCCTCGACACCGAAGGATGAGCATGCAGGGAAGATGATGAATCCCGAAAGCAGCGCTATCGTCGTATCCAGGCATATGATCCTTATGGATTCGCCGCCAAGCGAGCGGTTCCGGTCGAAGTATGAGCCGAAGATCGCCATTGCGCCGATGCCGAGGGAGAGGGTGAAGAAAGCCTGTCCCATGGCTGCGAATACCGATTCAGACAGTCCATACTCATGGATGAGATTGCCGAAGTCAGGCTTCATGTAGAAGCTGATGCCCTCTCCGGCCCCGGGAAGGAGACATGAATGGACCGCCAATGCAGCCATCAGCAGGAAGAGTATCACCATCATGACCTTCGTGATCTTCTCAACACCGTTCTTCAGGCCGATGATGACAACGCCTGCTGTCAGGAGGAGCGCCAGGCCAGTCAGCGCTGTCTGCAGACCAGGATTGGCTGTCAGCGTGCTGAAGTATGACTCCACATCCGCTGTCGTATAGGAGGCATTCAGCTGCCCTGAGAGGAATGAGAAGAAGTAGTAGAGCAGCCAGCCTGTGATGACTGAGTAGTACATCAGAAGCAGGTAGTTGCCCGCTATCGAGGCATAGCCTACCGCGTGCCACTTCGACTTCTCAGGTTCAAGGTTCCTTATGGCTCCGACGATGTTCATCCGTCCAGCCCTTCCGATGGCGAACTCCATGATCATCACGGGGACGCCCATGAATACGAGGAACAGCAGATAGATAAGCACGAATGCCGCTCCGCCATAGCGCCCTGTGATATACGGGAAGCGCCAGACATTCCCAAGTCCTATCGCGCAACCCGCTGATAGGAGTATGAATCCCAGACGGGATGACAGTTTCTCTCTCATATCATTCCTTCTTGCCTGTATTCCTTTCAGGATACTTCGGCTCGCTTGTATAGATCAGTCCGAGCTTCCTCAGACCTGAGATATCCCCATTGGAGGGAACGTGCGTCAGATGCACCTCTGCGTTCTTCAGCATCGGCAGCGCCTCAAGTGCCTTCCTCGCATCAGCATCCTCTGAGGCACTCATCGCGAGGGCGATCAGGATCTCGTCAAGGTTCATGCTCACGCCCTTCCCGCTGAGGATATCCCTCTTCATCGCGGTGATGCTCTTTATGACGGAGGATGATATGAGATCCTTATCCTTCGGGATTCCTGTCATTGCCTTGAGCGCATTCAGAAGGAGCGCAGAGCATGCGTGGAGGGTGATCGAGTTATGCGCAGTGACAATCCGTCCATCAGGGAGCTCGATCGCAGCTGCACACACGGTTCCGTTCTTTCCCTTTCCTCCGATGATCGCTTTCTCAAGCGCCTCCCTTGCAGGAGCCACCACAGCCCTGTCCTCAGCTTTGAGGCCCGCCTTGTCCATGATGGCGGAGATCCTGTTCACCGTCTCCTTGTCCGCTCTTCCTGAGACATAGTCGGTGCGGATCTGGAAATAGCGGCGGATGATCTCCTGCCTGCCTGCTTCGCGGCAGACCTCATCATCATCGATGCCGAAGCCAACACGGTTGACGCCCATATCAGTCGGAGACTTGTAGACACATTCCCCTGTGATCCTTGTGAGGATCCTTGCCAGAAGCGGGAATGCTTCCAGATCGCGGGAGTAGTTCACGGCTATGCTGTTATATGCTGCGAGGTGGAAGTGATCGATCAGGTTCACATCCCCGATATCCGCAGTTGCTGCCTCATATGCGATATTGACAGGGTGGTCAAGGGGGAGATTCCACACAGGGAAGGTCTCCAGCTTTGAGTATCCCGGCTTCATTCCCATCTTCGCCTCGTGGTACATCTGCGAGAGGCATGTTGCGAGCTTGCCAGAGCCCGGTCCTGGAGCTGTCACTATGACGACAGGAGCCGAGACGGGTATGTACTCATTCCGCCCGTATCCCTGATCTGACACGACAACGTCGATGTCCGAAGGATACCCGGGGGTTGCGGGGTGGGTGTAGACGTGTATCCCCATCCTCTCCAGCTTGTTCTTGAATACCGTTGCGGCTACCTGGTTCTCGAAGCGTGTGATGACGACCTTGTCGCATTTGATTCCGTAGGAGGCGAAATCATCGATCATCTTCAGCACGTCGGCATCGTAGCTGATTCCGAAATCAGAGCGGATCTTCCTTCTCTCGATATCTCCGGCGTAGATGCAGATGATGATATCAATCTGGTCTCCAAGGGCCTGGAATACCTTCATCTTGCTGTTCTCGTCGAAGCCTGGCAGGACGCGGGAGGCATGCTTGTCATGAAGCAGCTTGCCTCCACATTCGATATAAAGGTGTCCGGAAGATGACTCCCGGACCCTGTCGAGGATGCATTGCGTCTGCTCCTTGATGTATTTTCCGCTATCGAAACCTGTACCGAGCATCAGACGCAGCCCTCAGCGATCATCGCGCGGCTGACCTTCATGAAGCCCGCGATATTAGCGCCATCGACATAGTTGTTCTTCTCTGAGTATTTCTCTGCCGCCTCGCTGATGTTCCTGTAGATGTTGTTCATGATCGTCCTCAGCTCTGAATCGACCCTTTCCCTCGTCCACTGCATGCGTGAAGAGTTCTGTGCCATCTCAAGGCCGGATACTGCGACACCGCCGGCATTGGCTGCCTTCGCAGGAGCGAGGAGAACGCCGCTTCCCATGAGGATCCTCTCCGCTTCAACGGAGCAAGGCATGTTGGCACCTTCGCCGACCAGCCTGATCCCGTTCTTCACGAGATTCTCCGCATCTTCCTTGAGGATCTCATTCTGCGTGGCGCAGGGGAATGCGTAGTCTGCCTTGATGTCCCAGATCGGGTTCGGCTTGGTGGCATCGCGCTCGATGTACTCCACTCCTTTGAAAGCCTCTGCATACTCCCTGATGCGGCCGCGCCTGACATTCTTGAGCGTCATGATCCATCTGAGCTTCTCCGGTGTGATTCCGCTCTCGTCGTAGATCATTCCGGAGGAGTCGGAGAGGGTCACGACCTTCGCGCCGAGCTCTGTGAGCTTCTCCACTGTATACTGCGCAACATTGCCGGATCCCGATACGAGGCAGGTCTTTCCGTCGAGCTTCATGCCGTTGCCGCCAAGGATGGCATCTGAAAGATAGACGAGTCCGTAGCCAGTCGCTTCCGGCCTGATGTTGGAGCCGCCGAAATCCATTCCCTTTCCGGTGAGGACACCGGTGAACTGGTTCGTGATCCTCTTGTACTGCCCGAAGAGGTAGCCGATCTCGCGTCCGCCGACACCGATATCACCGGCGGGAACATCGGTATCAGCACCGATGTGCCTGTACAGCTCCGTCATGAATGACTGGCAGAAGCGCATGACCTCCGCGTCTGACTTTCCCTTCGGATTGAAGTCCGAACCGCCTTTTCCACCGCCCATGGGAAGGCCGGTGAGGCTGTTCTTGAACACCTGCTCGAATGCGAGGAACTTCATGATGGAGAGATTGACTGAAGGATGGAATCTCAGTCCTCCCTTATATGGGCCGATTGCTGATGACATCTCGATCCTGAATCCTCTGTTGATCTGGATCTTTCCCTCATCATCAAGCCAGGGAACGCGGAACATTATGACCCTTTCCGGTTCTGTCATCCTTTCCAGGATCCTGTTGTAGGTCACTTCCGGAAGATCCTCTATGATCTTGTCGATCGAGACAAGGAAGGTATAGACCGCCTGCTGGAATTCCTTCTGGTCAGGATCGGTCCTGAGAACGTGCTCATATACACGCTGTGTTTCGTCATGCATGGCTTTTTTCTCCTTGCGCATGATGATAAAGACATTGCAGGTGAAGGAAAAGTGGAATAGGCGCCACATGCGGAAATTTATAAGATATTCCGCCAGAAAACCTGCCAGGCTTGTCCTGAAGGTCATTGACTGAATTAACTTATTCTTCGCGCATCCATAACATCTGTTTCCTATTATTGGATGATTATCCGTTCTTGCAATGGCGCATGATATGATAGACTTCTAATCGGAGGTTAGTCTATGAAGATCGGAATACTTACCAGCGGTGGCGACTGCCCTGGGCTGAATGCGGTTATCAGGGGGTTCGCGAAATATGTTTTCAACAATATCAAGGATGCAGAGCTTATCGGCATCTCCGAAGGCTATCTGGGGCTGATCGAGAAGGAGGCCCGGAAGATGGAGCCATCGGATTTCTCCGGTATCCTCAATGTCGGAGGTACGATTCTCGGCACATCGCGCCAGCCATTCAAGAAGATGACGGAGGAGGACAGGAACGGCAAGAGCCGTCTGGATATGATGAAGAAGAACTACAAAGCGCTTGGACTTGATGTTCTTGTCACTCTCGGTGGCGCGGGGACGCATAAGACAGCTGCTCTTCTCTCATCGGAGGGCCTGAACGTCGTCGGTATCCCTAAGACCATCGACAATGATATCTGGGGTACAGATGTGACATTCGGCTTCCATACAGCTGTGGATATCGCGACAGAATGCATCGACCGCATCCACACGACGGCTGCGAGCCATGGTCGCACGATGCTGATCGAGATCATGGGGAACAAGGTCGGCTGGCTCACTCTGTATTCCGGTATCGCTGGAGGTGCGGATATCATCCTGATCCCGGAGATCCCATATGATCCTGATACTGTCGTCAAGATGGTCAGGAAGCGCCTTGATTCAGGAAAGGCATTCAACATCATCGCTATCGCAGAAGGTGCTATGAGCACGGTTGAAGCGAAGATGAAGAAAACCGAGCGCCTGGAGTACAGGGGAGGGCGCGCTACAGGAACGGAGAAGCTCGCTGCATACATCGAGGAGCAGGCAGAGGTTGAGACGAGGGTCGTCGTTCCTGGACATCTCCAGAGAGGCGGTGCTCCGTCGCCATACGACAGGTTCCTCTCGACAGAGATGGGATCATTCGCGGGAGAACTCGTGAAGCAGGGCAATTTCGGCGTGACTGTAGCGATGCGCGACAACCACGTGACATACAACAAGCTGCAGGATATCGCGGGCAAGGCGAAGTCTGTTCCGATCAGCGATCAGCGCATTGCCATGGCAAGAGCCATCGGCATCTACTTCGGAGATGAAGCGTGAAGATCGCTGTCATCGATTTCTCCAGCACATCCATCTCTTTGCTTGTCGAGGAAGTCAGCGGCGAGATGATGACGCCCGTCGTCGGGTTGAGGCGTTCCGTTTCCATCCTTGGCTATATGTCGAAGAAGGGGCGCCTTTCTGAGCGGGGTGTTGAGAAGGCTGTGGAATCGATACGCTACCTCATCGATGCCGCATCAAAGGTAGGAGCCCAGTCAGTGCATCTGATCTCCACCGCATCGATGCGGCGCATGAGGAACTATGGAGAGGTCATGGAGGCGGTCAGGGCCGCCACCGGCCTCCCGATAAAGAACCTCTCTGGGCAGGATGAGGCATATGCGGATTACCTTGCCAACAGGGAGTATGCGGCGCTGGGCAGTACGCTGCTATTGGATATAGGGGGATACTCAGCGGCAATAGCGGATCTGGATGATGGCAGAAGAGAGGGCATGGCAGCGCTGAATATCGGGCCCGCCGCGCTTTTCCCGATCTATGATGGGACGTATCCTTCCAAGGAGGATGCGAAGAAGCTGCGGAAGGTCATACGCAAGGCTTACGTCCGGAACGGTGTCTATCCAGATAGGATGTACAGCCATATGGTCCTGACAGGGAGCAATGCAGCGGCGCTTTACAGCGTCTATGCCGACTTCTATTCAATCGCTGATACATCGTTCAGGACAATGGAGAGAAAGAAGCTGAGGAAGATGGTAAAGCATCTCATAGCCTCGGAGGGAAGGACGGTAATACTCATACGCAATGCGCCGGAGAAGGTCCATACGCTTCTTCCTGCCGCGATCCTTGCAGAGGAGAGCGCGGCTATATATGGCGCGGATGAGCTCATCGTCTCCGACCGGGGCGTGAAGGAAGGATATCTGAGGTTTATTCTGGAGGAAGGCAATGTCTAAGGAAACACAGGCCGCGATCAGGCCACCATATATCAACAGGGAATATTCATGGCTGCAGTTCGACAAGAGAGTGCTCGACCAGGCGAGGGACAGTTCCAACCCGCTGCTTGAACGCTGCCGTTTCCTCTCGATCTTCATCTCGAATCTCGATGAGTTCGTACGAGTGCGGCTTGGATCGCTTCTGAATCTCGAGCTGCATTCCCCTTCATACATCGACAACAAGACGGGAATGAATGCCCGGGACCAGATAGATATGATCCTCGCGATGCTTCCATCGCTTTACAGGAAGTCGGACGAGACGTTTGCAAAGCTCCGGAAGGAGCTTAAGGCTGCCGGTGTCGATATCCTGATGCCGGAGACGATCTCACAGGCGCAGAAAACGCGTGCCTTCCGCTATTTCCAGGAGAGCATGGTTCCGTTCCTTTCCCCTCTTGTGCTCGATGCAAAGCATCCGATGATCCGCTTTGAGAACCAGAGGCTCTACCTCGTGCTGCGCCTTGAGCGCGATGGGAGGGAGATGTTCGGTGTTGTCACGATGGGACGGCGTATCGACAGCCTCGTACGTATCGGCGGGGGCAAGAAGGTGCATCTGATTCCTTCGGAGGAGCTTCTCTATCTCTTCGGTGATTCGCTTTTCCCCGGAGCTTCCGTAAAGGAGAAATCCCTGCTGCGCGTTACACGCAATGCGGATTTCGAGGCATCCGTTGAGGATGCCGACATCGAATACGATTTCGATTTCTCAAAGCTCATCAGGAACAAGGTGGAGAGCAGGGGAAGCCTCGCTGCTGTCCGGCTTGAGATGAATGCGCCTTCCGATGATCTCAGGCAGTTTTTGATAAAGCATCTTGGGATCAGGAAGAACCAGGTGTTCCACATTTCTGGCTGCTTCTCATACAAGTACATGTATCAGCTTGATGAGTTCTTCCCCGTCGAGGAGAGGCCGAAGCTGCGTTACCCGTCCTTCAAGGGAAGGGTTCCGAATGGCCTGCAGCGGGGCAGCATGATCGATACCGTGCTTAAAAAGGATGTGTTCCTGGCGTACCCGTTCCAGACGATGGATCCTCTGCTGTGGCTTCTGGAGGAATGCGCGGATGATCCACGCGTGTCGAACATCAAGATAACGATATACCGCCTTGCGAAGAACTCCCGTATCGTCGCCGCGCTCGTAAGGGCCGCGGAGAATGGCAAGGATGTCTCTGTTGTCATGGAGCTCTGCGCGCGCTTCGATGAGGAATCGAACCTGAGCTATGCAGAGCAGCTGCAGGAGGCTGGATGCACTGTGTTCTATGGCATGGAGAACTACAAGGTCCATTCCAAGATCATATCGATAGTCCTTGAGGACAAGGATGAGGTGAGGTACATCACCCATCTCGGTACAGGCAACTACAATGAAAGCACTGCAAAGCAGTACACCGATCTGAACATCATCACATCCGATAAGGAGATCGGGCTTGACGGTGTGGCGTTCTTCCGCAATCTGGCAACCCTGAATATGGATACGTCATACAGAAGGCTTCTTGTCGCTCCTTCCTCCCTCAAGGCAGGAATCCTTGCCGCGATGGACAAGGAGATCGAGAAGGGCAGGGAGGGCTCGATAATCTGCAAGATGAACTCCCTTTCTGACAAGGACATGATCGACAAGCTCGTGGAGGCATCTAAGGCCGGGGTACGCGTGAAGCTAATCGTCCGTGGTATATCCTGTCTCCTTCCCGGTGTGCCGGGCCTTACGGAGAACATCATGATCATGAGTATCGTCGGCCGCTTCCTTGAGCATTCAAGGATCTACAGCTTCGGGTCAGGTGAGATGTATATCTCTTCAGCGGATCTCATGACACGGAATGTCGACAGGAGGGTTGAGATCGCGACACCTGTATATGATCCACGTATCAGGGAGACCATCCATAAGATGCTGGATATCATGTTCAGCGATACGGTCAAGGGAAGGATGCTCCAGGAGGATGGACGCTATGCTGCGATCCGCAGCGATTGTGATCCCATAGATTCCCAGGAACGCTTCCTTGAGCTCTTCAGGAGCGGGAAGGCGTATCTTTGAGAAAAGGAAAGAGCGACAGGAAGCTGCCGCTCTTTCCGGATGCTCTCAGTCCTTTGAGAAAACAACGATCATCTTGTACCTTGAGAAGCACAGGCAGCATCTGCCGACGACTGGTTCCATCGATTCGAACTTCCAGCCAGCATTCTGCATTGCTGTGATCTTGCTCTCAACAGCGGATGCCCTGAGCGTGCATGTGAAGATTCCCGAATTGACTTCTTCTACCTTGTAATTCATGCCATACCTCCTTTTTCCTGGATTTCCTTCGCTTTGCGGGCAAGTACCCGCGCTACAAGACGTTCCTTCTGCATTTCCATCGAGACTTTCCTTGAGGAGTATTTCCTCTTCATCTCTGCGTATTCGCTATCGTATCCGAAACTATGGCAGAGATCCTTGATGATGAGCCTCATGCAGGGTGCTGACATGTCGTACTTGAAGTATTCCTCATCAAACGGGCGTGTGGAGAGCCTGTAGTAGCCGATGCGGTAGTAGCGCCATTTCATACGCGAAGTCGAGCAGAAGGAGATCAGGAAGTATAGTGAAACAGCAGTTGCAGCAGCCGCAGCCACAGCGAGGATGGGATAGCCATGGATGGCGAAGATGATGAATTCACAGGTGCTCAGGATTGCAGGGATGGAAAGAAGATACCCATACAGGAAGAACTTCCGTATGAATTTGCTGACAAAGCAACGGAATAGTCTCTCTGATCCATGTTCCCGAAATAACCCCACAGACATATCGTAGCTATATTATCCAGAAAAAGCAGAGCAGTTCAAGGAAAACCGGCCTGTTTCATGGCTGAGGTTCGTCAGCCTTCCATTCTGTCGGAGTCATGCCAGTGTAATCCTTGAAGCATTTCGCGAAGTAGCGCTGATTCGCAAAACCTGTTGCTTCTGCGGTCTCCTTCACTGACGTGCCGTTCCTGAGAAGCGTGAATGCCTTTTCCATCCTCTCTGCGGTGATGTATTCCTTTATGCTCATTCCTTCCCTGTTGGTGAAGAGATGCCTGATATAGCTTTCGCTGTAATTGAGGCCGTCGATGGCATCGGCGACAGAGAATGCCTCATTCGCGATGTTCTCCTTGATGCGGCGCTTGATCATCTCAGCGATCGCCTCTCCCGCGGGGATGTTCTCCTCCATGTATTCCTTCTGGATCCTGTTCGCGATGCGCTTGATCATGCGTCGGGAATCGAATAGGTTGTCGATCCTTCTCGCCTCATCGATCTCCAGCGTGATTTCCTTCTGCTTACCGCTCTCCAGATGGCTTGCTGCGATTGCCTTCAGCGCATTCAGCAGCCTCGCTATCCTGTCCTCCGCCTCTGCATAGCTGCTTCCTCTGGCGATGAGCGAGAGGGTGCGGAAGAATTCATCGATGGCGGAATCCGGGCTGCTTTCCGAAAGCACCAGCGTCGTGACCCGTTCGGATAGGATTCCCGCATCCTTTTCCAGCCTTTCCTGCGTAATGGTTCCTGACATCCCGCCGAATTCCAGGAGCGATGAGAATAGGGTGGTCCGTCTGAGGGCATCCGCTTCCTTGTCCCTTTCCGCGATCATCTCCATTGACCTGAATGGAGAGGAGCAGCCGATCCAGAGCATCGTGCCGAGGGAGGCGGCGGCTTCTGATCGGAAAGCGGAGAGCTTCTCCCAGATATACGTCTCTGTGATTCCCTTGACGAAGATAAGGACCGCGATGCTCCGGCCACGGAGGAATGCGTGTGCCTCAATCCCTTTTCCTCCAGAGGCAGAAAGTGCTTCCGAGATGCTTCTTATGGAGGCTGCATCGCTTGAGGTGCTTAGCCGTACATAGCCAGTGAGGCAGTAGTCGAAATCAACGGGAAGGGAGAGCATCTCCATCCTCGCGAGCGCACCCTGATGGTCATATGATCCATTGAACAGGGCGTTAAGGAATGGCTGGGATCCATATCTCTCCTGATAGCTGCGGCGCTCCGCTGCCTTCCTCGCTTCCTCGACAAGCGACATGAGCTCTGTCGGGCTGATCGGCTTCAATAGGTAATCCCTCACATTGTATTTGATTGCCTTGTGTGCATAGTCGAAATCACTGTAGCCGGACATGACGATTATCTCGGCACTGCTGCCCTGGCTGCGGAGGATGCGGATCATCTCAAGCCCGTCCATCTTCGGCATGCAGATATCAGTGAGTATCAGATCGACCTTCTCCTTCTCGAGCAGCGCGAGGGCTTCCGCGCCATTGCCGGCCTGGAATACGGTGTCGGTACGGGAGAGGAGCCTTGCTATCCTTGCTCTGGTCTCGCCTTCATCATCAATGATCAGTATGTTCATCTGTTTCCCCCGAAGCCGGAAGCTCAAGCACTGAGAGCGTGTAGTAGCCTTCTGCGCTGTATATCCTCAATCCGTAGCTCTGTCCATAGGAGAGCCTGATCCTGCTGTTGACATTGTATATTCCATACCCGGACTTATTGTCGATGATGCCATCATGCAGGTTGCTGTTCAGCTTCTGCAGTCTCTTCGGAGGAATCCCGACGCCGTTGTCGTAGACTGAGATGATGATCCTGTCTCCGGCCTTCGCCGCCCGGACTATGATCCTCCATTTCCTCTCAGATGGCTTGAGCCCATGGTAGATCGCATTCTCTATCAGCGGCTGGATGATGAGCTTCGGCACGAGGACCTCCTTGATGGCAGGATCCAGCGAGAAGTCATAATCCTCGATGCTGTATCTATGGCTCTGCAGCCAGAGGTAATCCTTGCCATGTCCCATTTCATCCCTGAGCGTTATGAACTCCTCTCCGCGTGACAGGCTCGTGTGGTAGTACCTTGCCAGACGCAGCGTGAACTCTGTCGCCTTCTCATCCCCGTTCTCGGTGGTTATCCATACGATGGAGTTGAGCGCGTTATAGAGGAAGTGCGGATTGATCTGGGCCTGGAGCGCCTTGATCTCCGCCCTTCGCTTCTGCTCCTCCTCCCATTCGCGCTGCTTCTTCTCCTCCTCGAGCTCCTCGATCTTCTCATTGAGGGTCATGACGAGATCGCCGACTTCATCTATGACCTCGTTATAGCAGTGCGCAAGCGTTCCGATTTCGTTCTCACCATCGTATCTGAAGTGCTGGTACTGCCTGTTGCGTGAATTGTCCAGCATCTTCTCCATCAGAGCCTTCAGGGGTTCGGTGAAGCGGCGGTACAGCATCGTGATGATGCCTCCGGCAAGGGCAAGAATCAGGCATAGGAGGATTGTTTCTATCAGATAGAGTTCCCTGATGCTGCGGAGGAATGGCATGTTGTCCCTTATGACATTGATGCTCCATCCTGATAGCTCATCCTTCGTCTGGAATATGGAGTAGCGGCTGCTTCTGCCTGCCTTTTCCTCGCTGACCCCATCTGAAAGGATCATCCTTCCTTTCTGATCCCTTATGGCAATGCCGTCGAAGTATGAGAGGTAGGCATCAGAGATGAATAATGCCAGCTTGGCAGAGCTTACGAAGCAGACAAGGAAGGCGGGGCTGCTGCTATCGAAGGCCGCATAGCGGAATACTATCGGAATGACGCTGCTTTCCGGTTGGAAGATCGGGTTGGTCATCTCCGGGAGTATCATCATGAAGCGGTCGGTATCCTCTTCATATAGGGTGCGGATGAATGCTGTTGCGGCTGTCCTGTCATGCTGTGTATAGAACTGGAAGTTGCTGAATACCTCTCCAGCGGCGATGAATGCAGAGGACTCGAGGAAGCTGTCGAAGATCAGCTGTATCTCATTCAGCCTGTCTATGGCATATGCCCCGAATTCGGTGTAGTAGAGCACGTTGTCGGAATCGCTGATATAGCGGGTGAGATAGTTCTTGATATTCGCATCAGTCCCGAGCGTGTTGGCGTGGAGCTGGAGCGTCATGATCTGGTTCCCGATCATTTCGGAGATGAGGCGGGAGTCGTTCTCGATCTTCTCCTTATGATTCTCCCGCATGCTTTCCCTGTAGTAGTGGTTGCTGATGAACAGAAGGCATATAAGGCTCAGCACGAGGATAAGGAGTATGGATATGAACAGTTCCTTGAGAAATGATCCGTTATGCCTCTTCATCACTTCCTGATGATACCACAACTCCTTTCCTGCATCGCTGAAACTTGAACATCACTGTGCGGAAAATTGGATTATGGAGGCGTCTTTCCGACATTAGAATCCAGAGCGAAAGGAGATAGAACATGAAGAAGATCACAGCAGTTCTGCTTATCGTTCTCGCATTGATTCCATCGCTCGCATTCGCAGGTGGTGCAGGAGAGGATTCCTCGGCTGAATCCTCTGGAAAGACCGTCATCAGGCTCTGGACCAATGACCGCCATGATGCGACCTTCTGGACTGAGAAGGTTGAGGAATACAACGCAACCAATACTGATAATATCGAGCTGAGCTACGAGATTTATACGGATAATATTTGGCAGGCAGTCGATATGGCATTCCAGACGGGAGAGGCTCCCGATATCGTCAAGTATGATATGTACTTTGATAAGTACATCCTTGATGGCCGCTTCGTTGACCTCCTGCCATATATGACAGATGAGCAGAAGGAGCTGACAGAGGCTGTATGGTATGAGGGCCAGAACTATATCGATGGCAAGCTCTACTTCATCCCGACAGGAAACACCTGTCTCCGCCTCTTCTACAACAAGACGATCTTCGACCGCCTCGGACTTGAGGTTCCTGAGACACTTGATGAGATGGTGAATGCCGCAGTGACGATCACCAACGAGCTCAAGGGCGAGGGAATCTACGGATTCGCATGCAACCTCAAGAGCGCTTCCAATGGTCTCAAGAGATCACTTGAGCCGCAGGTTGAGAGAGGCACTGGACTGAGGCTTGGCTATGACTTCGGAACAGGCACATATGACTTCACTCCGTACATCCCGTACCTTGAGGGATGGAGCACGATGATCCAGCAGGGATTCCCGGGATCTGAGTCACTTGATATCGATCCGCTCCGCTCGCAGTTCGCAGCTGGCAAGATCGGTATGTACATGTCCTATACGCATGCTGAGCCTGGCGTCTACGTCAACCAGTTCCCGATGGCAGAAGGCCAGGAGTGGGGATGCACATATCTTCCGATTGATGGCGACCAGCTCTATGGACAGTATTTCACAGGTACTCCTGGATTCCTGTTCAACAAGGATGGCGAGAACTTCGATGCTGCATGGAAGGCATACACTGCGATCTTCCTCAACGTCGACAACCTCCGCGAGCACTTCGAGCAGGGCTTCGGAATCTCCAGCATCCCGGCAGTCCTCGAGACAGCTGACATGGGCTCCGATTATGTGAACAACCCGGCTCTCCTCAAGGCTGATGACGATGTGATGTATCCGAAGACACCGGAAGAGGAGTATGCACAGGACTTCATCGTCGAGGGTCTCGATATGTACAATACATTCGGCGCGATCATCGCAGGACAGCTTGATCTTGAGGATGGAATCGCCGATCTCACAAAGAGGTACAACGAGGTCAACGAGCGCCTGATCTCCCAGGGCGTCTACGAGAGGATCATCTACCCTGAGTTCGCCAGGAACTGATCCGCTGACCATCGATTAGGGTAGCAATGCCGCCCACGGGCGGCATTGCGCACTTCTGGAGGTGCAAATGAAAATCACGAAGAAGAGATTGAGGGAATCGGCAGTCGCATACAGCCTCTTGTGGCCGAATCTGCTGCTTTTCATATGCTTTTCGCTTTTCCCTGTCATCTGGATGCTCAAGTACATGTTCTTCAGATACGGGGGTATCGGGACGACAGAGACCTTCACCGGCCTTGAGAACTTCATGAGGGTATTCAGGGATGAGATCTACTGGAAATCGGTCCTCAATACATTCGAGTATGCCCTTGGCAAGATCATCATAACGATTCCGGCATCATTTGCTCTGGCATACATACTGAACAAGAAGATAAAGGGAAGCGGGTTCTTCCAGAGCCTTATCTTCCTTCCGACGATAATGAGCTCCGCGGTCATGGGCCTCGTGTTCTACCTGCTCTTCAACGTCTACAATGGAGAGATCAACAGGATGCTCATGGGCATCGGGCTTATTTCAAGCCCTATCAACTGGCTTGGAGCTGACCATGCGATGCACACCCTGATCATCGTTGCGATCTGGGGTGCTCTCGGCAACTACATGGTGTACTTCCTTGCAGGTCTGCAGCAGATCCCGCAGGAGGTCATCGAGAGCGCTGAGGTGGATGGCGCGACTGGGTTCAGGAAGCTCTGGTACATCACCATACCGATGATGGGGCCGATCCTCAAGATCATCCTGATGCTCGCGATTGCGACAGCCTTCAATGATATGAACATGATCCTTGTCCTTACCGAAGGTGGTCCGTACAACGCATCCATGGTCATGACGCTCTATGCGTATAAGTTCTTCTTCCCTGTGAGCGCGGCAAATACCGTTGTCCCGCAGTTCGGCTACGGAGCGGCACTGAGCTTTGTCTCGGCGATCATCGCAGGTGTCATCACGATCCTCTTCCTCCGCTTCTCGCGGAAGATGAGCGACATGTAAGGAGGGGAGCATGAAAATCGAATCGATAAAGACAAGAAGATATATCTTCCTTACGATCGCGTACATCTTCGCAATCGTGATGTGCCTTTTCACAGTCTACCCGATTGTCTATACGATACTGGGATCCTTCAAGACGAATGCTGAGCTTACCCAGGGAGGTTCGTTCCTTCCCTCCGCATGGCACTTCGAGAACTACTCAAAGGCATTCATGGAGAATGACTTCCTCCGCTACGGCATGAACAGCATCATCGTCGGTGTGGGAGTGCTTGTGCTTGCTGTTTTCACGACATCGACGGCGGGGTATGTGTTCTCCAGGAAGAGCTTCATCGGCAAGAAGCTGATCTTCTCCCTCTATGGTGCGCTCGTGTTCATCGCGATGGGATCTGTTACGCTCTATCCGACATATACGGTCCTTTCGACGCTGCATATCAACAAGAGCCTCCTGGGCCTGATCCTTGCCCTTGTCGGCGGGCAGATCACGAACGTGCTCCTTGTTTCGGGATTCGTAACGACGATTCCGACCGAGCTTGATGAGGCTGCTATAATCGATGGCTGCTCGCAGTACAGGACATTCTTCCAGATCATCTTCCCGCTGCTTCGCCCGATACTGGCAGTCGTCGCGCTCTTCTCATTCAGGACAGCGTGGAATGACTATCTGACATCATTCATCATCTCGATCTTCACGCCGAGCATCAAAACGCTTACTGTCGCTGTTGTACAGATGAAGTATTCGATCAACGCGGCTGCTGAGTGGCATGTCATGCTCGCCGGAGCCTCGATTTCGATCATACCGATCCTCATACTGTATATATTCGCTCATAAGCAGTTCATCAACGGACTGACCGCGGGTGCGGTAAAGGGGTGATATGATCCAGTTCACTGCTGAGGAGATCAAGGCATTGAGAAACAGGAAGGAGAGGGATGAGATCCTCTCCCTCCTGCGTTCGCAGGCAGAGGCGTATCTTTCGTATCCGCTGACGATACCGGAGACAGGGTGTGCGGACTGGAGCCATTACTACTACTGTCCCGACTGCTCCGTGATGCTCGATTTCGATCCGCTTTCACCGCTCGATCATGTCTGCCCGTCCTGCGGCAGGCATTTCTCCGATGATAAGAAGAACGGCGCATGGTGGAGGCTGATGAATTCATTCAATGAGAATGGAGCCAATACCCTGGCGCGGATCTATCTGCTGTCGGGTGATCTGGAAGCTGCTGGCCATGTCCGCGATATCCTCATGGGCTACGCGCGGTTCTACCCTGGTTACGTCCCCCATGGCGATATCCCATACAATGGGCCCGGCAAGCTGAATGCACAGACGCTGGATGAAGCGAACTTCCTGCGTAATCTTGCCTATGCCTATGATGTGATAGAGGAGACTCTCACTCCGGAGGAGAGGGAGTACATCTCGGTGCGCATGTGGAAGGAGGGCATTGCATTCCTCCGCGCCAACAGGCACAGTCAGATCCACAACCACGAGGTCATATGCAATGGCGCAATCGGCGTGCTTGCCCTGATCCTGGGAGACAGCGAGGCGCTTTCATTCGCGCTGGATGGTAAGTATGGCCTTGTCTACCAGCTGGAGCATGGCACGCTGGAGGATGGCTTCTGGTTCGAGTGTTCCACCGCATACCACTTCTATGCCTTCCAGAACTTCATGCTCTATGAGAAGTTCGCTCGCCATACGCCATACTCGCACCTTTCAAACCCCGTCTATGAGAAGATGCTGCTGTCCATTCTCCGCATCGAAAGGGAGGATGGCTCATTCCCTCTTCTGAATGACTGCCACCCTGAGCAGGGGGATCGCGATGGATACGGGCTGTATGAGTTCGCATACAGCACCTGGCACTCTCCAGAGCTTCTTCGGGAGCTGCAGATGAAGTACCGCGGTGGAAGGAGGCTTTCAGCTGAATCCTTCTTCTATGGTGTTCCTGAACTTCCGGCAGGAGAGGGGGAAGAGGGGCAGATGGGATCGCTTGTCGGCGAGGATGGGCTTGGCGCTTCAGTCATCAGGCGAGGCCCTGTATACCTTCTTTTCCGGCATGGCCCGTATGGTGGTGAGCATGATCATTACGACAGGCTGGGGCTTTCATACTACTATGATGGCGTCCCTGTCTCCATCGATATGGGGACGACAGGCTATGGTGCCATCCTTCATTACGATTACTACAAGAATACGGCGACCCATAATACCGTGTCGATCAATGAGGGCAACCAGGCGCCTTCCAGAGGCCATCTGATCTCATTCTCGGAGAGCAGCGCCTCCACGGATGCAGCTGCCTATACGGAATGGAAGGACGCGTACCCGATGCCGGACTCCTTCACGATCAAGGAATGGGATGATGAATCGTACAAGGGAGTCAGGATGGAAAGGCGCATCTCTGTGCATGATGGCTTCTTCACCGATTTCATCAGGGTAAGCGGAGCCTCTCCAGATGCGGTGGTTCTCTCCTCGATGCACTTCCATGGCATGAGGACGGAGCATGACGCGGCCATCCCCGTTCCTGGTGCTTTCAGCGATCGTAAGCCGCTCAAGCATCTCGATACTGTCCTGAAGGCAGAGAAGAGCGGGGTATTCCATTCCGCTTATCTCAACGATGGGGTGAAAACAGATGTCTGGTCAGCCGTTCCAGAAGGGGAGATATGCCTCGCATATGGTCCTGATAACCCTTCATCAAGGAAGATGGGATACGTTCTCTCACGGAAGAAGGGAGATGCTGTATTCATGGCCTTGATAGCCTCTGGGCATGGATCCTCATCAGTATCCTCTGCATCCTTTGTTCTGAAGGATGGCATCTGGCATGCTGAAGCAGTGATGTCGGATGGCAGGATGGAGGATATACCGCTGGAGGGATGATCTCCAAGCATGAAAGGAACAGAGCAGGATCCCGGTCCTGCTCTGTGTTTTACAGTGCTGCTGGTCTCAGATCAGCAGATCTGCATATGCCTTCAGAAGTTCATCTCCTTCGCATCCCGCGAGAACCTTCTTTGCCAGCACCTTTCCGAGCTGCACGCCTTCCTGATCGAAGGAGTTGAGGTTCCACAGGAATCCCTGGAACATGACCTTGTTCTCATAATGGGCAAGCAGCGCTCCCAGTGAGGCGGGTGTCAGCTCATCGCCGTAGATGAGGGATGATGGTCTGTTCCCATCGAATTCCTTGTTCGGGTTCCCGTCCTCCTTGCCGCGTGCGAATGCCGCAATCTGCGCAGAGAGATTTGCATTGAGCTTCGTCTGGCTGTATGAGCCTGCTGTCACGATATCCTCACCATACTGGCACTTCCTGAAACCAATGAACTGCAGCGGTATGATATCTGAACCCTGATGCAGCAGCTGGTAGAATGAATGCTGTCCATTCGTTCCCGGCTCACCGAAGATCACAGGGCCTGTAGGATAGGAGATCTTCTTCCCATCCCTGTTGACATGCTTTCCGTTGGATTCCATATCAAGCTGCTGGAGATGGGCAGGGAAGCGTGAGAGCGCCTGGGAATATGGAAGGATGGCTGTCGCTGGATAGCCGAGGATATTTCTCATGTAGAATCCTGCCAATGCATCCATAAGGGCTCCGTTCTTCGTGATATCCTTCTCCGTCGAAAGCACGTCCTCCTCGTGGGCGCCATCGAGCAGGGCGCGGAATGTATCGAAGCCGTAGGCGAGCGAGAGCACAACGCCACCGACTGCTGATGTGGATGAGTAGCGTCCTCCGATATAGTCGTCCATGAAGAATGCCTGGAGCATGGAGCTGTCTGCTGCAAGAGGAGATGTCTTGCTGGTGACTGCCACCATGTGCTTGGAAGGAACAAGTCCCTCTACCGGAGAGCTCTTGAGTGTCTCAAGGACGAGATCCCTGTTCGTGAGCGTTTCCTGTGTCGTTCCGCTCTTTGATACGAGCACGAAGAGCGTCGTCTCGAAGTCAAGGCGGCGGATGACAGCCGCAGCATCATCGGGATCGACGTTGGATATGAATTCGCCTTTCAGCTGCTTGATGCCGTTTCCATCTGCCCAGCCTTTCAGGGCGAGGTAAAGCGCTCTCGGGCCCAGGTCTGATCCACCGATTCCGATCTGGCAGACTGTGGTGAATGGCTTGCCTGTGGATCCCTTGATGCGTCCAGCCCTTACATCCTCGGAGAATGTGCGGATCTTCTCAAGTTCCCCTTTGTAGAAGGCATCCTTGTCCTCCCCATCGGCTGTGATCGTCTTTCCAAGGACATTTCCTCTTGTGAGGTGATGCAGGACAAGGCGCTTCTCACCGGTATTCATCATCACTCCAGAGAGTATTTCCTTGTACTTCCCGATGAGATTCATTTCGTCGGAGAGCGACTGCAGCAGCTTTGCTGTGGAGTCGGAAACCGGCATAGCGGCCCAGTTGTACGAGAGGCCTCCTCCGAGCCTGATGCTGTGGCTCCTGACCCTTTCAGGAGTCAGCAGATCCTTCACCGTGTCCTTCTTGGCTGACAGCAGTGCCTTGTAGCCATTTGTCTTATCCAGATCGACGTATTCCATGATCACTCCTTTATCTCCGGGATGCGCGCGTTGAAGCTCTCCAGGAGATCCTCCTTTGTCATTCCTTCACGGAGTATGACGAAGATCGTGTCATCTCCCGCGACAGTACCGAGTATTTCCGGGAGCGCCAGCACATCAAGCGCGAAGCCGACGCTGTTCGCGTGGCCAGGTCTGGTCTTGATGACGCCGAAATTCCCCGAGAACTCAATTGAGATTATACCTCTTCTGACATCCTGTATGTAGCTTTTTTCCGACTCGCTGACGAGATCGCTTTCCGGCAGGGTATAGTAATAGCCGGACCAGCCATCGGAGATCTTTCCGACCTTCAGCATCTTCAGATCCCTGGAGAGCGTTGCCTGCGTTACGTTGTAGCCTTCCTTCTTCAGCAGTTCGAGAAGGGTGTCCTGGTTGTCTATTCTATTGTTGCGAATCAGTTCCTTTACTACCGTAAGACGGTTATGCCTTTCCTTCATTGAGCCTCCGCGATTGCATAAGTATGCATAATCTATGCAATTCTACAGCTTTGGCACTTCAGTTGCAATCGAAAATGCTTCTCCTCCGGATAGACTTGCGGCTCTGGTCAGCATCACCCGATTTCACTATCATCAGGAAAGGGAAGGAGGTGTCCATGATCGCGCTAGCGGTGGTTGCCCTGATAATCGTCATTGCCCTTGTCTGGGCAGTTTCATCATACAATTCGCTTGTGAGGATGAGGAACCGCTGCCTTGAGGCTGAAGCTGGTCTTGATGCCCATCTCAAGGAAAGGAGCGATCTCATTCCCAATATCGTGGAGACTGTGAAGGGCTATGCTTCCCACGAAGCTGACACCCTTGAAAGCGTCATAGAGGCGAGGAATCATGAGGCTGGACTGACAGGAAGCGCCCGGGTCGCGGCGGAAAGCGAACTTGAGGGTGCGCTTGGACGGCTGCTTGCAGTAGCAGAAGGTTATCCTGATCTGAAATCAGATGCCGTGTTCCTCGATCTCCAGAAACAGCTTGCCAGGATTGAGGAGTCGATCCTCAACGCACGCAGATACTATAATGCCGTTGTCAGGGAATACAATGACAGGACGATGGTGTTTCCTTCCTCTATCATTGCATCTGCCTTCCATTTCACAAGCCGTGATTATGTTGATATAGCTGACTCGGACAAGGAAAGGGTGAAGGTGGGATTCTGATGAGGATTCCAGCTGTCATCCTCTTCCTTCTTCTGCTTTCCCTGCCTCTCGCGGCATCTGGCTTCTTTGTTGATTACTACATGGTACGGATCGATGTCGATGATGCAAGGGATATGGTGATCCGGGAGAACCTATCTCTGGAATATACAGAACCATCGCATGGATTCTATCGTGATATCCAGCACAGATTCGGAAACCTGGATGCTGCAGTGGATGTGCTCTGGACATCTTCCCCCGTTTCCCTTTCAGATGATGGATCATTCATCTCCATCCGCTTCGGGGACCCGGACAAGCTGCTCTCCGGCGGTCCTTATGCCTATGTCATTGAGTATTCATATTCTCTCGGAGCGGATCCTTATGATGATTATGATGAGCTCTACTATAATATCGTGACACCTGAGACCTGGGATAGCGCGATCGGCAGGGCTGCTTTCGAGGTGAATCTTCCTCACCCTGTGGATGCGGACCGCATCTGGGTCACAGCTGGTCAGTATGGCTCTGAGATGAAAATCCCATTCATGCTTTCTGACGATGGAACCGTGATCAGTGGACGATATGCCGATCTCCCTCACGGCTTCGGGATAACGCTCCGCGTAGAGATGGATGAGGGCTATTTCTCCTCGGCGCCCCGTGCTTCTGGCACCGCTTCTGTATCATTCATTGCCACGGTTGCCATTTCCCTGGTCATGTTCCTTTCCCTCTTGCTGCTGTGGTTTGCGAAGGGAAGGGATGAGCAGATCATCGCTCCTGCCAGATTCTCTCCTCCCGATGGGCTGGATCCAATGGAATGCGCATATATCTCAGAGGGCACATTGGCTCCCCGTGCTATCACATCGATGCTGCTTTACTGGGCTGACAGAGGATTCCTGACGATTGATGAGAAGGACGATGGCTTCCTGATAACAAGGACAGGGGATCTTCCCGATGATTGTGGGGAGCCTGAGCGCCTGCTCTTCGCCGCTTTCTTCTCCTCTTCCAGCAGCTTCTCCAGCTCGGAGATGGGAAGCGCCGGGTTCCGAGCACGGATCCAGGCGGCAGAGAGGAGCATGGCTGAGCATTTCTCCGGTGATAGGATCCTATCCTCACCGGAATCTATCCGCCTGAAAAAGCGTGCCCACCTGCTGATCCTTCTGTCCGTGGTTCTGTTCTCTGCCCTGGCAACGCTTCAATTCCCGGGATTCCCGACAGTATTCGTGATCATGCCGATGATGATGGCTTATCTCCTGCTGGCAGGGATAGCGAAGAGGGCCGAAAGGAAGATGAGGCTGGATGGCCTGAATCTCCGCCAGATGCTCCCCGTGCTTCCGTTTCTTGCCTTCATGTGGTTCTTCACTGTCACCGCTCTTTCATCATTCGGACTCGATGGACGGATGGCAGGCATCGAGTGCGGTGTATTCCTTATCCTGCTAGCGCTTTCCGTGTTCCTAGCAGCCTCTCTGGAGAGACCGAGCGGCTATGCCATACGCATGCTGGGCCAGATCATCGGATACAGGGATTTCATCTGTACTGTTGAGAAGGACAGGATCGAACGCCTCTCCGCCGAGGATCCTGCCTTCTTCTACCATGTGCTCTCATATGCTGTAGCCTTCGGACTGGAGGATCGGTGGGTGAAGGCTTTCAGCGGGCTTTTCGTCCAGCCAGTCCCGTGGTACCGCTGCAGCACTGTTCCTGATATCTTCATCATCTCGTCATTCGCTCGACGCTGTACTCATGCGGCATTTTCTGCGACGCGTCCACAGCATAGGTCGGGGATGCACACGGAAAGGGGCTCTTCCGGTTTCTCTGGAGGTGGCTTCTCGGGCGGAGGAGGACGCAGCTGGTGAGCGACGTACTTTGGTTCCTTTCAGCTACGGTATACATCATCGGTGTCCTCCTTGCATCCTTTGCACTGCAGAGCAAGGGCATCATCGCGAAGGAGGGCGCGAGGAAGGCCGTGCATATCCTTGTCTCCCTTACTGTGTTCATCATCGTCTACTGCATGGATGATCCATGGCTGCGCATCGCCGGGCCACTTGCATTCATACCGGTCAACGCAGTTCTAGGAAGATTCAGCGGTGAGCGTCTTGCCGGACTGGTCTGCTATCCTCTTTCGATCCTGACGCTCGTGGTGCTGATGGAACACGGCTTGCTTTCTCCGCCAGCGGTTGTGTCAGGGACGCTTGCCATGGGACTCGGCGATGGAGCTGCTGCGCTTGTCGGAACCCGGTTTGGACGGCATCGGATCGGAGGAAAGACACTTGAGGGATCCTTTGCAATGATGATCCTTTCCTTCATCATATTCATCATGTTCGGAGATGCATCGATCCCAGCGGCGGTTGTATCCGCTCTTCTTGCAGCCGGTGTGGAGGCATTCACTCCACGTGGCCTGGACAACATCACCGTTCCGCTTGTCTCTGCATTGCTGATGGAGGTCATATGAGATCATGGAGCACTGTTCTTGATTCCCTTTTCCTCTCCCTTCCTCTGCCGTGGCGCCTTCTTGTGATCGCGGCCCTTATGCTTCTGATGGCTCTTGTTGCAATGAGAAAGCGCTTCCTTTCCGCAGGTGGCACAGCTGCGGCTGTCATTCTGGGCTTCATCGTCATGTATCTCGGAGCTGTTTCCGCAATCGTGATGCTCATATTCTTCTTCCTGTCATGCTCGATTCTCGGAAGGCTTCAGAAGGATGATGGGATCTCTGCCAAAGGAAGCCGCAGAAGGGACATGATGCAGGTCGTGGCCAATGGGCTTCCTGCAGCCATGGCACTCCTTGCAGCGCGTTTCTCATCCAATCCTGATATATTCCTTGCTGCATTCGCCGCTGCGATAGCGGAAGCCGAGGCTGATACATTCTCTGGGGAGATCGGGCGTCTCAGCCATTCTGACCCTGTTTCCATCATCACGTTCACGAAGGTCCCTAAAGGTATCTCCGGCGGCGTGAGCGTGCTTGGATTCCTTGCCGGCATGGGAGGTTCGCTGCTTATAGCGCTGCTTTTCATGGGGACATATGGATGCAGCGGGAAGTCTTTCCTCGCTATTGCGGCCTCTGGTTTCCTCGGATCTGTCCTGGATTCCTTCCTTGGCGCGGCTGTGCAGGTGCAGTACAGGAGGAAGGATGGAACGCTCACGGAGAGGAGCGAGGAGAATGGAGAGAGGAATGAGCGGGCAAGGGGGATTCCATGGATGGATAATGATGCCGTCAATCTGATATCTGGGGCCTTTGCGGCTGCCGTCTGCGCATTGCTGCTTCTCCCAGCCTGACCGATATTGCCGCTTTTCAGCTTTATGTATATCTTAACTGGTGGCGGCAATCCGCTCTAAGAATGAATAAGGAGATATTTAGGATATGGCAAAGCAGCTTCAGTTCAATGAAGAGGCCAGAAAGTCTCTTGTAAATGGCGTAGAGAAGATCTCCAAGGCTGTTATGACAACTCTTGGACCGAAGGGAAGGCTTGTTCTTCTCGACAAGAAGTATGGTGCACCTACTGTGACGAAGGATGGAGTATCAGTTGCCCGTGAGATCGAGCTTGAGGATCCGTTCGAGAACATGGGAGCCCAGCTTCTCAAGGAAGTCGCCTCCAAGACCAACGATGTAGCTGGCGATGGAACGACAACGGCAACTGTCCTTGCATGGTCCATTACCAAGGAAGGAATGAAGAGCGTTGCGGCTGGTGTCAGCCCGATGGGAATCAAGAAGGGAATCGACAAGGCTGTCGAGGATGCTGTTGCATGCATCAAGGGACAGGCCAAGATGATCCAGGACAAGGAGGAGATCGCGCAGGTCGCTTCCATCTCTGCAAACAACGACAGGACCATCGGTGACGAGATCGCCAATGCAATGGATAAGGTCGGCAAGGATGGTGTCATTACCGTTGAGGAGTCCAAGACGATTGAGACGACAGTTGACTTCGTTGAGGGTATGCAGTTCGACCGCGGCTATCTTTCCGCTTATTTCTGCAATAACAGGGACACTATGACAGCTGTCCTCGATAACCCGTATATCCTGATCTACGACAAGAAGATCTCAGCTATGAAGGATCTCCTTCCTGTCCTTGAGAAGGTCGCACAGTCAGGCAAGCCGCTTCTTATCATCGCTGAGGATGTCGATGGAGAGGCACTGGCAACACTTGTTCTCAATGCTGTTCGCGGTACGCTCTCAGTCGTCGCAGTCAAGGCTCCTGGCTTTGGTGACAGGAGGAAGGCAATGCTTGAGGATATCGCAATCCTCACAGGCGGCCAGGTCATTACGGAAGAGCTCGGCATGAAGCTGGAGAATGCTGATATCCCAATGCTCGGAAGGGCAAAGAGCATCAAGGTCGAGAAGGAGAACACGACAATCATTAATGGTGCCGGTTCATCCGATGCAATCCGCGACAGGATCGCTCAGATCAAGATGCAGATTGAGGACTGCACCTCTGACTATGACAGGGAGAAGCTCCAGGAGAGGCTTGCCAAGCTCGCTGGCGGCGTTGCGGTTGTCAATGTCGGCGCTGCTACTGAAGTGGAGCTCAAGGAGAAGAAGCACAGGGTTGAGGATGCTCTCAGCGCTACACGTGCAGCTATTGAGGAGGGTGTCATCCCCGGTGGCGGCGTTGCTCTTGTCCAGGCTGTGAACGAGCTTCAGAAGAAGGATCTCTCCGCACTTACTGAGGAAGAGAAGGTTGGCTACAGGATCGTTATCCGCGCTCTTGAGGAGCCGATCAGGCAGATTGCTGAGAATGCAGGCGTCGATGGATCGATCATCGCTGATACCTGCAAGAAGGAGAAGAAGGGTGTTGGCTTCGATGCCAATGCGATGAAGTGGGTCAACATGGTTGAGAGTGGAATCATCGATCCTGTGAAGGTGACAAGGTCCGCCCTGCAGAATGCAGCATCGATTGCCTCCCTCATCCTCACCACAGAGTGTGCAGTAACCGATATCCCTGCACCGGAACCGGCAGCACCGGCTAATCCGGGAATGGGCGGCGGCATGATGTGATAGCACATCAGGCACAGTAGACGGCAGGGCTTCGGCTCTGCCGTTTTTCAGTAAAGGGGATTGTATGGAAATAAGGGCTTTCAGAAAAGAGGATGCAGTTCCTGCTGCAGCTATATGGAATGAGGTTGTAAGAGAAGGCAACGCCTTCCCACAGGACAGCGAGCTCTCTGCAGATGAGGCTGTATCATTCTTCTCGTCCCAGAGCTTTACAGCCATTGCGGAAGAGCATGGAAGGATTGTCGGCCTCTATATCCTCCATCCGAATAACGTCGGAAGATGCTCTCATATTGCAAATGCAAGCTACGCAGTCACTTCATCTGAGCGTGGCAGGCATATAGGGGAGGCCCTTGTTGCCGATTCGCTCAGAAAGGCAGTCTCCCTTGGATTCCGCATCCTTCAGTTCAACGCGGTCGTGAGCAGCAATGTACATGCGAGGCATCTCTATGAACGCCTTGGCTTCACACCACTTGGCACCATTCCCGGTGGCTTCAGGATGGGAACAGGCTATGAGGATATAGTTCCGTATTACAAGGTATTATAACTCATTTGGGGTCAATTCTTATCCTTGATAATGAATACTGATAGCTTCGTGGATTGCATCCCTCAAGCTGCTTGAATATCTTCCTGAAATGCAGGTCGCTGGAGAAGCCTGACCTGATTGCGATTATCTTGATCGGAAGGGTCGTCGTTGTCAGCAGATGCTTGGCATATTCGATCTTCACGCTGTTCAGGAACTGTATCGTCGTCTTGCCATAGTATTCCTTGAACATACGTGTCAGGTAGTTCGGCGTGCACTGGACACTTCGCGCAATATCGCTGACAGAGATATTCTTGCTGAAGTTGCTCATGATGTACTGGTATGCCATGGATACGATGTTGTTCTGGCTCTCCGGCTTGCCAGCATTGTCCACGTGGGAGAATTCCTGGAGGATGAGATGGAACAAAGTGTTGTGGTAATCCTCGTCGGCGATACCTTCTATATAGTCGTGGATATACCATTTCAGCAATGTGACGAGACGCGCAGGATCACAGGGTGAAGAGAAACGGGGAATGACCTTGTCGTCAAATGATTCCTGCTGTACGTTCTGTTCCTTGCTGAAGTGAAGCCAGAAGTACGCAGTGCCATAACTGACATCCATCGAGCCCTTTGATCTTATGCTCTTTGGGAAGAATATGTAGCCTTGGTTCCGTTCCAGGTTGATTTCCTCATCATTCTCCCTCACTGACAGGAGTCCTTCCGTCACGAACACGAGCTCATAGTCATATACGACCCGCTCATAGTAGGGGTGTGATGAGTTGTATATGCACAGGCCGGCTTCCTTCAGTATGAAGCGGTCCGCCTGGGAGAATGCGAAGAAGCCATTGCCGGGGAGGGAGGGTGCGCTACTCATCAAGATAGAATGTGAGATTCCCTAATGGATAGGTTTCAGAGGCGAGCCTGTATCCAGCTGCAAGCCTTGAGCTATCCAGGGTCTCTTTCTCCTTCTCTGTGATCTGTGATGCCGTGCCGGATTCGATTCTCACCGCTGTGTCTGGATCGATATTCCCGACTTCCTGCTGGATGATCGACAGCAGCGTCCTCCCTGAAGCGCTTCTTGCATATATGACCCGATCGGGGCAGATGATCGTAATGCTGTTCATGCCTCTGATTCTAAATCATGATTTGCCTTGGATGGTAGTGAAATGCTGTGGAATTGGTGTTGAAATAGCATGTTTTTACATGCAAAGAACCTCTTTACAGCCTAAAAATGCGATTCGATACTTTAATCAGGATCAGATGCCAAAGGAGTGTGCGATTGATTGGTTATATACTCAGAAGATTACTGCAAATGTTTATAGCTCTGATAATTACGTCCTTCTTTGTCTTTATGATCATCAATCTGATACCTGGCGATCCCGCCATGATAATGGCAGGTACGAATGCTTCTGAGACCCAGATTGAGGCATTGCGTGCCAAATTCGGCCTCGACCGTTCTATTATCGAGAGATACTTCATATGGCTTGGCAACGTTATGCGCGGCGATCTGGGAGTCTCGTTCGTCAATGGCCAGCCTATAGTCGGAATGGTCACAAGCCGCATAGCCTATACGATAGAGCTGGCAGTCTCCGCAACTCTTCTGTCATTGGTCATAGGGATACCGCTGGGAATCTATACCGGGCTTCATGCAAAAGGCTTTGCTGATTATATCATCACAGGGATTTCCGCTATGTTCTTCGCGATTCCCGGTTTCTATCTGGGGATACTGCTTATCATTGTATTTGCCCTGTTCTGGCCTGTCCTTCCCGCGTCTGGCTGCGTGCCGTTCTCCGTGGATCCTTTCAGGCATATCGCTTCGCTGATCCTGCCATCATTCACGATTGCGCTGGGCCTGGCCGCCAGGATCATCAGATTCCTTCACTCCTCTGTGCAGGATGTGCTGCAGCAGGAGCATGTCACGACTGCGATTGCCCGCGGGGACAGCAGGATGCGCATCGTTATGCAGCATATCCTCAGGAATTCACTGATTCCTGTGATCACAATAGTCGGTCTGCAGATGGGGGATCTCCTTGGAGGATCTTTGATAATCGAGCAGATATTCGGATGGCCGGGGATAGGACAGCTTACGATCCAGGCAATAAACTGGAGGGATTATACACTGCTTCAGACCAATGTCCTTTACATCGTGGTCATGTTCATGATCGTCAACCTTGCTGTTGATATCATCAACGGGATCATAGATCCGCGGGCGAGAGTGAGGTGATTATGGGCAGGATACGCGAGTTCTTCTCATCCTGGGCAGCGAGGATCGGTGCCGCGATAGTCTGCCTTATCGTACTGATGGCTATCACAGCTCCCGTGATCAGTCCTTGTGATCCATTGGAAATGGACGAGAGCGCGAGGCTTGTGAAGCCAAACGCTGAGCATATCATGGGGACGGATGAATATGGGCGCGATATATTCAGCCGCATCGTATATGGAGCGAGGACATCGATCATGATCGGCGTCTGCTCCGTCCTGATGGCTGCCGTGATAGGCGTTAACATCGGTTTGATAGCCGGATATACAAGCCGCATATTCGATGCCATCTCAATGAGGCTCATGGATGCTGTCATAGCATTCCCAGCCACGTTGCTTGCTGTTGTCATAATAGCCATAGCAGGAACGGGTTCCATGAGCGCGATGCTTGCCATAGCCATCGTTAATATCCCGGCATTCGCCAGGCTTACCCGATCCACGATACTTTCTGAGAAGAACAAGCTGTATGTCGAGTCTGAGAAGGCGATTGGTGCAGGAGCGGTGAGGATACTCTATCGCGAGATGCTTCCGAACATCCTTTCCACCCTCTTCGTACAGATCACTGTATCGATTGCAAATGCGATCCTTCTTGAATCCGCGCTCAGCTTCCTTGGCCTCGGAACACCTCCACCAGCGCCTTCCTGGGGTGCAATGCTCAGCACAGGGAAGAATTTCATCCTCTACTCTCCGACATATGTGGTTTTCCCCGGGCTCGTCCTCACGCTGCTGATCATCGGTCTGTATCTGCTGGGAGATGCCCTGCGTGATTTCTTCGATCCTCATAGCAAGGAAAGGGACTGACGATGAATATCCTTGATGTATCAAAGCTATCAGTTGGATTTCCTTCAAGGAAGGGAATGATACATGCTGTCAATGATGTCTCTTTCCAGCTCTTCGATAACGAGATACTCGGAATCATCGGGGAAAGCGGATCCGGAAAGTCCGTGACGGTGAAAGCCATAATGCGCCTGCATAGGATTCCCCCTACTGTTGTCAAAGCGGAGCATATGATATTCGAGGGAAAGGAGCTTCTCACTCTACCTGAACCGGAAATGACGGCATTGCGTGGAAACCGTATATCCATGATCTTCCAGAACCCGATGTCGGCCTTCAACCCGATCATGAGGCTGGGTGATCAGATCGGGGAGGTTCTTATTTCCCATAAGGCGCGGATGGGACGCAAGGAGCGGGAAGAGGCGGTTGTCCAGGCCTTTGAGGAAGTCGGTATCACGAATCCGCATGTGCGCATGAGGCAGTATCCCTATGAATTCTCCGGCGGCATGCTACAGAGGGCGATGATTGCCTCAGCTTTGATAGCGCGTCCATCGGTGCTTCTTGCCGATGAACCGACGACAGGTCTGGATGTGACTATACAGGAACAGATACTGCAGCTCATCCGCTCTCTTAGGGATCGCAATGGGATGAGTGTTGTGTTCATAACCCATGATCTGAGCCTCCTTGCAGGCTTTGCGGACAGGATCATCATCATGTATGCCGGCTGCATCGTCGAGCAGGGGCTTGTCGATGAGATATTCTATTCCCCTCTGCATCCCTATACCAAGGGGCTTCTTCTCTCTATTCCAAGCGCATCATCCGATAGAGAGGCCGATCTCTTCCAGATAAAAGGGCAACCGCCAGATCCCCATGAAAGAGCAGCAGGCTGTCCTTTCTATGAACGTTGCGATGCCAGGAGGAAGGAATGCTCCCTTTTCCGTCCTGCGGAGATTGCAGTTACGGAAACACACAAAGTCTCATGCTTTGCCGCCGGGAGCGGAAAGGAGGCAGCCGATGTCTGATCTGCTTCGTGTCGAGGATCTTTCGGTGCATTTCCCTGTCAGGCGGAATCCATTTGGAAAACCGCGTGTGCTGAAGGCCGTGGATCATGTTTCCTTCTCGATTGAAAGGAATACCGTATTCGGGCTCTGCGGTGAGTCAGGATCCGGAAAAACCACAGTAGGAAAGGCGATAATCGGGCTGAAAAGGAGGACTGGTGGAACAGTATTCTTCGATGGAGAACCTCTTCCTGAGAGGAATAGCCGTGAACTGCGTAAGCGTATGCAGATCATCTTCCAGGATCCCGTCGGATCACTCAATCCGCAGAAGACGATCAGGGAGCTTCTGGCAGAGCCTCTGCGTATCCATCGTCTTGCTTTCAGCAGGGATGAAGAGGAGGAGCGCATCCTTTCGATGCTGGAGAAGGTTGGTCTTGGGAAGGAGGTTCTGTGCCGTCATCCCCACGAGTTCTCGGGCGGACAGCTCCAGCGCATATGCATCTGCCGTTCCCTTCTGACAGAGCCTGAATTCCTTGTATGTGATGAGTCGATTGCTTCCCTGGATGTCTCCATACAGGCGCAGATCATCAATCTTCTGAGATCGCTGAAGAGGGAATTCAATCTGACAGTGCTGTTCATCTCGCATAATTTCGCTGTTCTCGGATACCTGGCTGATCGCATCGGCGTGATGTATCTTGGCAGCATTGTCGAAGTAGCCCCGGCATCAGAGCTCTCCTCAGAGCCGCTGCATCCATATTCAAAGGCCCTTCTCAGCGTCATTCCCCAGCCTGATCCCCGCCTGGAACGCAGCAGGAAGAAGATCGTCCTTGAGGGAGAGATGCCAAGCCCCATAGATCCTCCGGAGGGATGTCCGTTCTTCTCGCGATGTCCTTTTGCAGAGGAGCATTGCCGTCAGGAGAAGCCGGCATTGGAAGAGGTATCAAGCGGGCACTATGCGGCCTGCTTCAAAGCTAAGGAACTCATCGGGAGGAAAGATGGATAGGAAAGCATTTCTTGAGGATTGCATCAGCGGCAGGAAAATGGAGCATATTCCCTTCGGGATGTGGATGCATTTCCATCTTGCAGACAGGGATCCGTTCACGCTTGCAGAGGCGACGAACGGCCTTCTGGAGAAGTATGATATCAGCTTCGTGAAGATCACCCCGTCAGGACTTTTCATGGTCCAGGACTATGGTGCCTCCATCAAGTTCGGTTCAAAGGAATGGCAGCATCCATTGATGCTGGACAATCTGCTTCCCGATGCAGGTGCCTTGGAAAGCATCCCTGATCTTGATGTCATGACCGGTGCATACAGGAGGGAGCTTGATCAGGTTGAGCTGACGGTGAAGCGGATTGGTGGCAGGGCTCCGGTGTTCATGACAGTATTCACTCCGATCACTGTCATATGCAAGATGCTTGGGAATGCGAATATACCGGCGTATCTGCAGTATTACATGAACAACCATCCTGCGGCGCTGCATACGGCGCTCAGGAGGATTTCCGATACTGTATCCCGATTCGTTGATGGCTGCATTGAGCGCGGTGTTGATGGCTTCTTCTATGCAACCCAGGCAGCGAATTTCCAGACGCTCGCCTCACTTGATCAGTACAGGGAGTTTGGGGTTGCCTATGATGTTCCTATTGCGGAGCGGATGCATAATTCAGGCAAGCTGATACTCCTTCATGTGTGCATGCATGAGGTGATGCTTGAAGCGGTGAAGGATTACCCTGTCGATATAATCAACTGGGACAATATCTACAGTGGGACATCGATTGCAGAGGCAAGGAAGATCATTCCGGACAAGGTCCTCGCAGGAGGTATCGATATATTCAGGGTCAATGACTATTCCCTTCATGAAATCGATGCCATGGTCCAGCGTGCAATCGATGAAGGAGGCAAGGAGAAGTTCATCCTTGCACCTACCTGCGTGCTGCTTGCCTCAACTCCCGAAGAGAATCTCAAAGAGATTTCAAGGTATGTGAAAACACATTGAGACCGATTCGTCCAACGGACTGACAAAAGGAGGAAACGTGAGTAAGTTCAGACGATTGATCAATGCAATCATCATGATTGCCATGGCTTCGGTGCTGTTCGCAGCGGGGTCTGCGGAAGGTTCGGCTTCAGGGGCACAGACCCTTGTCATAGCGGCAAAGGATGACTGGTCCACATTTGACCCCTATTATCAGATCAGCATTTCAAACAGGATCTACAACCCGATGCTCTTTGAAAGCCTTATTGTCACCGGGAACGGAGAGTATCTTCCGGGACTGGCTGAGAGCTGGGAGTTCAATGATGATCTGACGGAAGTGACATTCCATCTGAAGGAAGGCGTGAAATTCTCCGATGGCAGTGACTTCAATGCTGATGATGTCCTTTTCAACCTTGAGCGTGCGATGGATTCCGCGCAGGGATATCATGTCAGCGACTACTTCAAGGACTGTCTGGGAGGAGAGAGGATCGATGACTACACGGTTGTTGTGAAATGGGCTTCCCCGAGCCACCAGATCGAGGATGCATTCTCCCGCCTGTACCTCATCTGCCCTGAGACGAGCGATTCGGTTGCGACAGATCCAGTCGGTACAGGACCTTACCGCCTTGTCAGCTGGATGGCAGGCAATTCCGCTATCTTCGAGAGGAATGAATACTACCATAAGGAAGGAGCCCCTGTAATCGATCGTGTCGAGATAAGGGTTATCAGCGATGGGCAGTCAAGGGTCATAAACCTTCTCAGCGGCAATGTCGATATCATCGATTCGGTGGAAGCGCAGGATGTCCAGCTCCTTTCAGGCAATGAGGGTTTCACTGTGTATGAGAACACCCCTCCTGAGTACAAGAACTTCTCCATGAATATCCTTCGTGAGCCGTTTGATGATCAGAAAGTCAGGCAGGCGATGAATTACGCCCTCGACAGGGAGAAGATCAGGACGATGGTCAATAGCGGGGAAGGGGACATAAGGTATCTTCCTATCGTCGAGAACTCACCATTCTATGATGAGGAAGCCGCTTCATATTACTCCTTCGATCCAGAGAAGGCGAAGGCACTGCTTGCAGAGGCCGGATACCCGGATGGCTTTGAGTTCACCATAACCGTCAACATGGGTATTGATGGATGCCTTGAGCAGGCTCAGGTGTATCAGGCTGATCTTGCGGCAATCGGAGTCACTGCAACCTTGGAGCCACTTGAAAGCGCGAGCTTCTTCCCGCGCCTGACAGCTGGTGATTTCGATATGGTCAGCTTCGGTACAGGAGAGCCCATCCTCGATCCTTCCGCCTATTTCTCTGGAGCGGCAGTCGCCAGAACGCAGCGCAACTTCTTCGGAATCGAGCAGGACACTGAGTGGTTCCATGAATACAGCGCTCTGATAGCTGAGGCGGAGAAGGCCACGGATGATGCGGAGAGGAAGGAGCTGTATCACCAGATTCTGATGATCATGGTTGAGCAGGGCTGGACGATGCCCGTCACGAGCACGGTGACTAAGGTCGCAGCGAGCAATGATGTAGGGAACTTCAGCATCGACAATACAGCAGGTGAGTATCATCTTGAATATGTGACACTCAACTGACTGGGAATGCGGAGCCTCCTTTGGGGGCTCCGCATCCTTTTCATTCTGCCACCAGCCTTTCCTCGGCGCCTGAAAGCAGATCCCTGATCGGCAGGCGCTGTGGGCATGCCTTCTCGCATTTTCCGCATCGGATGCATTCTGAGGCTCCCGCTTTCCCTTCTGTGATCATCTTGCGGTAATCGCTTCTTGGCTTTGTCTTGTCGCTGAGGACTGCTTCCTCATTGAGCAGCTTGAATATCTCAGGTATGTCGATCTGCTTCGGACACCCAGGCACGCAGTAGCGGCATGATGTGCACTGGATCTCCTGCAGTGCCTCGATCCTTGCCTTCACTTCTGCTATGGCTGCTTCTTCTTTTTCATCGAGAGGCTTCAGCGGTGAGAAGGTCGCCATATTCTCCTCCATCTGCTGCATGCTGCTCATTCCCGACAGAACGGTCAGGACACCTTCGAGGGTAGCGGCAAAGCGGAGAGCGTAGGAGGCAGGCGATACCGTCCCGAATGGCTCCGTAAGCGAAGGGGAGAGATTCGAGAGAAGTCCGCCCTTGACAGGTTCCATTATGATGATCGGCTTGCTGTGCTTCCTGGCAACGCGGTATATGCCTTCGGACTGCACGCGGCTGGATGTCCAGTCGAGGTAGTTTATCTGGAGCTGGACGAATTCCATTTCGGGATGCTCTGTGAGTATCCTGTCCAGCAGCTCGGGTGTATCGTGGAATGAGAATCCGAGATGCCGTATCTTTCCTTCCTCCTTCATCCTGATGCAGAAATCATAGGTGCTGTATCTTTCGTTATACGGGAGGTGCTCCGCCTTCAGATTGTGGAGGAGGTAGAAATCGAAATACTCCGCGCCGGTCCTCCTGAGCTGCTCATCGAACATCATCTGGGGAGTGAAGCTGTCGGTAAGGAGCCATGCAGCCATCTTCGATGCCAGCGTGTAGCTGTCCCGAGGATGCCTTGAGCCGATTGCCTCACGGAAAACCTCTTCAGAGCCTGGATAGACATAGGCTGTATCGAAATAGGTGAACCCATTCTCAATGAAGCGATCCGCCATTGCGGCAGTCTCTTCCACGCTGATCTTCCCGCTTCCATCCTTCGGAAGTCTCATGAGCCCGAATCCGAGCTTTTTTCTGCATAACTGAAATAAGTCGTCCATAGCCTGATTATAACCTCATTTCACAGCAATCCGATTGCTTTTGCGGCATTCTCGATACCCAGTGAGCGGAATACATCTTCCTTGATCTCCACAAAGACGGCAGTGGCCGCTTCCAGTACCCTGTCTGCGGCGCTTTCCCCTTCCTCAACATACTCAAGCTGTGACTCATCTGGCATCTCTCCAGTTGGAATGAACTCCGTGAAGTTCCAGTCGGAGACATCGTACTGGCTTTCGATTGCGCTTTCCTCCTCATCCGGCAGCCTTGGATAGAAGTCTATTCCGGTGATTTCCTCGACATCATCAACTGACATCGCGAAGCTCTGCAGCGCTCTGTCAGAACCTTCGTTCGAAAGCACGAAGCCGATCGCCTTGATCTCCGGATCGGTGTAATCGAGGACCACTTTGTAGAACTGCTTCGGAACGGCGACCTCATTCTCCCCGATTGTCTCATAAGGTCCGTCGGTGAGCACGGGGCCGGTCACGACATAGACCTTTCCGTTGTCATATGCCATTGTCCTTACGACTGCCTCCAGATCCGCCCAGATGCCTCTGTTGAATGATGGGTCCTGCGGGCACATGTTCGACATGTAGAACGTGTCGCTCATCGCATCTTCCGACCACTTGAAGTCGGCAGCCGGCGCCATATGTCCTCTGTCATAGCCGGATCCGCGGTAATCGGCAAGGGAGGCGGAGCCTGTGCGCACCTCCTTGTCCTCCTTGAAGCTGTCCTCCCTCTCCCCGCCGCCAAGGACTTCATCCTTCGTCAGCTCATATGCTACATAGGAGGGCACCTCATACTCCTCGTTGTAGGAGAGGACATATCCTGTGTGCCGGATTATCTGCTCTCCGCTTATCGGGGCGGGAAGCTCAAGACCTTCGATCTCTCCAGATGCACTCAGTCCCGTGCCGCTTCCTTCATCTGCAGATGGCGTGATGTAGCAGAGAATGAGGAATACCGCTATAAGGATCAGAAGCAGTATGACCAGTCTCTTCAGGCGCTTCACGCCTTTCCTTGTTTTCCTTTTTGCCATGGTGTTTCCTATTATAGCCTCATCCGCGCCTTTCCAGACGGAATGCGGGCTTCACTGTACCTGCACGTAATGATAGCGCATATATGAGGATGAATACGACAGTGGCTTCCACAAGCGTGAAAGCAGTCGTTGTTCCTGAAGTCAGGAAAAGGGCCTTTGTCGGCATCGATGAACTGGAATAGTTGACGATGAGGGCAATGAAGAGATTGTTGGCGATATGCATCGCTATCGGAGCCTCAAAGCCATCCGTCGCTATCGAAAGAAGCATCGCCAGAGCTCCCCAGAGGAAGTAGTAGAGGGCTGGTATGATAGCCGAGGACGCGGCCTGCACCTCGCTGTTCCCGAGATGGGGAAGCATGAAGATGAAAGCGCCTGCTGCTGTGAGCGGGATGGCTTTCAGCGGGGTATTCGGGAGTGACCGGCCATAGGCAAGACGCGCAGGAAGCGCCCTGAAGAGGATCTCCTCGGAAAGGGCCTGAAGAGGTGTCATGATGATCACGGGCAGCAGGAAGGAAGCCCATTCATCCAACGGCAGTCCGGCCCAGGCGGTATCAGCTGCCATGCACAGCTGTGCCGCTGCCATGACAGCAAGGTACAGGAAACCACATTTGATGGCATATTTCCATCTGATGCCGCCTGGATTGTCTGAAACCAGCTCTGATAAGCTACTGTTCATGATGTACCGGGTTCCGAAGAGGAGCGCAAGGAAAAGCGTTATATAGGGTATATGCAGTCCGATGTATGATGATGCTTCCTGCATGGGGTGCGGAAGGGAATCCATTGCAGCCATGGCATAGTATGCAACCAGCGGGCCTATGAAGAGCCAGGAGAAAAGAGCAAGGAACAGCACGATGAGGCAGGAGGCTGGAGCAAAAGCGGTGTTTTCCTTCTTTTCCATGTACCGAGGTTATCACATCATATTGAGTTCGACTATAATCTCAGCATGAGCACTATCTGCGATCTTATGGACATGGTAGAGAAGGGCACTGTGCTCGTATTCCCGACAGAGGAGAGCGCGAGGGTGTTCTCAGTGGAGTATGTTGCAAGGCGAGGAAAAGGGCTTCTTGCCTCTTCCGTGATTGCCTTTGACCGGTTTGCCAGCATCTTCATGCCTGGCTCTGCCGGACGCAAGGCCGCCCTCGGTGCCGAGCGGATCCTCTTCTCCGAATATGCAGCTTCAGTGCTTTCTCCGCATATGTGTTATTTCTCCTCGCCGGGATACCCTGAGATAAGAAGCCGGCTTTCTGCCTTCTTCCGTCCCATACTGCCATCATTGGATGACGCGCTTTCGATACCGAAGAAGAGCCGGCGCGCGGAGGAGGACCTTAGGCTGCTGAGAAGCGAATATGGGCGCTACCTTGATTCCGCTTCGCTGTATGAAAGCACTTTCCAGGATATCTCCATTCCGGAGGGCTTCGAGGCGCACTATGCCATCATCATGCCGTCGGCATTCCCAAAGGAGGAACGGCTGACAGCTGCCCTTCGCGGTGTAAGCGGCATCGAGGTTGTCGATGATCTTGCTTCTCCATGCCCTGATCTGGTTGTGTATCCCAATGAGAAGAGCGAGCTGAGGGCTCTTTTCGCCGCGATACGGGAAAAAGCGGACAGCGGTGTTCCTCTTTCTGATATAGCTCTGTCAGTGGCTCCGTTGGAGCGCCTCCGGCCTTATATCGAGGAGGAGGCATATCTGTTTGGCATCCCGCTGGATTTCAGGGAGGGTCTGTCACCGCTCTCCACAGCGCCTGGTGCATTCCTCTCCTCCCTTCTCGATATCCACTCGTCGGGCTATTCATTGGAGGCTCTCAGATCCTTCCTCCTCAATCCCTCGATTCCGTTCAGGGATCCTGCTGCGATGCGTGCATTTGTCGCCCGTGCAGTCAGCTTCTCCATATCAAGCGCACCGGAGAGAAGGAATGACAGGTACATGGGCATCGCGGCAAAGGGAGAGGAGAACTGGTACCGCCTTTTCCGCATGACGCTTGACAGCCTGATGGCGGAAACCAATCCGGACAGGATACAGATGCAGCTCCATACGCTTATGTCAGGGCTGCTTGCAGAGGATGAGTTCCGCCTGCATGCACAGGATGCCGATGTGTACGCATTCTCCATGGATGCCCTTTCCTCGTTCCTCGATGCCGCAAGGACTGCGGAGAAAGCGGGATTCGCTTCCGGCAGCCCGCTCTTCCCTGTATTCATCGATTACCTCAAGACTCTCCGGTATGTTCCGAAAGAACGTATCAAGGGGGTGGCGGTATATCCTTTCACCCAGGATGCGGCTATTCCGTACAAGTACCGTTTCATAATAGGACTGAATGACAAGGAAGGCTCGGCAATGGTAAGGAAGGCGTCCTTCCTTTCTGATTATGAGCTTGTATCCGAGCGGGAGGAGATGGATATCACCCAATCGATCCTGTCGCTCTATTCAGCCATGACGGAGAAACTTGTGCTGTCTGCATCCAGTGAGACGTATGCTGGTTTCGCGCTCCCGCTCCCGTCGATGCTCCCTCATTCCCTGAAAGGCAGTGTGCCGCTCCTCGATCCGGTACGTGCAGAGGATGGCCGTAAGAGGCTCGGCACGATCCTTCCTTCCCAGAAGGAGGGACTGGATCATGCTCTTCTCTCATCGCTCAGAAAACCCTCATCCGATGAGGATATGACAAGACGTCATCCGGGATTGGCTGTCCCGCTCCCTGTCACGCTTTCCTACACATCCTTCAACGCATATAGGAAGTGCCCCTACCTATATGCTCTCCAGTATGTATTCTCCCTGCGTGATCTTCCTGCCTATGAGACTGCAGATATGGATCATCTGGAAATAGGATCGCGCCTTCATAGCATCCTCGAGCGGTATTACAGGAAGGGATTCTCCTCTCCCGATGAGGATGTGCCGCTGCTCTTTGATGAGGAGATGGCAGCATGGAGCGATGGACACTTCTTCCAGATGGATGGCTCATTGGGCAATATGCCGGCCTCGGCATCGCGGCCGACGGCATTCCTCATAAGGTATCTGCGTTCCCGCTACCTGCATCGCCTTATCGAGGCTGTGAAATCGATGGAGGCCATTTCCCGGCCCCTTCCTGATGGAGGTGGGATCGAGGAATCCCTTGCTGTCGATTTCCCTGAATCCGGATTCTCCCTTATAGGGCGTGCGGACCGCATCGCATCTGCGCTGGATGGCTCCTCGCTGATACTCTATGACTACAAGAAGGGCCGTAAGTTCTCCAAGGACAGCAAGGCAGAGAAGAGTTATCAGTTCCATATCTACAGGAAGATGATAGAGGCTTCCGGGCGTGGCACTGTCTCTGCTTCCTATTTCATATCGCTTCTTGATGGAGGCTTTGATCCGGGGACGCCTCCGCCTTCGGATGAGGAGCTGAGTGCGGCACTGGAAGGCACTGCCGCTTCAATCGCTGCTGGTGACTGGCATGCGGAGAGCTCCGATGATAACTGCAGGGGATGCGCTTATCGTGGGGTGTGCAGAAGGAGGTTCAGCGTCAGATGAATATAGCCAGGCTTTTGGATATGGCAGGAATCAGGGTTTCCGATGAGCAGATGGCTGCCATCTCATCGGATACATCAACTGTTGTCTCTGCCGGCGCTGGATCGGGCAAGACGACCGTCCTTTCACTTCGCTTTGTGCGCCTTGTCCTGGAGGGGAAGGCCCATGCGGATGAGATACTCACGCTCACATTCACGAAGAAAGCGGCGGCGGAGATGTATGAGCGCATCCATTCGCTTCTGTCCATTGCGGCAGCAGAGGATGGGATGATCGCCGAGGAACTCAGTGAACGCTTTCCGAAGGCTAGGATCTCCACGATGGATTCATTCTGGAGCGAGATAGCGCGTACCGATTCCCTCCGTTTCGGAGTGACGAGGGATTTCCAGTCAATCGAGGCCGAGGACGGCAAGGAGGAGGAGCTGGTGCGCCGCGTCTATGAGCGGATACAGGGGCGGGATGAGCTGCAGGAAGGTTTCTTCCTGCTCTCAGAGCTTTATACATCCTCTGACATCCTGTCGCTGCTGCGCACGGTTGCTTCATCGGAAACGGATATACTCACAGCCTTTGATGCTGATCGTAATACATCATCTTACGTTTCTTTCATTTCCCTGCTTCGCGACCACCTTGTCAGCGATAGAGCAGGATACATCTTCTCGTCCCTTGCCGATCTCAATGAGGAATTCCCGGACAATAGGCAGAGTGCGGAGATAGAGGCGGCTCTGGAGGCGTATAGGAATGATGATTTCTCCTCCCTGCCTGTGTTCAATCTGAACAAGCTGCGGAAAGCAGCCGACAAGCCAGTCCAGTCGTTCATAAAGGAGGAAGGCGTAAAGGAGTATTTTGTGGATCTTCGGGCTTTCCAGGCGCTTGAGGCAACGGAAGGGGAGTCTTCAGCTGTTTCAGCTGTGCTTGCGGCTTTCATCTCAGAGTATCAGAGGGAGAAGAGGGTTCAGGGCCTTCTCTCCTACAGGGACACTGAATCACTGTGCCGGGCCGTGCTTGTGGCGAACACCGAGGTCCGTGATTACTATAAGGGCAGGTTCCGCTGGATCATGGTTGATGAGTTCCAGGATAACAACGGGAAGCAGCGTGACCTGCTGTATCTTCTTTCCGAACGCATGGCTGTCCATTCTCCATCAATCCCTCCTGTCGAGGCGCTTGAGAGAAGCAAGCTCTTCTTCGTTGGCGATGATAAGCAGTCAATCTATTATTTCCGCGGTGCCGATGTCTCCGTATTCCGTTCACTTAAGGACGATATAAGGCGCATCGGCGGACAGGTTCTGTCATTATCAGCAAATTATCGTTCCGAACCTGCATTGATAAATCACTTTAATAGTGTATTTGATTCTGTGTTCTCCGTTGATATCACCGAGGATGATATGCAGGAGGAGAAGCTGATGGAATCCTTTACAGGAGAGAGGTATGCCTCATTCCACGCCTCTCCTGAGCCGAACACATCCCGTTCTCCTTATCCTGGTATCAGGCCATGCATCATGGTGGAGGCCGTGCCGAAGCGTGAGAGAGGCAAGGGGTATGAGGGCTATGCATCCGATGAGGATTCAGAAGCGGCCTTCATTGCTGATCAGGTTCGTGAGATGGTCTCTGGAGATCGTTTCCTTATCGGAGGAAAGGAAGGTGCGCGGCGGCCCCGGTATTCCGATATCGCGATACTGCTGCGTACGACAGCGCCGCAGATGCCGATTGAGAGGGCATTCCGTTCCCGCGGCATCCCGTATGTCGTGCAGGAGTCGACTTCCTCGACTCTGGAGGGTGTCGGCTGGGATATCTACGCTTTCCTGCAGCTTCTTGTGTATCCTGAGGACAGGCTGGCATATATGGCAGTTCTCCGTTCTCCCTTTGCAAGGATCTCTGATGATGGGCTTCTCTTCCTGGCCTCAGACCACTCTCTCGCGTTTGCTTCCGACCCGGATCTTGGAGAGGAGGACAGGAAGGCATATGAGAGTGTCAGGAGGCTCTATGAGGAACTCAGGAGCATGGTCGGGCGGAGGAGGATCACGGAGATACTGACCAGTCTCTTCTATGGAAGCGGATACAGCACTTACCTCCTGAGCAGCAGCTATCTCTCTGTCTATGCGGAGCATTATAGCTACATATGGGCTGCCGCTGCCCGTTATGATGCCGCCTCTCGCTCCCTTCCTGATTTCCTTGGGTACATCAGGCCGCTTATCGGTCAGGCTGAGAAGCTGAGCAATGCAGCTGTGCAGCATCTGGAGACAGATGGGGTGCAGATCATGACAATACATCGTTCAAAGGGGCTCCAGTTCCCGATTGTATTCATTTCGGATGCCGACCATGGCCCTGGCGGAAGGGCAGCGCAGAGCCGTCTGATCTCGCTTGAGGGAAAGAACGCGTGCATCATGCCTGATCTGACTGAAAGGGGAACTGCGAATCCGATTCTACGGACGATCGGAGCATATCGCACGCGCAGGGAGGAGGCAGAGCTCAGGAGGCTGCTTTATGTTGCCCTCACACGCGCTGTGGATCATGTCATCATCACAGCCCATATGCGTAGCCAGCGCCGGGGGCCATCCCTTCTTGATGTTTATCTCGAAGGCTATGGAGGCGTGATCGGGGAGATACCGAGAATCGGGGAAGATGAGATATTCAGAAAGCATGATGAGGAGATGGATCTCTCCTGGTATAGCCAGCCTGTGGCTCCGGAACCGCTTTATTCAGAGAAGCGCTTCGGCGTGAAGGACCATTCCCATGACGAGCAGATCCAATGGGATGAAGGCGGGATCCTTCCTGATCTGCCTTCGGATGAAGTGGTTGCCCGCTATTCTATCCAGAGTGATTTCGGGACGATGGTCCATGCGGAGCTGGAAGCGTTCATGAGGGGGAAGGAAGCGGAGCACATCATGCCATCGGCGATTACGGAAGGGGAGAGCAGGATCCTGCTTGAAGCGCTCCATTCCATCAGGGAAGGCTTTGCCGCCTCTGCGTTCTACCATGGTTACGTGGAATGCCATGAATGCAGCGCGGAGGTCCGTTTCTATTATCCTATGGATGGCGCTGTCGCAGAAGGCTCTGCTGATCTGATCATATTCGGAGAGGACTGCAACCTCGTTGTCGACTACAAGACGGACAGGCGGATGAATGAGGAAAGGCATAAGGCCCAGATCACGGCATACGCAAAGGCGATGGAGGATCTTTATGGCAAGCGCTGCCTTGCTGTGCTTCTCTATGTAAGAGGATGGCGCCAGGGCACCATCCTCGATAAGCTGGGCAATCCCGTCAAAGAGCCTTTACAGCTTTGACCATGCGGTCAAGGGCCTTCATGACACGATCTCTTGATGTGCCGTAATTGAATCTGACGAAATCCTTCCACTGGCTTCCGAACCAGGTGCCATCGTTCATCGCAACACCGGCGGCAACACCGAAGAAGCGGGAGAGTATCCCGCCGCCTTCGCCCCCTTTATAGCGGTCAGGATGTGAGAGTACCTCGGTCTCTATGCGCTGATAGAATTCAGAGCAGTCGATGAATGTGACGAAGGAAGCGTTGCCATTGACGGGCTTCATCCCAGGGCATGCAGTATTCAGGTATGCCTTCATCGCCTCTGCGGTCTCCCCCAGGTATCGGCAGAGTTCCTTGTTGTACTCGATGCCGCGCGAGTATGCAGCGGATGCGAGTTCACCTGCTGTGATACCTGGCTCATCGAGCCATAGCGCGCTTTCCGCCTCTCTGAATGCCTTTTCCATGCCGCTGTCGGAGAACACCGCGAAGGCGCAGTGCTCTCCTGCGATGTTGAATGTCTTTGATGGGGCAAAAAGCGTGATGCACTTAGCTCCTACATGCTCATTTACAAGCCCCATGGGGAGGTGTTTGGCGCTAGGATGGACAAGGTCGGAATGTATCTCATCGGAGATGATCGTGATGTCCCTTTCCTTCGCTGTCTGCAGGACGAACTCAAGATCGCTTTCGCTGAACACGATTCCCGATGGGTTCTGGGGAGAGCAGAAGATGATCATATCCGCTTCCTCTGCATCCTTTCGGAAGCGTTCCCTGTCAAGGAAGAATGAGCCATCCCCGTATCCGAGATCATGTTCGATGAGCGTGCGGCCATTGCGCTCAGGAATGATCCTGAATGGCCTGTACATCGGGGATGGGACAAGAAGCCTAGCGCCCTTTTCCGAGAAGAGGTTGACAGAAAGCGCGAGAGCGTGGAGAAGTCCCTGAGCGAATACTATATCCTCCTTCGGCAGTATCCATCCATGCTTTGTCCTCAGCCATGAGGCAACGGCAGCTGTATCCTTTGGGTATGAGGGATATCCATAGATGCCCTGTCCTGCAAGGACCCTTGCCGCTTCGTGTACATGGGGCTCTGGAAGGAAATCCATGTCAGCGACCCAGAAAGGTTCTGCTGCTGTCGAGGCGCAGATGCTCTCGATCGCCTCCTTGCTCCACTTGATGCTGTTTGTATTGCGTCTATCAGCTGCAATATTGAAGTTCACCGTCTTTTCAACTCCTTTGTTTCCACCAATCCGCGATACTGTCCCACGGCTTTCCTGTATTCTATAGCATTCTCCGGGCATCTATGGTAGCAGGCAAAGCAGGAGATGCAGCTGTCACCGGATACAGGCCGTCCATTTTCCATTGTGATGTTCCCCGTAGGGCATATGGATGCGCATGTGCCGCAGCCTGTGCATCCCGAGGATACGCTCAGATCATTGTTCTTCCCTGGTTTCATCGAAGCCATTGAGAGCTTTCTTACCAGTCTCCAGCCCGGTCCGCGGCGAGGGAGGCGTATCCTTTCCTCCGTTATGTCCTCGATGGCTTCGATTATCCTGGGTTCTGCTTCCCTTGCCATTCTCTCTGTCATCTCCTTACCCACTGCCTTCTTCTGCAGCGGAAGGTAGCCATCGGGGAAGCGGAATGCATTCCCGTACGAAAGCGCTATTCCGACGTCGGAGAGCGAGGACGAGAGGTCATTGAGTGTATAGAGAGGGAAAGCTCCGCAGGTTGCAAGACCGAATACATAGCCAAGCGAGGAGTTGTCCCTGTTTCCAAGCACCTTCGTGATGAATTCCCTTACTGGAGAGGGCAGTCCCCAGCAGTAGACAGGGAAGATGATTCCCAGACGCTCCGTGTCCTCTGGAAGCGAATAGGATCCTGAGAGGAACTCATCGATGAAGTGGATCTCTGCATCGGGAATCCTCTTCGCCAGATACAGGCTATTGCCAGTTCCTGTGTGCAACGCGATTATCGTATTCATACGGCAAGCTCCTTCTCATCCATTGATCTGATTATCCTCACCATCTCGTCTATGTCCTCATCGGTATTGTTCAAGGAGGTGACGATCCGTGCCATCCCGCCATCCTCCAGGAAGAGAACGCCTTTCCTTCGGAAGGCATCTATGATGGACTGGATGGGGTAGGAGGATCTGAAGAAGATCATATTCGTTTCGGATATGATGATCTCAGCCCAGGGGCATTCCTCAAGCGCCTTGGAGATCGCCACCCTGTGCTCATGATCCTCCTTCAGCCTTGCGATGTTGTTCCTCAGTGCATAGATTCCGGCTGCCGCAAGGATGCCTATCTGCCTCATGCCGCCGCCGAGGATCTTCCTGCAGCGCTTCGCTTCCCTGATGAACTCATGGGAGGAAGAGAGGATTGAGAATGCAGGGCATCCCAGCCCCTTCGACAGGCAGAATGTGATGTCGTCGGCTGTTGAGGCGTAATCGCAAACGGGAATGCCTGTCTCTACAGAGGCATTGAAGATGCGGGCGCCATCCATATGGACCCAGAGTCCATGGGCCTCAGCTATGGCTTTGATGGCGGACAGCTCATTGAAAGGATAGATCAGTCCCGATGTGGTGTTCTCGGTCTCTATCATCGCTGTTTCTGACATATCATAGGCGTAGCCGTGGATGCTCTTTTCCACCTCTGAGGCTCTCATGATCCCGTTGTCGGAGGGGACAAGCACGGGAAGTGTCCCGGAAAGCGAGACGATTGCTCCGATCTCGTGCCTGACGATATGGGCCTCAGCTGCACAGAGCACCTCCTTTCCCCTGCCTCCCTTGATCATATGAGGGATCAGGTTGCCCATGCATCCGGATGAGACGATAAGGGATTCCTCCTTTCCTGTGATCTCCTCAGCCATCCTCTGCAGTCTCTGCGCTGTAGGGTCCTCCCCATAGACGTCATCGCCTGTCTCGGCTTCATACATCGCCTTCCTCATCGCCTCTGAAGACTGCGTGAATGTGTCAGATCTGAAATCGAGCATATTACCTCCTGATTGTCTCCAGCAGTGAGAAGAATGAAGGGAAGGTCACCGCGGCGGCGCGCTCATCATCGATCTCTATCGCCTCCTCGGAAGCTGCGGAAGCGATGGCAAGGGACATGATGATCCTGTGGTCCCCGTATCCCATGGTCTTGCCGCCCTTTATCCTTCCTTTTCCATGGATGATGAGGGCATCCTCCCTCTCTTCGGCTTCAACACCCAGCCTCTCTAGGTTCTCCCTCATGCATCTGATCCTGTCTGTTTCCTTGATGCGCGCCTGTGGGACATTTCCAAGGACCGTATCGCCCTCTGCGGCAGATGCAGCGATCGAGAGAATGGGAAGGGTGTCAGGGATCGCATTGAGGTCGAAGCAGCCACCTTTCAGCCTTTCCGGGCCTGTTACTGTGACTCTGTTGCCATCCCATTCGACTGTGCAACCCATCTCTTCCAGGATGCCGAGTATTGCCTTGTCTCCCTGTGGATCGTTCCTGTCTAGACCCTGGACAGTGACTGATGTCCCGGAGACAGCGGCTGCCGCGAAGAAGAATGAGGCTGATGAGAAATCACCATTGATGTATTCATCGAAGGGTCTGTAGCACTGTCCTCCTTCAACTTCAGCATGCATGTAGTCCTCAGAGATCGTGTATCTTATTCCCTGCCTGTCCAGCCATCCGAGGGTAAGCGATACATACGGCTTCTCATAGAGCAGGGAGCAGTCTATGATGCACTTCCCTTCTGCAAGAGGAGAGGCAAGCAGGAGGCCGGAAAGATACTGGCTTGTGCGGCATTCGATTGTGGTTTTCCCACCCTTCAGTGGGCCTTTGACAGTCACGGGTGGCTTGCCTTCAGTGTCCTTTGCCTCTGCTCCAAGCGCTTTGATGGCCTCTGCAAGTGGGGCTGTAGGACGCCTTCTCAGCTGCTCGTCTCCAGTGATCGTGACTGGAACGGAGAGTGCTGCCGCCATCGGGAGCAGAAGGTATGCGGTCGTACCGCTGTTGCCGGCATCAACGATAACAGGGGATGCGGATCCAAGTCCCTTTGATACGACTGTGGCTGCAGCTCCATCCTCGCTGAAAGTGACTTCTGCTCCGAAGGCCCTTATGGCATCTACTGCCGAAAGCGTATCCGATGACACAAGCGGATGGCGTATTGTAGAGGTTCCTTCAGCGGCTGCCGCGATCAGGAATGCCCTGATGGTCTGGCTCTTCGAGGCAGGCACCTCGACTGTGCCGCTCATTTTCCTGGGTTCTAGTACGATCATGGCGCAGATTATATCAACAAAGGCGAGAGATGGTCATCTCTCATGTGATCCTCCGCCTCTCAATACCGCTTGGGACCGTGAGCCTGGAGCCGAAGCCTCGTCCCTTGCTGTAGCTTTCGGCATCGCCGCCATGTGAGCGCATTGTTGTCAAGCGGATGCGTGTTTCGGGGAACACGATCTTCTTCGTCAGTCTCATGTTCTCGCTTTGTATGGCGATGAGTGCATTGTCTATTCCTTCGTCAGCTGTCCTTTCCGAAAGCACTGCTATGGCTCCACGGAGGAAGCTGTCCTTCGACACCTTGCCGTTCTCTGCCCGTATCCGCTTTATCTCGCACTCTGCCGCGCCGATAAGATAGTCATAGAGGTATATGGATGCCTCCGTCTCTTCCAGAGTGCCATAAGCAAAGGCGGTCTTTCCCTCGCGTCCTTCGGATATGACTATATACACGCCTGTGGTGTTGGAGATATAGGAGAGAAGCTGGCGTATGGAGAATGGATAGCGCTTCGCTGTGTACAGGGGCACCATATAGATACGCTCCTCATTATCATCCGTGAGCGTGATTCCATCCTTCGCCATCAGCATCTTCGCTTTCCTGATCGCTTCTGCGCTTTCATTCTCGAAAGGGGAAGAGGATAGGGCAAGGAGCTTCCTGATCCTGTCCTTCTTCTCCTTCCTCTCTTCCAGTCCTGTCCTGACGCGGCTTTTCTCGAATCCCGGATCGACCCCCAGGATCCTGCAGCATTCCCTGAATCCGGCAGAATGCCCCGATAGCCTCCCATTGATGCTGTAATCGAGCGCGTGGGCAAGCTCATGGAGGAAGATGTTCTGCACCGTCTCCTCAGAGCATTCCTCCGCGACGCTTTCTGAAATGATGATCGACATATCAGCGGTGGAGAAATAACCAAGGCGTCCATCCTCAAGGGCAGAGGCAATGCAGATGCCGCGGAAAAGGGGAGTGCTGGCGATTCCCATTCGCCTTATATCCTCTTCCTTCTCCCTTCCCAGTGCTGTCAGCTTCCTGCTGATTCCATCAATGATACAGCTTCGGACGGTGATCGTTCTCTCCATATCGTGGATTGTACTCCAAAGCGATGTATCTGTTCAGCAGGCAACGAGGCATGCTGGCAGTTTGCCGCCACCCTTCCGCTGTGGTAGATTAGCCCTATGGATTATGTTTCTCTCACAAGCGACGATGCTATCCTTTCTGTTCTTCCCTCTTTCGAGGAGAAGGAGAGGATCGCTGTGGATTTCGAGGGGGAGTTCAATCTCCATGTCTATGGTGAGCACCTCTGCCTTGTGCAGATCTTTGACGGGGAGAGGTTCTTTATCATCGATCCGCGAGCGAAGGGTGTGACCAAGGCTGGCCTGGAGGCTTTCTTCTCCTCTCCTGTCAAGAAGGTTTGGTTTGACTGCCAGTCCGATGCCGCCCTCGTGTCAAAGGTATATGGGCTTTCCATCGCCTCTGTCTTTGATATCCGCGTGCTTGCATCCGCGCTGGGATCAAAAGGCAATCTGAAGAGCCTTGAGAGTGAGTATCTTTCCTTGGACAACGGTATCCCTAAGAAGAAGAACCAGCAGGCGAACTGGATGATCCGTCCACTTCCTGAAGAGCAGATCATCTATGCCCTTGAGGATGTTGCCCATCTTCTGGAGCTTGAGGATGTGCTTGTGCCCCTTGTGAAGGAGCGTGGCCTTGAGAAGTCCGTTGCTTCTGCAATGAAGGCCGCGACAGCTGTGAAGAAGCCCCTTCCCGGCTGGACGAAGGTCGGTGGATGGAAGCGGATGAGCGCTGAGGAGAAGGTCTACGCGCGCCATATATACAATGCACGGGATGCGATAGCAAGGCGGTTCAATGTTCCAGCGGCCCGCGTGATGGACAAGCAGCTGATGCCGGAGCTGGCGAGGCATAGGCCGTCATCTGAAAAGGCACTTGCCTCGCTTCTTTCCTCGGAAAGCGAGCGATTCAGAGGCATGCTTGTCCCCGCGATGTGGAAGGCGCTTGGAGATGCAGCGGCCGAGATCTCAGAGAAGGGCAGAGGCAAGTGACTCCAGGGCGTCTATCTCGCTTTTGAGGATCCTTTCATTGACGCTGTGCGCATTCTCATATCCTGCACTTAGCGTGAGCGCGTCGATGCCGAGGGCGCGGATGCAGTTCGAGTCGCTTCCTCCTGCAGTCTTTCTGGTGCTCCACTCCCGTCCAATGCTTATGACAGCACGTTCTGCCACAAGCAGCGCTTCATCGTCGGGATCGATTCTATAAGGTGCGTAGAGATCGATCAGTTCAGCTTTGCATCCTGCTCCATATTCTGCGGCGGCTTCCTCTGCTGCTTTGATGATGCTCTCTGAAACAGCTCTTCTCTTCTCATCGGACAGCGATCTTACTTCATAGGAGTATGATGCCCTGTCCGGGACGATATTGGTCGATCCGGGAGCTGAGAACATCCCTATGTTGCATGTCGTCTCATCATCGATCCTTCCTGACGGGGAACGTGTTACAGCCGCAGCTGCTGCTTTTATCGCATTGATACCATTCTCCGGCTGGAAGCCTGCATGGGCAGAGCGTCCTTCCATTGTTATATCGATCCTGTTCTTGCCAGGTGCGGAGATGATGGCTGATCCGACGGGTCCTGTCGCATCGAGGATAAAGGCCGCTTTGATGGCAAATGGATCGAAGAACTCCCTTTCCAGTGCCGCGGCTCCTCTGAGGCCAAGCTCTTCCGCCCTTGTGAACAGGAAGAGTGCATCCGGCTTCTTCTCGGCGGTGGAAAGCAGTGCTGCGATCGCGGCCTTATCATCCGCTCCAAGTGCGGTAAGCCCATCGGTGAAGAAGCTCCCATCATCCTCAAGCACATGAGCTTCAACTGCCTTGTCGACAGTGTCCATATGCGCTGAGAGCATTACCTTCTCTCCCGTGGGGTTGCGCCAGAAGAGCAGGTTGCCGGCTTTGTCGTCTCGGAAGAAGTATCCGTTCTCTGTCATCTTCATGATGATGTATGCGCTCACGCCATCCTCTTTCCAGGATGGTGATGGAATAGCCAGGAGATTCCGGAAATGCTCATAGATGCTCATGCCATGAATATAGTCCGTAGCGGGCATTTGTTCCAGAAGGCTACTTCCTCTTCCTTGTATATGGTGTACCTTCCAGTGGCAGGGAACGTCTTGCTTCCCCATCCAGGCGCCGATAGGCATTTGCTATGGCCGGAGCGGTCGGTATCGTGCAGAGCTCTCCTATGCCCTTTGCCCCATATGATGAACCAAGTGCGCCGGATGCATGTACCATTACAGTATGTATCTCCGGCCTGTCAGTTGAGCGGAGAAGGCCCAGCGTGGCATATTTCGATTTCACGATTCCTTTCTCTACGATGAAATCCTCTGTAAGGGCATAACCCATTCCCATGAGGACACCGCCTTCAACCTGTCCTTCAATGGCTTTCATGTTTATGACAGTTCCAGCATCGCAGGCTGCAGTTATCCTTTCCACCCTTCCATCATCATCAATCTGTGCCACCTGCGCAGAATAGGAGTAGGCGAGGTGTGAGACAGGGTTCTTCTTCGTGCTGGTGATCGGGTCGGTCGGAAAGCTGAATTCAGCGCTCCATTCCTTTCCTTCCAGCGCTTCCAATCCATTTGCTGTGAGGTCATTCCTCATCTTCTCGGCAGCAAGCCTGACAGCCTCTCCTGTGAATGCGGTCTGACGGGAAGCGGTAGATGTACCGCTGTCTGGAGTGCGCTCCGTATCAGGGGGTTCCACGATGAATGATTCCGGCGGGAGGCTGAGTGCCTTCGCAGCGATCTGGAGCATCACGGTTCCGATTCCCTGTCCCATGCATGCTGCCGATGATCTGATATGGATCTTCCCGTTCTCCACGGAGAGGGTGCATCTTCCTGTGTCGTCATTGCCGACACCGATGCCGCTGTTCTTCATCGCCAGCGCGATACCTGTGCGCTCTGAGGCATAATAAGCGTCCTTCACGGCTTCAAGGCATTCGACGATTCCCGTATCCGGGCCGGCAATCTGGCCGTTCGGCATCGTGTCACCCGGACGCAGGGCATTGATCATCCTGATCTGGAACGGATCGATTCCGACCTTCCTTGCCATTTCATCGAGCGCGGATTCCACGGCGAAGCAGGACTGTGTCACTCCGAATCCGCGGAAAGCTCCGGAAGGCACGTTGTTCGTATAGAGGGCCTTCCCGTCGACCTCGAAATCCTGGAAATCATAAGGGCCGGACGCATGGGTGCAGGCTCTTTGCAGCACAGGCCCTCCCAGAGAGGCGTACGCTCCTGTGTCCGCGAGTATCCAGGCCTGCATTCCCCTGATCCTTCCATCCCTGTCCGCACCCAGCCTGACGCGGATCTGCATCGGATGGCGCTTCGGATGGATCATGAGGCTTTCCTCCCTGGAGAGAAGCACCTTCACAGGGCGCTTGGTGATCCAGGCTGCAAGGGCAGCATGATGCTGGACTGACATGTCCTCCTTGCCCCCGAAACCTCCGCCGACAAGCGTTGCCCTCACGCGTACCTTCTCCTTTGGTAGTGAGAGCATCCTCGCGATCTCACGCTGGTCATCATATACGGACTGGTCAGAGGCATAGACGAATACACCTCCATCACCGTAAGGCATAGCGACAGCGCATTCAGGTTCCATGAATGCATGCTCTGTAAAGGGCGTCGTGTATATCTCATCGACTATGAAGGCGCTCCTGTCCACAGCCGCTGCGGCGTTTCCTCTCCTTATATACTCGTGATCCATGATGTTGGACCTGCCTTCATGGATCTGTATCCTCTCTGTCAGTGCATCTTCGGGACTGAATATCCCTTCCAGCTCCTCATAGCTGATCCGTATAGCAGCTTTCGCTTTCTCCAATGTCTCCCTGGTCTCTGCCACGACGATGCACAGTGCATCGCCTGTGTATGCACTGATCTTTCCCTCCTCGATCAGCACAGGCCAGTCCGGGATGATGTGCCCGTGTACATTATTCGGGATGTCCTTCGCCGTGATGACAGCGATGACACCTTCGATCCTCATGGCTTCTGATGCATCGATTCCGAGGAGTCGGATCCTTGGTGATGGTGAGCGGACTGCAGAGGCATGCGCCATCCCTTCGATGCGGATATCATCGGTATAGATGCCGCTTCCAAGCGCCTTCTCATGGGCATCGATGCGTGACATGCTTCCTGAAAGACGTGGATCGGAATCCTCCTCTGGTATCTCGCCGCCTTCCCGGAAGATCCGTGCTGCCAGAAGGATGGCATCCTCGATCTTCACATACCCTGTACAGCGGCAGATGTTCCCTCTGATCGCCTTCTTCACATCGTCGCGCGTCGGATCCTTCACATTGTCCAGGAGGGCCTTTGCGGCCATGATCATGCCTGGGGTGCAGAATCCGCACTGCACGGCCCCTGCCTGGGAGAAGGCGTAGGAATACACATCCTTTTCCCTCTGCGTGAGGCCTTCTATCGTCGTGACTGACGCGCCATCCAGCTTCTCAAGCCTCTCCTTGCATGCCTTGCGCAGGCGGCCATTGATGATGACGGAGCAGGCTCCGCATGCTCCTGAAGAGCATCCGTCTTTCGTTCCTGTCAGTGAAAGCGTGTTCCTGAGGTAGTCGAGGAGGGTGGTATCCTTGTCAGTCGTGTAGGTGCTGCCGTTAATCGTTATCGTCATAGTGTGCTCCGGTTTGGCCGCTGAGCCACTGGCCGTGATACCAATCCTCTTATATTCTCATGCCCACTGAGGCCCCCGTCAAGGATTTATGCCTTAAGCGAGAGCGTCAGTTCCTTCCTGTCCGTCCTGAGCTGCTCGAATGATACCCCTGCTTCGGTGAGCATCTTCTTGCTGGCCCTTGTCGAATCAGTCGTCTCGTATTTGTCAGATAGGTATATGATCTTCTTTATGCCCGCCTGTATGATGGCCTTCGCGCATTCATTGCAGGGGAAGAGCGCAACATAGAGGGTGGCACCCTTCAGGCTTGCTATCGTTGAATTGAGGATCGCATTCAGCTCCGCATGGCAGACATATGGATACTTTGTCTCAAGCCATTCGCCCTCGCGCTCCCATGGGAGATCATCATCAGAGCATCCTGTTGGGAATCCATTGTATCCGACTCCCACGATCTTCCTGTCAGGTGAGACGATGCAGGCTCCCACCTGCGTGTTCGGGTCCTTCGAGCGCATCGATGACAGCACTGCGATTCCCATGAAGTATTCATCCCACGAAATATGATCCTCTCTCTTGCCTGGCATATGGGCCTCCTATCTGTCAGTATATCATACTGAATGGGATGAGAAGAATGAGATGATGCGGTCCATCAGTCCTTCCTGCACTGATCTGTACATCAGAAGCGCATGGTGGGTGTGCAGGAACTCATCTCCCATCTCCGTCTCAAGGAATTCCGCTTCGGTATCGGTTTCATTCCTTATGATCCCCTGGTTCGCGAAAGGAACTGTCCTGTCCCCTCTGTCATGGATCGAGAGAAGGGGAGTCCTTATCTTCCAAAGGTTCTTCCTTATCGTCCTGAGATTCCACACAAGGGATGCTCCCTGCTTCGGAAACAGTCCCTTGTATCCCTTCCAGTCCTCGTTGCCATCGTTTGAATCAGGCTTCTCTGTGACAATCCCTGCTCCGATCGAGGAAGTGAAGATACCCGCGATCCTTGCCGCATATGATGACCAGGAGGTCACGACATGGTCACGGAAGAATGAGTTGTAGACCACAGGCGCGCCTATGATCGCCATGGCTCTGGCATTGTTCCTCTCCTCTGCGATCTTCAGTGCCATCGCGCCGCCCATGGAAGTGCCTATCACATAGATGCTGCTATAGGAAGCGGCGAGATGGTCATAGTATTCAAGCATCCAGCCGTACCATGAGGAGAATACGGTTTTCTCGAAGTCATGCCAGTCTGCGCCGAATGTGGGGATGAGGGGAGCGTATACGTCATAGCCTTCTCCCTTCATCCTCTCTGCGGCATAGCTGTACATCGCAGGTGTTGTAGGGTATCCATGGATCATCAGGACGGCTTTGTCGGCCCCTTGCCTGATTATTATTGAACGGCATGCCTCGTCAAAGCACTTTGATTCGTCAGAATGGAGTGCCTCGGCTTCTTCGTGGTAGAAAAGCAGGCACGAGGACCATATATAGAGAAGGATGAGCAGCGTGATGGCTGCCACGGCAATCCAGATCATGTAGAGATGATACCCTTCATCTGCCTTGGAATGAATACACGGAATGCGTTTTCTGGTGAAAAAGGAAAACGGGCCCGAAAGCCCGTTTCTCCTGGAATTGCGTATGCTCTATCAGAGAGCGCCCATCATCATCGGGACGACGGAGATCAGCACGCCCGCGGCGACAGCCGATCCGATAACACCGGATACGTTCGGTCCCATGGCATGCATGAGAAGGAAGTTCTGCGTGTCCTCCTTCTGTCCTTCCTTGCTGGAGACGCGCGCTGCCATAGGAACAGCGGAGACTCCTGCGGATCCGATGAGAGGATTGACAGGATGCTTCGGGTCGATCTTGTTCATCAGCTTGGCAAGGAGAACGCCTCCCGCGGTGCCGACTCCGAATGCGACCATGCCGAGCACGAGGATGCCGAGTGTCTCAAGGTTGAGGAACTTGTCGGCAGCCATCTTCGATCCGACTGAGAGTCCGAGGAAGATCGTGACTGTGTTCATAAGAGCATTCTGCATTGTGTCCGAGAGCCTCTTTATGACACCTGTCTCCGTTGCGAGGTTGCCGAACATCAGCGCGCCGATGAGCGGGCAGGCTGAAGGAAGCAGGATCGCGCAGAGTGTGATGACCATGATCGGGAAGATGATCTTCTCGACCTTTGAGACCGGACGGAGCTGCTGCATCCTTATAAGCCTCTCCTTCTTCGTCGTGAGAGCCCTCATGATAGGCGGCTGGATGATAGGTACAAGCGCCATGTATGAGTATGCTGCAACGGCGATCGATCCGAGGTATTCAGGAGCCAGACGGCTTGTGACGTAGATCGCAGTCGGGCCATCGGCGCCACCGATGATTCCGATCGACGAAGCGACGTTCAGGTCGAAGTTGATGCCAGGGAGGAACGAAAGCAGCAGCGCTCCGATGAGAGCGGTGAAGATTCCGAGCTGGGCAGCGGCTCCGAGAAGGAGCGTCTTCGGGTTTGCGATGAGCGGTCCGAAATCAGTCATTGCGCCGACGCCCATGAAGATGAGCACGGGGAACAGACCTGATTCAATACCTGCGTCATAGAGGATCTTGATGAATCCTGCATCTCCTGATGTCGGATCGACAGCAGCGATGAACGCCGAAGGGATGTTCGAGAGAATGCACCCCATTGCGATTGGAATCAGGAGAAGCGGCTCGAAGCCCTTCTTGATTGCCAGATAGAGGAGTACAAAGCCGACGAGGATCATGACGGCGCAGCCGATTCCGACAGCACCACCCTCAGCGGCATTTGCTCCCCATGATGCCTGCAGGGCATCTGGGAACAGGAACCCGTAGATTCCTGTCGATGTCCAGAGCCTTGCAAGTCCGTTTATGATAGCTTCCATTTCAATTCACCTCTTAACCGATAATCATCAGCGGGGTCTCAGACTGGAGCTGGTCACCCTGATTGACGAGGATCTGCTGTACCACGCCATCGCATGGGGAGTAGATCTCATTCTCCATCTTCATCGATTCCATGACCATCAGTACCTGATCCTTCTTGACGGCATCGCCCTGCTTGACGTTGAAGCGGAGTACGAGGCCCGGCATCGGTGCATTGATCGTGGTGCCGCCTGCAGCGGGAGCTGCCTGAGGAGCCGGCTGGGGTGCTGGTGCAGGCTGCACAGCAGGTGCTGCTTCCGGTGCCGGAGCAGGTGCTGCTGCCTGTACAGGAGCTGCTGTAACAACGCCGCCGATTGTCACGAGAGTGTCACCGGACTGGAGCTGCTGTCCCTGTGATACAGGAATCGATGAGATCGTTCCGTCGCAAGGAGCGTAGATCTCGTTCTCCATCTTCATAGCCTCCATGACCATGATGACGTCGTCCTTCTTCACTGTATCGCCGACCTTGACGTTGATGCGGAGAACGAGGCCCGGCATCGGTGCCTTGACTTCCTCGGATCCTGTGACGACTGCCTGCTGGACAGGAGCTGCCTGAGGAGCCGGAGCCGCCTGCTGTGCAGGTGCTGCGATTCCATCAGCGATGGAGTAGGGGTAGGCAACGCCATTGACTGTAGCGGTTCCGTTCTGGAGCCTTACGCCATAAGCGCGTCCATTGACAGTGACTGTGTAGTCGCCGCCTTCTGCCTTCTTCGGAGCAGCGGCTGCGGCCTTTGCCTCCTCTGCCTTCTTCATCTCGCTCTTGAGCCTGACTCCGTTGACCTTTGCCTTGCCCGTGAGATAGAGGATTCCCTTCTCCTTGCATGCTGCCGCGATGAAGATGTTCTCATCTGTCTCAGGAAGTCCTGCTTCCTCGAGCATCTTCTTTGCTGCTGCGATTCCCTTCTTCGGATCCTTGTCATTGATGTCAACGACCTTCTCCGTTGTCGGCTGGAGATGAAGCTGCTCAGATGCGAGCTTCACGACCTCCGGATCGGGAGCGACAGGTGTCTTTCCGAAGTAGCCGAGAACCATCTTGCCATAGCCCTCTGCGAACTTCTTCCATGGTCCGAACATGACGTTGTTGAACGCCTGCTGGAAATAGAACTGTGAAACAGGGGTTACGGAAGTTCCGAATCCGCCCTTTGCAACAGTTTCTCCCATCGCCTCTACGATCTGCGGATACTTGTCCATCAGGCCGTTGTCCCTGAGCATCTGCGTGTTTGCAGTAAGGGCTCCGCCAGGAAGCGGGAAGAACGGGATCTCAGGATTGACTGCTGTCGCCTCAGGAGGCAGGAAGTAGTCCTCCATGCACTTCTCGAATACCTTCTCAGCCTCGCGGACCTTGTTGATATCGACATCAAGCGTGTAGTCCGTTCCCCTGAAGGCATGCCACATCGTGAGGATGTCGGGCTGGCAGGTACCGCCGGAGCATGGTGTCATCGAGAGGTCGATGCTATCCGCGCCTGCGTCAAGTGCTGACATGTACTGTGCGATGGATACGCCTGCTGTCTCATGTGAGTGGAATACGATCTTCACATTCGGTCCGAGGAGCTTCCTTGCCCTCTTGATCGTCTCATAGACATTGTGCGGCGTGGATGTTCCGGATGCATCCTTGAAGCAGACTGAATCGAACGGGATGTCCGCGTCGAGGATCTCGCGGAGGATCCTCTCATAGAACTCCGGAGTATGTGCGCCTGTGACGCCTTCCGGGAGACTCATCATCGTGACTGTGACCTCGTGCTTGAGACCCGCATCATGGATTGCCTTTCCGCTGTCGATGAGGTTGTTCACATCGTTGAGGGCATCGAAGTTCCTGATCGTTGTCATTCCATGCTTCTTGAAAAGCTGGGCATGGAGCTTGATGACATCCCTTGGCTGTGAGTCGAGACCTACGACGTTCACTCCGCGGGCGAGGGTCTGGAGATTGGCATCCGGACCTGCGACGCGCCTGAACTCGTCCATCATCTCGAAAGCATCCTCATTCGTATAGAAATAGAGCGACTGGAACCTTGCTCCGCCGCCAGCCTCGAAATGCGTTATTCCTGCTTCCTTCGCAGCGGCAACCGCTGGCATGAAGTCCTTTGTGAATACGCGTGCGCCATAGACGGACTGGAATCCGTCACGGAACGCGGTGCACATGAAATCTACTTTCTTCTTGCTCATTTCCCTGAACCCCTCTCAATTCCTTGATCTGTCATATGCAGCAGCTATCGCTGCGGCAACCGCTGCGTCGTCTCCCTGGGGAGCCGGGGCAGCCTTCTGCTGTACCTGTGCTGCAGCCTGCACTTTGGCTGCCGCTGGTGCGCTCTGGTGATTCTTCTCCATCCCCATGATGATCCTGCTCATCAGCTTGGTAGCGAAGATCAGGATGATGAGGAAGACGAAGACCGTTCCCATTCCAAGCACCAGGAGCACAAGACCATCCTTAAGCTGTGTGATAAGCACGTCTTTCGGCATATTCGTCAACAATGGCAACATATTACACTCCTGCACCTTTCCAATAAGGTTTCAATTCCAGAATATATCAGAGATAGGGAAGTAACTGCAACTACGCCTGATGCCGGAAAATCATCTCCAGAACAGGTTTTGGGGAGGAAAAAAAGGAACATGCGATGCATAATGTGCAAAGGAGGGAATCATATGGATTACGATGTGCTGTCCTATGGAGCTGCAGGAGATGGAAGAACAGATGATGCAGCAGCTATCCAGAAGGCAATCGATGAAGCCTCCGCCGCGGGTGGCGGACGTGTCGTTCTTGATGGCAACAGGACTTATCTTTCACGCTCATTGATACTGAAGGCTGGGGTCGATCTCCATGTCGTGCGCGGATCCAGGCTGCTGGCGACGCCGGTGCTTGAGGATTATGTCCATCCTAATGAGGGGAAGAAGGATGAGGGTGTGTCCATTGCGGGGACACCTGTGACGCTCAAGCCCTCCTATGCATTCATCTATGCGCTTGACCAGGATGACATCGCGATAACAGGAGATGGGGAGATCGATGGTAACTGCTATGCGTTCGTAAAGCGCGTCTCCCAGTATTATGTCACCGGTGACTTCTATCCGCGTCCGACGATGATCTATCTTGAGCACTGCTCCCACGTGACAGTGAGGGACATAACGCTTTGCAATGCGCCGTTCTGGACTCTCCATCCCGCGGGATGCTATGACGTGCTGATACAGAGCATACGCATACTCAATCCGCTTGATGTCGCCAATTCAGATGGTATTGATCCCGATCATTCCTCGAATGTCAGGATCCTTGGCTGCCATGTCGAGGCGGCAGACGACTGCATATGCCTCAAGAGCTCCGCGGGCAACATGGAGTATGGGCCTACGGAGAACATCGTAATCGCGGACTGCACGCTCAAGTCCACGTCAGCTGCCCTCAAGATCGGTACGGAGGGAACGGGGGATTTCAGGAATATCGTTGTCCGCGGCATCACGATCTCCGGAACGAACAGGGCGATTTCCATACAGATAAGGGATGGCGGATGCGTAAGGAATGCTGTCTTTTCGGATATCACGATAGAGACACGCCGCTTTGCTCCCTGCTGGTGGGGCACCGCTGAGCCGATCGCGATTACCTCGATAAACAGGACTGCATCAACTGAGTCTGGAACGATTGAGGATGTTGTATTCGAGAACATCATCACTCTCGGTGAGAACGGCGTATTCATCCATGGCAACCACAAGGTGAGGAATATCAGGATGAGGAATGTCCGGGTCGGGCTTAAGACAGTCTCGAAGTGGGAGAAGGGCCTTTATGATTATCGTCCAGGTGAGGGGACAGAGGTCGTGAGGAGAGGATCCTCCGCATTCTTCATCACCGGTGTTGATGGGCTACTGATGGAGGACTGCAGCGCGGTGTTCATGGATGATGGCGGCGGCAGCTTCGTGAAGGACGTGGAGATCATCGATTCAACGGATACGGAGAACAGGGGATTCAGGACTGAAAGGCGATGAATCCGATGGAGGAGCCTTTTTCCCGTTCCTGTGTTATATTCCCATCAGGAGATAACCATGGCTGATAATCAGATGGATGAGTATGAAGCCCAGAGCCAGCGCATCCGCGAGAGGATGGATCGGATCGGGCGCAAGATAATGATCATGAGCGGCAAGGGCGGTGTCGGCAAGACCACTGTCACTGTCAATCTTGCCAATGCCCTTGTTGATATGGGATGCCGCGTAGGCGTCCTTGACACGGACCTTCATGGACCGAATGTCGCGGTGATGTTCGGATGCCGCGATGGAGAGCTCATGAGCGAGGACGGGCATACGTTCATTCCCGTAAAACCGCGGGAGAACCTCTCCGTAATGTCCCTGGCCTTCGCCCTTGAGGATCCCGATGCGCCTGTTATCTGGCGCGGGAGCCTGAAGAACAGCGCCATCAGGCAGTTCCTTGGCGATGTGGAGTGGGGTGACTTGGATTACCTCCTGATCGATACGCCTCCAGGAACGGGTGATGAGCAGCTTACTGTCTGCCAGTCGATACCCGAGCTTACCGGATCGATCATCGTTACGACCCCGCAGGAGGTCGCCGTCCTTGATGCGCGCCGCTCCGTGAATTTCTCACGCAAGCTCGGAGTCGCGATCATCGGTGTCATAGAGAACATGTCCGGCCTTGTCTGCCCGAACTGCGGATTTGAGATCCCGATCTTCGGAAAGGGAGGCGGGAAGAGGATGTGCCAGGATATGCATGTTCCTTTCCTTGGGGCCATCCCGATGGAAGCTGGATTGCCGAATGCGGAGGATAAGGGCAAGGAATGGATCACGGAGCCAGGCGTCCATCCTTCGGCGGAGGCCTTGAAGGCAATAGCCAACGAGATCAACAACGGGACAGCGTGTTCCACCAGCCGTGATACATCATTCCTGGGGACACCGTCGTGCAAGCCGTCAGCATGTGCATCCTGCACATCGAACTGCCCGTCGAGGAAGAAGCAATGAGAGAGGATCTGATGTGGAGAACGGAGTCGAAGAGGAAGCTCCTCGACTGCCGTATTTTCGATGTCCTTGCGGCCGAGAGGGTGGCAAAGGATGGAAGGAAGGGAGAGTTCGTGGAGATACTCTCCCCTGACTGGATCGTCGCGATCCCCTGGTTCATGAAGGATGGTGTTCCATGCTTCATCATGGAAGAGCAGTTCCGCCATGGATCGGAATCAGTGACGAGGGAGTTCCCCGCAGGTCTGGTGGAGAAGGGTGAGGCTGCTCTTGCTGCGGCGGAGCGCGAGCTGATGGAGGAAACTGGTCTTGCCGGTACCTTCACAGAACTTGGCAATGTCTGCCCGAACAATGCATTCATGTCAAACAGGCAGTCCTTCTTCCTTGTGACGGATCTTGAGAAGAAAGCCGGACAGTCGCTTGATCCCAATGAGACGATCGATATCATCACGGTACCGGTCGAGGAAGCGATCCGTGATATGGGAACGGGCCTCTATGACAATGGCATCATGATGATGGCGATCGGGTTCTTCATGCGCTATGCCGAGTCCCACCCGGAGCTCAGGGGCAGAGCGTGAGACGGCTGTTCCTGTTCCTTCCGCTTCTTCTTCTCATCGTCTCATGTGCAAGCAGCGAGGTGCCGACTGTTTCCGTGACGGGAAGCGCCGCGCTGGAGATCGATCCTGACGGCATCTCGTTCACTGTGACGGCATCCTGCATCGCACCGACGACGGAGGAGGCGGGGGAGGCAGCTTCCGCTCTGATGAACAGCGCTCTCTTGATCATGGAGGAGCATGGAATCCTTCCTGAGGATATAAGGACAGTCCACTTCTCTGTCTACCCAGAGTATTCGTACAGGGATGGTGAGAGCATCCTTTACGGCCAGAGGGTAACTGTATCGGATGCCGCTGTGCTTCGGGATACAGAAGGAATGGGCGATCTCATTGAAAGCCTTTCTTCGCTTGATGGTATCCAGATCGGAAGCATTGAGCCCATGAGAAGCGACAGTTCCCTGGAAATGAACAAGGTGCGTTCGCTTGCTGTCCAGGACGCATACAGCAGGGCTTCCGCATATGCTGTTGCCTCTGGATACTCCCTTGGGAGCCTGATCTCAATCTCGACAGAAGGAACTGCCCCCTCTCTAGAGGAGGCAAGGCTTTACAGCGCCGTATCCGCCTCGGGCGGTACGGAGTATTATGCTGGCACGATAACACTCACCGATTCCGTGCGTGCTGTTTATTCCCTCGTGGAATGATGAATACCATCAGTATGGTGGAGAGTGCCAGCGCAACACAGAGCGCTGGCATTGCTTTTCCATAGCCGAATGCCTCTGTAGCGCTTCCGAAAGCTGCGTTGAATATGACATCTAGGATGCTCGCCGCGCTGACAGCGACTGTTGTCGCCTGTGCTCCCAGTGAAAGAGGCGCGTGCTTCTTCACAAGTGATACCGTTGTCGGATAGACGATGGAGACGGCAAAGCCAACGATGAAGAGCAGGGTGAGGATACCGAAGATGAATGACAATGCAGTGACAGCCGTCGCCACAAGAAGCGATACGAAGATCATCCTCTCCGCTCCGATGCGGTCGACGATGGTGCCAAGGACAAGCCTGCCGATCATGATGCCTGCTGAGTAGAGGGAGAGGGCGAATCCCGCTTCGCTTTCAGCAATCCCAAGATGCTCCCTGCCATACATGATTATGTAGTTCGTGATTCCATGCTCAGCAATGAGGTAAAGACCGAGGGTGAGCGCTATGAGCGCGATCATTCCAGTCTCCGTCTTTTCCACAGTGGAAGCGGTGCCGGCTGTCTCGGTCCTGCTTCCCTGCTCCAGCTTCTCCTCCTTCAGGCGGAGCACAGCGATGGCGAGGGGGATAAGGAGCACCGCCATTCCGATGAGAACCCCATTCCAGACAGCTTGGCTTGACGAGAAGTTAGACAGGATGAGCTGGGATCCCGATGTTCCGATTCCCTGCAGGAAGAAGAGGACGTTCAGGAGAAGCAGGCCCTTCGTCGCGGAGAATGAATCGGAGATGAGGTTGATCGTCGTGTTCAGCAGCGTTGAGATTCCAAGCGTAAGGAAGAAACCGATGAGAAGGAGGGCGTATGCGCGTCCGAAAAGAAGAAGCACTTCGGAAACCGCAAGAGCCGCGATGAATGCGGCCATTGCCTTCTTTCTACCGATCCTGTCCAGGATCCTTCCTCCGAAGAGGAGGCAGGTGAGATTGCCGAGATAGCTTGCCGATATGATGAGTCCTATCTGCGATTCGGAGAATCCGAAGCCGGAGATGAAGAGAGGCTGGAAGATGCCGCGGAGGGCATCGCTTGCGCCGAGTATCACCATGAGCAACGCTGAGACGATGTATAATCCCTTATTCTTCATTGGAGTTCCCCCTGATGGAGGGCTCAATTTCCCAGAGCGTGCCCTCTGGGGTGAAGCCCTTGTACTGCTCCTCTTTCCCTGAGACGCTGAGGCTTCTGTCCCATCCAGCCTCTATAGTGCCATACTCTTCGTCCTCGAATGAATAGGAGAGGGCGTTCATATCGTATGAGAGGTGTGTTCCCCTGATCCTTGATATGAATGCCTCGAAGCTCCCCTCAAGCCATTCATCGGAGCATCTGATTATCCAGATGTTCCTCTTTCCGGGACTTGTCAGCTCACGCATCGAGTTCGGCCCGGTTTCTGTCATCTCCAGCCCGTTTGCAGCGGTGATGGCAATCATTCCACCTCTTTCCGTCAATCCGAATGCCCAACCATCCTCGATCCTGCAGCTTCTGAAGGCATAGGTGGGGAAGTAGGCGTGGGTGAAATCCACGGGATGCTCTGCTGCGACTTCCCAGATAGCGGAAGCAAAGCCTCTGTACTGATTCGCTCTCGGCAGGGTTCCGCTTCCTGCCCAGTATGATGGGCGCGCCTGGCCATAGAGGGCGAACTCACCGGGGTGTGTTATCCATACATGTGCCTCTGCACCAAGCACGGCATGCAGCACATCCTCCTGGAATCCCCGCCGACCGGGATTGAAGTCATTCGCCGCGGAAAGGAGGTATCCCGATGTCTTGTAGACCGTCACATCAGCGTATCCATTGTAGCCATGGGTCGATTTCCATAACAGGGCATGGCCCTTGCTGATCCGGTGGTATCTGAGATTGTCGGGAGAAGGCGTGTAATTGCTCATCAGCACAGGCACAGAACCCTTTCCTGCATGGGATTCATTCCCGATTCCGTACCCGATCCAGTTGATGAACGATGGGCAGTTGGAGTAGTTGCCCATCAGCTCCTTCAGGTATGTCCTTCCACTTGTTGTGCTGAAGATGCCCTCATATGATGTGATGGCGAGCAGGCGGAATACATATTCAAGGGCCTTTTCAGCAAAAGCCCTCATCTCCTCGTTCTCCGTCTGTGCATAAAGCGATGCAAAGCCCAGGATATCGATGGGGAGGTAGGGAGGGCTGTTCCACTCAGTGAATCCATCCTTGAAGAATGTCTCGAACCATGGCCTGAGCATCGAGATCGCCTTCCTCTGCTTTTCCCGTCCTGTCATTCCGCTGTTGGAGAAGATCCTGTCAGGGAACATCTCTCCTGCAATCAGTTCCGATACATGGAACATCAGGGCATGGTTCTCACTCCAGAACCACATCGCATCATCGCCTGGCTCATCATGCCAGTACCTGAAGGAGAGAAGGCATTTCTCCATATCATCGAGCGTTTCCTTCCTGATCAGTCCTGAAGAACCGAAGTGCCTGATCATGAACGGGAAGTAGGAGATATAGAAATCAGAGCAATCGCTGCGCCTGTTGATGAAATCCAGCTGTGCGCGTAGGATGCTCTCTATCTCATCCTTGTCGCCGCCCATGTAGAGAAGGGCCATAGCCCTGTTCGCGTTCCCTTCCCCGTAGAGTGAGAGGAAGCGCCAGGCTTCCATACGCCTGTCCTCGATGTCCGTGGCGGTATCCCCCTGGAAAGAGGATGGGAAGTTCTCGAATGTCCTCACCGTCCTTATTGCAAGACCTTCGATCTCCACAGATACATTCATCCTCAGGAAACCGACTGGAAACTCCTCCACAGGCCCGAGATCCGCCTTTGATGAACCATCGGGGAATACTGCAATGGCTTCCTTCCTGATGCCAAGCGCTTCATTCTCCTCCGTCGCGCCGATCATATGGACTGATATCGTCTTTCCGGGGAAGGGATTCTCCATTGTCGCCGTGACATGGCCTTCGGTGAACGTGCTTCTGTCGAAGGAGAGGGTTTCCATCGCCCTTTCCATCTTCATGATGCTCTCTGTGTCCCTTTCTCCCATCGGTACCTTCTGCAGCAGGGTGCCGGGCCCGGATTCAAGGAGGAATGTCACTGATAGCTCTGTATCGCGTTCGGAGAACTCATCAGCCTCGACGACAAGGATATTGTCACCCTTCTTGAGGTGCAGGATGCATTCCGTCTCCCTTGCCTGATTGCGCTTGTATGGCCTGAATGAGAATATCTCCTTGCCATCGCTGAAGATCGACATGCCTCCCTCGACAGTGAGGAGGAAGCGGTAATCCCCTTCCTTCGCTGCGTTGAGGACGATGTAGGCAGCGACGCTGAGCCAATGGGGCGTGGGGGTGAAGAGGGAAGCTCCGATGACAGGATCACCGAATGGTGCTCTGTAGCGGACGCTGACAGTGTCCCCCATAAGCACGGCGCTCCCTTCTGGCTGGGCATCTGTGAATACAGGTGCGGCGATTCCGTTTCCTACGGCTTTCTCGAGGAAGCCGGCCTTCAGCGGGTTCTCATGAGAGGCTGCTGCCGTCGATCCGATCCAGACGTTCGACTCCTCCGTGATCGCGACAGGCTCACCTGTGACTTCCTCCATCCTCGGCTCCGTTATAAGAAACCGCGTGATATATCCATGTTCAAGTTCTGAAATATGCCAGTTCATCCATCCCTCCGCGAGAAGTATATACCAGTAACCATCATATTCTACATGATTATTGTCCTTTTCCCTTCACTGCAATGCGTAATTTGCTATAGAATCCAGATATGCTCGATTTGATGGATTCGCTCTATTTCGAGGATGGCTTCAGGATCAGGCTCAACAGGGACAAGGATCCTGTATTTCTCCTGATTGACTATGGCAGCCGGAGCTATGACGTGAATATGGGCAGCCAGCATTTCCATGATTTCTACGAGATCTTCATCCCGCTTGACGAGGTAGCTGGCCATCTTGTCGATGGGCGGTACATCAGCCTGAGCAAGGGGGATATCCTCTTCCTTGGGCCTCAGCTCCTGCATATGTCGATATACCCGAAGAAGAAGGAGAGCCAGCGCAGGATCATCATCAACTTCAGGCCCGGTCAGCCAGTTCCTGGACTTGATTACCAGTTCTCCAAGATCGAGGCGCTCTTCTCCGAAGGGAATCCGGTGCTCCGCCTGCCGCCATCGGCGCTTTCCTCGATAGTCTCGCGTCTCAATGATCTCTTTTCTGCGGCGAAGGCCATGAAATCCGGATGGCAGATAGAGATATATTCCCTTTTCATGCTGTTCCTCCTGGAAACCGCCCGCCTTGCAAGGAGGAATGAGTATGAGAAGGAGGAGCGGGTGGAGAGCTCGGATGTGAAGATGTACAAGATAACCGAGTATGTGAAGGAGAACTATACCTCTCCGCTGACGCTTCAGGGCGTCGCTTCAGCTTTCGCGATCTCTCCGTATTATCTCTCGCACCAGTTCTCCAGGATAGTCGGGATGCCATTCATCAGCTATGTCCAGAGGGTCAGGATACGCTCGGCACTGCAGATGCTCTCATATACCGGTGCCCGCATACATGATGTGATACTTGCCTGCGGCTTTTCCTCGTCCTCCCAGTTCAACAGGACGTTCTACTCATTCTGCAGGGTCAGCCCGACTGAGTTCCGGAAGATGGCAGCGGCGGATCGCGAGAGGCTGATCGATTCCATCTATCCCGAAAGGAAGGAGCTTGTTCCTTCCGCTTTCCCTCCCAGACCGAAGGTCATCCAGCGACGGCAGGGCAGCCGGGAAGGGATGAGTATCGGCATCACGGCAGAAGCGCTTGGTCCCCTTGACCCTGATACGCTGAAGGAACGTCTTGGCCTTCTTGGTGTCGATACCGTCTATCTTGATATACCCCGCTCGATGCCTCTTTGCATTGGATACCGCACGATAAGCGAGCGCCGTCTTGCCGGGATCCGCTCACTCGGTCTCGATATCTCCATTCTGGGCGTCTCTGTCACAGAAGAGGACATGGAAGAGGAATGCAGGGCTGCGATCGCGGCGGCTTCATTTCTTTCTGCGCCTGTTGTCGGGGTATCATTCAGCACATCCTGCCTTGATTCATTTCTTGGGATCTTCCCGTCGATCATGCCTGAAGCATCCAGAAACGGTATCCGCATTGCAATCGATCCCTTCTCTGGATGCGGCGATGATCGTATCCAGAAGGTTTGGCAGATGATAAACAGCCTTCCTGACCTGTCGATCCTTCTTGATCCAGCGGGATTCGCCGCGGCGGATGAGAGGCGGAATACCTTTTCCATCTTCGAGGATATATTCTCCTCCCTTGGATCCCGGATCGCGGCACTGCTCCTCAATGATTCCATTGACGGTCACAGCACCGCGCTTGGAAAGGGCATCATGGCAAGGACATATCCTCATATCGCATCCCTGGTGCGGGAGGGTATTCCTCTCATACGTTCCAGCGCCGAGCCTTCATTCATCATGGAGGATCTGATGTATATACGCCGGACCTTCCTATGATCAGCCGAGCACGGTGAGTGTATAGCTGTTGAGCGTATCGTTCTCGTAGAGCAGACGATAGAGTGCCTGTACAAGTGGGAACTCGTCAGCGACGCCTTTCTGCCGTGTGATCTCCCCGATCAGGCGCACCGTCCTCAATCCTTCGACGACAGTGGATGACTTGGAATTCGGATCATATCCGAAGCCCTTTCCGATGAGCATTCCCAGAGTCCTGTTCCTTGAGAGGTCATTGAGGGCTGTGAGTCCGAGATCCCCGATACCGCAATAGCGGAAGATCGTCTCCTCGTCACATGAGAATATCCTGAGAAGGCCGCGCATCTCATTCACTGCCTTCGTGTAGACAAGGAAGTCGACATTCGGGCTGTTGAATTTCCCGGAAACGATGCCGATGGCTATTGCATACATGTTCTTCAGGATGCTCATCAGCTCGACTGCCCTGACATCGCTGGAGTAGTCGAGAGAGAACTGCGTGTCTGGAAGGACTTTCTTCCTGAAGTAGTCGTAATCCTCTTTCTTTCCCCCGAATGTGAATGAGGTGGGGAATCCGTTTATCGTCTCGATGGCGAAGGATGGGCCTTTCATGCTTGCTGTACGGCTGAATGGGATGTTTTCAGTGATGAATGCGCCATCATCGCTCATTCCCTTTGCCAGATTGATGATCAGAGGTTCCTTCCTGGTGTTCTTCCTGATCTCCTCGGAGAACGGGACTATCGCCTTGGATGGGATGACAAGCATGATCACATCGGCTTCCTGGAATACGGAGAAGGATGATGTGGCGCTCAGGTACCTGTTGAGAAAGCGGGTCGGGAAGTATTTCCTGTTCGTGTGCTTGTCGTTTATCTCCTTCTCCACATCTGTCTCTATCGTGTGGAGAGTGACCCTGTTGTTGATGTTCCAGGTCAGTCGTTCTGCGACGGCTGTTCCGAATGTTCCTGCTCCTGCGATGACGATATTGTTCATTTCTCAACCCTCCTGATGATGTAGAGCCTGGATGAATAGTCGCCCATCATCCTCATTCCTTCATGGCTGCCGATTCCTGACAGCTGTTCCACCAGTGAGATGCCGCCCCATTTGAGCGCATCACCTGGTATGATATAGCTTTCCGAATCCGGGAAAGCATATGATTCCTTCTCAGTAAGCGCATGGCTTCTGGGGAATACCCTGTAGTCATAGCTTTCATTCGCGTCAGGCACGATGAGCTTCTCCGCAGTGGTATTCGGCCTGATCCGCTTCTGCAGGTAAAGCACGAGGATCGTGGATCTGTCCTCATCGGAAACCGACCAGATGAGGCGGTCGTCATCCTCTATCGTCCTCATTCTGCCTGTCTGCAGCAGAAGCCTGAATGATTTGTAGAATTCCGTCTGCTCCTGGTATGCCTTCATCTCGCTGCGGGAGAAGGATGAAGGATCCATTGAATAGGAGAGGACTCCGAATGATGCGATGTTGAAACGTGTCTCCCTGTCGACGATCCTTCTTGTTGAGGTGTCGGGGGAGGGGGCGACCGTCGTCGAGAGGACTGCCTGCGGATACATCAGGGAGGCGCATCTGATTATCCTTGCTCTTTCTATCGGATCGGTAAGCTGGCTTGGGATGATCGTTGAGGAGACGCACATCGTTCCTAGATCAAAGCGGCAGCCTCCTCCCATCTCGATGTATAGGTCAGGGCATCTCCTGCCGATTTCCGACAGTATGCCGTAGAGGGCGGAAGCATAGCGGTGGGGGTACATGCCGTAGTCCCGTGAGCCTCCTTTTGCGTAGATGTCGGAGTAGTGCCTGCTGATGTCCCAGCGGATGAAGTCGATGCGCACAAGCTCCGCAAGATGCACGATCGAGGAGATTATCCATTCGCTTACGTCGCTTCGTGTTATATCCAGCAGGGCTTCATGGCGTCCTTCCGCGTTTGTCTCGGCATTCCGTCCTATGATCCAGTCCGGATGCTCACGGTAGAGCATTGAGCGTATGCTGACCGCTTCCGGTTCAAACCACAGTCCGAAGAGTAGACCCATGCGGTGTATGGAGTCGGAAAGCTCCCTCAGTCCGGAGGGGAATTTCTGTGTGTTTGCATACCAGTCCCCAAGGCTTGTGCGGTCATTCCCCCTTGCGCCGAACCAGCCATCTCCGATCAGGATGCCTTCACAGCCCATTGCGAGTGCGCCTTTTGCGGCATCCTCGATCCTGTTCTCCGTTGCTGCATAGCGCATCGTCTCCCAGGTGTCTAGCATGATGGGGCGCATCCTGTCCTTCCATGAGGAGCGGAGGATCGAAGTCATGATGAAGCGTTTCTCCCTCTCTCCTGCATCCTCGGGGCCTTCGGGGCTGTATGTCATCACGGCTTCCGGCGATTCAAAAGCCTCATTGTTCTCCAGCACCCAGGTGAACATATCGGGATTGATACCCCATACGACATGTGTCATCCCATGCTCCGTGACGGAAACGGATGCCCTGTGGGGGCCGGAATATATGAGATTCATCGCATAGCATGAACCATCGGGAGCGGAGAGCATGAAGCCAGGATTTGCCTCTGCGGAGGATGATAGGACGCGGCTTTCGATCATCTCAGTGCCGCTCTTTACCGCCTTTTTTCTGAGCTCGAGCTCGCGTCCCCATGTTCCTGAGAGTGTGATCATCTCCATGCCGGTGAGGCGGAAGTCGAGCTGTGCAGAAGCCGCTGAGCGCACTCTGATGCTCTTTCCTGACCGGTTGCGGATGACACTTCTTCTTACGATCGTGTCAGTGGATGGGAATACTGTGTAGATGAGCTCCAGATCGATCTTCCTCATGGAATCGCTGAAGGAAAGGGTCAGCGTATCCGCCTCTCCATACGGATCCTTTGCCTGTGGGAGTGCAAGCGTCTCGAATGGCTTGACTCCACTGGTGATGCTGTTTCCTGTATAGCGCAGGTCGAGGGTGCGTTCCCCATCATCCCCGAGCGATACTGCGACAAGAGGCGTGCGGTAGTCGCCGCGTCCCTCGGCGGAGAACTCAAGCATCGCATCGTCCAGTACAAGTGTCGTGAAGTTCCTGTCCGTATATGTTCCCATGCCAGGACGCGCATAGCGCTTCTCTCCCAGCGCCTGCACAGAGGCGGCTGCATCCCTGAGCTTCCTGCCGTAGTATATATGCTCCGCATGGCCTGTCTCGAGGATGCGTATGATGTAGCTGGTGCTATCGGTGGAGAGGTGGAATATGCTTTTCGATAATGCTTCTATCATGGAATACCTCTGGATTATGCTCTACAATGATTCTAACGCAGATTGCTCTGTTTGTCGTTAACTGGAGGAGCTATGGATATAAGGAGGCTTTCCTTATGGGAAGGCCGTTACGCGACATACATGTCCAACGGTACATTCTCTGCCTTGATCGAGGACCAGGGGGAGGTTGTCGTCGAGCTTACATCAAGGTCTCTTTCCGGCGCCAGGATCAACGCGCTTGCCCTTCCGTATTTCCGCGGAACGGGTGCCGGCGTTATATCCGACGAGAACAGCGAATGGTGGCAGGGCAGTGCGGCTCTTTATCAGGCGGGCGGCTGCTATTTCACATTCCCGTCCTTCTCAAGCGAGCATATCAATTCAGTGAATACGTACTGGACGCTCAGGCGCTATGGCACTGAGGAGGAGCATGGGGGAGTCTGGCGGCTTTCGGAGATGAAGAGCAGGGAGGAGGGCAACCGCTTCCGGCTGGAGAAGGTCGACATGGTCCTTCCCGGCCATCCTGTGCTCTACAGCGCAATCAGGGTGACCAATACCGGCAGCGAGATGCTTACTGGCTCCGCTTCCTGGCACAGCATGCTTTCCGCTCCTCTTCTTGAGACCGGCTCATTGATCTCATCGAATGCGCGCTATTGGACAGCCTATGCCCTGTCAAGGCGCGAATCCGGCGTCAACAGATTCATTCCCGGTGCTGTCTTTGACGAGCTGAAGCATGCACCTCTTGTGCGTGGTGGAACAGCCGATGCCGGCTATGTGCCTCCTCCAACAGGCACCTATGATTATCTTATCGGGAAGATACCTGACAGGAATGCAATTGGATGGGCGGCTGTGAATAATCCTAAATGCCAGCTGCTGTACTTCACATTCACCCCTCATGCGGAGGATGGAGAGATTCTTGCCCTTCCCAATGTCGATATAGCTGAGAACTATCTCGGACGCATGGATGCCCCGTGGGCTCTCTTCGATGGGGCTACTCCGGAGATACGCGCCGTCACACTTGGCTTCAATACCGGCCCGAAGGGGACGGCGAACATCGCGATCGAGCCAGGTCAGTCCAGGCTCCTGCTTGTCGGGAACGGTTTCATGAGCTATGACAATCCACGTATCGGGCTGGGATTCTATTCAACTGAGCTTACTGATGATGGCATCGTATTCAAGCGTACCAAGAGCTGGGCGCTAATGGCCGCTGATCACCGCTTCACGGCAATCAGGGCCCTTGCTGGGAAGCTCTTCTCCGGAGAGGAGTGATCAATGCCACGGCCAGCTGTCAGAAAGGCCGAAACGCGCTGAAAGCGTGTCGATGACCTTCTGAAGCGAGGGAGGTACAGGACAGCCGTATTTCATCCTGTAGCCCCGGCTTTCCCATTCAGGCTCTCCCGCTGTATATATGCGTTCCTCTCCAGGCGCTTTCCTTGATGCCCTGAGAGCGCGGAGGATCGAGCCGGAGATGCGGCGGAATGTCTCCTTGCCAAGGAAGAAATCCGGATTGATCGCAATGAAGAAATGCCCTAGATGGTATGGCCTTTTCCTGCCTTCCCCGTCCTTTCCTGTCAGATCCTGCATGAAAGGACCATCCTGCAGCGCTGCAGAAAGTATCTCGACAACGGCTGCGTACCCATAGCCTTTGTATCCAGCTCCATCGGTGCCGATTCCTCCCAGAGGAAGAAGGGCGGCATCGCCGGTTGTGAGATCGTGGAGGATCCCATCAGTATCGGTTCTCGTCCTCCCGTCGCTGCCGATCACCCACCCCGGTGGTATGTCCTTGCCGGCTCTGCCATAGACCTCGATCTTTCCCCTTTGTGATACCGATGTTGCGGCGTCTATGACGAACGGAAAAGGCTCGTCGGTGGGAAGCCCTATTGTCAGGGGGTTGGTGCCCAGCATGTTCTCAGTGCCGAATGTGGGGGCAATCGAGGGGCGCGCATTGGTTCCCGTGATTCCGATCATTCCCCTTTCCGTTGCCATTGTCGCATAGTATCCTGCTATTCCATAATGGCTGCTTCCTCTCACAGCGACCATTCCCATGCCATATTCCTCGGCCTTCCTCAGTGCAAGTTCCATGGCACGGTATCCAACGACATGTCCCATTCCGTCATTGCCATCAAGAACAGCGGCTGTTTTCTCATCCTTGATCACGGTGATTTCCGTTACCGGGTTTAGTATTCCCTGGTCGATCCTGTCGATGTATATGGGCTTCAGTCTTCCGATGCCATGGCTGTCGATGCCGCGCTTGTCAGATTCGATGAGCACATCCGTGATGATGTCAGCGTCGGGGGAGGGAACACCTATTGCTGTCAAAGTGCCATGCATGAATTTCTCAAGCATCGGGAATGGAACGAACGATGAATCGCTGTACTTCTCAAGGAATTCCTTTTCGGTCATGTTTTCCTCCTAATAGATGAGATAGCCTATTGCCGGAAGCGCAAATGCGGAGACCGGTGCGGGGTAGCGGAATGACATTCCGATCCATCCCATGGCGGCGATGCTGAACGATGCGCTCCGTGCATCATCGCTGACGAAGAACTGAGGATAGACAGTCGCGCCGCCAGAGATCGCAGCTGATTTACCTTCTCCGAAGAAGTATGAGAATACTGCATCCAATCCAGCCCCGATCCCGATGGAAGGCTCTGTGACGCCTGTCTCGGCAACGATGGCAGGACCGACTGAGATATTGATCGCAAACGATGGATTCACCCTCCATTCAAGCGCGAGACCTGCAAGCGTGCCGATGAAGATCGTGGCTGTATCCTGATGATTGAGTCCGAATGCTATATCGGTATGCGCAGATCCTCCAAGGCTGATGCCGCTGCCGGCTGATGCAAGGAACTGGTATGTTCCATTCATTCCCATGAGCGCTGTGCTGTCCTTTGATGAATAGCCAGCCGTCATTGCGAAAGAGCCGAAGTCCCCATCAGCAAAGACCGGGACAGCAAGAAGCATGATGATAAGAGCTGCAATGATCTTCTTCATGGCTCCATTGTAACAGAGGAATCACCAATCGTGATTCCGCATTTGCCATCAAGTGGTGAAAGCAAGGGATTATTAACTTTGGGTTCCTTTTGATTCTGATTGCCCAGTGCAGGATGCTGCAGGAATCCACGTGGAATGACAAGGGTATCCACTCTTTTGTGATGAAACCAGCAATTCTCTCAGATTCAGGAATCATAACTGCTTTTAATTACAAAAGGGTTCTTCTGTTGACAGTTTTGTACGGGGGGGGGGTAGCATTGGAGGTATCTATATTCAGGAGGACAATGAGTATGAAGAAGATGATCATCGTTGCACTCAGCATCATTTCCATGCTGATTGCATTTACGTCGTGTGATGAACCTACAGTTCTGCCTACAGGCACCGCCATCAATGATTTCGCGGATCTCAAGGCATTTGCAGAAGGCACTGGTGAGTATGCAGAGGTGACAGAGGCATATATTGCCAAGGACATCACGATTACAACTGACGGCGTGGTGTTCAGCAGAGGCAATGTCACACTCAATGGCTATGCGGATATCCTGGTTGAGAATCCAGATAGTCTTGCTGTCATAAGTATCCAGGCTGATGATGTCACATTCAATGATGTTGATATCGAGATAACAGGTGGTGTAAAGCCAGTTGGTGAAGAGCAGAACAACACCTATGCGATCGTTGTTTCAGCAAACACTGTGGCAGCACCTCAGTCAGGAGCGAAGAACTTCGTATTCGATGGCGGATCGATCACTGGTGAATTCGTAGCTGGTGAAGGTATTGATTACATTTCTAATGATGCCCCAGCAGAATTCAATACAGTCATCGGCATTGCTTACCAGACTAATACTTCTGGTGCAGTCAGGAATGCAAGGATTGCCGGCTGTGTAGCACCTATCAATGTTTCAACTGGTGATATCACAATCGAGAAAGTCGCTATCAACGGACACATCTACTTCGATACTGCCTTCGGTGAATCTAAGCCAACTGTAAAGGGTGTTTCTTCCATCAGCGATGATTGGGCAGGACATGTGGATTTCACATCGGCAATCACGGATGGAGAAGCTCTTGCGAAGGAAATGCTTAAAGAGAATTCCGTTAAGTTCTATGCGGAGTATAAAGAGGTAACTGCCGAGTAAGAGCATTGCTCTTTTGGGATATCAGAAACCGGCCATGCTTGTTGAGGGCATGGCCATTTTCTACTGCTTTGCACAGCAAAGGATGATAGGGCAGATAAGCTCAAATCGGGTTTGATTTTACATCTGTAATTCCATGTCTGTTAAAAAAGGAAGTCTCAGAGAGATGTTTTTAGTTGACGGAGTTGAACGGGGGGGGGGTACTCTTAGGCCATAGCAATATACTAGGAGGACTTTAGTATGGGAAAGAAAGTTATCATCGCACTTGGCATTGTTGCAATGCTGTTTGCTTTCACTGCATGCGAAGAGAAAACGCCAGCACCAGAGGTGATTGGTAGCTGGACAACACCGGAAGCTGTTTGCGGAATCTTTAAGTCTGGACTGTATTCAGAAAATGCCGAACAGGGTGAAAAGGGGGCAATCCTCAAGGTTGAAGGAAAGGAGGATACTGAAACAACAGGTCCTTCAACATATTTTGGAGAAACCGACAAAAACCTTGATTGGGATGGAACTGAGGCCACTGTGAGCTTTGATCTCGATCTTTCATCTCTGAAAGAGGGAGAGGCCACTACATGGGTTCTGGCTTTCAATAAGGAAGGTTATACCTTCATTGATGAAATCAGGTTCGGAATTGTAAAAACCGCTGATGGTTTTGCGGTGAATGAGCTGACAGGAATCAACCATGGCAATATTGATCTTGATATTGCTTCAATCAAGGACGGAGGCGAGACATTCACAGAGAATGAGATAAGCGCATCTTTCACAGTATCATATGACAAGCAGAACAAGGAATTCACATATTCAATGAATGTTGATGATGTGGCGCTTGATGGTACAAGCAGAACAGAACCAGCTGACATCGTTGGTTTCAGATACCTTTGGAATGCAAGTGCGAGCGCAGCTAGCACTGTAGAGATCTCAAACATCGTTATTGAGTAACTGTTAACAGCAGAACTCCAGCTCTTTCGGAGTATCAGACACCGGCCATGCTCGTTGAGGGCATGGCCATTTTCATGACCGTTTCAGGCATCTGCGGCGTATATGGGGATAGGAACTCCATCAAGGAGGACTTTAGCCGGGAAGCATTGGGGTTCCAGAGGCCACTTCCGGCGGCACTCCATATACGCGTAGGCGGATGGTCACTCATCTCGATGGGATGGCCTCAGCTTCCCGGTTCCAAAAAAATACGGGAGGTGAAGGGATGCTGGAGAGGATTCTGGGAATTGTCCTGATGATGCTCAAGATAGTGAATACTGTCATAGCGCTCGTTGAACGCTTAAAATACATTGAGCCCGTAAGTCAGAGAGGACTGAATTACAAGAGATGCGGTATCGATGGTAATCTTGATTCGACGGAGTCAGGAGCCGGTGACTATGCGATCTGCTTTGTGAAGAACATGTCATATGACGCTGTTACTTCTATCTTAAAATTACACAAGTCGCTGGTCATCGAAGTATCTTGTGAGGCTTCCCGATGTGCGGCATGACCGCACCGGGCTGACCTCTATAATAAAAATGAGACATGAACTGCCAGATCTTCTGAATGAAGCCTCCTGATGAAGTACAGAATCTTATTGCGGGAGGTGTGTATGGCATATACGCATCATCAATGGCCTGGAATTGTCGGACTTGATCTGAGCAAGAAGACATATTCCGGCTGCAGGCTTTCCGGGGATGGATACGCCAGAAGGCGTAACTTCACTGGGAAGATGACAAAGGAAGAAGACGGGTACAGAAGGCTTCTTGACGAGATCCAGCCAGAAGATCTTGTGATCATGGAAGCGGGAAGCTCATCATTCAATCTTGCACGCTTCTTGATGAACAGCATAGAGGCAGAGATAGTCGTCCTAAATCCAGCCCAGCTGCGTCTCATATGGGATTCCCAGAAGAAGACAGATAAGGCTGATGCGATGAAACTTGCGTGTATCGGAAGGGATATGAGAAAGGAAGCATGGCCTGTCGTATCCGTCCCAACAGAGGAAGAGCAGGCTGAAAGATCAATCGTCACATTCCATGTGTATCTTAAGGAAAAGGAGACTGCGGATTTCAACAGGTTCTTTGCCCTTTTCAATGGTATGGGCTATCCCGTCATCGATAAGAAGAGATGCAAGGAAGACATCGAATACAGGCATGGACTTGCTGCTGAGCTCCTCTCCGGGCAGGCTGCGCAGATAGGGAGGACAATGAATGAGGGCATCGACCTGGTACAGCTCCAGCTTAAAACCGCGGAGAAGGAAATGATCGATATCTGCCTCAAGCATCCGCAGCTGGCTATCGCATGGCTTTCCATACCGGGGATAGGTCTCATAAATGCTGCAACGCTTATTGCATATGTCGGCGATGGATCAAGATTCTCAAAGTCTGAGCAGCTTTTGAACTATGCAGGCCTTGTCCCTAAGCAGAACCAGAGCGGAATCACCAATGTCCACGGAAAGATCACAAAGAGGGGAAGCAGGATCATAAGACGCAACATCTTCCAGGGAGCAAGCAGTTTCATAACGCATCTGAAGTACAGCGACAATTGCCCGCTCTCAAGATTCACCTATCGCAAGAAGAATGATCTCATCTATCACGGCAAGGTTGCAGTGGCAGTAGCAAACCATATGCTCAAGATAGGTCTTGCTCTCCTTCATCACAATGATATCTATTGCACAGCAAAGGAGGATAACTGCAGGAAGCTCAGAACAAAGCTTGCTGGATATAAATTAAGCGCTCTTTGCGATTACCTTCCACAGTAAAATAGAGCGCTTCAATTCCTGGATTTCTTTTAAAACCTTGTATTCCAAGGTTCGCTTTTCCATGCCTTTTTGTCAACGATTCAGCGCTGGAAAACTTCCTTTATTATTCCTCTTGACTTACGGGCTCAAATAAAGCAGACCCCGCCGATGATTGAGCTACTGCGGGGTCTTCGTACCTAACGTGGCCATCCGTTTATCGGAGTGCCTTTTCTTACTCAAGCATAGCATCGGTGAAGTAGGGTGTCAAAGCATTGGGCTGGTTCCTTTTGTCAGTCTATAAGGACAGCGGCTTCAGCTTTTATAGCAAGACCTTCTCCGATTGGGCCAAGTCCTTCTGCTGTCTTTGCCTTCACTGATACTGCTGATTCCGGTATCCCGAGACTTGAGGCAAGGCTTTTCCTGATTGCATCGATATGAGGACGTAGCTTCGGCTGTTCAAGGGTTATTGTGCTGTCGATGTTGATGATGCGTGCCTCTGCCCTGGAAATTACCTCTTTAAGGAGGGTGACGCTGTCCGCATCCTTTGTCTCCTCCGCAGTATCCGGGAACATTGTCCCGATATCTCCCATTGCTTTTGCACCAAGGATGGCATCAATGATGGCATGAATGAGAACATCACCATCGGAATGAGCTATTTCCCCCTTGTCATAGGGTATCATGACACCACCAATAACCAGTTTTCGCCCACTTCCTAAGCGGTGTATGTCACTGCCGATCCCCACTCTCATCCGCATTGTCTCCCTGCTGCAGAAGCTCTCTCATACGCTTTGAAGCCACGGCGCTTTTCCGCCCTTCCTCCCGCATCCTCACATATTCCTCTGCCTGCTTTTCAGCATCGGGGATATCTGAGATGTATGTGATCTTCCTGTTCTCAATGCTTCCGCGTGATACAGTGCAGGAGTAGCCGGCGGAGATGAACACTGCTGCATCGTCATCTGCCTCAAGCCCGGGGAAGCGGTTATAGGCGTCAAGGATCTCATCACGGCGGAAGATCTGGGGTGTCTGGACTGTTATCAGGGGAGAGCGGTCGACATTTTCCGCAATGAGGCCATCCTTGCCCAGCTTCTTCACAGCATCTGTGATCCTCAGTGCGGGCACAGCGCCTCCTGTGACTGTTGCCGCGGCAAGTGTCCTTATGATGAGGCCAGTATCCACGAAGGGCCTCGCTCCGTCATGTATAGCGATGTATTCAAACGGAACGGCGAGCTTTGAAAGCTCCTCAAGGGCCGCTTTCACTGACTCCTTCCTTGTCATTCCTCCTGGAATGATGAGAAATGGGATTGAGGAGATGTCTGCAAGATCCTCAAGCGCGACAATCGTCTCATCCTCTGATCCGGCAGGGCATGTGACAACAATGGCGCTGAGGCCAGGAACGCTGAAGAAAGGACGTACTGCCCGTGAAAGCACAGTGTGTCCGTCAATGGATAGATACTCCTTCTTCACCGGATTGCTGCTCGGTGAGAAGCGTGTTGACGATCCGGCTGCGGTTATGACAGCTGCGAAAGGCGGTATGCTCATTTCTCAAGTTTCGCGAAGATCCTCTTCTTCGCTTCCTCCGTGCCTATTCCTAGCACAGAGGAGGACTCGTCGACAAGGATCGAGAGGGCATTGTCATAGAGCTTGCGCTCCTGCACGGGGAGTTCCTTGACCTTTGATCTGCGGTACAGGGAGCTGACGACCTTCGCAACGGAGCTGAGTGTCCCTTCCTTCATCAGCTCCTGGTTCATCAGAAGCCGCTGCTTCCAGTCAAGCCCCCTTGTCTCCCACTTCTCCGCAAGCGAGGATATGGCCTTCCTTGCCTCTGTCGCTGACGCGAGATGCCTCAGGCCCAGCGCCGAGGCGTTATCGACAGGCAAAAGCACGTCCATATCAGAGGCAGCGATCTGCACTCTGTAGTATTCCTTCTCCCTCCGTGTTTCACGGCTCATTATGCAGCCCACTCCCTGCATGGGGTAGACTACAGCATCGCCGATCCTGAATACTGTCTTGTCCGTGCTATTCATATATAGATTCTATCATGGTTTTCACAATCCGTAGCAGGAAAAAATACACAAAATCAGGCAATGTGGCCATGTCAAAGCCATATATTGCCTGAAGAAGCAGTATCCTGCTCCTCCAGCTGTGGATGGAAGGCTTTTCCGAATGAGCAGAACATGCTTTCAATCGCATTTGCGACGGGATATACTATCCGCATGGCAGACATGACAAAGAGGAAAGCAGGGGTCCTGCTTCACATCACATCGCTTCCTTCCGATTACGGCATAGGCGATCTTGGAGAGAATGCCTATAAGTTCATTGATACGCTTTCAGCTTCATCCGTCCGGCTGTGGCAGATGCTTCCCGTCGGGCCGACTGGCTATGGGGACAGTCCATATGCAGCGCGCTCGGCCTTTGCAGGAAACGAACTGATGATATCCCCGAAGCTGCTCTATCTTGATGGTTATCTTGATATAAGCGACGCAATGGAGAAGGCATCGCCATCCGAGCGTGTGGACTACGGGGAGGCAAGGGCACTTAAGATGCCGATGCTGCGGAGAGCGGCTGAGGCGTTCCTTTCCTCAAAGGATGCCGCCATCCATGAATATGAGGCATTCAGGGAAAGGGAAGGCTGGTGGCTTGAGGACTACGCGCTCTTCCAGGTACTGGCTGATGAATTCAATGATTCCCGCTGGTTCCTCGCGTGGCCAAGGGATCTGAAGATGAGGGATGAGGAAGCGATACGCAGGAAGAGGGATGAGAAGAGGCATGAGATAGATATCTATGCCGTTCTCCAGTATTTCTTCTATAAGCAGTTCCTCGATCTCAAGGCATACGCGAATGAGCACTCCGTTGAGCTTATCGGGGACATTCCGATCTTCGTTGCAGGAGACAGTGCCGACGCCTGGTCCCATAGGGAACTGCTGAAGATAGACGAGGAAGGCGAGCAGGAAGCCTCTTCCGGCGTTCCGCCAGATGCGTTCAGTGCCGATGGACAGCTATGGGGCAATCCCCTGTATCGCTGGAGCGAGCATCAGAGGACGGGCTTCAGATGGTGGATCGACCGCTTCCGGAAGAACCTTGAGCTCTTTGATATCGTCCGCGTCGATCATTTCAGGGGATTCGAGGCATGCTGGGAGGTCCCGAAGGGAGAGAAAACCGCCAGAAACGGCAAGTGGGTGAAGAGCCCCGGCCAGGAGCTCTTTGATGCACTCAGGAGGGAGCTTGGCAGCGATCTCCCGATCATCGCGGAGGATCTCGGGGTGATAACCCCTGAAGTGGATGCCCTGCGCCGCAGCAACGGCTTCCCGGGCATGAAGATCCTGCAGTTCGCCTTTGCATTCGAGGATGGTGAATGGCAGACAGACAATGCCTACCTGCCGCATAACGTGGAGAAGATGTCCGTTGCATATACTGGAACCCATGACAACAACACGACCAGAGGCTGGTATGATGAGCTGGACGATGGCATGAAGGACTATGTGCGCCGTTATTTCGAGTGCGGAGATGATGAGGTCGTGTGGAAGATGATACGCGCCCTGATGGGTTCTCCCGCAGTATTCGCCATCTTCCCGATGCAGGATATCCTATCCCTTGGCTCTGAGGCTAGGATGAACGTGCCTTCGACCTGTGGCACATCGAACTGGTCATGGAAGATGGGGAAGGATGATCTTGTATCCCCATCGTTTGAGGGAATCGGGTATTATGCCCGCCTTTATGGACGTGACAGGTGAACATCATACTGCTGTCAGAGGGGGAGACATTCCTGCCTTCGAATGATGAGAGGGCTAAGCACATACGCAAGGTCCTGCATATGGCGGAGGGGGATTCGTTCCGAGCAGGCATTGTGAATGGGGCTATGGGGACTGCCCGTATAGTTTCCTCCGGTCCAGAGGGGATCGGGCTTTCATTCACCGCAGAGCGCGATGGCTCGGCGCTGTATCCGCTTACGCTCATCGTTGCGCAGGTCAGGCCGATCTGCATGCGCCGTATTCTCCGAGAAGCGGTATCAATGGGGGTCAGCCGCATCCTCCTGCCTGTGTCCGATCTGGGGGAGAAGAGCTATCTCGGCGCCTCTTTGTACCGCGAGGAGGAGTACAGAGGCATCCTCCTTTCGGGGGCGATGCAGTCAGGAATGACGGGTGTCAGCAGTGTTTCCGTCCTTCCCTCTCTTGATCAGGCGATTGCCCAGGCTGATGGTGATGAGCTGATACTCCTTGACAACAGGGCGGGAGCTGTGAGTTTATCAGAGGCAGAGCTCAGAGGAAGAAGCGCTGTCCTCGCTATCGGTCCCGAACGGGGCTGGTCTGAACGGGAGGTCGGGCTTTTCATGGAGGCGGGTTATCGTCCGATGCTCCTTGGAAGCCGCATACTCAGGACGGAGACTGCCGCTGTAGGCGGCACCATGCTCGCTCTTTCACGCATGGGCTGCATCTAGAATTAGGAGGCTTGTATGCATTGTATCGTACCGGAAGCTGAGGAGATCCTCGATAAGGAATTCCCTGTGCTTGACCATGGCTTTGTCAGGCTTGTCGATTATCTTGGTTCGGATCAGCGCATCGTGCAGAGCGCGAGGGTAAGCTATGGAGAGGGGACAAAGACATACAGGCAGGACAAGGGCCTGATCAACTACCTGATGAGGAATGACCACACGTCCCCGTTTGAACAGGTTGTATTCACTTTCCATGTCAAGATGCCGATCTTCGTCGCCAGGCAGTGGACAAGGCATCGCACTGCCCGCATGAATGAGATATCAGGACGCTATTCCGTCATGAAGGATGAAGTGTATATCCCCGCTTCGGAGAATATCGCGATGCAGAGCGAGGACAATAAGCAGGGAAGGGCTTCTGAGCCTGTGGATGCTGCTACTGCAGAGGGCATCAGGGCGCTGATGAAGGAGGATACGGACCGTGCCTTCGCTTCTTATCACAAGCTCCTTGATATGGGAATCGCGCGTGAGATATCGCGCATCGATCTGCCGCTGTCCCTCTATACTGAATTCTACTGGGAGATTGACCTCCACAACCTCTTCCATTTCCTGAAGCTGCGCCTCGATGGGCACGCTCAGTATGAGATCAGGCAGTATGGCATCGTCATGCTTGAGATCGTGCGACGCGTCTGCCCGATAGCAACTGAGGCCTTTGAGAACCACAAGCTGAATGGACGCTCATTCTCCGGGCGCGAGGTTGAGGCGATCAAGGCGATGCTTGAAGGGAAGGAGTGCCCCCTTGAGAAGAGGGAGAAGGAGATATTCCTCGATAAGCTCAGATGAGCGGGTCCTTCCCTGTGAAGCTGTCTATCAGTATCCACGCGATCTTCTTCGAGCCGCAGATATAGGATGAATGATTCTCTCCCGGCAGGATAAGGAGCCTCGATGATGGTATGGAGGACGCGATGAACTCTGTGTCCTCCTTCCTTATCATATCCTTCTCTCCCGCGGTGATGAGCGCAGGGACATTTATCTTCTGCAGGTCCTCCTTCGTGATCCTTGGCTCAGTCGCGATCATCCTGTATTTCGGATCCGGATGGAATGCTGCGAGCTTGGCGTATCCGAAGCGATAGAGCCATCTAAGCCCCTTTGGACTGGTGTTGGCCCCGCTTGCCGCAATGGCCCTGACGGATTCAGGATGCGTGTAGGCGAGGATCAGTGCCGCGATCCCACCGTCGGAGAAGCCGTAGACGATTGGGCGGTCAATCTCCCTGAGTATTATGAATCGATAGACATCATCGGCTATCAGGTCATAATGTAGCGGCGCTTCCGCCGTGCTTTCCCCATGGCATCTCGAGTCGATGCGATAGACTGTGAAATGCTTCTCAAGAAGGGGCAGGGCTTTGTCGAATATTGAGATGTCCTCCCCGCTTCCGTGGAGCATGATAAGGGGAATCCCCTTGCCCGATATTTCGTAATGAAGCCGTACCTTGCCAGTTTCGCAGAACATGTATCATATTCTACACGACTTTGCTTCCATTGGTGTATCATCGAGGTATGGAAACACTTCGACAAGTCAGGGAAAGGTACTTCAATGAGCTGACGGGGAATATCCTCCCGTTCTGGCTCGAGCATGGATTGGATAGGGTGAATGGCGGCATCTATACATGTCTTGACAGGGACGGAAGCCTTATCGAGACAGATAAGTCCGTCTGGTTCCAGGGCAGGGCGCTCTGGGTGTTCTCGACAGCTTATACGCGGTTCGGACGCCCTGAGTACCTTGAGGCGGCGAGGATGATCGTCTCATTCATCGACAGGCATTGCTTTGACAGCGATGGCAGGATGTTCTTCCGTGTCACTGCTGATGGACGACCGGTGATCAAGCGCATCAGGTACTTCTTCAGCGAGACCTTCGCCGCAATAGGCTATGCAGCTTACGCCGCGGCTTCCGGTGATGAAGCATACAAGGAGAAGGCCCTTGCGGTATACAGGAGCGCAATGAAAGCCCGCAATACGCCTGGGATCCTCGTGCCTAAGTTTGATCCATCCGTGCGCCCGATGCGTGGCCATGCCGATTCAATGATCATGATCAATGTCATCTCTGAGCTCAGGAACGTACTGCCTGGGATGAGCGCAGAGCTCGATGAGGCCATCGACAGGGAGATAGGCGATTGCATCAGATACTTCATCCATCCTGAGATGAAGACGGTGCTGGAGACAGTTGGGCCCGAAGGGGAGTTTCTTCCTGACCATTTCGAGGGGAGGATCGTCAATCCTGGCCATGCGATCGAAGGTTCGTGGTTCATAATGAATGAAGGCATCAGGCGGGGCCGTCAGGATTATATCGACACAGGTCTCTCCGTTCTCGACTGGATGTGGGAATGCGGATGGGACAGCGAGTATGGCGGTGGCATCATCCAGTACCGTGATGTCCTTGGCAAGAGCCTCTCGGAGTATCATCAGGATATGAAGTTCTGGTGGCCTCAGTGTGAGGCTGTGATTGCCAGCTTGATGGCGTATTCCATCACCGGCAAGGATGAGTACCTTGATCGCTTCCGTGCTGTCGATAGCTACATATCAGAGCATTTCCTCGATAGGGAATACGGTGAGTGGTACGGCTACTTCCACCGCGATGGCACTCTCTCTACTCCGCTGAAGGGCAATCTCTACAAAGGTCCGTTCCATATTCCGAGGATGTATATGAAGGCAATAGAGATAATCGACAGCCTGAGCTGAGCATCCAGTCCTCCCTCCGGGGAGGATTTCCTTTTCGTGATATTTTTCTTGCAGTCTCTGGAAAGAGTGATAGAATCATGATTAATCGATTAATCACAAAAGGAGGAGATTATGAGAAGAATGATGGCAGTGCTTCTGGCACTTGCAGTCCTCGCAATCCCCGCAATGGCGCAGGCCCCTGCTGAACAGGGGGGGGCATCAGGGCCCGTAGAGATCAAGATCGCCACATGGACAGCGAATCCTGACCAGATAGCACTTCTTTCCAGCTTTGTTGATGAGTTCGCAGCAAAGGAAGGAATAGAGATCGTGGCAGAGTTCGAGTCAATCGATTTCGGCGAATACAACACGAAGCTCTCCCTTGAGCTTCAGGGATCTGAGGCTCCGGACGTATTCTGGGTGCTTGAGACTTCCGCTCCTGCATTCATCCAGTCCGGCCTTCTTGCACCGCTTGATGCTGAGCTTGCAGAGTATGATCCCTCGGATTTCTCCGCAAAGGCAATGGAGCTCTGGCAGGCTGATGGCGTGACATACGCAGTCCCGTTCTCAACAAGCCCGTTCTTCATGCTCTACAATGCGGATCTTTTCGCCCAGGCTGGAATCGCGACACCTGATCAGCTCGTTGCTGAAGGCAACTGGACCTGGGAGACATTCCGCGAGGCAAGCAAGGCGATCAAGGACGCAACAGGCGTATGGGGTTACCAGACTGTTGATGGCGGTGGATACGATGTCCGCATCCTCCACAACCTCTGCCCGATCATCCGCTCCTATGGCGGAGATGCATGGACAAGCGATGGCCAGATCCTCATCAACACGCCGGAATCCGCTGCAGCAGTCCAGCTCTTCCATGACATGGTCTATGATGATGGCTCCGTCGTTCCTCCTGGGGATCAGTCCAATTTCTTTGCAGGATCAGCTGCTATGACAGCTGCCCAGGTATCCAGGGTCTCCAACCTTGCCGATGCTGATTTCGCATGGGGAATCGCCCCGATGCCAGCAGGACCGATGGGTGATGTGCCTATTATCGGACAGGCGGGAATCGGTGCTTTCAGCAAGGGCGACAATGTTGATATCGCGAAGAAGCTCGTTGCGTATATGACCAACGAGGAGTGCGTTGCACGCATGGCAGGAATCTGGCCGCCAGCAAGAAAGACCGTTCTTGAGTCTCCTGACTTCCTTACATCCCAGCCACTGCTCACAGCAGATCAGATGTCAACAGCGGTTGCAGCGTCCATCGAGACAGGAAGGGTTCTTCCGTCGCATGTGATGTATCCGCAGATCGAAGTCGAGTCAAGGATCGTATGGGACAGGCTCTGGACACCGGATGCTGATGTTCAGGCAGTTCTCGATGCTGTAGCCGGCGTTTACGCCAACTACATCAAATAACTGAAGGAGGAACCATGGCCTCAAGACAATCAAAGCTCGCAAGAGGGGAGGCAGTGACAGGATATCTCTTCATACTGCCTCAGATGCTTGGATTCATAATCCTTGTCCTGGTTCCTCTTGTAATGGTATTCGTCTATTCCTTTGAATCCCGTAACCTCCTCTTCGGCAATATGGGATTCACTGGACTGGACAACTACGAAACCCTGGTGAATGACGATCTTTTCTTCCTCACGCTGAAGAATACGATCGTGTTCTCCCTGGGGGTCGTCCCGCTTAACCTTGTGCTCTCGCTGGCGCTTGCTCTCTATCTTGGGGCAAACGCTGCGGGAACGAAGATCGTCAGGAGCGTTATATTCCTTCCTGTGATCACATCCGGCGTCGCCTGGGCAATCGTATTCAAGTACCTCTTCCAGGGCGGCGACGCAGGCCCTCTCAATTATATCCTGTCGTTCATCGGTATAGAGGGGCCGAACTGGCTGCATGAGAAGGGATGGGCGATGCTCTCTGTAGTCATCTCCAGGGTCCTGAAGAACCTTGGCATGAATGTCCTCATCTTCATGGGGGCAGTTATGAATCTTCCCCAGGATGTGCTTGAGGCAGGGCGCATCGACGGCGCGACGAAGCCGGTGCTCTTCTGGAAGATAAAGCTGCCTCTGCTGATGCCATCCATACTCATGGTCATGATCGTTACTGTCATCGGATCGATGAGGGTATTCGACACGATCAAGCTGATGACAGATGGCGGTCCTGAAGGATCGACGATGGTGCTCGTGTACTACATCTACCATCAGGCTTTCAAGACGTTCAATATCGGGTACGCATCGTCGGTTGCGGTGGTGCTGTTCGCTATAGTCCTGGTGCTTACGATCATCCAGTGGTCACTTAGGAAGAGGGCTTCGTATTATGAGGAGTAGAACCGCAAAGAATGTCATCTACTACATAGTGGTGGCTCTTATCGTAATCGTATTCATCTATCCATTCTGGTGGATGATCACGAATTCACTGAATAACATAAACGAGATATTCGACAAGCCCACGCTGCTGCCGAAGTCGTGGATGTGGGAGAACTATATAGAGATATTCCGCGTGCAGCCGTTCGCAAGGCATTATATGAACACGCTTCTTGTCGCCCTTCTCGGTACGGCAGGCAACGTCCTTATATCCGCTCTGTCGGGATATGCCTTCGCACGTCTCCGCTTCCCCGGACGCTCATCGCTTTTCATCCTGCTGCTTACGGCGCTGATGATGCCGATTGAGGTTACGATCGTGCCGATGTACTTCATGATGAACAGGATAGGCGCCAACGATTCGCTTGTGCCGCTTATCCTCATACCGATCTTCTGCTCGCAGGGTGCTTTCTCCGCATTCATGCTGCGCCAGCACTTCATCACCGTGCCGAAGGAGCTTGAGGAGGCGGCGCGCCTTGATGGACTGCGTCCTGCCGGTATCTTCTTCCGCATTATGCTTCCGATCTCGGTGCCTGTGCTTTCATCCGCGGCGATCCTTGCATTCCTCTCGGTATGGAACATGTACCTTGAGCCGCTTGTATTCATCTCAAGCCTGAGCAAGTTCACGCTGCCGCTATCCCTTTCGAACTTCAATGACACCTATGGATTGCCACAGTGGAACCTGCAGCTTGCAGCAACGACGCTTTCCGTCATTCCTGTCATGATCTTCTATCTGATATTCCAGAACAAGATCTCGAATGCGATGGTCACATCGGGCATGAAATAAGGAGGGAAGATGAAAAGCGAGCTTGATTATGAAGTAGTGGTCGCAGGTGGTGGGATCGCAGGATCGCTTGCCGCGACTGCAGCTGCCAGACATGGTGCGAAAACCCTCATCCTAGAGGAATCAGGCTTCCTCGGCGGTTCCTTGACGCTCTGCGGAACAGGACCGATGATGACATTCCATGCAGGGGATGAGCAGGTCATAAAGGGGCTTGGGGAAGAGCTTATTGCCAGGCTCAAGTCAAAGGGGCTCTCCCCTGGGCATACGGTTGACAGTACCGGCTATACCTATACTGTGACCCCATTCGATGCCGAAGGCATGAAGAGGGAGCTTGAGCTGATGGTGCTGGAGAGCGGTGCGGAGATACTCTATCATGCGAAGATCGTCTCTGCTGATGTCATCGACGGTACTGCCCGCTCCGTCACAGTCTCATCCCTTGGTTCATCCATAACAGTCAAGGGCAAGGTGTTCATTGATGCGACAGGGGATGCTGTTCTCCTGAAGTGCGCTTCCGTTCCCGTTGAATCCGGCAGGAAGGGAGATGGGGTGAATCAGCCGATGACGATGAACTTCAAGCTCTCAGGTGTGGATATCAACTGCATCCGCTCCATCATGGAGGAGCATGTCGAGATCTTCCCATTCCTCGCTCCTCATGAGAAGGGACTGGAGAAGAAGGCTGTCCGCCTCTCGTTCTCCGGCTTCCAGGACATAATGAAGAAGGGGATTGAATCAGGTGAGCTGGATATCGACAGGGATATAGTGCTCTGCTTCGAGACAAACAATCCCGATGAGGTCATAGTCAACATGACGCGTGTTCCCCGCCTGGATCCCCTCAATCCCTTTGATATCTCCGCGGCGGAGACTGAGGGAAGGCGTCAGGTATGGGAGATGTACGGCTTTTTGAGGAAGCATATCCCGGGATTCGAGAATGCGCTGCTGCTCACTTCCGGTCCAAAGATCGGTGTCCGCAGCTCTGGACGTATGTCCGGTGTCTATTCCATCACCGCTGAGGATATCCTTTCCGAGACGAAGTTCAGCGACGGGATCGCCTGCTGCGGTTATCCGATCGACATACATTCCGATGGTGCGGAGACGAAGACGACGTTCCTTCGTTCCGGCGCTTACTATTCGATTCCCTACAGGTGCCTGATAAACAGCACAGTCGGGAACATCATGGCCGCCGGGCGCGATATCTCCTGCACCTTCGAGGCGCACGCATCGCTCCGTGTCAGCCCATGCTGCACTGCAACAGGGCAGGCGGCGGGCACGGCAGCCGCGATAGCCTCAAAGAGCGGCATATCCCCGCTTGATGTCGATACCGATGCGCTGCGTGACATCCTTCGGAAGGATGGTGCGATAGTTGAATAGGCGGGTCACACTCTCCGATGTTGCCTCAAAGGCCGGGGTCTCCGTTGCCACTGCCTCTGCAGTCCTGAGCGGGAAGGCGGGGCAGAGCATAAGGGTCAGTGATTCACGGAGGCGCGTCGTGCTGCGCGCGGCGTCCTCCCTTGGATACGTTCCCAATGCAGCAGCCCAGCATCTCAAGACCGGTGATGACAACCATATCATCGCTGTCTTTACCTATGAGAACATCTTCCCTTCCGATCCGAGAAGCGAATACTACCTCTTCTTCGCTGGCATACAGCAGGAGGCGGAAAGGGAGGGATATGACATCCTGATCCTCAATAACTGGGGGCAGGACAAGTCCCGGAGCTCCCGTATCCGCCTCGCTTCCGGGGCAATCATGATCGGTGTCATGAGGGATGATGAGCATATCGTGTCGCTTATGAAGCAGGATTATCCGCTGGTGTTCGTAGGCAGAAGGGAAATCGGACATGGACGCCCTGTGCACTGCGTCACGTTTGGATATGAGGAAGCTGTCGACAGCCTCGTGGAGATCCTTTCAAGGCGTTTTGACAGGATTGCATACGTCTCATCAAGCCTTTCAGCAGCAGAGCCATCTGAGGATAAGAGCGCTTATCTGCATGCTGCATGCAAGCGGCGGTCAATCACTGTCGTCGATATCCCGATAAGCGACTCAGTCACTCCCTCTGATGCCACTTCCGTGATCTCGGCAGGTGCTGTCATATTCGACAGGTTCTTCATCCTTGATCTCTTCACCCCTATATTCCAGGAGAGGGGAATATACCCTGGACACGGTATCTTCGGCGCTGTGCTTGAGGATGACTGGCCGGGAACGCATGGGGAATGGACGGCATGGGAGAACAGGAGGCTTGAGCTTGGATCGCTCTCCGCGCGCCATCTGATCTCCTTCCTCTCTGGAAGCAGGGAAGAGCAGGGCATTGTCCCGATTCCCATCCTGGAAAGTGAAAGCACAAGAGGTCTATAGCCTGGCGACGGCCTCTCTGTAGTGCCTCTTCATATCCTCCTCGAATTCCCTGTCCGAGCTGTATTCCCTTCCAAGGGCCGGCATCCAGAGCGAGGGATCCTCCATGCATAGATAGAAAAACACATTGTTCCTGAATGCCTCTGAAAATGAGTGGAATACAGTGGAGAACATCCTCTCCTTCGTCTCCAGGGGATAGGAGAACTTTCCAGATGCCGGCACGAGATCCATCTCCAGCACACGGCTCTCGTCACCGCGCTCCCTAAGATGCCTGATAACCGCTTTGGTGAATGTCAGCGTACCGATTCCCACCATGCAGACATCTTCCGGACGGAAACGGCTCTCGATCATCTTTGCAAGCCGTGGATATTCCTCATCCCAACCTTTGAAATAGACCATTGGATGTATATGGAAGCCTACGAGGTTGCCATTGTCCCTCGCCCTTTCCGCATTCTCCAGCCTGCCTTCCAGCGAGGCGGTGAGATGCTCCTCCTTTTCTATGATCGTCGGCGCGTTGAGCGACCATGTGAACACCATGTTCCTCGGATACTTCCTGTCAAAGACATTCCTTGCGCTCTTGCTCTTGAGCTCGATGATGATCTCCGGATGCTTCTCAGCGAAGGCGGAGAGCGCTGACAGCGTTCCGAAGTCATCCCCGAAAAGGAGCGAGTCCGAAGCCTGTCCGGTCCCTATATGCCATACGTCTGGATCAGGGGTGCATGCAAGGAGCTTCTCCTTGATACCAGAGACAGCGTGGATCTCGTTCTCGTTGTAGAAAGCCTGTACAGAGCAGTAGGAGCATGAGAATGCGCACTGCTCTATGGCATCGAGCGTCCTCAGGCGGCAGCATCGGGTCTTCTCCCCATCGACAGGGCAGGGACAGCGTCCAAGCACGATGCGCTTGTCGACGAAGCGGGATGTGCACTTCTCCCTCGGCTTCACTTCAGGGAAGAATGTGGAGTAGTCTGTCTCGGAGGAACGCAGGTGATCCATGTGTTCCCTAAGCGCTTTCATGAATGCATCTCCCTTTCTTCCGTCCTTCCTGCTGTCTATCCTGCTGTATGGCGCTGCTGGGATGAAAGAGGGCTCCTTCCATTGACGGAGATCGGATTCATCCTTCGCAATCTCCAGCTTCTGGCTCTCTGTGAAATGATAGCGGGAGAAGAGGGCATCAAGGGCTTCCCTTTCCTCCTGGCTGAATGAGCTGATGAGTTCCTGCAATGCTGGCATATGGTAAAGTATAGCGTTGCCAAAGCGCTTTGTCGTGGCTATCCTCTGGTTATGTCTGCAAGCGCACGGGAGATGGCGCGCCAGATGCCTGAGGATCCTGGCTGCTATCTGATGAAGAACAGGGAAGGTACCGTTATCTATGTCGGCAAGGCCAAGAACCTGCGCCGCCGCGTCACTTCGTACTTCCTTCCCAACCGCAATGCCAAGACAGCGGCCCTTGTTGAGAAGATCGACACCATTGATTACGTCATAACCGGCAATGAGTATGAGGCCCTGATCCTTGAGAACAACCTCATAAAGAAGTATAACCCCCATTACAACATCCTGCTCAAGGACGGCAAGAGCTATCCTGTGATACGCATCACCAAGGAAGCGTTCCCCCGGGTGTTCAAGACACGTCGCGTAATAAAGGACGGGTCTGTTTACTATGGTCCCTATCCCGATGGGATGAGGCTGGATGCATATCTGAAGATGGTGGAGGACAACTATCCTCTTCGCCACTGCTCCGGAGTGCTGAAGAAGCGGAAAACGCCATGTCTGTATTACCATATCCATAAATGCTCAGGGCCTTGCATCGATGCCGTGGATGAGAAGGAATATGGCCGGTATATCAAGGAGATAGAGGATTTCCTTTCCGGTGATGATTCATCGATGATTAAGCAGGTCGAGCATGAGATGCAGAGGGCCGCGAGGGAGCTGGATTTCGAGACAGCTGCGAAGAAGCGTGATCAGATGAAGGCACTGACGGTGATGCAGAAGAACCAGATGGTCGAGGATTTCTCCGCCGATAGCCGTGATTACGCTGCGATCGAGATGAGAAGCTATCTCTGCACGATATCGATCATGCAGTTCCGCGCGGGGCGGTTGATCGGCAAGGCCCTCTACAGGGCGGAATGCCTCGGGGATGAGACGGAGACTCTCTTCTCGTTCCTCGTGCAGTATTACAGCGATGGTGATACGCTTCCCCAGGAGATATTCGTCTCCTGCGATATCGATACAGGGCTTCTTTCCCGTTATTTCAATGATGAGCTTGGCTCTCCTGTGTTCATCACGGTGCCTAATGAGGGAAAGCACTACAGGATACTGAGGATGGCTGCGGAGAATGCCTCGCGCGATGTGGAGAAGCGCCTCAAGGAAGTGGATAACACCCCATCGCTGGAAGCGCTTCAGAAGGAGCTTGGGCTCCAGGTGCTTCCACGGCACATCGAGGGCTTTGATATAGCGCAGCTATCAGGGAAGTATACAGTCGCTTCGCTCATCGTGTTCAGGGATGGCAATCCGTCGAACAGGGAGTATAGGCATTTCTCGATGAAGTCCCTTGAGGGCAGGATCGATGACTTCCAGTCAATGAGGGAAGCTGTCGGGCGCCGTTACCAGAGGCTTCTCAATGAAGGTGCGGAGATGCCTGATCTTCTGATGGTCGATGGAGGAAAGGGGCAGGTGAGTGCCGCGCTCGATTCCCTTTCCGCGCTGGGCCTCGGTTTCCCCGTTGTCGGGCTTGCCAAGGAGCATGAGGAGATCGTGTTCCCCGGTGATAGGGAATCACTTCTTCTCGATCATAGCGATCCGGGGCTCCGTGTCCTGATCGCAGTGAGGGATGAGTGCCATCGTTTCGCTACATCATTCAACCAGCGCATGAGGAGCCGCGAGGCATCCTTCTCGCTTCTTGAATCCATTGATGGCATCGGGAAGGAGAGATCGAAGCGGATCATGCAGAAGTACGGCTCTGTAGAGGCAATACTCTCACTCTCTGCCAAGGAACTGGCGAAGGGCGCCTCGATTCCAGTCACTGTGGCAGAGCGTGTCCTGCATAAGCTGAACTTCTAGCCGAGGGAGAGCCCTGAGAGCGAGAGCTCCGTTTCCACGCCTCCCCGAAGGATGATGGTGGCAAGTATGGAGGAGAGGATTGGCTGGAGCCATTCTGTGCTGGAGTTCTTTACCTTGTCATCCATCCTGCCGAGATAGATAATGATCTTCCTGACAGTCTGGAGAGGGTATGATGCGGCGGCTTTCCTGAATACAGCCTGGTCTCGCCCCTTGATGCCCTTTGTCGGATAGAACACGGCATACGGGGAGAGGGAGTCCGCATTCTCAAATGCCTCTTTCTCAGTCATCCCTCTCTGCTTGAGCATCTCGAAGCTCTCAAGCTGCCTGAAGCGCTGCGAGATCGTGGAGAATGCCCTGATCGGAGCCTGTGTATCAGAGCCTATGATTGCTGAGAGTATGGTCTCTGCTCTGCCCAGATCCTTCTCCGCGATGGCCTGGAAAAGCGTGTTTCCGTCTTCTCCGCGTGTCTGCTGGGCGTATACGGCTATATCATCATCGGTGATCTCTTTCTTTGATGGTGATGTGGCATGGAAGAATATGGACAGCGCTGTCACGAGATTCCTCATGTCAGCGGTATTGTTCTCCACGGTGAAAAGCACTTCGGAGATCCCGCTCTCGCTTATGCGGAATCCCTCCTTGCTGAATGCGGTGCGTATCCAGTCACGCTTGTCCCTCTCGAACATCTCCCAGAAGAACCTTATCTCCACATTGCTGTCGGAAGCGATTTTCTGGCTGAGCTTTGACTTCGATTTCTCCGTCGAGAGGATGATGAATTCAGCATCGCTATCCTTTGAGGCAAGGAAGTCTATCAGGGCCTTGTCGAAGGTATCCTTTCCCGTCCTGTTCTCATACTGCTTGATGATGGCAAGCCGGAATGAGGAGAAGAGGGAAGGCTGTGAGAGGATGGCTTCAAGATCCTCTCCCTTGTCATCTCCCACGAAAAGCGTGTGTATCTCCGCATCCGGATGCTCGGAGAGGATGCGGTTCTTCTCCTCATCCAGCCATGCGGCCTTAAGCCCTTCCTCAGGCCCGAGGAGGATGTGGTTCATAGTCCCTCCTTATCATGCAGAGCACCCCTGCTGTTGTCAGGCTGGCATAAGACGCCTTGATGACACCCATCGTGTCATTCTCGGGGCAGAGCTGGATGAAATCATCATTGATGCGCATGAATCTCCTTAGCTCAAGCGGCTTCGCATCATCGGAGCAGGATGCAAGGATGATCCAGTCATTCTTCGGCGCTCCTTTCAGATGCGTCATCACCGCAATGTCCCCGGGGAGTATCCCCGCGTTCCTCATCGACTCGGATGTGACGCGGAATGCATAGGCTCCCTGTTCTGCAATGGCGCGCGGGACATAGATCGTGCTGTCCGTATGCTCGGAACCGACATCTTCCAAAGTCGGCTCTGAAGCGAAGAAGGGAATCTGCAGGTTCTCACGCTCGATGCGTTCTGACAGCGGCAGCGAAAGGGAACGGAGCTCGTTCTCGCCGCGTTCAAGGTATCCCTTCCTCACGATGGCAAGCACCATGTCGCGTGCCGCGATGTGGGAGAATCCGAATCTGTCCCCGATCTCCCTCAGCGTCGGAGCCCTTCCATTCCCGGTGATATATTCCGAGATGTAGGATAGTATCTCCTTCTGCCTATCCGTCAGATCCTTCACTGCTCGAATCTCCTCTCGAAAAGCGAGGTAAGCGCAGCCATCGCCTCCTCCTCATCCGGTCCTGTGCATGTGCAGTGGATCCGTGTCCTGTATGTGGCTCCAAGCGTTATGATCCCCATGATGGATTTGGCATTGATCCTCATATTCTCCTTCTCGAAGAATATATCGGACCTGAATGACGATGCCGTCTTTGCGATCTCCGATGCGGGACGTGCGTGTATCCCGGCTCTTGTCAGCACTTCAAGATCCTTAGTTATCAATGCCTGTCTCTCCTTCGTAGCCGATCTCGTCGCTGCTGAAATACATCCGCCGCGCGGCCTCGCTTTCCAGCCACTTGAGCACGTTCTGGTCAAATTCCTTCGATGAGTAGTATCCGAGCTTCTTCAGCCTCTCATTCCTTGCAGCGGTCTCGATGAGGATGGGCACGTTCCGTCCTGGCCTGACAGGGATGACGATCTTCGGTACCGATATCCCAAGGAATGTATCCGTCAGCGTGTCTCCGATCCTGTCATACTGCTTGCTTGAATCCCACGCCTCGAGGAATACGGAAAGCTCCACCTGCTTTTTCTCCCTGATGGCGCCAACGCCGAAGAGATTCGTCAGATTGATGATGCCAAGTCCCCTTATCTCCATGTGGTGGGCAAGCATCGGATTCTCTCCTGATCCGACGAGGAATGAATCCGATATGTTCTTCAGCTTGACTGTATCGTCACTGATCAGCCTGTGTCCGCGTTCGATGAGCTCAAGCGCTGTCTCGCTCTTTCCGACCCCGCTGTCTCCCGTGATGAGCACTCCGATTCCATAGACTTCGACAAGCACGCCATGGATCGTCATCGTTGCCGCGAATACCTCATCCAGCTGCGAGTAGAGCCTGCGGGAGAAGTCAGAGGATTCAAGCGGGGTGGAGAGGATCGCGGTGGCATTCTTCTCCGCAAGCTCCACGAAATGCTCGGATGGCTTGTAGTCACCGATGAAGATGAAGCATGGCACATTGTAGCTGAAGAGCCGTTCGATGTTGCTGTATTCGTTCCTCTCCTCAAGCAGATCGATGTATGACTGCTCGCTTCTCCCGATGAGCTGGATGCTGTCCTCGGAGAAGTTCACGAAGTATCCTGACAGGGCCAGTCCCGGTCTGGCGATCTTCGCGCTCCTTATCGTCCGTGAAAGCCCGGAACGCCCTGCGATGCAGGTCAGCTGCAGATGATTGTGCTCCTTAAGATCGAGATCAAGCAGATCGAGGACGGTGAATTCCATGATTCGAGTATAGCACAATGGACGGGGCATGAATAATGGGGACCCGTCGGTCCCCACTGGAGAAGAAGAGGATGGCTCAGATCCTCATCGTCTTTTCCTTCTCCTTCTTCGCGGCAGCCTGGATCTTGTCTGCAAGAAGCTCTATTCCTTCGTAGAGCTCATAGGAATCCTGGGAGACTGCCTTCTCCTTCTTCCATGTGAAATGAAGCGTAGCATCGAGGTGGAACCCGATGCCTTTGCTTTCCTTCGTCGCAACGATATCGAGATCATGCAGATAGTCATCTGCGAACGAGATCTTCTTCAGCTTCTTGTCAAGGAATTCCTTGTCTTCATCGGTTGGTGTGAATCCGATTCCCCTGAATGTGAGATTCATAGGCTTCCTCCTTTTTGCTTTTTCCTGATTAGATTGTATAACACCTTTTGCGATAGCACAAAGAATATCGGATGTATTGTTTTAGCCAGATGCGTGAAGCTGTGGCCAGTATTCCCCTTCGCTACTTCGATCTTGAGAATGATGAGTCTATGTCAAGCTCGTGGCGGTACTTGCTGACTGTGCGCCTCGCCGCCTTGATTCCGCGCTGGGCAAGGATGTCGCTGATCTTCTGGTCGGAGAGCGCCTTTCCTGTGTCGTTGCTGCTGATTATTTCGCGTATCATCTCCTTCACTGCGTTCTTCGAGTAGTTCTCCCCATCCCTTGATTCCACCGTGCTGGAGAAAAGCGCCCTGATGGGATAGATGCCGAAATCTGTATCGATATACTTTGAGGCTGCGAGCCGGCTTACAGTCGCTTCATGCACCCCGATCTCCTCGGCGGCTTCCTGCATCGTGAGCCCCTTGAGGTAGAGAGGCCCCTTCAGGAAGAAATCGCGCTGCCTGTCCATCAGCACGGCGCCAAGGCGCTCCAGCGTTGTCGCTCTGATCTCCAGAAGCCTGATCAGCTGGGAGGCGGCATTGAGCTTATCCTTCAGGAAGCGCTCGGCTTCCTTTCCTTCTTCCGATCTGTCCTTCCTGTATTCCTCAGCCATTGAGCTGTATGATGGATCGATCTCGAGAGAGGGGAGTGCATTCCTGTTCATCCTCATGCGAAGGACGCCATCCTCCTTCTTTATCGAGAGCTCGGGGATGATGTATTCATCATAGTCCGCGCTGTAACGCCGCCCCGGAAATGGAGTGAGGGTCTTAAGGAAGGAATAGAGCGCCTCAACCTCTTCCCTGTCCGTTCTGAGATTGCGTGCAGCGGCATCCAGCTTCCCCGCCCTTATGTTCTCCAGCTCATTCTCCACCATCCTGGAAAAGATGCTCAGCTCCTCATCCTTCATGCCTTTTGCCCTGGCCTGTATGATGAGGCTTTCCTTCCAGTCGATAGCCCCAACACCCTCAGGCTCCATGCTCTGGATCGCCTTCACGGCATCCTGGGTGTATGGTTCCTCCTCGCTCTTGACGATGAGGGCAGGGGGAATGGGAAAGAATCCATTCCTGTCGAGGGCTGTTATGAGCGTTTCAGCGGTGCACCTTACCTCCGGGGTGAGATTCATCAGCCCCAGCTCTCCCAGAAGGTGCTGCTGCAGTGTCTCCTTGGAAGAGACCATGCCCTCCATCCAGTTCGTCTGCTCGCTGTCATCCGGAAGTATCGGGGCATCGTCCGAGAGGCTTTCCCTCCTGTCTGTGCGCTTCCGGTATTCCGAGGCAAGCGTATCATACGAAGGGGCATTCTCGTGGATGATAAGCGTTGGGTTCGTCTCCGCTTCCTTCTGTATCCTCTCTCTGAGCTCCTCCGTGGAAAGGGACAGCGTCTCCATGGTCTGAAGCAGCTGCGTGCTTACCTTCAGCTCCTGGCGTAAGGAGAGATTGAGGTCCTGTCCGATCATTCACGCTCCTTGTCGAAGTCCCTTCCGAAGTAGATTTCCCTTGCTTCCTCGTTCTGCAGCAGTTCGTCCTCCGTTCCCGAAACGAGTATCTCACCATCGGAGATGATGTGGGCCATCGTCGTTATCTCAAGTGTATCACGGACATTGTGGTCGGTTATGAGTATGCCGATGCCAGATGCGGCAAGACGGCGTATGATCTGCTTGATCTCATAGACAGCCTTCGGGTCTATTCCCGCAAAAGGCTCATCAAGGAGAAGGAATTCAGGAGAGGTTGCAAGCGATCTTGCGATTTCCGTCCTGCGGCGCTCTCCTCCAGAAAGGGTGTATCCATATTGCTTCCGCACTTTCTCAAGCCCGAAGTCAGAGATCAGCTCCCCCAGCAGATCATCCTTTTCCTTCCGGCTCTTGCCTTTCTGGGTCTGCAGCACGAGCCGTATATTGTCCTCAACCGTCAGCTTGCGGAAGATCGAGGCTTCCTGTGGAAGGTATGCAAGTCCAAGGCGGGAACGGCGATGCATCGGCAGATCTGTAATGTCCTTGCCGTTGATGAGCACGCTTCCGCCACCTGCCTTTATGAAGCCGACTATCATATAGAAAGTCGTTGTCTTTCCAGCCCCGTTCGGGCCGAGCAGTCCTGTGATGTCACCGGAAACCATGGAGAAGGAGATGTCCTTCACGACTTTCTTCCTTCCATATGATTTCGAGAGATGCTCTATGGAAAGCTCAGCCATTGATCGTACCCTTTATCCTTCCGTCCAGTGAGATTGTATCATCTGAGAGATTGACGGAGATCACCTCCGCCTCATAGCGGTCCCCGTCCCAGTCAACTGTTGCAGAACCACGGAGTTGGACGGTGTTCTCTGACCGGGAAAAAATAACGCTTTCAGCCCTGCATCGCATTATCGTGCCATCGTCTGTGCTTCTCAGCAGTGACACATCCTTGTCCAGCCTCAGGTTCTCGCTGCCGAGGAGATACTCTGCAGCCCCGCCTGTAGCGCTTACTTCGTTCTCCGTGTCATCGATTTCATACCATGTGGATATGAGTATCCTTTCTTCTTCCCTGTCATACCATAGGGACGAAGTGCGTATCGTTATTCCCCTTTCCGGATCAGTGACTGTGATTCCTCCGTTGCAGGTGACAAAGCGCCAGCCGCTTCCTGAGAGCGTGATCGTGTCCGCGCTGATGGACAGCGTCCCGACGGAGACTGAGGCTCCTCCTGACAGTACGACGTTCTCCCTGCCGTCCCGCAGCACGATGGAGCTTTCACCTCCGGAGAAGGTGATGCTCTCTGCGGCTATGGTCTGGAATAAGGTGAGCATGATGCCAAGCAGCAGTATCCATCTCCTCATAATGTGAACACCCCTTCATCTATTGTCGCGAAGGCATATGCCTCTTCCCTCAGATCCCCGCGGAATCCTGTTCCTCTGAATGATCCGTCCTCTGAACTCACGCTTACGTTCCCGTCAGCGGTTATCTCGTCGTTCTCGCTGTCGAATACCAATGCATCGGATGTTATCATCATATCACCGCTGGCGGCATGTATCACGACATCGCCTTCAAGTTCCATCCGTTTTGTATCGGTATCTACAAGAGCCCTGTCCGCCCTGCCTTCGACGGCGGTCTCCCCATTCTCATCGTAGGAGATGAATGACAGGTCATCGATCTGGGCAAGGCTGTCTGCGGAGAAGAGGGCAAGCATGCTGCATGTGAGGTGGATCGGACGCTCTCCGCTCTGCCCGAGGGTGTATTCGGCATTGGTCAGCACAAGATCAGGGTAGACTCCTTTCTCATGCGTTTCCCCATCGCTGTCCCTGAAAGAGCAGGATGACAGCAGGGCAAGAAGTATGATGGCCAATGCCGCTTTCCTCAATTCCTGTTCTCCTCTTTCGCAATTACAACTGGGGAATACTCATCCTTCCTGCGGCGGAAGAACAGTGCCGATATCATGAAGCCAAGCGCGACCCCAGCAAGCGATGCGATGAGGTGGACTGTCTGGCTTCCTGAGATGAGAGTCCCGACTATATAGCCGGGGATGAACATGATCAGAGGCAGTCCCAGACTCATGAATACTGTGAATAGCGTCTTTCGCGGAGGCATGTCGACGACTGCGTGATCGCCTTTCTCAAGAGGGATATCCTGAGGATTGATGACTGTGAATGATGATTTCCTGGAAGTGCAGAAGAACGATGCCTTGCATCCTTCGCAGAGGGACCTGTCGCATCCCGCGGTGATCCTCCCGTCCTTGTTCTCCTGTATCGTCACTGTCTGCTTCATTCTGCCTTCTCCTCCGGCTTTGGTATGCTTACATGCTTCAGGATCCTTTCGATGGATGCAGCTCTTCCTGCTTCCTCGTCGATGGTGACAACAGCGCCTTCTATGACACCATCATTCCAGCATTCCCGGCTTCTGAGGGGCAGCTGGGAGCGCAGCTTCGTGATTTCAGTCTCCGGATCGAATCCTCCTGCAGACAGAAATGAGCCGACACGTCCTATGTCGGTGATGTAGGCGGTTCCCTTTTCTGATACGCATTCATCCGCCGTGAGCACCTTCGTATGCGTGCCGATCACTGCGGCGGCCCTGCCGTCAAGGTAGAACTTCATCGTTTTCTTCTCAGCGGTTGTCGCGGCATGGAAGATAAGGATCGGGATCTCGCTGCTGTCGCTTTCCCTGAGCTTCTTAAGGATCGAATCCGCGGAGAAGAATGCGTTCTGTATGTTCTGCCTCGGGAAGTTCGAGTTCCCCTGTATGTTGATGAAGGCGAATTTCCTTCCACCTAGGGTGACATGCCTGTAGCCATGGCCGGGACAGAGGGGAGGGTAGTTCGCCGGACGGAGGATGAAGCCTGCTTTCTGGATGAACTCGACCATATCGAGCTTGTAGAACATCTTCTCCCCACCGGTGATGAGATCGACGCCGAGCTTCCCAAGCTGAAGGGCGTGTGCCTTGCCGATGCCGAAGCCATTTGTCATGCCTTCGCCGTTTGCGACTGTGTAATCGATGCTGTATTCAGTCTTGATGTCCTGCAGACCGCTTTTCAGCGCGGCAATGCCGGGGCGGCCCGTGATCTCACCAAGGAATAGTATTCTTACCATGAAGCTGAGGATACCGATAATCCTTGCAATAGGCAATCTTCGTACATGTGTTTTGCATGGTTCTGCATACTTGCACATGTCGGCAAACATCAGTAATATGCAATAAGCCAGCCCAGATGGCGGAATTGGTAGACGCGCTAGTTTCAGGTACTAGTTTTCGCAAGATAGTGGGGGTTCGAGTCCCCCTCTGGGCAGAGAGTTGCAACTCAATATGATATAAGGAAATGCTGGAGAGAAAAATGGAAAATCTTCGGCTATTTTTTTGATTTTATTACCTGACAAATGTCTTTTTTGTCACGGAGACACATTGCATATCTGCAAACTTCCACAGGTTCCGGGATTGCAATAAGGCAATGCCGCGTGATCTCTGCTGAAACCTCTCTTTTCTATATGGTGTATCATCATGATGATGGTTGTCAGATGCTTTCATGGTGATAGATGGTCCTTGAGGCATCTCCTTCTCCTTGCGGATGAACAGGAGGAGATGGTCATGGAGTACCCTGAATTCTGGCATAATAACTATGCAGCAAATGCCATTCAAGATTAATTCCATGTATTTTTTGAAATTATCTAT
>CALXYL010000001.1 GCA_944392985.1 uncultured Spirochaetaceae bacterium | reverse complement strand
AACACGGAAGTGAAACGCCCTCGCGCCGATGGTACTGCAGTCTTGCGGGAGAGTAGGTCGCTGCCAGGTTTCTTTTTGTCTCTTTATCCTGTTTTTCAGGATTCATATTTCCTCCTTATCTTGAGCCTCCAATGGAGGCTCATATTTTTCGTTGTATTATCATACAATTATTATGAGTTAATTGTATTTTTACTAATTAAAACTATATTATTTACATTATATATCAAAACTTACTGAAAAAACTCCAACACCATTCAGATTTCCTCTGATATAATCAGAAACGGAAGCAGACGATGCATTTCCTATCCTCCCTGAAATACCATACTGTTTCCGTTAGGCTTAATGACCAGTCCTGGCGGCTGGTCTTTTGTCTGTCACTTCACCCCCTCTTCTGCTAGAATAGCTCTATGGCCCAGATCAGATTCTACAAACCTGCGCTTTACAGAAAGGATATGGATGCGGTCCTTCAGACGATGGTCGATGAGAAGATCGGCCCTGGCGAGAGGAAGAAGGATTTCCTGCGTTCCTTCGCGCTTTATACAGGAAAGAAGGATGGTATTGCCCTCCGTTCATACATCGATGCAATCGTATCCTCACTCAAGGCCCTTGAAGTCGGCGATGGGGACAGCGTCATGCTGTCAGTCCTCTCTCCCCGAGTCTATCTTGAGGCGCTCAGGCGCATTGGCGTCAAGCCCATCCTCATCGATTGCAGCGAAACAGGTCTACCAAGCGCCGATGAGGCGTTTGCAAAGCTCTCAGAAGGGCCGAAGGCTCTTCTTCTCTATGAGCCCATCTGCCAGATACCGGAATCAGCGGAAGCATACAGGGATCTTGGGCTTCCGATCATCGAGGATGTATCGCAGTCTCTTGGTTCCTTCTTCGATGGCGGGAACAAGGCTGGAATGACAGGGGATATCGTGATCTCTGAGTTCGAGGAGAACGGGGTTGTCTCCACAGGTGGAGGAGCTGCCGCAGTCTCGTCTGATGAAGCGATCATAGAGCGTCTGAAGAAGGAGGCATCTGCCGCATCGCCATATATCGATCTTCCTGATATGAATGCAGCGCTTGGCATCGTCCAGATCTCAAAGATCGATACACTGCTGCAGCGCCGTAATGAAATCTACAAGCTGTTCGTGCAGTCTCAGATGAAGAGCGGTGCAAAGCTGTTCGGGTCGGGATCCCCATCATTCTTCTCGAATGGCTATGGTTTCTCCGTTGTCGTGAATTCAAAGCCTGATGATGCGCTTGCCTTCGCAGCAAAGCTCGGAGTCTCTGCGCGCCGCACGTTCACGCAGTCAATCGGGGCGAGATACCAGGATCGGTATGACCGTTTTCCGAATGCGATTGCGCCCATCACAAGAGCGATATCATTCCCGCTCTATCCATTCCTCTCGAAAAGCGAGCTGGAGGCGATACAGCGGACGATAAGCCATCTGGAGTAGCTATGCAGATATCATCGGTATTCATCATCGCAAATGGACTGAAGAAGGAGAGCATGGAGCTTTCCAGAGAGATCATGGAATACCTCCGTGCGAAGGGCATCGCTGTGAGCGTGGTCAGCACTGAGACAGATGAGGATACCCTTTCCGTTCCTGTTGATACGGATCTTGTGATCACGCTTGGCGGTGACGGAACCGTGCTCTATGCGGCAAGGGCAGTCAGTGAGATGGGAATCCCGATCCTTCCTGTGAATCTTGGCACCTTCGGATACATCACGGAGGTCGGAAAGGATGAGTGGAAGGAGGCTTTCGAGTATTTTGCAGAGCATGGAACGAATATATCCAGGCGTCTTATGCTTCGTATTTCGGTCTATCGCCAGGGACACCGCGTGTGGCACGCATCCGCGCTGAATGAGGCTGTGATCTCATCTGCTGGAATCGCGAAGGTCATATCGTTGGAGCTCTCCCTTGACAAGACAGTCGCGGGATCCTTCCGTGCAGATGGCATGATCATAGCAACTCCTACTGGATCCACAGGCTATTCGCTTGCCGCGGGCGGACCGATCCTTGATGCGGATATGTCCGCCATCATCATAACGCCTGTCTGTCCATTCACGCTGTCAAACAGGCCACTTGTCACATCGGGCAGGGTCGTGACGCTTACTGTGAGGAAAGGACAGAGGACTGATCTGCTTCTGACTGCAGATGGCCAGCTATTCTTCCCCCTTGAGGAGGAGGACACCATCACAGTGGAGAAGAGCCGCAGCCGCGCGCTCCTGGTGAAATCACTCAGGAGGAACTTCACGGAAGTCATCCGTGACAAGCTACACTGGTCGGGGGAAATGCATGCTTGAGCATCTGAGTGTCAGGAACTATGTCCTGATCGATCATCTGGATATCACATTCGGTGAGGGATTCACCGTCCTTACCGGTGAGACTGGTTCGGGTAAGTCGATAATGCTTGGTGCCCTATCTCTCCTGCTTGGTGCCAAAGCCGACAGGGAAGCGGTGCGTCAGGGGGAGGAGAGCGCTGAGATAGCGGGAATTTTCTCTTCGCTCGGCCCTCGTGTGCTGGCCTGGGCTGAGGAGCATGGTATCGCGATCGAGGATGGATCGATTATCATCAGGAGACTGATCCGCGTCACCGGTCGCTCTGCATACACAGTCAATGGCTCCCCGATTACAGTGAAGGAAGGGGAGGAACTTGGGCATCTGCTCTTTGATGTCTCATCCCAGCATGCACACCAGTCCCTGCTGCGTCCGGATGTGCTCCGGTCGATGCTTGATGAGGCGGCCAAGGTGGAAGGACTTTTGTCATCGTATCAAAGCTCTTACCGCAGTGTACGCAGTCTTGAAAAGGAAGCGGATGATCTCAGGGAGAGCATCAGGCGCAGCTCTGAAGAGGCGGATTATATGCGCTTCTCCCTTTCTGAGCTTGATGCGGCGGATCTGAAGGTGGGCGAGGAGGAAGAGCTGAAGGCGGAGATCGAGGTGATGAACAGCGCTGAATTCCTCAGGGAAAGCCTTTCGTCAATTGTTTCAGAGATGAAAGGGGCTTCATCCTCCCTATCAAGTGCAATGGAGATGCTTGGCAAGGCTGCCCGCAAGGATCAGCGTCTTTCCGCTTATTCAGATCGGCTTGAGAGCTTGGCAATCGAAAGCGATGATATCCTCCTATCCCTCCGTGACCATCTTTCATCCATCGATTTCCCTGAGAGCGAGATGGAGGAGAAGAATGCGCGTCTGATGCAGCTTCAGAGGATCAGGAGGAAGTTCGGCGGAAGCATAGAGGAGGCAATCAGGAGGCGCGATGATTTCAGAGTCCGCCTTGAGGAGGCTGAGAACGGAAGCTCTCTGCTTGAAAGCCTCGCCCTCCGGCTTGAAAAGGAGAGGGATAAGATGCGTGATGCTGCGGAGGAACTGCATTCTGCAAGGATAAGGGCAGCTTCTGTCCTCTCAAAGCGGATCGAGGGGAAGCTGAAGATGCTTGGCATGGCCTCGGCTGTGTTCTCCATCCGCGTGGAACGCCTCGATACCCCTGGGCCTGATGGCATGGATCGGATCATGTTCCTTGTCGCTCCGAATAAAGGTGAGAAGCTGTCCCCTGTGCAGGATAGTGCTTCAGGAGGAGAGCTCTCCAGGATAATGCTTGCTGTCAAGGTATCGATGCGCTCCGCTGATTCCAGCGCGGCAATGCTCTTTGACGAAATCGATGCAGGGATCGGTGGAACGGTTGCAAACGCAGTCGGAGAGGAGATGAAGGCTCTCTCATTGTCGGAGCAGGTCATCGCCATCACCCATCTTCCACAGATCGCTTCACGCGCCACTTCCCATTTCCTTGTTGAGAAGGAGGAGAGGGGAGGCCGTACGATGACGCGGATCAGGGCTGTAAGCGGTGAGGAGCGCGTAAAGGAAATCGCCCGCCTCCTTTCCGGGGAGACGAGCGATCTGTCCCTATCTCATGCGAGGGCATTACTGGAAGTTCAGGGTAAGTGATGTGCTTCTAAGAAGAGAGGCATCGCAGGCCGGGGTCCTGCTTCCCGAGTAGTACGGATAGACCATGTCCTGCAGATCCTTCGTATCCGGCTCGAACCCGTGGGCCCTTGCCATTGTCAGCAGCTCGATGACTGAGTCCGCAGCCGCACGTGTGAGGCCGTCCTTCCTGATCATGACAGCAAGATATGATGCATGCTCTGAAAGGATCGTGTTGATGGACTGTATGTCCGCCTCACGTCCGCATTTTCGCACGAAGTCGATCATGTTGCCGAGTATCTCCTTCCTTTCAGCGGGAGATACATCAACGTAGACAGTGAAGAGCGACTTGATGATCTTGATCGTCAGTCCAAGATTCTCCATCACCATCGTTTCCATCGGCATGTACTTGCTGTTCTTCACCAGCATTGAGAAATGCCTCATGTCGCGGGCGAGTGCTGATAGCTCCGTGAACTCCATCCTGTTCATCGAGCTGTCGATCCAGCCATATACCTCATCAAGCATCCTGTCCGGGATATCCTGATTCGTCAGCCTCAGCCTGTTGATCGGCTTGTCCATCTCATCGTTCTCGCAGAGGTAGAGATTGAGGCCGCTGTCTATCGAGGAGGATGCGAGGACTGTGAAGCGGAAGAGCTCAAGCGTCACGGTATCAGAGATATCGGCTGAGAAGTTCTCCGCGCTATCGATTTCCATGTGCAGCAGGTTGAAGCGGCCGTAGGAATCAGAGAATTCATCAGGACGCGCGAGGGAGCGGTTGAGGAAGAAGTAGAGAGCCGCTTCCGCTTCTCCCGGCAGTCCCTTCATCTCATCCTGCGCGATGTTCATGCCATCTCCCTGGGCCTTGATGTTGCTCTTTGCCTTCCTCAGGTCCGAAAGGAACGGGAAGAGGAGATCCCCTTTGCAGTATGGCTGGAACATCCTGATGGCGTATAGCGCGTACTTGATGTCCTGCCGTGGCTCGATGCCTGAGATATCCGAGAAGAAGAAGCCGCACGATGTGAATGCGAAATGCTTGTTCTTGACTCCTGAAAGCAGATGGGCGATCTCAACATCATAAAGGGATGCGAAGGAGTATTTCTTGTGGAAGTCCTCGATCAGCTCCCTCATGGATATCTCTCCGATGTATTCCCTTCCAGCTTCGTGGAGTATCTCCTCAGGATCGACGCTGGCACCGAATATCTTCCTGATCTCATCGGAGAAGATGCTGTCGAGCTTGTCCGCAAGGGCGGCAAGGCCATTGCGGAGAGGTGTCCTCCACGCCTGGTTCCAGCCGGCTTCTCCTCCAGTATGGCAGCCGCAGTCCTTGTACCATCTGGAAACACCATGGGAGCATGACCAGGAGGTACCCTTCCCGGCTTCCCCGAGATGGAGCTCAGCATGCTTGACGGCAGGATGGCGTTCAAGATAGGAGGCGAAATTGTCGAGGACGAAGTCATCGCGTTCCTCCACCTTGCGTATCAGGGCGGCAAGCGCCATATCGCCATATGGCTCATGATGTCCGTAGATCTCACCGTCTGTTGCAGTATTGATCATCGGTTTCCTGTCTGCATCCCTGATCCCAAGCAGCATCGAATAGAGGTTGTCGGCGCTTCTCAGGATATGGCCGAATGAGATGGATTCGGCAAGGCCGGGATGGTAGAAGAATGCCGAGACAGTACCGCCATTCGTACCAGTGAGGATGTATGGCTCCCAGTATGGCGCGCTCCTTCCCTGCAGCAGGACCATCTTGCCGTTTTCATCCTCGACGGCCTTGCACTGCCACGGGGAAAGGACTATGAAGCGGATTCCTTCGTCTGAAAGCAGCTGTATGACATCCTTGTTGACTCCGCATTCCGGAAGCCACATGCCCTCTGCCTTCCTTCCGAATGTATGCTCGAAGTCCATCGCTCCCCATTCGATCTGCAGCCTTGCATCCTTTATTCTGTCAAGGGCGAGGATTGTATGGTTGAAGCTCTGCGCCATCGCGTTGCCATGTCCAAGACGCTGTATGGACTGCTTATCAGCCTGGACAAGGAGATCGATTGCATCAGGGTGTGTTTCCTTCATCCAATGGAGGAGAGTAGGTCCGAAATTATATGAGATGTAGGAGAAATTGTTCGTGATTGATATGATGCGTCCATCGGAATCGAGATACCGTGAATTGAGGTTTGCCCCGTAGCAGTCGTGGTAGACTCGCTCGTTCCAGTCGCTGTATGGGGAAGCGGAACCCTGCTTGGGCACGATCCCTGTAAACGGATTCTCACGCGGGGGCTGGTAGAAATGCCCATGGAGAATCAGAGAGGTCCTTCTGCTGTTCGTGTTCATACCGGGATTGTACCATAAAGCACTGACAGTGGGGAGGGCGGAAGCAAAACTATCGAAAACGCCAAATGCCGCGCTAGATTGACTATTTCCGCTGTTTTTTCTACGATTCAGAAAGAACTGGAAAAGGGGTTGCAATGATTCTTGTGAATGTCGGCTCCCTGTCGGTCTCCGAGCTCAGGAGCATTGCTGTGCAGGAAGGGATCGAAGGGGCAGAGTCTTTATCGCGTGAGGATATCATCTCCATGCTGGAGGATAAGTATGGGGAATATGATCAGGAAGGGGACGATAAGGACCCGAATCTCCGCTATATGTCAGGGCTTACCGATTACAGGGATATAAGCAAGTACGTCGAGGATCTTCCCGGAGTGGAGGATCTGCCCCAGGGTTATGCAGATACCGAGATCCATGTCATACGCAAGAATGGTTCCTGGCTCTATGCATTCTGGGCTCTTTCCCCCTCAGACAGCGACAGGCTCCAGGATTCAGGCTGTTCGCTGGTGCTTTCAGTCACAATAGAGAACAATGGACACAGGGAGGATTATGATATCCCTGTCTCATATTCAGATAGCGAGTGGAACGTCGGCATGCCGTATGGCAATGGCTTCTGCCGTGTGGCCCTCTCCTCCGTCTCGAAGGATGGAGAGAAGAGCGTGCTTGCCATCAGCGAGCCTGAAGCGCTGACTGATTCATACTGGATCAGCCATCCGGAGGAGATGAAGTACAGCGAGTCACTGTACAGGCTCTACCTGACGCTGCTGACGAACAAGGAAGGCGAGCTTGTGGATACGCCGGTTGTCCGCGATATAATCCATCTTTTCAGGAAGGAGGATACCCTGGATGAATAAGCTGAATCTCATACTCCAGGCTCATCTGCCATATGTAAGGCATCTTGAGTATCCGAAGTTCCTTGAGGAGAACTGGCTCTTTGAATCGCTTAATGAGACATATATCCCTCTGCTGAGGATGCTTGAGCGCCTGGATGCCGATGGCGTTGATTTCCGTCTTTCCATATGCTTCTCCCCGACTCTTGCCACCATGCTCACCGATGCTCCTCTCCAGGAACGCTTCGTTGACTACATGAACGGCCGCATCGAGCTGGGGGAGAAGGAGGTCGAACGCACTCTCAGGGAGGAGACCGAGTGCCATGACATGGCATGCCGCTACCTTGATGAGGCAAGACGGAACCTTGAGCGTTTCGAGGCGCTTGGCCGCAATGTGCTCTCTGGTTACAAGGCACTGCACGAGAAGAACAGGATAGAGCTGATGACCAGCGCGGCAACGCACGCATATCTTCCGATCTACAAGGATTATCCTGCTGCGGTGAATGCCCAGGTTGAGATGGGCATGAGAACCCATGAAAGGATCTTCGGAGAGCCGGGGCGCGGCTTCTGGCTGCCTGAATGCGGCTATTATCCTGGTCTTGATTCAATCCTTGCTGACAACGGTGTCTCCTGGTGCCAGCTCGCTTCGCACTCCGTCATAACCGCTAAGGACAAGTCCATCTACTCAGGATACAAGCCGGTCGAGCTTCCCTCGGGAGTATATGGCTTCGTCCGTGACTGGAGCATCACGTCCCTCGTGTGGTCCTCTGTTTCCGGCTATCCCTGTGATAGTGATTACAGGGATTTCTACAGGGATGCAGGGTATTATCTTCCCCTTGATTACGTCAGGCCGTATATCCATGAGCCTGAAGTCAGGGTCTTCACAGGGTATAAATACCATGCGATCACAGGCAGGATCGAGGACAAGGCGTATTATTCGCGTGAGCGTGCCATGGAGAAGGTTGCGCTCCACACCGATAACTTCCTCTATAGCATAAAGCGCCGCGGCTATACTGTTGAGAGCGCCGGAATCAAGGATCCTGTGTTCAACCTCTGCTTTGATGCAGAGCTCTTCGGGCATCGCTGGTATGAGGGCATCGATTTCCTTGAAGGCGTGCTCCGCAAGGCTGATGCGTCGGATGATTTCCTTTTCACGACTCCGACTGATATCATCCTCTCCAATGGGGAGAGCGAGAAGCTCCGCCTCAATGAATCCTCATGGGGGAGCGGGGGCTTCTCGGATATCTGGCTCGATGGCAGCAACGCATGGGTCTATCGCCATATCTTCAAGGCAATAGAGCGAATGGAGGAGCTTACCGAGCGCTTCCCTGACCAGGGATCGCTCAAGGGCCGCTTCCTGAACCAGGCATCCAGGGAGCTTCTGCTCGCAATGGCTTCCGACTGGCCATGCATCATCCATGATGGCACTTCCGTGACATATGCTGAGAAGAGGCTCCGCAACCATCTCGGGTCATTCAATGTGGTCTATTCGGCCATGAGCCGGAACACTGTGAACACTGAATGGCTGATCAACGCGGAGAAGAGCAGCGAGATATTCCCTGATATCGACTATCATCTGTTTGAGAAGAAGGATAAGGACTGAGAAAGCCTGCATTGTTTTCCATCTTTTTTCTTCCCTGAGGCATCCATTCCGGATGCCTTTCTTCTTTTTCTGACATTATCAATGCATCTGTAAATATAAATTGTTTTGATGAAACTTCTTGCGGTAATTCCTTCTCTGGTGTAGAGTGGTGGCATAAAGTGGGATTGAATCCCATAGAATGGGTGACGAGATGCAGCTTCTTACAGGGATGTACAATGCAAGGATTGATGACAAAGGACGTCTGTCCCTGCCAGCAAGACTAAGGACTGCACTCGCCGCTGAACAGGTAGTTGTCCTTCCGGGACTGGACGAGAACCACCTGATGATCATGAGGCCTGAGTATTTCGAGAAGGATTTTTCCGAGCCTATTCTCTCATCCCCAATGGCTATGCTCGATAAGAAAAAGCGCAACCTTATCCGGAAGCTCATAGCGCCTGCGATCTATGTGGATATCGATGGTTCCGGGAGGATCAACATCCCTCCTCAGATCAGGGAGAAATACTCGCTTCCGAACAAGTCGGATGCGCTTCTCCTTGGAGCGGGATATACGATCGAGCTCTGGAATCCGTCGGTATTTGCCGATTCGGATGATGGGGAGTCGATCTCAGACCTGGCACAGAGCCTTGCAGGGGAGAGAGAGTGATGGAGATTGTCCATTATCCTGTGATGCACCGGGAAGTCCTTGGGAATCTCCCGATCCCTGAGGGGGACTCCCTTCTCGTTGACTGCACGACAGGAGAGGGTGGCCACACGTCGCTTTTCCTCTCATCCTATCCCTCGCTCCGCGTTATCGGGATTGACCGTGACAAGGAGATACAGAAGAAGGCGATAGAGAGGCTCGCCCCATTCGGAGATCGGTTCCGCCCTGTGAATGGCTGGTTTGATGAGGTGCTCTCTGCACTCCCTTCAGAGAGCGCCGACGCCATCCTCTTCGATCTGGGGATCTCGATGTTCCACTATGTGGAAAGCGAGCGTGGCTTCTCATTCAGGACGGAAGAGAAGCTGGATATGCGCCTCAATCCCGAAGCGGGGATGAGCGCAGCTGACATCGTGAACGGATACAGCGAGGAAAATCTCGCTGATGTCATATACCGCTATGGCGAGGAGCGCTATTCGCGAAGGATCGCGCGTGCCATCGTGGAAAAGCGGAGCGAGGCTCCGATAGAAGGTTCTGCTGAGCTTGCTGAGATCATCAGGCTTGCTGTGCCGCGTGATTACCGCTATGGGCGGATACATCCGGCGACACGTACGTTCCAGGCACTGCGGATCGAGGTGAACAAGGAGCTTGACAGAATCGTCCCTGCGCTGACAGAGGCGATCAGGGTATTGAGGAAAGGAGGCCGCATCGCGGTCATAACCTTCCATTCCCTTGAGGACAGGAAGGTCAAATGGTTCTTCAAGGATGAGGCTGCGGCGGAGAACGCCAGGATAAGGATCCTGACGAAGAAGCCGATAATCCCATCCGAGGAAGAGGAGAAGGAGAATCCTCCATCACGGAGCGCGAAGCTGCGCGTGGTGGAAAGATCATAGGAGGGCCGTGAGATCGGCAGCGTGCTATGAACGATTTTGAAGTATCGAAGAATATTACAAGGCCCGTAAGGGGCGCGATCATCGTGATGCTCGTTCTTGCCTTCATTGTGCTGTTCATTCCATTGTGGCAGCAGGGACAGGCAAGCGCCATCCCAGTTTCGATGATCAAGGCTGACGCGAAGAGCGCAGAGCTGGATAAGGAAGGAAGGGCTATCAGGGCAGCCCTTGCAGCCGGCATCACCACAGATGCCGAGCAGGTAATAGTCAGTGCCGGAAACGGCTATCAAAGCTGAGCGCTCTCGGATATAATCCTGTTATGCCGAAGAGCGAAGAGCGAAGCTATGATGATTATCCATTCGTAACGGAGAGCATGGGAAGGGATGAAGGATCCCTTTCCCCGTTTACCTATCTCTGCACGATCCTCATAATTGCGCTCCTCGGCCTGACGGTTCTCTATTCATCATCGTACGCGAAGGCATCTTCATGCGGCCTTCCGCATTACTGGTATTTCTTCCGCAATCTCATAGCAGCTGCTGTGGGCCTTGGTGCAGGGCTTATCCTCAATCTGCTGCCGATGAAGGCCATGCGCCGCATATGGATTGTCCTCTTGCCTCTTTCGGTGCTCCTGCTTGTGCTTTCCCTTGTCCCATCGCTTTCCGATGGAGGAGTGATCGTCATTGCATCCCACCGCCTTGTGTCAGCGCCGATGGTGGCTTTCCTGTCATTTCCCTTCCTGCTTGGCTCCCTGCTTGAGCATCGGGAAGGAATCGGAATAAGGAGCGTTCTTTCCTCATCTGCAGTTTCTGCTGTCCTGATGATTCTGACCCTCTTCTCCGGAGGGCTTGGCTGGTATCTTATGATGGCGCTTACCCTGGCCGTGATCCTCCGCATCAAGGGTATGGGGGTGCTGATCCCCCTTGGATCCCTCGTTGCATCGATTGCCATAGCCATTGCTCTTTCATTCCTCTTCCCCTCCATCCTGCTTTCACCTGTGGCTTCATCCTCCTATCCTGTTGCCGATGGCAGCCTGTATGATCAGGAGCTCTATGCATCCCTGGGAGCAATCCGCGATGGTGGGATCACTGGAACAGGACTTGGCGGCGGACTTTACAAGCTCGGTGTGCTTGAGAATCCTGAGAGTTCATTCATATTCGCTTCATTCGTCGAGGAGCTTGGATACCTTGGGGCAATACTCATTGCATTCCTGCTCATACTCATCGCAATCCTCGGCGCAAGGACTGTCTCAAGGGCACTTGCGAAAGGCGATGATACAGTAGCTTCAGTTGTTGCTGGGCTGACGCTCTTCATTGTGCTTAGATTCGCATTCAGCATGGGATACGCAAGCGGTCTCCTTCCATTTCCTGGTATCATGCTGCCATTCTTCAGCTATGATCCGGCAGGTGAGGCCATCACGGTTGCTTCTTCCGCAGTCCTTTACCGGATGATCCATGTCATAGGGAGGAAGCATAATGAGAAGGCATGAGAAGCTATCTGTAGCGGCTGCTTCCCTGCTTGCTGTGGCGGCGCTCTCCTTCATCGCGATCCGCGCTCTTCCTGTGATGCCTGTTGAGGATATCCGCGTTTCAGGGATACTCCGGACTGCGTCTATTACGCGCATGCTTGCAAATGCGGAAGGCACTTTCCTTCCTTCCCTTGATAGATCAGGCATGATCCGTGCTCTAGAGGATCTTGCCTATGTTGATCAGGCATCCATTTCCTATAATGGCGGGACGCTCTCTGTCGACATTGTCCCAAGTGATGGAGTTGTTCTGCTTACAGCAGAGGAAGCGTATTTCTTCGATGGGGATGGAATCGTTGGTATGGCTATGGAGGATGCTGGCGCCCTCTATGGTTTCTATCCCATGGCGGCGGTGGATCCAGGGATGGATGAGGCCCTTTCCATCGCTTCAGCCCTCGCGGCCCTTCCGCCTGAGGCCGTCAGCTTGATAACATGGTCTGAATCTGTCAATAATAATGGGGAAGGCAATCCTATTCTCTCACTGTATCTACAGCCGCTGAATGCCTCCATTGATGTAATGGAGGAAGCAGCTCTTCAAAGGCTGGAAGAGAGCATCGGCCTTATAAGGGCTGATGCATCGAGAGGTTGCATTGCCTTTTCCTCTCCGGTTGGATATGAGCTTTTCCACGATAGGCTCATGAGGGTCAGGGGGTAGGTATGGCACAGGACAAGACTCTTGTAGGATTGGATATAGGAACGAGCTGGACACGCTGCGTCATTGCATCTGTCACCAGGGACGGGCAGCTGATGATCGAATCGATTTCAGAACGCCCGAGCGAAGGTGTCAGGTCCGGTACGATAGTCAATATCGAGCAGACGCTGAAGGTGATCAATTCCGTCATCTCAGATGCCGAGCTTCAGGCCGGTACCGAAGTCAGCTCCGTGATCCTCGGCGTAGGTGGAGACCATATCCGCGGCATCACAAGCAGCGGTGTTGTCGGTATCCAGAGCCGTGACCAGGAGATAAAGAGGGAGGATATCCGCCGCTCCATTGATGTTGCCAGGGCCCGTGATCTTCCCCAGGACACAGAGATCCTCCATACGCTCGTACAGGATTTCCAGGTCGATTCGCGTTCAGGCATCAAGGATCCTATCGATATGCTCGGTCATCGTCTGGATACGCGTGTCCTGCTTGTTACCGGCTCATCCTCAATCTGCCAGAATCTGCGCAAGTGCGTGCAGAAATCCGGACTTCAGGTCCAGCGCATGGTGCTCCAGTCGCTTGCGGACAGCGAGGTTGTTCTTGGCACTGACGAGAAGGAGATGGGTGCTCTTGTCATTGATATCGGGGCGGGTATGACGAATGCCATCGCATTCATCGGTGGATCCCCCGTCTATACCGGTGCTATCTCCCTCGGTGGTGACAATGTCACTGGTGATATCGCGTACATGCTTCAGCTTCCACGTTCCGCCGCTGAGTCAATCAAGATATCAGATGGATGCTGCCATACCCCATCTGTCGGTCAGGAGGAGATGATCATTACTCCGGCAGTCGGTGGAAAGCCTTCAATAAGGCTTCCGCGTAAGGAGCTTGCGAAGCTGATCGAGCCACGCATGGCTGAGATATTCAGCATGCTCAGCGCTGAGCTTGAGAGGAATGAGGTCAGCGGATCGTTCGGAGCCGGCGTCATCCTTGTCGGTGGTGGCTCATTGCTTTCAGGAGCACCTGAGCTGGCTGCGGAGATATTCCATATGCCGGCGCGCATTGGGTTCCCTGAAGCGATAAACGGCTTGGACAGGCTCTATATTGATCCACGATATTCGACGCTTCTCGGTCTGCTGAAGATCGAGGCGAAGAAATACAGGGAGGTTTCCTCGATGCCAGGAGGAGGAAAGGAGAAAGGCGGCATCGGCGGAAAGGTGAAGAATCTTTTCGGAAGGCTTTTCTAAGGAGTGCTTATGGATTTTGATATTTTTGATATCGAGGATGCGACCGCGGGTGGAGAGGCGGCGCCGACTATCATCAAGGTCGTTGGAGTAGGCGGAGGCGGTGGAAATGCCGTCAACCGCATGATTGCATCTGGGCTGAAGAAGGTTTCCTTCGTTGCCCTGAATACCGACGTCCAGGCACTCCAGCGCTCGAATGCGCAGACGAGGATTGCCATCGGCAAGGAGCTGACAGGTGGCCTTGGAGCAGGAGGGGTTCCTGAAGTCGGGGAGAAGGCTGCTCTCGAGTCCAAGGAGGAGATCAAGGCAGAGCTTGAGAACTCTGATATGGTTTTCATCACTGCAGGTATGGGCGGCGGCACAGGAACAGGTGCTGCTGCTGTTGTAGCTGAGATCTCAAAGTCCCTCGGAGCTTTGACTGTTGCTGTAGTCACGACGCCTTTCGCGTTCGAGGGAAAGAAGAAGCTGGTGCTTGCACAGCAGGGTATCGAAAGGCTGAGGAAACAGGTCGATACGCTCATCCTCATACCTAACCAGCATCTTCTGAAGGTCGTCGAGGCGAATACTCCGATCAAGCAGGCTTTCCTCATCGCTGACAGCGCGCTCCTGCAGGCTGTGCAGGGCATTTCCGATCTCATCACAGAGCCTGGTGAGATCAATATCGACTTTGCTGATGTCAAGACGATCATGAAGGGCAAAGGGGATGCCCTTATCGGGCTGGGCTTCGGAGAAGGTGCGAACAGGGCAGTCGATGCCGCAAAGCTCGCTATCTCCAATCCTCTGCTTGAGAATGCCTCGATCGACGGTGCAAAGTCCGTGCTTGTCAATCTTGCTGGCGGTGATAACCTGACGCTCCAGGAGTATCAGGATGTTGTTGAGGTTATTACCGAAAGCTGTGCCGAAGATGCATTGATCATCGCTGGACAGAGCTACAACCAGGCTCTTGGCGACAGGATCAAGGTGACAGTGATCGCTACGGGATTCGAACAGAGGGAGGCATCGACGGCGTTCGATCCTGATGCTGAGGTATTCCGCCGCCGTCTTGAGGAAAGCGAGAGACGTAAGGAGGAGAGCGCAAGGAAGGAGGAAGCGCCTGTCCAGAACGAGGTGAAGCCCCAGGTCCAGAAGCAGCCTTCCGATCCCGCGACTATAACAGTCAACAGATGGCAGGATCTCCAGCAGCAGCTCGGCAAGAGGAATGCGGCCCAGAACGACTATTCGATACCTGCCGTTCTCCGCTATTCCCGCAATGATGATGAATGATCTCCCTCCTTCGCTGAGGGAGGAGATTGAAGGGTTCTCCCGCTATATTGTCTACCAGCGGCGCCTCTCTGACAAAACCAGGGAGGCCTATTCATCAGAAGCGGAGCGCTATGTCTCGTACCTTATTGAAACTGGCAGGGACCTGTATGCAACGAGTGCGGATGATGTGGAAGCATATCTCGTGCACCGCAGGAGCGAGGGGGCAGGGGAACGTACAGAAGGACGGATCCTCTCCTCCCTCAGGGCCTTCTACCGCTATCTGCTATCCAAGGGTGATGGGGATGGGAGCAATCCGGCATCGCTTGTCGAGAAGCCCAGAGAGAGGGAGCACATTCCACGTGTGATATCCGTAGAGGATGTCGACACGCTTCTCTCATCCTTTCCCCAGGATGATATCCTTTCCCGCCGTGATTACACGATGTTTGAGCTGATCTACTCATCAGGAATGAGGATCTCTGAGGCAGTGGCACTGGATGTCTCATCGTACAGGGCGGAAGAAGGCACGGTCTCGGTGATTGGGAAGAGAGACAAGGAACGCCTTGTGTTCATAGGGGAAAGGGCAAGGGAGGCGCTTGATTCATATCTTCTTTCCGTTCGTCCTCTTCTCGTGAAAAAGCCTAAGGAGACAGCTCTTTTCCTCAACCGCCGCGGTGAGAGGATCACCAGGCAGGCTGCGCATAAGCGCTTCCATGAGGCGACAGAAACCCTTGGCCTTGATGCAACGATACATACGCTTAGGCATTCATTCGCCTCCCACATGATCGAGAATGGCGCTGATATCCGCTCGGTGCAGGAGATGCTCGGCCACAGCGATGTCAGGACGACGCAGATCTACACACATCTCGATACATCCTCCCTTCTTTCCTTCTTTGACAAATACTCACCACTGAGCGGCAGTTCTTCACAGGAGGAGACACCTGAAGCGCATTAGTTTATATGGAACTGAACGCGTTTCTTGATTCCTGCCCGCCTGAAGAGAAGGCAGGATTCTGCTCTGAGATCGAACTGGGCGCCTCATACTTCATGATCGGAAACAGTCCTGTCATATTCCATGGCCGGCTTCCATCTGCAGGAAAAAGCGTGCTTCTCGCATCGTTTTCATGCATGTCGCGCTCCATTGCATCATCGTTTTTTGTCTCTGCTTTTGAAGCGGCTCTTTCCCGTATCGATGTCATAACGAAGGCCGATGGGGATGGCATGTCCTCTGTTCTCTGCGGCACTGAGTGCGGTGGTGGCAGGCTTCACGTCATCGCGACTTCAGGACTTGCTGACTTCAGGAGGCGTTTTCCGGAGCGCATGGCCAGGATACTCCGTACAGGAGGAAGCGTTGTCGCGCTCTCCCCATATGGAGAGAGGAGGAGGGATTGCCTGATGCTTGCCCAGCACCTTGCTTCATCGGCGCTCTTCGCGGCAGGCAATGAGGTATCGGACAGCCAGCATCCGATCTTCTCGATGCTTGATGATGGCAAGGAGATTGCTCTGCTGAGATCGGCCCTGGAACATTCCCTCTCACGCCGCCTCGCATTATCCGGCTGTCCCGTCACCGACTCCTTCTCCTCATTTGTTTCCTTTCCCAGCCATATTGTCTATCCATGTGCAGCAGGACGTTTCTTCTTCCTCGGAACACGGTATGGCTTCATGAGTCTTTGTTGACGCAGAAGGGCCAACGGAGGACAATCGCTGTATGGGACTGATAGAGGACTTCATCTCATATATATCAACAGTGAGGGCGCTTTCTGAAAATACGGTCAAGAGCTACTCCAATGATCTGGGGCAGTGGCAGCGCTATATGAGGAACAGGGATCTCGACCCAGTCTCATTCACTCGCAACGATGCAGCTCTCTATGCTGAATACCTTGAGGATGAGTTCGAGGAACGCTCCGTGCTGAGGAAGCTGACTGCTCTGAGGACGTTCTATGGCTATCTGGAGAAGAAGGGGATTGTGGAAAGCGATCCATTCCGGGATATCTCGATGCGCCGGAAGGCAAGGAGGCTTCCATCTGTCATGACAGAGGAAGAGGTGAGGAGCCTTCTGGAGCTGCCGCGCTCATCATTCAGTGATGAGCGGGATCATATGCTCTTCCTCTTCATTTACAATACCGGCTGCCGTATCTCGGAGGCTGTTTCCGTCTCCGTTGATGATATCGAGTTCCAGCGTCGCCGCATCCGTATCATGGGAAAGGGAGGAAAGGAGCGCTTCGTGTTCTTCTCCGTGTCAACAGCGGATGAGATGAGGGACTATATCTCAAAGCGCGATGAATACCTCATGAAGCTCGGGAAAAGCGGAGAGAAGGCTTTTCTTGTCGGGGACAAGGGTGGACGGTTGCCCTTCAGCTCCGCGCATATTATCTTTGATAGGTATAGAGCCATCATGGGATGGCAAAAGGAGTTCACGCCTCACACGCTGAGGCATTCCTTTGCGACGCATCTGATGGACAGGGGTGCAGACATCCGTCTTGTACAGGAGCTGCTAGGGCATGAGAGCATCTCCACGACCCAGATCTATACCCATGTCTCTCGAAGCCGTCTGAAGAAGGTCTACGATGAGACTCATCCTCATGCGAAGGAGCAATGATGGAGATTCACGGAACGACGATATGCGCAGTCCGCAAGGGCGGAGAGGTCGCGATTGCAGGTGATGGCCAGGCTACGTCCGGCGAGGGCGGGATGGTCATAAAGGGCAACTGCCGCAAGGTGCGGCGCATCTACAATGGGAAGGTCATTGTCGGCTTTGCTGGCTCAACAGCCGATGCTTTCACGCTCTTCGAGCTCTTTGAAGGCAAGCTCAAGCAGTTCAATGGGGATCTGACCCGTTCTGCAGTGGAGCTTGCGAAGCAGTGGAGGACTGATCGCGCTCTGCGCAATCTCAATGCGATGCTGCTTACCTCCGATGGCAGCCATCTCCTGATGATTACAGGAACGGGGGATGTGCTTGATCCTGAAGGGGACGCGATGGGAATCGGAAGCGGCGGCAGCTATGCGCTGGCAGCAGCGCGGGCTTATCTTGATGCAGGCGTTGAATGGAGCGCTGAGGAGATCGCAAGGAAGAGCGTCTCCATCGCGGCGGATATCTGCATCTACACCAATCACAATATAATCACTGAGGTACAGCATGCTGGAGAATAAGAAGAGTCTTGATGATATGGTTCCTTCCGAGATCGTTAGGAGCCTGGATGAATACATTGTCGGACAGGAGGAGGCGAAGCGCACCATTGCCATTGCCATCCGCAACCGTGTCCGCAGGAAGAAGCTTCCTGAGGGCATCAGGGATGAGGTGACACCGAAGAACATCCTTATGATCGGGCCGACTGGAGTCGGCAAGACGGAGATTGCCCGCAGGATAGCGAAGCTGGCCAATGCCCCGTTCATCAAGGTCGAGGCGACCAAGTATACGGAGGTCGGATACGTCGGGCGTGATGTGGAGTCGATGGTCCGCGATCTCATGGCGGCATCGATTGCCATGGTCCGCGAGGAAATGGCCGCACAGCGTCATGATGAGGTTGAGCATCGCGTCGAGGAAAGGCTTCTGGATCTTCTTCTTCCTGCTATTGAGGCAACTAAGGGCAGCGAGGATGTCTCTGTGGGAGAGACGAGGGAGAAGTTCAGATCAATGCTCCGTTCCGGCGTATTCAATGAGAAGGAGGTCGAGATCCCTGTTGATGCCAAAGCCCGGTTTGGATTCGAGGTGATGGGATCATCCGGCAATATGGAGGATCTTCAGAACGCCCTTTCAAACATTGGAAGCATGTTCTCCTCCTCTGGCAGAAAGACAAGGAAGGTGACGATCCGAAGGGCGAAGGAGATCATCGAGGAGGAGGAGCTTGAGAAGGTGATCGACCCTGACAAGGCAGTGGATGAAGCAAAGATCAGGGCAGAGGAGATGGGCATCATCTTCATTGACGAGATCGATAAGGTCGCATCGCATAACAGCACTTCAAACTCCGATGTTTCCCGTGAGGGTGTGCAGCGGGATATCCTTCCGATTGTCGAAGGATCCAAGGTTTCGACAAAGTGGGGAGTCATCGACACGACGAATATACTCTTCATCGCAGCTGGTGCGTTCTCGATGTCCAAGCCATCTGACCTGATTCCGGAGCTGCAGGGAAGATTCCCCCTGCGCGTTGAGCTCCATGATCTTACGGCTGATGAGTTCTACAGGATACTCACAGAGCCGCAGAATGCCATCACGAAGCAGTACAAGGCACTTCTTTCCACCGAAGGCGTCACTGTTGATTTCAAGGATGAGGCGCTTCGCGAGATTGCGCGCATTGCCTCCGATGTGAACCAGACGAATGATAATATCGGGGCAAGGCGTCTTTATACCGTGATGGAGAAGCTGCTTGAGGAGCTTGCGTTCTCTGCTGACGAGATCAGCGGACAGACGGTGGAGATCACTGAAGGATACGTCAAGGAAAGGCTCAAGGACATTGCGGAGGATCAGGACCTCTCGAAGTATATTCTCTGATATGCAGTATTACACAGTTGTTGCAGATAGCTATGATGAGGCGGAGCGGAAGGCCCGGGCGATGTACGGTGATGGGATACGCATCCATTCTCGCCGTGATTACACGACGGGAGGAGGTTTCCTCTCAAGGAAGAGGAAGCGCTGCGAGATCGTCTGTTATCTCGCTTCTCCTTCCCATGATGCAACGCATTCCAGCGAGAAGGATATCTCTGAGTTCGAGAAGGAGGCAAGGACGCCGGATCCTGACACCCTTTCGCGCGATGAGCGCCTGGATACGGAGGTCTACAGGGAGAAGCCTTACAGCAAGGAAGCGGCCGCGATACTTGACTCCAATCATATAACCGATCCTCTGCGTTCAAGGCTTCTCGATGGAATCGAGGATGGCCCTGATGCGCCGATGGTGCTTGCTGAACGGATTGCCAGCACTGTTCGCATCGACTATGAACGCCAGGTGAAGCCACGCCATTTCGTCGTGTTCATCGGACCGACTGGATCAGGAAAGACAACGACTCTGGCAAAGGCTGCATACCTCTATAGCCACAATGACAGGAGCGTCGGGATCATAACCCTTGATACATACAGGACGGGCGCGTTTGAGCAGATACAGGCTTTCGGTAACGCGCTTTCCATCCCTGTCATCTCCGCTGGAGCCGAGGATGAGCTGATAAAGGCAGCGGACCGCTTCTCCTGGAAGGATCATGTGTTCATCGATACGATGGGGATATCGCCAAAGGACAAGGAGCTGAAGGTGAGGCTCCGCGGCATGCTTTCGATGCTTGACAGGGACCGTACTGATTTCGTCCTTGTCATCTCCGCCAGCATGAAGGAGGAGGATGTCATGGAGCAGTATGCTGCTTACTCCGATTTCTCACCGTCGACGATTGCAATTACCAAGCTGGATGAGACAGAGACAATAGGGAATATACTGTCATTTGCCGACAAGGCTGATCTCCCTCTGCTCTTCTTCACTACCGGGCAGAAGGTTCCAGATGATATCGAGAAGGCATCGGGCAGCGTCGTCCTTGAGCATATGCGGGAAACCGGCCTCGATATGAAGCGATTCAGGGCGCAGATCTCACTTCAGTGAGAGGAAATCCTCCATTATCGTGAGTATCTCATCCTTGTGCTCGGAGTGTATGTACGCCCTGTAGCCATCTGAGATCTCCTCCGTGTATCTGAACGGGGAAGTGGCGTTCTTCCTCGTTTCCCCTTCTGCGGCGATCATCCTTGTCAGTATCCTGTCGGGAGCCTCTCCCCACCATGCGAGGATCTCATTGTCCGGGGAGATGATGGCAGCCTCCCCATCGGGATCCACAGATTGCATGATATAGCCAAGCGCGCCCTGTACCGCGCTGTCGATCGTGAGATGGATATCACTGCCATGGGCAACAGCGCTGTAGATGCTTGGAACAGGTGACAGATATGCATTGCAGAGCCGCTCGATTCCTGAGACCCCTTTCATCTGTCCGTCAACGTTTCCCACGATTGCGGAGGTGGCAGGGAAGGGGTATTTCCTCCGCTCAACCGAAGATGGCGTGATATCATCAAGAAGCGACAGCTCCGATTCCTCCTGCATTATCATTTTCATCTCATCGGTGGAGAGTATCTGTGAAACCCTTATGAAATCCTCCCCGTTCTCTATTCTGTTCTCTATTGAGATCGCATTCTCCCTTGTGTAGGAAGATATGAAAGCAGCTGCCTCCGCGGGAGATGCGTCATTGAGATGGATCTGGAAGCCGTAATCAGGAGCCTGTATTGCAAGATAGCTGCCGTTCCTGTCGAGTATGCTTCCCCTTACAAGGGATATCGAGAGCTGCGGATCATCGTAGATCGGTTCACCGCCAACCCCTGAAAGCTGCAGGATCCCTATGCGGAGCATCACGATGATCAGAGCCACAGCAGAGAGCAGGAAAAGGAGCGCAGAACCTCCCTTATTGCCATTTTCGGTCATATGTAAAATAATAGTCGGCAGTTCGAGGATTGTCGATAGATGGGACGTTACAGCTATGATGATATGCCACCTGAAGGATACCGCGAGAGGAAGGAAGGAAACGGAAGGCTCTCTGCGGCGATTGCCGCTATCGGGGTCCTGCTGACACTGATCGCGATAATCCTCTATCTGCTTTTCTCCCCGCAGGAACAGCCACCTGTCAATGCAGTTCAGGAAGAGGAGACTGCATCGCCTGCTGAAACTGTGGCCGAGGTAGAGCCCATTCCTGCTGAACCGGAGGAGAAGGTGGAGGCAAAACCCCGGAGCCCAAGGATTGAGAAGGCCTCTGCGGATGTTGCTGCGATTGTATTCAATGTCTATACAGTAGCCGAAGGGGATACGCTCACATCGATTGCGGAGTCATATGGCATAAGCCCGGAGACGATTGTCTCTGTAAACAGGCTGACGAATACCAATCCACGGCCCGGAACGGAGCTCAGGCTGCCGCCTGTTGATGGCATACTCTGCATCATCGCTGAAGGGGATACGCTTTCAGATATTGTGAATAGCTACAACCCGGAGCTTACCGCTCCTGATCTTGCTGCGATGAACGGGAAGGCATACACATCTGTTGTTCCCGGTGATGCTGTATTCGTTCCCGTGCCTGGGGCCATACCCACTGCATCCAGCTACATCTTCTCTTCCCCACTTCCTGGCAGTTCCATCGGAGCCCGTTTCGGTGAGCTTGTCAAAGGACATCCCCTCCAGGGCGTGATGCTTACGTCAAAGGCAGGGGAGGCCGTGCGCGCCGCTGCTGCTGGGATTGTTGTCGATATCTATTCGGATCCTGTGTTCGGGCGTTCTGTGAAGCTCGTTCATGACAATGGCTATGTGACATGCTACTCTGCATTGGAGTCCGTCAGCGTAAAGACCTCTGAAAGCGTCGCGGAAGGCGGTATCATCGGAGCGATAGGAACAAGCAACCCGATCTTCCCCGAACCCTCTGTCATATTCTCCGTAGAGCAGAACGGGGTTGCCATGGATCCAATGAACCTTGCAGATCTCTGATCTCTGTCCTTCCTTTTAATGGAAAGCTGCCGTTTTCACGGCAGCCCTTCATCCTAGAATCTCTTTCCGCAGCAGTTCTTGTACTTCTTCCCGCTGCCGCATGGGCATGGGTCATTGCGCCCGACCTTCGGTGTTGATCTGACAATCGTTGTGTTCTGGGCCTGTGATTCCGAAGAGACTGCCGTCCTCTGCTGGGCAGAGGAGACAGGGGAGCGATGGAGCGTCTGCAGCCTGCCTCCCTGTGCTTTCTGCTCAGATCTCGGCTGGAGACTGATCCTTACGGCATTGATGTTTCTCACCACTGCCTCTGTAATTGACGAAATCATCTCATCGAATGCGTCGGATGCCGTATTCTTGTACTCAACAAGCGGATTCTTCTGCGCATAGCTCATGAGCGATGCCGCATCGCGGATATCCTCCAGTGCATCGAGATGATCGATCCATCTTCTGTCGATGTTCCTCAGATACACAAAGCGTATATAGAGATTGAGATTTGCCTTTCCGACCTTCGCTTCCTTGTCCCGGAGATTCCTCTCAAGCTCCTCCTCGATTGCGGCTTTATCATTGGCGATTGCCTCATTCGGCCTTGTGGCGAAGATGCGCTGGTAGTCCTCTGCGAACTTCTCGCTATCCCCGTCTGCATCCTCCCAGGCTTCTTCGACATACTCCTTCGTGTTCTCGATCACACGCTCAAGAAGATCCTCATCCTGCAGTATCCTGTCGCGTTCGGAGTAGATGAAGTTCCTCTGCTCATTCAGCACATCATCGTATTCTAGAAGATGCTTCCTGATCTGGAAGTTCCTTTCCTCGACACGCTTCTGTGCATTCTCGATTGCATTGTCAAGGAGCTTGTGCTGGATAGGTTCCCCATCCTTCAGGCCAAGCCGTCCTATCATCTCCCTCAGTCCATCCTTTGCAAAGAGCCTCATCAGAGAATCCTCAAGGGAGATGTAGAACTGGCTCGTGCCCGGGTCTCCCTGCCTGCCTGACCTTCCGCGCAGCTGGTTATCGATACGCCTTGACTCGTGGCGCTCAGAGCCGATGATGTAAAGGCCCCCGAGGGATTTCACTTCCTCATATGCCTTTCTGTATTCAGGCATGACCTCTTCCATGGCCTTCTTCAGCGTCTCTGGATCTGCATCGCTTCCGACTTTCCTGATCGCAAGGTGCATAGGGGAGCCGCCGAGCTTGATGTCAGTACCGCGTCCCGCCATGTTCGTCGCAATAGTCACGGCACCTTTGGCTCCGGCTTCACCGATGATGTACGCTTCCCGCGCATGGTTCTTCGCATTCAGAACCTCGTGCCTGATGCCTTCCCGCGTCAGCATCGACGAGAGCCTCTCGCTTTTCTCAATCGATGTCGTGCCTATGAGTATCGGCTGCCCGGTTGCATGGATGCGTTTGACAGCATTGACGATGGCTCTGAACTTCATCTGTTCATCGTAGTAGGTGAGATCCGGCAGATCCTTCCTCTGCACTGGCACGTTCGTGGGGATGACGACGACATCAAGGGAGTAGATCTGTTTGAACTCGGTTGCTTCCGTGTCTGCGGTGCCTGTCATTCCCGATATCTTGTCATACATACGGAAGAAGTTCTGGAACGTGATCGTCGCAAATGTCTTTGACTGCCCGCGTACCGAGACATTCTCCTTTGCCTCTATTGCCTGATGCAGTCCCTCGGAGTATCTTCTGCCGGGCAGGACACGTCCTGTGAACTCATCGACGATCTGAACCTCTCCATCCTTCACAAGGTAATCCACATCCCTTCTGTACATGTACTGGGCGCGTACAGCCTGTGTCACATAGTGGACAAGCTCGAAATTGTCCTCATCATAAAGCGAGACAGCTGTATTCCCGTTCTCATCCTTCGATGGCTTGAGAGCGCCTTCCTTTGCAAGGAGCTGCTCGATATGGGTCATTCCCTGCTTGGTGAACGTGACCTTCTTCGATTTCTCGTCCAGCTTGAAGTCGCCTTTCTCATCGAATGCAGCGTATGCTTCCCTGTCGAGCTTCTCCATCGGTGTAAGCTCGTAGTATTCACCGGTCTCAGGATCCTTCTCGCATTCCTTCAGGAAGGGAACAACCGCCTTTGCGGCTCTGACACGTGGCGTATCATCATCAGCCTGTCCCGATATGATGAGAGGGGTGCGTGCCTCATCGATGAGGATCGAGTCTATCTCATCGACGATGCAGAAGTGATGCTTTGGCTGCAGCTTCTGCTGGTAAGTCATCTTCATGTTGTCCCTGAGGTAATCAAAGCCGAATTCGTTGTTCGTGCCGTAGGTGATATCAGCGCTGTATGCGGCTCTCTTGCGTCCTTCATCCTCTCCGGCGACGATGCATCCCGTGGTAAGGCCCAGGAATGAATAGACCCTGCCCATCCATTCCGCGTCTCGCTGTGCAAGATAATCATTCACGGTGACGATATGCACACCCTTTCCTTCAAGCGCGTTGAGGTATGCGGCGGGAACGGCAGTGAGCGTCTTGCCTTCTCCAGTCTTCATCTCGAGGATCGCTCCCTGATGAAGGACTATGGCTCCCATGATCTGCACATCGTAGTGCCGCTCTCCCAGAACCCTGCCAGCTGCTTCCCGTGCCAACGCAAAGGCTTTCGGCAGCAGTTCATCGAGCTTCCTGCCATTCCTTACCTCTTCCTTCCACTCAGCGGTGATGCGCGGAAAATCCTCATCCCTGAGGGATTCTGCCCATCCGTATTCATTCCTGACACTCTCCACGATCGGGCGGAGACGCTTCATATCCTTGTCATGCTTGGTGCCCCCAAAAAGGGCTGCAAAGAAATTCGCCATGTGGATAAGATAATCAAAAGAACGCTGAATGGGTAGATTATCGTGACAGTGACCTGTCCCAAAATGGAGAATCCCGGTATTATATGTTTTATGGACTGGACTCTTACGATTGGATCGCTCTCTCTGGGCATATTGGATCTCGCCGTTCTGGCAATACTCCTTGTCAGCGCTGTTTCAGGCTGCATAACAGGCTTCGCTCGACAGCTTGCCAATGTCGCGGGCTTCGTTCTTTCCGTTCCCATCGCGCTGCTTTTCACGAGGCCGATCGCTCTGACGCTCTCCTCCAATACAGGGCTGGCATACTTTCTTTCATGCCTGATCTCATTCGTGCTTCTATCACTCCTGGTCTTTGCGATCATCGGGATATTCGGTTCGATGCTTGCAAAGGTGCTGGAGATCGTGCCTGCACTGAACCATATACTCGGCTTCGTCTGGGGCCTTATCGTTTCCGCTATCGTCATCTCATTCATACTTGCGATCCTGAACTACCAGTCCTTTGTGGACATCTCGGCATTCACCGATTCGAGTATCATCATCGAGCGGATGATAAAGCCTCTTTTCCCGACGATACTCGGAGCCGTGAGGTAGCAGGTGCTGGGAAACCTCAGAAGGACACAGCCCTCTGTCTGTGCGGAGCTTGAGGATGCTGTCAGATCAGGCATGCTTCCCCAATCCATCCTCTTTGCAGGGTGTGCCGGCTCCTCGCGCCTTACAGGGGCCCTCGATCTAGCGTTCCATCTTACAGGAGAGGATGAAAGCCGTCCTTTCCTTCGGTCAGGGAATGTGATGTACCTTGCCTCCCGTGACAGGACCATGGAGACAAGGGCTGCTGTCCAGCTCTTTTCCCGGCAGCGCAACGATAGAAGCCGACTGTTCCTCATTGATTCTGTAAGGAGGACGCTGCTTCAGTACCATGCTGCCATTGCTCCGCTGTACGAGGGGAAGAAGAGCTCTGCAAAGGCACGTGATGAGGAGGGAAGGGGTGGAAGCCTTTTCTCCAATGCAGAAGCAGTCGATGCAGTTATCCTTGCCCTTGAGGATGAAAGTGCGATCGACGCGAAAAAGGCTGAGGATATCTCCTCTGCGCTTCTTGGCCGGATGAAGGAGGATTTCTTCACGATGGGCAAGAGAAGCCACGGTGCGACAATCGATGAGATACGCAGGGTCAGGGACTGGCTTGAGGAGGGAAGCGATGAGAAGTGCGTCATCATCGAGGATCCAGAGGATATTGCAGAGGGCGCTGAGAACAGCATGCTCAAGCTGCTTGAGGAGCCCCCGATGCATAGCCATCTGATCCTTATCTCCTCACAGCCTTCTCGGTTGCTGCCGACAGTTCTTTCCCGCGTGCGGCGCTTTGATTTCCCTCAGCTTGGATCATCTACAGTCTCCGCTCTGATCGGGGAGATCTTCTCCATCTATGGGAAGTATCCTTCCTTCGAGTCGTTCTTCTTCGAGCAGGGTTCGGATGAGAAGGACAGAGAGGCAATGGACAAGGCAGTGGCACTTTATACCGATGCGCTCTGCAGTGGACGGATGCTTTCGATTGAAGAGGAGGATACGCTCTTCTCTTCGGTTGAGAAGATGTCGGGATACGGATACTTCAGACGGTGCGTAGCAGCTGCTGTGGAAGCAAGGCTGTGCCGGATGCCGGCAGGCCGCGCTAGGAGGATATGGAAATCCCTGTCCACTGCGCTTTATCGGAGCGATACATACAACATGAGCATAAGGACTGCTCTCGATCTGGCACTTAGGGAGGTGGAAAATGGCGAATAAGCTCCTGAGGAAGGTCATCGGGGATCTATCATCATTGCCTGAGGGGGAGCTGAGGAAGCTCATCCAGAACCAGATGGATGAGGCAGATGGTCTTGCTGCGCTGATAGATTCCCTTCCGGAAGGCCATATCGTGTTCTCTCCTGATCTGAAGATCGTCTTTGCCAACAGATCAGTGTTCCACCTGCTGCCTTCTGACAGGAGACGCAGGCTCAAAGTGGGGATGAGGCTTGATGAGCTGATGATAGACAGCGAGGTCAGGGCATTCCTCATCGCTGTTTTCTCAGGTGCTGAGAAGCCCGAGCCGCAGGATTTTGTATTCAGCAGAGGTTCTGAGACCAGGACCGAGCGCATCTCATTCACTTCGCTTCATCTTCCAGAGGGCTCTTATACCGATGTCGTTATACGCGATATCACCGAGGAGATCAGGAAGGAGACTCGTCTCAGGCGTACCGAGTCGCTGGCTTCCATGACGACGATGGCTGCAGGGATCGCCCATGAGATAAAGAATCCGCTTGCCGCGATGAAGATCCATCTCCAGCTCATGCGCAAGACGCTTTCCACGAAAGGCAGCATCACTGCAGACGGGGCTGAGCGTTATCTGACTGTTCTCGATGAGGAGATCGACCACCTGAACAAGATCGCAGTTGATTTTCTTTTCGCAGTCCGTCCGATGGATATCGAGCTACGTCTTGGATCGCTGGAAAGCGTTATCAGCGATCTTGTTACATTCCTTGCTCCTGAGGCGGAGGAGAAGGGGATCAGGATCGTGTGCGATGTCGAGAAGTTCCTTCCTCGGATCGAGCTGGATGCGCGCTATCTGAGGCAGAGCCTTCTCAATATCGTTGAGAACGCATTCTCTGCAATGGCGGGAGGCGGAACCCTCACCATAACCGCGGAGCTTGATGGGGATTATGAGACGATCAGAATCGAGGATACAGGATGCGGGATCGATGATGAGCACCTTGGGAAGATCTTCGAGCCTTACTTCACCACGAAGGCATCCGGCACTGGTCTCGGGCTGACTGTCGTGTATAAGGTCATAAAGGAACATCGGGGGGATATCTATGTCTCCTCGGAGATGGGAAAGGGCACTGTATTCACGATCAAGCTGCCTGTTCCTGCCTCTGAGCGGAAGGCGTTGGGCAACAAGGAGGATGATGATGGCATCTCTGCTGATCGCTGATGATGAGAGGAATATCCTTTCCGGATTGAGGATGGCCTTCGAGGATGAAGGCTATTCAGTCATTACCGCATCCGATGGCAAGGAGGCGTGGGAGAAGCTGCAGAAGAACCTCGTAGACCTTGTCATAACCGATCTGAGGATGCCAGGGATGGATGGCTATGAGCTTCTCAGGCGCATTTCAGCTGCTTATCCGACACTGCCTGTGATTGTCCTTACAGGACATGGCACGATCGAGACAGCAGTCGAGACGATGAGAGACGGCGCTGTTGATTTCTTCACCAAGCCCGTCGATATAGACAAGCTGATGCTGGTCGTGAAGAAGAGCATCACAGCATCCGAGCTGAAGGAACAGAACAGGAAGCTCTCGGAGGAGCTGAGGGAGCTGAGGAAGGAGCGTGGATACTCCAGGATCATCGGACGCTCGGAGAAGGTGAGGCGCATGATGAACGTCATAGAGCAGGTGGCCGACACGACCGCCACTGTGCTCATCACTGGTGAGTCAGGCACTGGAAAGGAGCTTGTCGCAGATGCCCTTGTCGCGCTTTCATCACGTTCTGACAAGCCATTCGTGAAGGTACATGCCGCGGCTCTGACGGACACGCTTCTCTCCGATGAGCTCTTCGGTCATGAGAAGGGTGCATTCACCGGCGCGACCTCCGTTAAGAAGGGACGCTTTGAGCTTGCTGACGGCGGCACGATATTCCTCGATGAGATCGGGGAGATCGATATGGCTACGCAGGTCAAGTTGCTGCGTGTCCTGCAGGAGAGGGAATTCGAGAGGGTCGGCGGTGAGAGGCCGATTTCCGTCGATGTGCGTGTCATCTGTGCAACCAACAGGGATCTTTCGGAGGAGGTCAGGAAAGGCAGTTTCCGGGAGGATCTCTACTACAGGCTCAACGTCGTCAGGATAGAAGTCCCTCCATTGAGGGAGCGCAAGGAGGATATTGATCTGCTTGCCGCTTCATTCCTGGAGGCGTTCAATTCAAAGGACAGGAGGAAGATTGAGGGGTTCACGAGCGCTGCACGAAAGCTCCTCAACTCCTATTCCTGGCCGGGCAACATCAGGGAGCTTCAGAATGCGATTGAATCAGCTGTGGTGCTTGCAAAGGGGAAGTATATCGACAAGGACGACCTTCCTGAGCAGGTGAGGAATGCAGGAGGGGGTTCAAGCCTTACTCTTGAGCTCCCGATTACGATGGATGAGGCTGAGCGCAGGCTGATACTTGAGACGATCTCCTTTGCAAAGGGAAACAAGACGAAGGCTGCAGAGCTTCTTGGCATCGGACGCAAGACAATCACGCGCCGCATACAGGAGCTGAGGATCGAGGAAGGCGAGGCGTGATGGATACAGAGGATGTATTCTCCCCTGGCGGTGCCCTTGAGAAGGCGCTTTCCTCTTACACGTTCCGTGAAAGCCAGCTTGAGATGGCGGAACTCGTCTCAAAGGCGTTCCTCAGCGGATGCCACGCGATCATAGAGGCTGGAACCGGGACGGGAAAGAGTTTCGCATACCTTGTTCCGGCGATGCTGAGCATTGGGAAGGACCGATCAAGGCGCTTTGTCATAGCGACAAGCACGATCACGCTTGAGAAGCAGCTCTACGACAAGGATATCCCCGTCGTGAAGGAGACCCTTGGCCTTGATATAGAGACGGCGATCCTGTTCGGCCGTTCTAACTATCTCTGCGTACGGCGCTTCAATGATGCGCGCAATGAGAAGAGCCTTCTTAATGAAACCAGGACGGAAACTGACCGGGAGTTCGAGAAGTGGGTCACTGAAACCGATAGCGGCGTACTGCAGGATCTTCCGCGTTCCGTCCCGGTACGGATGTTCCTTGATTTCGCTTCTGACGACAAGGACTGCCTAGGATACCGCTGTCCCTTCCAGCAGGATTGCTTCTATTATGGGGCGAGGAAGAAAGCACAGCGCGCTTCGCTTGTTGTGACGAACCATCATCTGCTCCTTCTTGATGCGAAGAACCGAGGGGAGGCGGAGATCGATTTCTCTGAGGATGTGATCCTTCCCAGCTACCAGTGCGCGGTCATGGATGAGGCCCATCATATAGAGAATGAGGCGACTGATGTGCTTTCCCGTATCTACTCATCATGGCGCGTCGAGCGCGTGCTGGATTATCTGACACGCCGTGAGAAGCGATTCGGGTCTGCTTCGATCCTTGATTTCCTTTCCACGGAGGAGAAGGAAAGGGGCAGCGGGAAACGCACGAAGGAAGATATCGCGCACCTTCGCACGATGCTTGGGCAGTATGATTCCATCATTTCCTCGATACTTTCACGTTTCAAGGAAAAGGAGCTTCTTTTCACTCCGCAGTTCTATGATGCCTATGGGGACCGGCTCCGCGAGGGGGAAGGGATCGCTGTGGAGATGGAGAGGATCGGCAGCTTTGTGATGAGTGCATACAGCGACCACCCGTCTGAGTCGAATGAGGTCTATGTTGACCTTATTGGAAGATATGGGGCTACGCTCTGTCATCTTGCTGATACGCTTCGTGACTGGATACGGTTCTCCCGATGGGATGATGAGATCCCATACGCTGTCGAAGGGATCGATGGAAAAGCGGAGATACACCTTGCTCCAATGCATACAGGCCCGCTTCTTTCACGCCTGCTTGTCAGCCATCTTGATTCGATGATCTTCTCCTCTGCGACTCTTAGCGTCAATGGCAGCTTCGATTACTTTGCTTCACGTTCGGGACTGGCTGAGGAGAAGGAGAGGCTGCTTTCAGGAATCTTCGCTTCCCCGTTTGATTTCAGGCGCAATCTGATGCTTCTGCTTCCGCAGGATGGTGTGCTCTTTTCCGCCGGGAGCACTGAATCATATACCGGCTATGTCACGCACTGCATCAAGACTGCGATAGAGGCATCGGGAGGGGGAGCGCTTGTGCTTTTCACGTCGAAAATGATGATGAAGGCAGTCTATGCCTCGCTCGCATCTTCCATTGATGACCTGATGATCCAGGATGACAGGATACCAAGGGGCCGTCTCCTCTCTGATTTCAGGAAGCGGAAGGACAGCTCGCTATTCGCAGTCTCATCATTCTGGGAAGGCGTTGATGCTCCTGGGGACACGCTGCGCCTTGTGATCATAGTGAAGCTGCCGTTCACCGCACCTACGACACCTATCGTCAGAGCCCGCTCCGAAGCGATTGACAAGCATGGGGGCTCCTCCTTCATGGAGATGATGGTCCCGGAGGCAACGCTCCGCCTGAAGCAGGGCATCGGACGGCTGATACGCTCTGAAAGCGACCGCGGGGCTGTGCTGATCCTTGATGGCAGGATACTGCGCAAGGCCTATGGCCGGATGATGATCTCATCGCTTCCCGATTGCTATATCCCGGAGGATGCCATGCTTGCGAATCTGGGGGATAAGATAGAGCGCTTCCTCTACTGATGGAAAAAGGCAGGTTTCCCTGCCTTTAGCTGCGGTTCAATGCCTGTTACTCAATGACTGCGAGGATGTCCGCATAGTTGAGGATGAGATAATCCTCTCCGTTGTCCTTTATCGCTGTGCCAGCATACTTGTCATGCAGGATCTCCTGTCCGGCCTTGACCTTGATCGTCTCGTCATCGCCTACTGCAACGACTGTAGCGATCTGCGTCTTCTCCTGAGCAGTCTGCGGGATGAAGATGCCGGAGGCTGTCTTCTCCTCGACTTCCTTTGCCTTTACAAGAACCCTGTCACCAAGCGGAATGATCTTCATGGTATCACCTCATGTAATTTGATAAGCCTTAGCGGCTACTATGGAATATACAAATGCTTTCACAGCGCGGCAAGTGGGATTGATGCACAAAACTTCTCCATCAGCTCTTCACTTTTTCCGCATATTGATTATCTTCCGACTGTAAGGTGTGGAAATGGACAGGACGATGAGCTTGGTTCTTTATAAGGATGGCAACAGGAAGGCGAGGCTGCTTTCATATGAGGAAGCATATGAGGAGTATGTTGATGCCTTCCTCTCCCGCCTGACCGGCTGCGAGCTTACTCTTGAATTCGTATCGTTTTACCGCTACCAGATGGCACGCTACCTACGCTCCAAGCCTGTTTTCACGCTTTCCCTGCCAGAGGGTGACATGATCTCCGATCTGATCAGGGAGGCATATGACAGCTCCCTTTCAGCACTTGAGAGCTCTCCTTTCAACGTGACAGGGGAGGGCAGGGAGAATCTCTTGGAGTCTGTCCGTATCTGCTTTCCGTGGCAAAGTGACCCTGACTCGCTCTCCGATGCACTCTGAGGGTCATAATGTCCCATTCTTCAGTGAGTTTTCCTTTGTTGGGTCATAATGACCCGTTTTTGATTTTCGCAATCATGCAAACCTTCATTTAATATCTTATGTTGTAATCAAATAAATTGATTCTGCATCTTTGGCACGATTCCTGCATACCACTTTATGCAACCCAAGGAGGACGCCATGGAAGATATGATTAGGACAGAGATGATGGACAGCGACAATGAGGTGCTTTCGATCTATCTCAGGGAAATAAACAGGATACCGCTGATCTCCCATGAGGAGGAGTACGAGCTTGCAGTGAAGGCAAAGAACGGCGACAAGGCCGCGCGTGAGAAGCTCATCAGGTCGAATCTCCGCTTCGTTGTATCGGTTGCAAAGAAGTTCCGTGGACAGGGGCTTGCCCTTTCCGATCTGATCAATGAAGGCAATATAGGGCTGATCACTGCGCTCGACAAGTTCGAGCCCGACAAGGGATACCATTTCATTTCATATGCTGTCTGGTGGATCAGGCAGTCGATCATGAAGGCAATCTCAGAGAAGGGAAGAACGGTACGCCTTCCTCTCAACCGTTCGAACGAGCTGATGCAGATCCAGAAGGCCCAGAAGGCGATCATGCATGAGAAGGAGACCACGGATCCATCCGTGGAGGATGTCGCTGCAGCCACAGGGCTTGATCCGAAGCTGATCAGCGATCTGATTTCCATCTCCGGCGATGTTGTCTCCTTTGACAGCCCGGTGAAAAAGGGTGAGGACTCTGATTCGACATTCGGTGATTTCATCGAGGCTCAGGAGCAGGGGCCGGAGGATCAGGTGATGGAGCAGAGCATGAGGACTGCTGTCAGAGGACTTCTTTCCACCCTTTCCGACAAGGAGCAGGACATCATCACTAGGCGTTTCGGTCTCGATGGAACCAAGCCAATGTCACTCAAGGAGATCGGCGAGGTCTATGGGCTTACCAAGGAGAGGATCAGGCAGATAGAGAAAAGGGCGCTTGAACGCCTTAGATCTGTTTCCGAAGAACGTGATCTGGGTGCATTCAGCCAGGCTGTATGAGCAAAGGGGAGCTGCTTCGGTGGCTCCCTATTTCTTTCTGCCGTATTCCATCATATGGGCTTTCAGCGCCTCAAAGGATTCAGGGGAGATGACGTGCTCGATGCGGCAGGCATCATCCTGCGCTGTCGCTGGCGATACCCCCAGGGCCTCAAGGCATTCTGACAGCACCCTATGCCGTTCGTAGATCATCTCCGCAATCTCCCTTCCTTTGGCAAGGAGCTTGATGGCTCCAGTGCCGGGATCGATGGAGATGTATCCATTTTCCCTGAGCATCTTCATTGCCCGGCTTATTGAGGGCTTTGAGAATCCCATTTCCTCCGCTACGTCTATCGATCGCACGATATCGAGCCTTTCTGATAGGCGGAGTATCGTTTCAAGGTACATCTCTCCTGATTCATGCATCTTCATATTGCGATGATTATAGCTGATTTTCACTTCACGAAGAAGAAAATGATTTCCAACGCCTTGTAGTTGTTGACTGCTAACTATGATTTGCATAAACTAACTACGGTTAGCAAAGAGCAACCAAGGAGGAATATGATGCCTTTATCTATGATCGGCACAGGAAGATCAGGGATGATACGCCGCATCAGCGGTCCTGGCAGCGTGAGGAGATTCCTTGCCGGCCTTGGTTTTGTGGAAGGGAAGGAAGTCACTGTGCTTTCTGAGATGGGAGGTGATGTCATTGTCGGCATCCTTGATTCCCGCGTTGCAATCAACAGGGAGATGGCTCGCCATATCTATGTGTGAGCCTTCCCTGAGGGAGGATATATGACATTAGGTGAAGCTCAGGTCGGAAGCACTGTTACTGTGCTGAGGATCGAAGGCGATGGTGCGTATAAGCGGCGCATCATGGACATGGGGATCACGAAGGGTACGGAGCTCTTCATAAGGAAGGTTGCTCCACTTGGGGATCCGGTTGAGATAACCGTACGCGGCTATGAGCTGAGCGTCAGAAAGAATGATGCTTCATGCGTTATCGTAAAGGAGGCGGTATGAGCATTAGGATGGCGCTTGCAGGGAATCCGAACTGCGGCAAGACAACGATGTTCAATGCGCTTACCGGCGCGAACCAGTATGTCGGCAACTGGCCTGGTGTGACTGTTGAGAAGAAGGAGGGAAGACTTCGCGACAAGAGCAATGGCGAGATCATCGTGACTGATCTTCCTGGCATCTACTCGCTTTCTCCGTATACGCTTGAGGAAGTCGTCAGCCGTGATTATATCCTCAAGGAGAATCCCGATGTCATCATCGATCTCGTTGATGCGACGAACATAGAGCGCAACCTCTACCTTACGACGCAGCTTATCGAGACAGGCGTTCCTGTCGTCATCGCCCTCAACATGGCTGATCTTATCCAGAAGAGGGGGCTTAGGATCGACACATCCCGCCTCTCGATGCTCCTTGGATGCCCCGTTGTTGAGACAAGTGCTCTGAAAAAGACTGGACTGGATGAGCTTATCGCGGTTGCGGTCAGGACGGCGAAGAAGAAGGAAGTGAAGAAGATGCAGGAGATATTCTCCTCTGACATCGAAAAGGCGATTGCTGATGTGGATCAGCTTCTTCCTCCCGCTCTTCCCGCCTCGAAGAGAAGATGGTACAGCGTGAAGGTGCTCGAGAACGATTCCAAGGTCATTGAGGAGCTTGGGCTCGGAAAGGATCAGCAGGATGAGGCTGGAGCCATCAGGAAGGAGGCAGAGTCTGTCCATGATGATTCGATGGAGTCCGTCATCACCGATGAGCGCTATGGATACATCCAGAAGATAGTCAAGACAGCAGTTCAGAAGAAGGGAGCAAAGCTCTCTGTCTCTGACAGGATCGATCGCGTTGTCACGAACCGTATCCTTGGCATTCCTATCTTCGTCCTGGTGATGTTCGTTGTGTACTACATCTCAGTCACGACAGTCGGAACGTGGGTGACCGACTGGACGAATGATACATTCGGAGGCTGGGTTGCAGGGCTCTTCACATCAGGGCTGGAGGCAATAGGAGCAGGAAGTGCTGTGACAAGCCTCGTTGTCGACGGTATCATAGGTGGCCTTGTCGCCGTCCTGGGCTTCGTTCCGCAGATGGCGATCCTCTTTCTGTTCCTGTCCATCCTTGAGGATTGCGGCTACATGGTCCGCATCGCATTCGTCATGGATAGGGTGTTCCGCCATTTCGGGCTTTCCGGGAAGAGCTTCATACCGCTTCTGATCTCCTCTGGATGCGGAATCCCGGGAATCATGGCCTCACGCACGATTGAGCAGGACAATGACCGCAGGCTGACGATCATGACTGCGACATTCGTACCATGCGGCGCCAAGCTCCCTGTCATCGCGCTTATGGCCGGTGTCATCGCGGGAAGTGCGATGGGATATGCAGAGGCTGCGTGGGTTGCTCCCGCAATGTACTTCATCGGTATCGCTGCCGTGCTTGTATCGGCGATCATGCTGAAGAAGACAAAACCATTCAGCGGCAAGCCCGCACCGTTTGTAATGGAGCTTCCTTCGTATCACATCCCATCGCCTAGGACAGTCCTTCTCCATGTCTGGGAAAGGCTCAAGGGCTTCATTGTCAAGGCTGGTACGATCCTGTTCCTTGCCTGTGTCGTCATGTGGTTCCTCGCGGGCTTCGGATTCGGTCCTGATGGATTTGGAATGGTCGATTCGTCCGATGATTCCCTGCTCGCGGCAATCGGATCCCTGATCGCACCTCTGTTCGCTCCGCTTGGATTCGGGGCGTGGCAGCCTGTCGCTGCATCGCTTTCCGGCTTCACTGCGAAGGAGGCGATCGTCTCCACCATGGGCGTGCTTGCAAGTGTCGCAGGGGATGTTGAGGATGCTGCAAACGTTGCTCCGGGTGTTGCACTCTGGTTCCCGAGCGCCATAGCGGCATTCAGCTTCCTGATGTTCAACCTCCTTGATTCCCCCTGCCTCGCGGCTATCGCAACGATGGCTCAGCAGCTCCAGTCGAGGAAGTGGTTCTGGTTCGCGATCATCTTCCAGAATGTATTCGCATATGTGCTTTCGCTCATTGTCTATCAGATTGGAACGTTCATCGCAGGAGGTGGCTTCGGAATCTGGACGGCTGTTGCTTTCGTGCTGCTTGCTGCAATGCTGTACATGCTCTTCCGCCCCGATCCGTACAAGGATCAGAAGGTGTTCTCGAAGCGCTCGCTGGAGGCCGCTTCATGATCGCGGATGTCCTGATCATTTCCCTGATTGCCGCATATTCAGTCTTCATCCTGGCAAGGTTGCTTGCCAGGAGGAGGAAGGGATGCTGCTCTGGTGGATGCACAGGATGCACGGGGTGTTCTGCAACCAGCATTGAAAGACTGATCCGCGAAGCACAGGCGGGAAAGGGGAGAATGTGATGGGACAGGGCGGAGCTTCCATGTTCTATCTTGTCGCCATTTTCCTCCTGGTCTATGCCGTCGGCATGTCCATATACCTTCTTGTGAATAGGATCAGGAAGCAGGCAGGAAGGAGGAAGGGAAATGGTTGATGCCTTGATAATCATCATCGTCCTTGTCCTGCTGTTCATAGCGCTGAAGGGAAGTGTCAGGCATTTCAGGGGAGAAGGGCCATGCTGTGGTGGATCATCCTCTCCCGTGCGGGAAAAGACGCTTTCAGGCCCTGTCATGGCTGAGCGCCGGATGAGGATCGATGGGATGCATTGCCAGAACTGCGCGGCAAGGGTGAAGAAGGCAATCGATGAGATTAAAGGGGCTGTTTCTGAAGTTGACTTCGCTTCTGGCATCGCCGTTGTCCGCATGGACAGGTCAATCGATGATATCGTACTGAAAAAGGCTGTTGAGAAGGCGGGCTACACAGTCCTGTCCATCTCAGGGCAGTAGGAGCTTATCCGTTTCTTCGGAAGGATATGCTTCACGCATTGGTGCGTGCTCCCGGAAACAACCGGGAGCTTTTGCATCAAAATGGAATGATGTTTCATTTTTTGATGGATTTAATTTGCTGATCTGGTAAGAGTTAACATCCCGGATATGATTGACCATAACACACTGAATCGATAACATCATAGCGAAAACTAGAATTAGGAAGAAAGAAAATGGCAGAAACGAAAAAGTATGTTTATTTCTTTGGCGAGGGAAAGGCTGAGGGAAGAGCCGATATGAAGGATCTTCTCGGAGGCAAGGGTGCGAACCTGGCGGATATGACATCCATCGGGCTTCCTGTCCCTCCTGGATTCACCATCACGACAGAAGCGTGTGCATACTGGGATCAGCATAAGGCATACCCCGAAGGAATGAGGGATCAGGTAATCGAGAATCTCCATAAGCTGGAAAAGATGATGGGCGCAAAGCTCGGCGATAAGGAGAATCCGCTCCTTGTTTCCGTCCGCTCCGGCGCTGCTCAGTCGATGCCCGGCATGATGGATACCGTCCTCAATCTCGGTCTCAATCCCGATTCGCTCCAGGCTCTGATCAAGAAGACTGGCAATGAGCGCTTTGCATGGGATAGCTACAGGCGCTTCATCCAGATGTTCGGTGATGTCGTCATGGGTGTTCCTCACTCCAGCTTCGAGTATGCGCTCCAGTCCGTGAAGGATGAGAATGGCAAGCATTTCGATACAGAGCTTGATGTTGACAACCTCAAGGAAGTCATCAAGCGCTATAACATCATCTACAAGAAGGCAACAGGTGAGGACTTCCCGACCGATCCTGAGTACCAGCTCTTCAAGACAATCGATGCCGTATTCAGGTCATGGAACAATGACAGGGCGATCAAGTACAGGCTGATGAATGATATCCGCGGCCTTCTCGGAACTGCTGTCAATGTCCAGTCCATGGTGTTCGGCAACATGGGAGAGACTTCCGGTACCGGTGTTGCTTTCACACGCGACCCGTCGACAGGCGAGAACAAGTTCTTCGGTGAGTACCTGATGAATGCGCAGGGTGAGGATGTCGTTGCAGGTATCCGCACGCCGCAGAAGATCGATACGCTGATGAAGGCTAATCCCGCAGTATATGAGCAGCTCTGCAGGATCCGCGAGACTCTTGAGAAGCATTATCATGATATGCAGGATATTGAGTTCACGATCCAGGAAGGCAAGCTCTACATGCTCCAGACGAGGAACGGAAAGAGGACGATCTTCGCATGGCTCCGCAGCCAGGTGGAGATGGTTGAGGAAGGACTCATCGACAAGAAGACAGCGGTATCACGCGTTCCTGCTTCCGAGTTCAACAAGCTCTTTGCTCCTATCCTTGACAATACCTATATCCACGATCTCGGACTTAAGGAGACAACGCATGGTCTCAATGCATCCCCAGGAGGAGCCTGCGGCCAGATCTATTTCACCGCAGCTGAGGCTGAGGAAGCTGCAGCGATGGGCAAGGATGTCCTTCTCGTCCGCACCGAGACATCCCCTGAGGATATCGGAGGCATGGCGGTTTCCAAGGGTATCGTCACATGCCGCGGCGGTATGACAAGCCATGCTGCAGTCGTTGCAAGAGGAATGGGATGCCCGTGTGTCTCCGGCTGTGGAGAGATCCATGTCGATGAGATCAAGAAGACTCTTGAGGTCAATGGCCAGATGCTCTCTGAGGGCGACTATATGGCAATCGATGGATTCACGGGCGCTGTCTATGCTCAGAAGATCCCTGTAAAGCCGTCGGAGATCATGCAGGTGCTTGAAGGCACGATGCAGGAGAGCGAGTCGACACTCTACCAGAACTACAGCAAGTTCATGGGATATGTCAGCGAGCTGAAGACGATGGCTGTCCGCACGAATGCGGATACACCTGCGGATGCACACCATGCTGTACAGCTTGGCGCTGAGGGTGTCGGTCTCTGCCGCACTGAGCATATGTTCTTCGGAGGAAAGAGAATCATCTCCATGAGGAAGATGATCCTTGCTGATACCTATGGCGAGCGCCAGATTGCGCTTTCCGAGCTCCTTCCGATGCAGAGGGAGGACTTCATCGGCATCTTCCGTGAGCTGAAGGGACTTCCTGTCACGATCAGGCTCCTGGATCCGCCACTCCATGAGTTCCTTCCGAATGACCATACATCGCGCCATGAGATGGCTCTCCAGCTTGGAACGACCGTTGAGGCGATCTCGAAGAAGATCAACGCTCTCCAGGAGTTCAACCCGATGCTTGGCTTCCGCGGATGCCGTCTGGCGATTGTCTATCCTGAGATCCTTGAGATGCAGGTCAGGGCTATCATCGAGGCTGCGATCACAGTCAAGAGGCAGGGTGTCGATGTCCATCCGGAGATCATGATTCCTCTCGTAGGCATCTACAAGGAGTTCGATTTCTGCAAGAGGCATGCTGAGGCAGTCATTGCCAAGGTATTCGAGGAGCAGGGACTCAAGATCGAGTACAGGCTCGGTACGATGGTCGAGGTGCCAAGGGCTGCAATCACTGCAGATGAGATTGCGAAGTCCGCTGAGTTCTTCTCGTTCGGTACGAATGACCTGACTCAGATGACATGCGGCTTCTCACGCGATGATGCGGCTTCGTTCCTCTCGCACTATGTCAACGATCCTGACAAGCAGTTCTATCCGTATGATCCGTTCCAGACCATTGATTTCGATGGTGTTGGAAAGCTCATCAAGACGGCTGTCAGTCTTGGTCGCGGCGTAAGGCCTGGAATGAAGATGGGTATCTGCGGCGAGCATGGCGGCGATCCGAAGTCAATCGCCTTCTGCCAGTCAGTTGGCCTTGACTACGTATCCTGCTCACCGTTCCGTGTTCCTATCGCGAGGCTTGCAGCAGCTCAGGCTGCTATTGCACAGGGCGCATCGAAGTAAGATACGCACATGCATGGAGGGGCACGTCTGTTGGCGTGCCCTTCTTTTCCATCAATTAAAAACAGATAATCGAACAATTCTTACCCCAACTGTCATTTTTCTCTATTGCAACAAAGGTTTTTATCCGATAGCATCCGGCACGATGGGACATGTCCCATCATCTGCTGAAAAAGGAACCCTTCGATAGAATCTATGAATAGAAAACCATATATCATGATGCTCCTTCTCCTCTGTCTGATGCTTTTCGTATCATGCCCTGCGAGCATCCCCCCTTTGCCATCCTCTTCGGACAAGCCATATCTGGATCCGCCTCAGGTGCAGAACCTTCAGGTACAGAGCGGACTTGAGAACAGATTCGTGCTGACCTGGGATGAGGTGGAGGAGGCTGACTGGTATGTTGTTGAGTATGCTTCTGCGGATCAGCCATCTGCTTTCGGGAGGGCAGCCCCTCCAGTTGCTTCCACAAGCTGTGTCATCACAGGCCCTGATGGAGCAGGGGGGCTTAACATCAATCCGAATGAATCCTATTTCTTTGCTGTCAAGGCGGTGACCAGCTTCGGATCTGAAACCAGGGAGTCGGTACATAGTGATATCGTCGAGGCTGCAATGGCTCCGCGCAGCATCCAGTTCCTTGTTTTCCCTACCGTCCATGATGTCACTCTCGTATGGCACAGCCCCAATCAGGTTGGCTATGAAGGCCAGCTGCTCTATGAAGCTGAGTATTTTGTCCGGTACAGGATGAGTGGAGAGGAAAGCTGGACGCATTATGATGAGGGCAGGCCGGTGACAGGGGACACTGTGAAGCTGGGAAACAATGAGAGCAGCTTTGAATACGGCAAGTCCTATGATTTCCAGGCTTTGATGAGGATAAAGGGTGAGGATGGCTCAGAAACGGAGATCGCCTCGGATGTGATCTCCGCCGTGATATCAGAGGATTACACGCCTGATGCCGTCAGCGATTATACGATCATATCTGACAGAAGCGACTACATCGGAGTACAGTGGGTTGTCCCGAAATGGTCATTGACGGAGATGATCGCTGATGATTTCTGCTACTTCATAATCGAACGGGCAGAAGGCAGCAGTGAAGAGTGGACAGTAATCCTCGATGAGGAAGCAGATGGTCAGCGCAAGGAGACGGAGCTGATCAGCGAGGATGATATCGGGGAAACGCTGGCGTATCAGTACAAGGATCGCAATGCGGTTCCCGGTGTCTCCTACCGCTATCGCGTGACGACGGTCCTCAAGCCGATTGAAGGCGATGATGAGAGTGTCTACCGATCCGGGACACCCATTGCCTCTGAAGAGGGCCATCTCTTCTGTCCTGAAGTGGATTCTGCAAGCGCCGCTTATCAGGCGATGGGGCCGGCGAAGGCTGGTGTCACCCTCTCATTCGCTCCATATCAGCTTGCTGACGATCTTGGCCTGAAGTGGGGAGTGAGAAGGACTGTCATGCATCCTGAAGGGGATGCTGAGGTATCGGTTATCCCTGACGCAGCGCATGTGGACGGATCATTCGGATTCACGGAAACACTTTCAAAGGAAGATCCATCCCTTTACGAAGAGCATCAGTACAGCTATGAGCTCGTGCTTCTCCGCGAAGATGGGAGCATCTATAGGGAGTACCAGGAATTCACGTCTGAATCCCCTCTGTCGCTTGCTGTGAAACCGCTCATCACGGAGGATATATCAACAAGGAATGACAGAGTCGGGAGGATCGAGATCAGCTGGGGTGTATTCGCCGGTGATGAGTACGTCAGCCCTGAAAGCTATACCTACAGCTATTCGATCGATGGAGGGGAGGCGCATCCGGTGGTCAACGCGCATGATATAGGAAACGGCCGCTTCAGCGCTCTTATCGATATGAAGGAAACGGGGAAGGTCGATCTGAGGCTCTTTGCTTCTGCTCTTGATGATCAGTATTTCTCCGTTTCGACTTCCGAGGCGAGTGTCCTCTCATTCCCCGATGACTTCTCACTCTCGATCTCATCCTTCCCTGATAGGGTTGATCTCTCGTGGAACAGCAGCAATGCCATACTTGACGGCATCGTATATGAGTACCAGTACAGCGAGGATGGGGATTCCTGGTCGGAGCCATTTGCTGTGGATATAAGTTCCAATGGGCTTTCCATCGGAAAGGACAGCATCGAAGGCAATGATATCCTTATCAGATTCAAAGCATACAACGCTTCTCATGATGGCGAAGGCAGTGTTTATTCAGACATTGTCAAAGGTGGTTTCCTGTCAGCGCCGGAGAACATCAGGGCAACGAAGGGAGAGTATAAGGACAGGGTCGTGATCACATGGGATGGTGTGGAAGGCGCGGAGAGCTATTCCGTCTACAGATACTCCCTGTCAGATCTTTCCGATGCCGTACGGATCGCAAGCGGCATCACGGACACAGAGTATTCCGACCAGTCTCCCGATCTCTCTAAGCCCTATTACACTGTCACATCAGCAATGGGGACAGGGGAGACGGAGAAGCCTTCAGATTTCGGATCCGAGAAGAATGAAGTGACACTCGAGATGGAGCAGGTCAACCTTGGCTATGCATTAGGTTCTGTCACATCAGCATCTGCTGGAACAGCATCAAAGGATGGGGGCGGATACTACATGCCATACACAGTCCTGACATGGACGAGGGTACCCGGTGCCTCTGAATACACGATCTCCGTTCTTGGCGAAAGCGTCACTGTGCCTGTCTCCGGCAACGACCACAGCGCTGCATTCACAGACGGTGATCTGTCATACCAGCCGACAGGGCTCCTTGAAGGCACATACATATACCACGATGATACAGGCATCCTCCGTGACAGCCTCGACATAACGGGCTACACCATCGCAGCATCAAACGGCAGCGGCCTTTCATCTGAGGCTGTGTCAGTTGAGGGAAGCGCAAGGAGACAGCTCAAGGCAGAGGAATATGTGAACCTTCTCAATGGCGTTCTCAGCTCCAATCTTGCAAATGTAGGCTTCTCTGACTGGTGGACTGGATCTGTTGATTATGTTGGAGGTGATCGTTCCCAGAATGAATATGCTCCAGGAAACGGGTTTGAGGTGCATTCGGCGCATGGCGATCCTCAGGGATCCAATCCTGGGTGGATCGGACTGAGGGATTACAGCCAGTATGGTTCCCTTCTATTCAACACCCGCACAGGTGGGGACTGGATTGATATAAGGATCTGGGCTGATGGTGGATCTAGTGGATATCTTGGTGTCGATCCTCTCCAATACATAGGCTACATGGATAATGACAGCAACGCGGAGGCACGCCAGGGCTTTGTTGATATCACGGGAGAAGGATACTGGCCTGCGGTCGTGCAGCTGCATAACATCGATGTGACAACGATTTCGTCTAATGCTTATTACAACGTCACGATAAACAACGGTGAACCTGTCCGCGTTCCGGACAGCGACAGCCTTGTGAGGCCATACTGAGGAGGATGATATGAAAGGTCTAAGAACAATCATTGCTGTCATGCTCCTCTCAGTGCTCCTTGGATCCTGCAACTGGAACATCATCAATGGTGATATGCTGGATGTGGAGCGCAATCCGTCCTCATCCTCATCGAGCGTGCTTTTCACAGGGGCGGCACCGCGCAATCTCCGTGTGTCACAGGCCGCATTCTCGGATCGCATCACGCTTTCATTCAGCTCAGTAAAGCATGCTGAATACTACATGATCTACAGGGCGGAGGTAGATAGCTCCTTCGAGAGCACTGGCGGTTATGATTCGCTTTACTGGACATTGATTGATTCGATTGATGCTGATGGCAAGAACAGCGTGCTTTATTCGGATACGCAGGATCTCTCCGCGACAGCTGACAAAGCCTATCTCTATGTTGTTCAGGCTCACAATGACAATGCGGAGATGCGTTTCGGCGTAAAGCCGCAGTTCTCAAAGGTGGAGAAGGGCTGGCTCCTGACGCCTCCTCAGACTGTCAGTGCAGACCAGGGTGTCGCTACGGACTACATTGAGATCCGCTGGTCCGGGGTCGAGAAGGTCCAGAGCTATGATATCCAGACATCCACGGACAGGATTGATTGGGTGGATGTCGAATCCGGTGTGCCTCCTCTTAGGTCTGGCAATAATTCATTCTATTACTATCCTGATTCCGCTGATTACGGCAAACAGCTTTATTTCCGCATCATCAGCGTCCAGTCGAGCTCTAAGAGCAGTCCCTCTGTCACCAGGATCGGATACACATATGTCGAGGGCGCTCCTTCAGCTCCTACCGGTGTATCCGTCAGCAAGGCAGGGTATGGTGACAGGATCGTTGTTGAATGGGATGTTCCGGCACGTGAGGCACAGACTGACGGGGGATATACCTGGGAGATCACAAGGATGGCTCCGGGAGAGGAGGAGATCGTCGTTGCAACCTTCCAAAGCGTGGATGAGGTGTTCCCCGCTGGAGTCACCAGGACAGGTGATATCTACCGCTTCGAGGACATGAGCGGCCTTGAGCCGAACATCACATATGAGTACAGCGTGAAGGCATCGTGCCTTGTTGATGTCGAGGGCAGCGGTGAGATGAATCTTCCTGGGCCTGCTGTCAGGGATGAAGGATACCTTCTCTCTCCTCCGACATCATTTGAGAGCTCTGTTGACTATGGTTCCGGAAAGATGGCAATCACTATCGATGCGCCGCTTGGATTTGATGATGACAGGGATTGGGATTACCTTGTCGAGGGCAGTCTCAATGGTGATGGCGCATGGAAGGAGATAGAAAGGGTTCCTGTCAAGGAAGAGGTCACTCGTGAATATGATTTCAGCACTGTGAATGCAAATGACTTCCGTTTTTCCGTCCTCAGCGGCAGTGAGAAGTCAGCCTCCTCCGCAGTTGTCTCTCCTGATGAGATCAAGGCAAATGACTTCACTGTTGTTCCGAACATGCCTCCTGATGATATATCCCTTTCGGATGCCAATGGCCTGTATCCTGTTGCATACACCGCGACAGCGGAAGCGCCTGGCGTGACGATGGAGATCGAGGTCAATATGGGCAGTGAAGGAACAGAGACCTTCACCGTTGCTGCTGATAAGATCACCTCAGGTGTCAATGCGCTTGAAATCTCGCCACCGGAGCTCTTCGTGAAGTATTCATACAGGGCAAGGAAGATGAATCCATTCGGAAGGACGACAGAATGGACAGCATGGCAGGAAGGCTGGGGCGCGATGACGGATGAGGCGTATGTCAGGATGTTCGAGAAGTGGATCCTAAAGCCGTGGGAGTACCGCAGCGAGATGTCTGCGGAGCTTCAGTCGAAGTGGAATCCAGATAAGAACGGCGCGGCCTCGAACCAGCTTTCATATAAGATCTACAATCCTGGGATAAGCAGCCAGGGGGATGTGACTGTTGGCGGAAACGCGGGAGGAACACTCCGCTACTTCACGGGGAATGTGAGCATCACCAATATGTCCGCTGATATAACCTTCGTATATAACGCATTCGGAGAGAGATCAGAGCTTCGCGGAACTGGACAGTACGTGATGAAGGGCGCGAAGATGAGCGGATGGGGAAGCGGCGTCGTTGGAAACCTCGTGATTGAATCCCAGATGTACCCCGGGGAGATTGATTTCAACAGTCTCAATACGAATAACCAGAAGTTCTCTGGAAACTACCTTGTCAAGCAGGGATGGAGCGATGTGTATGCGGAAGTCAGTTCTGAGTAGGATCCTCGTTGCAGTTGCTGTTCTTCTTCTGGCATCCAGCTGTGGAGTGATTGTCCACCCGAATCCGCTTATCGGGAGCTATAAGATACTTGTGGCGGAGGAGGGCTTCTCATATGCCTTCACGCTCAGGGAGGATGGTACATACAGCATGATCCAGTATGTAGAGGACAGAGGGTATGTCACAAGCGGCACTTATGCGATTGATCTCGCTTCCTTTGATTTCGAGATGGCAACCGGCGAGATACGCTTCCGCGTTGATAGACAGACTCCCGGACTCTTTGAAGGCGGGTACTGCTTCGCGGAAGGTGTTGACAACGTCTATCTTTTCGAGTGGAGCGCAGATGCATCCACTCCGTCCAGGATTCTCCGCCTTTCCCCTGCAGCTGGAGAGAACGGATTCCCGGAAGATGCTGTGTCGATGGATGATGAGGTATTCGCAGCCCAGCTTGAGAAGTGGGAAGGGGAAAGCATATGAGAAGATTTCCTGTTCTGATCATGATTGTCCTTGCGCTTTCATTTCCTGCTGCTGCGGCTGAGAGCGAGGATGTAAAGCTCGATCCCGAAGGGTGGTGGGCTGCATTGTGGGATGGTGTATATCCTACATATGATCTGTATGCCCGTTCCGTCCTCTTCGGTGACTCGATGAATTTCGGGGGAGGTTTCACGATAGGCGCAGAGACAGATCTCTTCCGCTTCGAGTTCTATGCGCAGGGGGATTACTTCATGTCCCCGCTTGGATCGACTGGCTCTCTGGCGCTTCTTGAATTCGATATCGAGAGCGGTTTGTCCCTTGGATGGAAGTTCATGAAGTTCTGGAGCTTCGACGTCTATGTCGCCTGCGATATCGGGTATTTCATGCAGTTCGTCATAACGCCATACCAGAGCGATTCATATACGCTTGGCTTCAATGGCATCATGCTTCGGCCTAAGCTGATGACTGAGCTGAATATCGGGAAATGGTATGGGATCTCCGTCGGTGTGTTCTACCAGTTCCCGCTGTATCCTGCATATGAAAGATACAGAGGCATTGGAATCATGTTCTCCATCCTCTGATTCCGCAATCAGGATACTTGCAAAAGGATGCCGAGTTGTAGTATGCTTGCACTCGCTCATGCAGCGATGCATGGAAATGCCAAAGTAGCTCAGTGGTAGAGCAGCTCACTCGTAATGAGCAGGTCGCGGGTTCGACTCCCATCTTTGGCTCGGTTCTTCAGGAAATGCCTCGATCAATACGCTTGGTCGAGGTTTTTTAGTCCATTTCAATCGTTCAGAGCGTATTTCATTATATGGGATACGCTGCAGTCATTTCCTCTGTCTATCTGATCTGGTTCTTCCCTGGATTCTTCTCCAGACCGCTTCTTGTCCTCCCTCTTTCCGCACTGCTTGCGCTCCTTCTTCTGCATCTTTCACAGGATGTCCTGCCGGTTCTTGTATCGGTGCTCCTCTTTTCTGTGATTGCATCAACGTTATCGTTTTCTTCCCCTGATATCGGGATTGATGAGCCTCTTGTCGCATCTATCCGCGGCACTGTCATCCAGGATAGCCAGCAGAAAACCGGAAGAAGGACCGGAGTGCGAATCATGCTCAGTTCAGCTGCTGATGAGGACGGAAACCTCTTCTCTGCAGAAGGCAGCATCTATGTCATTGCCCCTGCATCCGATCTTGCTTTCGGTGACAGCGCTGTCCTCTTCGGCACCCTTGACGGGGATGTTTTCTACGCGCATTCAATCAGCAGGGGAGAGCGGGGCTTGATAGGAAAGATGAGGAGCCATGTGATTGAATGGATCAAGGACCGACTTTCACCTTTCTCCGATGCGGGTGAGTTCGCTTCGCTACTGCTTCTTGGTACTGGCCGTGACGGGGCGTTTCCGCTGATGGATAATGCAAGAAAAGCAGGGCTGTCCCATGTCATTGCGCTGTCCGGGATGCATCTTTCCATTCTTGCAATGATGATTTCCTGGCCCCTTGAGAGGATTTTCGGTCAGAGAGGCGGCAAGGCGGCTGTCTTTGTGGTTCTTTTCCTCTTCACTTTCCTCGCGGGTTTCCGTCCTTCGCTGCTCCGCGCGCTGTTGTTCCGCTTCCTTCTCTCCCTTGGGTTCAGCATTGAGCAATCGTTTACGCTGTCACTTGCCGCGCTGCTGATCCTTGCTCCATGGTCAGCCGTTGATCTAGGAGCTGCATACAGCTTCCTATCGCTTGGAGGGATCTTCCTTATGTCGAGGACGCTCAACAGGGCAGTGTGCTCGCTGCTTCCGCTTCCTGTATCGCTCTCTGGTTCGATAGCCGCATCCACCGCTGCTCTTCTTTTCTCCATTCCGCTGACGATCTCCGTATTCGGTGAGTACCAGCTGGGGGCGATCATCACTTCCTATCCTTTTGGCCTGCTGATCATTCTCTATATGTGGACTGCAATCATAACCATCGCGTTGCCTCCTGCCGCTATTGTGCTCCAGTTTCTCTATACAGCTTCAGAGAAACTCTTCCTCATCGCTTCTTCCTTGCCTGTATCCGATGGTCTCCTGCCATATGTCCTTCTTGCTGCTTCCTCCCTTCTGCTCTATGCGAAGAGCGTTCTGCGGCATTGATTTCCATTGCGTGCTGAGCTGTTTAGCTGGTATCCTTGAAGGTGGGAAATCCCTATTGAGGAGATGTATTGATATGTTAGTCGAGACAAAAGCGAGAGTCGGTGTCTTTTCGATTGCGCTTGGTGCTTACCTTCCGCAGTTTCCTTCGCTCGTGCCTGAATTCAAGGCACAGTATGCGGCCTTCCTTAAGACGCTTCCTGATACTGTTGAGGTGATTGATGGCGGTATGGTGACGACAAAGGAGCAGTCACAGAGCGCGGGTGATCTCTTCCGTGCTGCTGATGTCGATCTTGTGATCATGCAGCTGCTGACCTATGCCACATCGTATAATATGCTTCCTGCCGTAAAGGATCTTGATGTTCCTGTCGTGCTTGTGAACCTGCAGAAGCTCAAGGCCCTTGATTATGACCATACTGATATAGCCACATGGCTTGGTGAGGGCTATGCATGCGGAGCCGTTGGAGAGATGGTTGCTGATCTCGAGCGCTTCGGAAAGCGCCATGCAACGATCACGGGTGTTGTGGAAGGTGGCGATGATGAGGTGAGGAAGGAGATCGAGGACTGGTGCAGGGCCGCGCAGGTCAGGAGGCGCTTCCGCGATACGAACATCGCGCAGATCGGCCGTCCTTATCCCGGAATGATGGATCTTTACATCGATGAGTCGAATCTCTACAGGAGGATGGGCCTTTATACGAAGCAGTTCGACTGGGAGAAGATGTGGGCGATTGCAGATGGAATCACCGATGAGGATGCAATCCGCAGCAAGGCACAGGATATCCTGGATACGTTTGATATCGAGGGGGGCGGCACCATTGAGAAGGTCTGGGACATGGCAAGGTATGTCGTTGCTTTCGAGGCGTGGGTGAAGGAGGAGAAGCTCGGGCTCATCGCTTCGCACTATGATGGCTATGCAACAGGAAAGGCCGGAGTGCTTGACAGCATGCTGATCCCTGCATTCTCGATGCTCATCAAGCAGGGAACTGCATGTGCTGTAGAGGGAGACATGAAGGTCGCGATGGCAATGAGCATCCTCAAGACGATTTCCGGCATGGGCCAGCTTGCGGAGATGTATTCCATCGATTTCAATGATGATATCGCGATAATAGGACATAGCGGGTCAGGCGATGCCGATATCTCAAGCAGGAAGCCTACGATGAAGATCGTCAAGGTGTTCCATGGAAAGACCGGCGGTGGATACCTCACGCAGTTCTATCCTCATCTCGGGCCTGTGACATATCTCGCGATAACCCAGGATGGGGAAGGGCATTTCAAGTTCGTCGTCGCAGAGGGAATCAATGAGGATGGGAAGATACTCTCATTCGGTGATACGAACATGAGGACGCGCTTCACATGCGGAGCAAGGGAATTCGTAACCAGATGGAGCGAGTGCGGACCGACGCACCATTTCGCGGCGGCTTCTGGACGCCACATCGATACGATCCTGAAGGTTGCAAAGATACTCAATGTGCCTGTAGAGATCGTTACAAGATAAGCGATGCGGCACCGCTTGATGGCGGTGCCTATTATATCAATCAGCACTGAAAGGAAAAGCGGCTCATTCCTGAGCCGCTTCTTTAGTCCCTAGCGGAATCGAACCGCTATTTAGAGACTGAGAATCTCCCGTCCTAACCGTTAGACGAAGGGACCATTTTACTCCTGGGATGGAGGGACTCGAACCCCCAAAGGCAGAACCAGAATCTGCAGTGTTACCGTTACACCACATCCCAATTTTCCGAATCCTTCGACATACTAAAGGAAGGCTCGATGTATGTCAATACGATTCTGCAAAAAAGTGCCAGAATTTCAGGATTATTTTTTCTTGAATGCCGTAACTCTCGCTGTTGCAGAGAGATGCGCATCACTTGTTATTCCATCTTTCAGATAGCGGTATCCAAGTCCTGCAACCATCGCACCATTGTCCGTACACAGCTTGAGCGATGGAAAGGTGACTGTATATCCTGATTTCTCCAATGCCTTCAGTTCTGATCTGAGAAGCGAGTTCGCAGCGACGCCGCCTCCTGCTGAGATCCGTTTGAGCCCAGTCTCCTTGAGGGCAAGACGCACTCTCTTCATCAGTATGCCGACAGCCTGCCTCTGGAAGGAAGCCGCGAGGTTCTCCGGCGTGTCCTCTGCATCCGGGCGGCGGAATCTGTCCTTCTGGTTGATGACAGCGGTCTTAAGACCGGAATAGCTCATGTCAAAGCGATGGGACTCATCAAGGGATGGTCCGGGGAAGAGGAAGGCAGTCGGATCGCCTTTCTGCGAAAGCCTGTCGATGACAACGCCTCCAGGGAATCCGAGATCATAGAACTTGGCAACCTTGTCGAATGCTTCCCCGATAGCATCGTCAATCGTCGTTCCCAGGACAGTGACATCATCATATCCTTCCACGCGGCAGATGACGGTATGCCCGCCGGAGACAAGCACCCCTAGGTATGGATACTCAAGTGGATTCTCGATCTGCGAGGCGTAGAGGTGGGCTCTGATGTGGTCGATTCCGATAAAGGGTATTGAGAGGGCGGAAGCATAGCACTTCGCAAAGCTGACGCCGACAAGAAGCGAGCCAAGCAGTCCCGGACGGGATGTGACAGCAACGGCATCGAGATCATTCCTGGTGATGCCAGCCTGTGCAAGAGCAGCCTCAACGACTTGCTGTATCCATTCCGTGTGAAGCCTTGAAGCAAGCTCCGGTACGACTCCCTGATAAGGCTTGTGGAGCTCTATCTGGGTCGCTATTACATTGGACATGATCTCATGCCCATCCCTGACAACGGCGGCGCTGCATTCATCGCAGCTTGTCTCAATCCCTAGTACGATCATCCGATTATATCCATATCGCTATAGGCATCGCCGGCGACGATGCCCAGAATTTCCTCGATATCCGCTTCTGCTGATGCCTCAAGGAGATAGTCATACACATCCTTTGACCATGGGATTCCGATCTGTGTTCCCTCGGTCCTGGCCTTCTCAGTGATGGATGCAAGGATTGCCTTGGCTATCCCCTCCTGGCCGAATGCTTCATCAAATGTGATTTCCTCCAAGGAAAGCCTCCTGCTCGGATGGTTGAAGATCCCGATCCGGCTATGAGACAATATAGAACAAATGGAAGGGTTTGCAAACCATGGGAAGGAAAGTTATCCCGGAAAGCGTAATTGTTGACACTAAAAGGAGCAGTTGCTAACATAGCACCGGTTTTCGGGAGCTATGCTCTATTCAATCCACAGAGGTAGATCGCAGTAATGATTACAGCATCCAATATTTCGCTCTCCTACGGGACACAGGTTCTCTTCAAGGAAGTGAACATCAAGTTCACGCCGGGCAACTGCTACGGCATCATCGGCGCCAATGGCGCAGGGAAATCGACATTCCTCAAGATCCTTTCTGGGGAGATCGAGCCGGATACAGGGGAGGTCATCATCACTCCTGGCGAAAGGATGACAGTGCTCAGGCAGGATCACTTCGCCTTCAATGACTATCGTGTAATCGATACTGTCATCATGGGATACCAGAAGCTGTATGACGTGATGCAGGAGCGCAACGCGATCTACGAGAAGGCCGACTTCACGGAAGAGGATGGAATCCGCGCCGCTGAGCTTGAGAGCGAGTTCGCTGAGCTTGGAGGCTGGGAGGCGGAGGCCAATGCAGGCCAGATGCTTGATGGCCTTGGGATCGCGCAGGATCTGCATGAGAGGAAGATGTCGGAGATTGAGGATAATCTCAAGGTCCGTGTCCTTCTTGCGCAGGCGCTCTTCGGCAATCCTGATATCCTCCTGCTTGATGAGCCTACGAACCACCTCGACCTTGAGTCGATCCACTGGCTGGAGGACTATCTGGAGACCTTCAGCAACACCGTCATCGTTGTTTCCCATGACAGGCACTTCCTCAACACAGTCTGTACCCATATCTGTGATATCGACTACGGGAAGATCCAGCTCTATGTCGGCAACTATGACTTCTGGTATATGTCCTCTCAGCTTGCAGCAAAGCAGATGAAGGATGAGAAGAAGAGGAGGGAGGACAAGATCGCCGAGCTCAAGGAGTTCATCCAGCGCTTCTCCTCGAATGTGGCAAAGGCCAAGCAGGCAACGAGCCGCAAGAAGCTCATTGACAAGCTCACCATTGATGATATCAAGCCTTCGTCCAGACGCTTCCCATATGTCGCGTTCAAGCCGAACAGGGAAATCGGGAAGAATGTGCTTGAGATCAAGAACCTTTCCAAGACAATCGAGGGGGTGAAGGTCATCGACAATCTCACCCTCACGATCAACCCAGGGGACAAGGTGGCATTCGTCGGGCCGAATCATTATGAGAAGACTGTGCTTTTCCAGATCCTCGCAGGTGAGATGGAGCCAGACGAAGGTACATTCACATGGGGTGTCACAACTTCCCTTTCCTATTTCCCGAAGGACAATACGGGCATGTTCAAGGAAGATGAGTCCATCGCGGATTATCTCCAGCAGTTCTCCAAGGAGGATGATGACACATATGTGCGCTCATTCCTCGGCAGGATGCTGTTCACGGGGGATGAGGCTCTCAAGCCCTGCAATGTCCTCTCCGGAGGTGAGCGTGTCCGCGTTGTGCTTGCTCGCATGATGCTTGAAGGGGCAAACTGCATGATCTTCGATGAGCCGACATCGCATCTCGACCTTGAGGCAATCCAGGCGCTGAACAATGGCATCATCGATTTCAAGGGCGTGGTGCTCTTCAATTCACATGACCATCAGTTCGTTGATTCAATCGCAAACCGCATCATCGAGTTCACCCCGAAGGGAATGATCGACCGCATGATGAAGTTCGATGATTACATCAATGATGAGAACATCAAGGACCTCAGGGCAAAGGCCTATGAGGATGTTAAGGGAGTCGTGCTTCTCTGATGCTTGTCGCCTGTGATATAGGGAATACGAATATCGTACTTGCGCTCTTCGATGAAGGGCGCTTCATTGATTCCTGGCGTGTCTATACCGATACGAAGAAAACCGGTGATGAGTACTTCGTCATCTTCAATGCGCTCTTCCGCGAGGGTGGGATACATTCCGACATGGTGGATAGCGCCATAATCTCCTCCGTTGTCCCCAACATGACACGCTCTGTTGAGAAGAACATCCGCCGTCTGTTCCACATCGATCCGCTGATCGTTACACATGATGTAAGGACAGGTCTTGTGCGTTCTTCGATCCCCTCTGAGCTTGGCACGGATATCCTCTCGAATCTTGCATATGCCCATCATATACAGCCGGAGAAGGCGGTGATGGTCGTTGATTTCGGCACCGCGCTTACCCTTAGCGCCGTCAACAGCAGGGGAGAGGTCCTGGGGTGCTCCATCGCACCTGGTCTTGTCACTGCAGTCAATGCGCTTTTCGGCAGTACAGCCCAGCTTCCCCAGGTTGAGCTCAAGTTGCCTGACACCCCGATGGGCAGGGATTCCCAGCAGTCAATCAGAGGCGGGATAATGATCGGATATGCCGGTCTTGTCAGCTCGATCATAACGCGTACCGAGGAGGAGATCGGGACGAGGCTTCATGTCATTGCCACAGGCGGCCTTTCACAGACGATATCCCCGCTTATTCCAAGGCTCGACTCCGTGGATGGCCTCCATACGCTGAAGGGACTGGATCTCATCGCCTCGCTCAACAGCTGATCATTCCTCCCTGATGTAGCCATCCTCCATTAGCACTGTCTCGCTCCAATCCTCCATTGCCGCCGTTATAACGGTCGTGTCGGAACCGATGGGAATCGTAAGTGTCAGCAGGGAATCATTCGCCATCGACCTTGATTGATCATCTACAAGGCTTTCCGGCCTGGGGCCTCCCAGTGTTATCGCTGCTCCTCTCATCCTGTCCCATTCGGGCAGGGCGAAATACTCTATGAAGGCCGCTTTGGAGCTTTCCTCAGCCATTGACAGCTCCGATACATTGCCTGCTGCATTATCCTGTTCCAGATAGATCCTAAAAAGCCGTGCGGACTCATCATCGGTTGTCCATTCCGTGATCCTTCCGCTTTCGACACGTGCAGAGAATGAATGAACGATATGACCGAACAGGAGGAAAGGCCTTGTTGCCGTGAAGTACCCTTGAGCGGACGAGGGATCAATCGCCCTGAAGATGTCGGAGGCATAGACAGATGGGATGAACCGCCTCCCGTCTGCAGTCTCCTCTATTCCCGAAGCGAATCTGGAGCCTGGAAGGAACCTGAAGGAGAGATCCGTTCCTTCCTCATCCCTGATGCGCGCTGAAACAGCACCAAGGCCATTGAGCCTGTCGCGCTCATAGAGAAGCAGGTCAATTTCATCCAGCGGCTGCAGGTACTCATCCTCCCCAAGGGACAGAAGGTCGGAAAGGAGGGAGAATGGAAGCGATAGGGATCCTTCTTCATCAAGGACACGTCCCCACGCTTCTGATGGAACAGGAGCGGAGACGAATGGGAGCATTGGCTTCCCCGTCTCAAGCGGATCTGAAAGATGGCGGAAGCGCTGGAGTTCAGGAGCGGTGTACAGCTTTCCTGTCTCCGCTTCCTCATATCCTTTGTATACGGGAAGGTAGAGGAGGGCTGTCGGCTTCTTTTCAATAGGGTAGTCAGAAGCAGCTTCAACTGTTCCCGTCACCTTCCCGTTCTCAATGTTCTGTATGTAGCTGCCGTTTCCTGTGATGGCCCTGGCTTTCCTTGCGATGAGGTGGGCGAAATCGCTGTTCTCCTCCTCGGTGTTGATCGAGAGCACATCCCCGTCCTTCAGACGCAGCGCCTGGCGGAGAATGACGTCAGCATAGCGTTCCATCAGCATGTTCATGCCATGATTATAGCCATTGTACCAACTCTTTCCAATCTTCATTGGCATCCATGATTCCGTTGCCATAGAGCGGGTATATGACAAATGATGAGATATATGATTTCCAGAAAGGATGAAATTTTCGCAAATCCGATTGACACACATTCCAACTCTGGGATATTGTCTTGTCCGTTAGCTTCAATGCGACTGTGGTATAATGGCTATTACCTCAGCCTTCCAAGCTGAAGATGCGGGTTCGATTCCCGTCGGTCGCTTCACTTCCGCTCCTTTCAGTGAAAGGAGCTTTTCTTTCAGGAAGCGGAAGATTTTCTGATGATTCGCAACGGAGGAGCCATATGGGTGAGCGTGGTGAGGTATTCTCGACAAAGCTGGTCAAGGATGACAGGACGTATTTCTTCAATGTGAAGGAGAACATCTACGGTGATCTCTTCCTCAATGTCGTGGAGTCAAGGCCGACAGACACGGAAGGCCGCTTCCTCAGGCAGTCCATCATCGTCTATCAGGAGGATATGGGCGAATTCATCAAGGAGTTCCAGAAATCCATTGATTACATAAAGATGCATGGTACAAGGAAGGAGCGTTCCTCTTTCTCGATGCGGAGGCAGCGCGGAGGAGATGCGAGGAAGGATTCAGAATAGGCTCTGCTCCTTATCCTCTCCGACATGGAATGAGAGCCTTTCTATAGGGGATGGGCCGTATTTGAGTATGGCCTTCCGATGCTCTGCTGTCGGATAGCCCTTGTGCTTTTCAAAGCCATAGGAGGGCCACTTCCTGCCGCAGAGTACCATCAGTCGGTCCCTTTCCGTCTTGGCAAGTATGGAGGCTGCCATGATCTCTGGCACCTTGCTGTCACCCTTGACGATAGCTCTGCATGGGATAGGGACATCGGGTATTCTGTTCCCGTCAACGAGGAAGGTGTCGACATGTGTCCTTTCCATGACCTTCCTCAGTGATCTCGCCATCGCTTCCATGGAGGACTGCAGGATGTTTATCCTGTCGATCACTATGTGGCTTACGGATGTGATTGCCCACGCCACAGCCTTTTCCCTGATGATGGCAGCAGCTTCATCACGCTCCTTTTCAGACATCCTCTTGGAGTCATTCAGGATCTCTACCGGGAAGTCTGGCGGGAGCACGACGGCAGCGGCAGTCACAGGGCCTGCAAGCGGTCCGCGTCCTGCTTCATCTGCGCCGCATATGATGCCATCATCCGCCTCTGGCAGTGAATCGAAAAGCCCGTTTTCCATAATTGCCATAGATGCTATAATCAACGGGATTCTGTTTCAAGGAGGGTAGAGCTTGTTTCTCAAGTCTCTCGATATCTACGGCTTCAAGAGCTTTGCTGACAGGACCCATATCGACTTCGCTGATGGCATCACGGCCCTTCTTGGCCCGAATGGATGCGGCAAGTCGAACATCGTCGATTCAATCAAGTGGGTACTGGGGGAGAAAAGCACCAAATCGCTTAGAGCGGGCAAGATGGAGGATGTCATCTTCAACGGCACTGAGCTCAGGAAGCCCATGCCTTTTGCCGAGGTTGAGCTGACGATAGACAACACAGAGCACCAGCTTCCCACAGATCTGGCAGAGGTCGCGATCAAGCGCAGATACTTCAGGGCGGGCGAGAATGAATACTTCATCAATGGGCAGCGCTGCCTTCTGAAGAATGTCAGGGAGCTCTTCTTTGATACAGGAGTAGGAAAGAGCGCCTACTCGATCCTAGAGCAAGGCAAAATCGACCAGATCCTTTCCACGAAGCCAGAGGACAGACGCTATCTTTTCGAGGAGGCTGCCGGGATTTCCCGCTATAAGGAGCAGTGCCATCGTGCGGAGCTTGACCTGGAAAAGACTGCGCAGAACATCGAGGACATCACTCGTTCCTACAATGATGCGAGGCGTGCGTGCGACCGCTCCAGAAGCCAGGCTGAGAAGGTGAAGAAAGCCCGCGAGCTCAACAGCCGCGTATTCGATCTCGATGTCCGCTACAACCTTGCCCGCATCAGGACGTACTCCATGATGAAGGACAAGAGGGCGGAATGGAAGGCCAATGCCGAAAAGGAGATCGATAGGCTCCAGACGCTTATGGCATCTCTTGAGACGGAGATTGCTGAGGATTCGGAACGACTGAAAGCGGAGAACGAGGCGCTCTACAACGCACAGATCGCGCTCAATCGCATCGAGGGTGAAATCAATCTCTCAGATGAGAGGATCAACCACTGGACGGAGAGCTTCCAGGAGGCGGCGGCGAGGCTCAAGACCGCCGATGATCGCATTGCCGGGATGCGGAGTATTGTCGAGAGGCTTTCCTCGGAGAGGGAAGATCTTGAGGAGAGCATTTCAGAGAAGCAGGAGATGGCTGATGAGGAGCTTGGGCAGATCACAGCCATCATGAAGATGATCGAGGAGAAGAAAGCCCGCATCTCCTTCCTTGAGAAGGATGTCCAGGAGAGGGAGGAAAAGGATGCCGCATTCGACAGCGAGCTTGCATCTCTGACAGAGGAGCTCAAGGCTGTAATCGAGGATCTCATCTCTGAAATCGACGCGAATACCGACACTGCATATTCCGGGGAGAGGCGTGACAAGGCGGATAGGGAGTTCCTTGCAGCCGCGGAGGAAGCAAAGGGCGTGATATCCAATCGCCTTTCATTCCTTTCCTCGCTCAAGGAGGAGGCCCTTATCTCCAGGGAGATCGCGGAGAAGGACTTCTCTCGCCTTTATGGGTATATCGATCATCTGATAGAGCTGTATCAGGCATACAAGGCATCGATACCTCCTGTCGTTGACAGCCTCCTTTCCTCCGACGGTCTCATCAGCCGCAAGCGCGGCATAGAGGCGAAGGAGACGGAGATCCGTGCCCAGAGCCAGAGGAACAGAGCCGCCATACAGGCGGAAAGGAACGAGATCCAGATCCTCCGCACTGATGTCGATTCCCTTTCCCAGACACATGATCAGCAGAAGGATCACTATTCATCCGTCCTCCGGAATATAGAGGTTGCCAAGGAGTCTCTTCAGAACCTCATCGCCTCCATAGAGGAGAAGGAAAACAGCATCGAATCCTCGATAATCGACTCAGAGCATGACAGGGAGCTTGTCCAGGATCTCAATGACAGGATCAGGGAAGAGGAGGAGCGCAAGGCCGGGATGAAGAGGGAGTTCCAGTCATCAGGAGCCGCGCTTGATGGAATGAGGAAGGGGGTTCAGGATCTGAGCCAGGCGCTGCAGCAGAAGCGAGGGGAGAAGGATGCAGCCTTCCGCAGCCTTGCAGAGCAGAACAGGATACTCTCAGAGCAGACTGCTAACATCAATTCCACCGATGAGCTTATAAAGAATGTCGTCGATTCCTTCTTTGCGACCTATTCCCGCAATCTCGGGGAATTCCAGAAGGTGATGGAAGAGGAGGAGCTTCCTGATGACACCCTTCTGATGAATGAGCTCTCTGAGACGAAGAAGGAGCTTGAGAAGTTAGGCACTGTCAACTACCTTGCAGAGGATGACTACAACGCCGCGAAGGAGCAGTTCGACTTCTACGCAAAGCATCTGGATGATCTGAACAAGGCCAGGATCGACCTTGAGAAGGTTCTGACAGAGATAGAGGACAAGGCAAAGGAGCTGTTCCTGCAGACCTATACTGAAATAAGCGATAACTTCCAGTCGATGTTCACGAGGCTTTTCGGCGGAGGAGTTGCAAAGCTGACGCTGGAGGATCCAGAGAATGTACTGACTTCCGGCATCGATATCTTCGCCCAGCCGCCAGGAAAGAAGCTCGTGACGCTTTCCCTTCTCTCCGGAGGGGAAAGGAGCATGACAGCTGTCGCATTGCTCTTCGCAACCTATCAGGTAAAGCCGTCTCCGTTCTGCATCCTGGATGAGCTTGATGCCGCCCTTGATGACAAGAACGTCGGGTTCTTCCTTGATGTGCTTGCTGATTTCGGCGAGTCAAGCCAGTTCATCATCATCACCCATAACAAGCATACTGTCACAGGCGCGGAAACGCTTCTCGGTGTCACTCAGGAGGAGAAGGGTGTGTCAAAGACAGTCAGCTATCGTCTTGGCAGGGTGGAAGGCAAGCCGGTTATCCTCAATGATGATGATACAGAGGCCGAATTCGACAGTGAAGGAAGGAGGCTCTGAGATTGACAGCACCACGTCGATATTGTATAAGCATAAAGGCTGGTATTTCGGCTCGGAAACACGATGTTTGATAGTATAGCAGGAAAATTCACAGGTATTATGAGAACCCTTGCCGGCAAGGGGAAGATCTCGGAGAAGAACGTCCGCGACGCAGTCGATGAGATCAAGGAAGCCCTCCTTGATGCTGATGTCAATCTCCGGGTCGTCAGGCGCTTTGTCAACTCCACGCTTGATGAAGCCCTCGGTGAGAAGGTTCTTGCATCGGTTGATCCGGGACAGCAGTTCACGAAGATCGTCTATGATAAGATGGTCGAGCTTCTTGGCGGGACAGGCAGCACTGCCCTCAACCTCAAGGGAAAGGATGCGACATCCGTTATCCTCCTGATGGGCCTTCAGGGTTCAGGAAAGACGACAGCTGCCCATAAGCTGGCGTATCGCCTGAAGAAGGATGGTCGGCGTGTAATGCTCGTTGCAGCTGACCTCGTAAGGCCCGCAGCGATCATGCAGCTTCAGGTGCTGGGAGAGAAGGCTGGTGTTCCGGTTTTCACGATTCCCGGCGAGAAGGATCCTGCAAAGGTCGCAGAGGCCGCCATCTCAAAGGCAAAGCATGATCTTATAGATACCGTCATAATCGATACCTCCGGACGTATGCACCTCGATGAGACGCTGATGGAGGAGATACAGCGCGTTGCTAAGGTCTCGAGACCTGATGAGACGCTCTTTGTGGCGGATGCGATGACAGGTCAGAGCGCTGTTGATATCGCGAAGGAATTCGAGGAGAAGGTCGGTATTTCCGGCGTCATCCTGACGAAGTTCGATTCCGATACCAGGGGCGGTGCGGCGTTATCGCTGCGCTCCGTTGTTGGCAAGCCGATCAAATTCATCGGAACCGGCGAGAAGATGGAGGACCTTGAGGTATTCCATCCGGAGAGGATCGCAACGCGTATACTCGGCATGGGGGATGTTGTATCCCTCGTCGAGAAGGCGCAGGAGCAGTTTGATGCCGCTGAAGCAGAACGGCTTCAGCGCAAGATGGAGAAGAATACCTTCGATCTCCAGGATTACCTTGACCAGCTGGAGAATCTCAAGAAGATGGGATCCCCTGATAAGCTGCTTGAGATGATTCCGGGGGCTAAGGGGAATATCTCGGAGGAGGATCTCCACCTCGAGGAAATGGAGAAGGAGAAAGCGATTATCCGCTCCATGACACGCTTCGAGAGGGGAAATTACAGGATCATCGGACCATCCAGGAGGAAGAGGATCGCAAGGGGATCAGGAACCTCTGTTGCTGAGGTCAACAGGCTTCTGAAGAAATTCGAGAAGTCCCGCCTTATGATGAAGAAGATGATGACGAACAGGAAATTACAGGCTGCGATGCTGAAGCAGTTCGGCATGTAGCTTTCAAGCAGTATAAGGAGAATACCGTGAGCACAACAATGAGACTTAAGCGCTTCGGAACGAAGAAGAGACCTTATTACAGGGTCGTCGTACAGGACAGCCGCCTTGCAGCGTCATCCAAGACAATCGACGAGGTCGGGACATACCGCCCGGTTGAGGCTGAGAACCAGGTCACTCTCAATGAGGAAAAGATCAAGGAGTGGCTTGGCAAGGGTGTCGTCGTTTCGCCGACTGTCAAGGATCTTCTCAATTCCCAGGGTATCCAGATCATCCGTAAGCACGACTGATTCCAGGAGGGCCTATGGAAAAGGAACTTGTGGAATTCATGGTCAGGAGCCTTGTTGACCAGCCGGATGAAGTGACTGTGAATGTGATAGAAGGCGAGAAATCGACCATACTTGAGCTTCATGTCGCTGAAGGTGATGTTGGCAAGGTGATCGGCAAGCAGGGCCGCATCGCGAAGGCCATCAGGACGATCCTGTCAGCCTCCGCTACGCGCGATGGAAAGCGTGCCGTTCTGGAGATCCTCGACTGATGCAGGAGCTTCTCTCAACCGCCACCATAGGAAGGACACATGGCGTCCATGGCTTTCTCAGGGTCTATTCCCTTTCAGGGGATTATGATCATCTGAAGAAGCTCAAGGAGGCTGTTGCTGTCCTTCCTGACGGGAAGGAGAGGCTTCTTTCCGTTTCTGCAGTCCGCAGTGACGGAGACCTGTTCCTTATGAAGTTCTCTGGCTATGAGACGCCGGAGAGCGCGAGGGGGCTTTCTGGCTCGGTGATGAAGGTCCATCGCCGTGATGCCAGGCCGCTTGGGAAGGGGGAGTTCTACATTGCAGACCTCTATGGTCTCGATGTTGTTTTCAATTCGGAGAAGGTCGGAGAGATCGTCGATGTCTCCGATGGAGCACAGGCGATGCTTCTCCAGGTCAGGCGGAACGGTCGCATCTACCTCGTTCCATACCTTCCTGTGTTCGTCTCGAAGCCTGACTTCGCAAATGGAACGATTGAGCTTCTCATGGGAGAGCTCATGGATCTATGAAGATAACTGTTTTCACGCTCTTTCCAGCTATGGTCGAGCCATTCTTCCTTTCCTCCATAATGAAGAGGGCGGTGGAGAAGGGGATCATAGAGTATCGCATCGTCGATTTCAGGGATTATGCCGAGGGCGTGCATAAGAAAACTGATGATATACCATACGGCGGCGGGGCAGGGATGGTCCTGATGCCGGATCCGATATCGAAGGCGCTTGAGGCCGAGGGGGCCAGCGGAAAGCGGGTTGTATTCCCCACTCCTTCAGGCAGGCTCCTTACGGAGGAATATGCCTATTCTCTTTCCCAGGAGAAGGAGCTCTTCTTCATCTGCGGCCATTATGAAGGGCTTGATCAGCGCGTGATCGATACATACGTCACAGATGAGATATCGATCGGTGACTATGTTCTTTCCTCGGGGGAGAGCGCGGCTGTCGTCATAATCGATGCGCTTTTCCGCCTGATTCCAGGCGTCATAGCCTCCGAGAGCCTTGAGGATGAGAGCTTCAGTGATGGACTTCTTGAATATCCTCAATATACAAGGCCATATAGGTATTGCACTAAATCCGTGCCAGATGTATTATTAACCGGTCACCATGGCCATATTACCCAATGGCGATGTGACCGCAGGCTGGAGAAAACGATGCTCAACCGGCCTGACCTGCTCTCAGATGCCTCTCTCAGCATCGAGGAGCGGAAACGACTGCTGTCGATACTAGAACAGGATAAGAGGACTTGTCAGGAATGGATATTATCAGAGCTGTAGAAGCAAAGCAGATGAAGGAGAACGCCGAGAATTTCAGCATCGGCGATACCGTTCGTGTTTCGTTCAAGATCGTTGAGGGAGCAACGGAAAGGATCCAGGTCTATGAGGGTATTGTCATTGCAAAGAACAATACCGGCATCAGAAGGACGTTCGTTGTCAGGAAGATCAGCTATGGTGTAGGTGTCGAGAGGATCTTCCCGCTGCACTCACCCAGGATCGAGAAGATCGAGGTCGTGAGAAGGGGCCGCGTCAGAAGGGCCAAGCTGTATTATCTTCGCTCCCGCGTTGGAAAGGCCGCGAAGGTACCAGAGCTTCTCATCAGGAAGAACGCGTAAGATGGACGGCAGGATTTTCCTGCCGTTTGTTTTTTGGTACAATCCTGCTATGGCAAAGCAGAAACCTTCAAGGCAGAAGGATCGGAAGAAGAGGAAGAGCGGCGGAATCTCTGGATTCTCTACACTCAATCAGGTTGCGGGAGTTCCCAAGCCGAGGGAGCATCATTCATCGATTCCGGTGGAAAGCCCCGGAACGATCATGGAGCCTCGGCCTGTATGCCCGTACTGCGGTGAGACAATCGAGAATATCGCATCTGCTCTTGTTGCCTCGGATGGAAGCTATGTTCATTTTGATTGCGTCCTCTCGCGTATCACCGATGAGGTGAAGCCGAAGGAGGGTGAGTGCGTCTCCTATGTCGGAAGCGGTTCATTCGCTCTCATCGGAAAGGATGAGGAAGGGCACAGCGTGATCATAAGGAAGATTCCGTTTGAAAGCCCGGAGCACACGAAGGAGATGAAGGCGTATATCTCATCCCTGAGGAGCGCCCAATGAGGAGGGCCATCCTTCCAGGATCATTCGATCCTCCCACTCTTGGGCACATCAATATAATCGAGAGGGCGGCAGCGCTCTTCGATGAGCTCCATGTGATCGTCGCGGACAATATCGCGAAGAAATCCCTCTTCTCACCCGAGGAGAGGATTGAGCTGATCAGATCATCGATTCCCCATGCGAGCAATATCGTATATGCAGTCCATTCAGGGCTTACTGTTGATTATGCAAGGAACAACGGTATTTCCGTGATGATCCGCGGCGTTCGTGGGGCCGGTGATTTCTCCTATGAGCTGGAGATGGCGATGACGAACAAGCAGCTCTTTCCTGAGCTGGAGGTGCTTTTCATGCCTACGGATTCCAGGTACTTCCTCATCAGATCATCGCAGATCAAGGAGCTTGCTGCGTTTGGCGCTGATTTCTCCTCCATGGTAACAGAGCCTGTGCTGAAGGCCATGAAGGAGAAATTCCCGAAGTAATGCCTTTCATTGTAGATACTTGGAATATTATTCAAGGAATGTGCCCATATTCTATTGACTAATGTCGGCATTTCCTGTTTAATACCAATGGTTTTATGGAGAGGTTCCCGAGCGGTCAAAGGGGGCAGACTGTAAATCTGTTGGCTAAGCCTTCGAAGGTCCGAATCCTTCTCTCTCCAGAATCATATGCCTCCCGTTACCGGGAGGTTTTTTCGTGAGGTATGATGTTCTACGATAATGGTTTGAGATTCGATTGCCGCATGTGCCGCTACTGCTGCTCAGCAGAGCCGGGATACGTTTATCTGACAAAGAAGGATATTGAGGCTGCATCCCGTGCGATGGGTATGACTGAGGAGGAATTCATCAGGAAATGCTGCCGCCTTGTGGATTTCGGATCATACAGCCTTGTATCCCTTCTTGAACGCTCGGATTACGATTGCATAATGCTCACGGAGAGAGGCTGTGCAATCTATGAGGCAAGGCCGCTGCAGTGCAGGACATATCCATTCTGGAAGAATGTCCTTGAGAGCAGGGAAAGCTGGGAGAGGGAAGGCAGGAGCTGTCCCGGAATCGGCAAAGGCAGGCTATATTCAGCAAAGGAGATAGAGAAGCTGCTCAAAGCAGGTGAAGAGCCGCCTTATATTGTCATCAGGAAATGACGATTCCGCCATATCGTGATATATTCTAGAGTGGAGTCCTTGCCTTGCCGATATATACTGACAGTACGATAAATGCCATCAAGACACGACTGACGATGACCGAGGTCGTCCAGTCATATATTCCAGTCGTCACAAGAAGCGGCAGGAACTGGGCGAAATGCCCGTTCCATGGCAATGGCAATGAGCGCACTCCTTCCTTCGCGATAAACGACAGGAACGGCTTCTACCATTGTTTCGGATGCGGTGAATCCGGTGACATGTTCACGTTCGTTGAGAAGATGGACCATGTCACATTCAACGAGGCTGTTGAGATCCTTGCCAATAAGGCGGGCGTCGAGCTGGAGACCAGACAGGGGACGGGAGAAAGGAAGGACAAGGATCAGCTGGAAACGCTGTATGACCTGAACAAGCGGATTTCCGGTACGTTCCATTATCTTCTGCTGAACAGCGCGGAGGCGGGGAAGGCCAGGGAGTACCTTGCAAGGCGGGGAATCTCAGAGACGATGATAGAGCGCTTCGAGCTTGGCTATGCTCCATCCGACCCATCATGGCTTCATGCGTTCCTTACTAAGAAGGGGTACTCTGAGGAGGTGCTGCGTTCTTCGGGGCTTTTCTCTCCCAATAGCTATCCTTATCCGATGTTCGCAGACCGTCTGATGTTCCCTGTCCGCTCATGGCAAGGGAGGTATATCGCTTTCTCCGGCAGGGATCTTTCCGGCCGCGACAATGTCCCCAAATACAAGAACACATCGGATACCCCTGTCTATTCAAAACGCCATAATCTCTTCGGTCTTTATCAGGCGCTGGATACGCTGAAGAAAGGAAAGGAAGCCGCGGTCATAGTCGAAGGCAATTTCGATGTCGTATCACTGCAGCAGAGCGGCGTCACCTCAGCAGTCGCATCGCTTGGCACGGCATTGACAGAGGAGCAGGTAAAGCTGCTTTCCAGGTATGTTGACCGCATCGATTTAATGTTCGACAGCGATGAGGCGGGACAGAAGTCAACGGACAAGGCGATCGCCATAATCCACCGCGCTGGACTGGAATGCAGGGTGCATCATCTCTCGCGTGGAAAGGATGCTTCAGAGATACTGGAAAAAGAGGGTGCGGAAGCGCTTTACAATGACTTCTCTCCTTCGGAGAATGCCTTTGCATATCTTGTCAGCAAAGGAAGTAAGACGTATAATATCCAGTCAGGCAGGGGAAAGTCCGACTTTGTGCGGTATCTTTCTCCATTTCTTCTGTCTACCGTTTCCAGCGTCGAGCAGGCTTCGTATATCCATAGCCTTTCCTCGCTTCTTTCGGTGTCGGAGGAATCGATCAGAGCAGATATCTCATCAGGCGGCCAGCCTGAGGGGGATGCCGGGGAGGGCGAGAAAGGCACAGTACAGGGCATTCGGGAGCATAGGCAGTTCAATCCAGCAGCAGTATCGATGGATCTTTTCGCAATGCTTTATCTGGCGAGGCACAGGGAGCTTTTCCCTGAATACCGATCAAGGATCACTCTGGAGAAACTGCGTGACAGCGAGGCCCGTGAGATTTACATGGCGCTCGAGAACGCCATGAGGAATGAGATAACGACGAACGAGCTCTTCCTTACCATGATAGCCGATGAGGACGCAAGGAATGATACCGCAGCCTCCTTTGCCTTGGGGGATACCTTTTCCGAAGGCGGGAGAAGCGCACTGGATGAAGCCGCAGACCGGATTGACCTCAGGGAAATGGAAGAAAGACGTGATGTTCTCCTTAACCAGCTAAGGGCTTTCTCTGATTCGATGGATCAGGATCAGCTTTCGGATGCGCTGCTGCGTAAGAAGGAGCTGGATGAAAGGATAAGCGCGCTTCGGAGCGAGCTTTTCAGAAGTACGGATAAAGAGGGATAAATGGCAGATCAGGATTTCAGGAATTCACCTTTCTACAAGGAACTCATCGCATTGTCGAAGGAGCAGGGCTATGTCACGCTCCTTGATATCGTCACGGTCATGAAGAAGCACAAGGATCCACATGGCGATATCGATGCGATCATCGAGTCTCTCAAGGATGAGGGAGTCCAGTACACGGAGGGTGAGGAAGAAGGGGAACCTGATTTCTCCGAAGAACCGTCCGAGGAGGACCTGGAGAACTTCAGCGAGGATTTCGACGATGAACCTCTTCCTGATGAAGAGGAAGGGGCTGAGGAAAGCGAGGAAGAGGAAGGTCCGACTGATGAGGATCTTGCTGATATCGAAGAGGGCGAGGAGTCTGATGCAGTCCGAGCCAAGGACGGTGGAAGCGATGATGATGACGAAGATGAGGAGGAAGAGGAGGAGGAAGAGGAAGAGAATATAAACGAATGGAAGGGAACCGATGATGATACTGAGGTCTCTACCGAGCGTTTTATAGACATTTCCTCAGTCTCTGAGCATCAGAGCGAGCATAAGAGCCATTCCTCCCAGAGCCGTTATGATACATCCCAGGATGATCCGATCAGGCTTTATCTCAAGGAGATCGGCAATGAGAATCTCCTCACTGGTGAGCAGGAGGTCGAGCTTGCGATGCAGATGGAGCGCGGCGGTGATATTGTGCGTTCCGTCATCCGTGAGAGCGGCATCCTCATCACATTCTTCCAGCGTGTCATCGAGAAGATGAACATGCGTATCGAGGATGATGCTGAGGAATCCCTTTCAACAGAGGAGCTCAAGGAGTTCCTTTCACTGCAGAAGCGCTATAATGCTGCATACCGCGATGCAATAGGGAAGGATATTCCAAAGGAGATCAGGGAGTATGGTGAGATGAAGAGCAGGATGCTCCTCTCCGGTGATACTCCCGAGCTGAATGTTGATGTTGTTTCCCTGCGTGAACGCCTGCTTTCAGAGCTTGGTGGACAGCCCGATGAATCGTCCCAGCTTTACAAGGGGAAGAAGCGCAGCGATTTCCCGACACGTGAGGCGTGGATCGAATACTGCCGTTCATGCTCCCGGGATCGCCGTCTCAAGGAGCTTGAGGATAAGCTGGATAGCCTGCATAAGGAGGAAAGCAGCCTCAATCAGCGCATAGCAGAGACTGTTGCTGAGAAGGATCGTCAGTTCAGGCAGGATCATCCTGATATGAAGGAAGCTGATATCGAGAAGGAGATCCAGAAGATACATCGCCGCGTCAAGGAGGAGCATAGCGCAACGGAGACGGAGCTTGCTAGGCGCTATACTGATTTCCGCAATGAGCTTGAGGGCGTGGAGAAGGGCAACTACCTTCCTGTCGCTGACTGGATAGAGCCGTTTGAGATCCAGAAGGAGGATATCGACGAGCTTACGGATATCTTCATCAAGGCTAAGGACCGCATCTCCGTCTGCAATGAGAAGAAGAAGCTCTCCGAAAGCCATCTGAAGGTCTCGAGCATCAAGGAGCTTCGTCAGCTTGGCCGTGATCTCGCAACGCGTTCAAAGGCAGAACGGATCGAGGAAGCTCTTGGAATGAGCGCAGATCAGATCAAGGAGGAGATCAAGGAGCTCCAGATGACTGAGAAGGAGCTTAGGTCGATCGAGGCTGATTTCGAGTGTTCCTCCGATGAGATCATCCAGGCTGTGAAGAATATCCAGCTTGGGCAGCGGATACTCAAGAGCGCGAAGGACCGCCTCATCAAGGCGAATCTCCGTCTTGTCGTTTCGATTGCAAAGAAGTACACGAACAGGGGACTTCAGTTCTTCGATCTTGTCCAGGAGGGGAACATCGGTCTGATCAAGGCTGTTGAGAAGTTTGAGTATGAGAAGGGATTCAAGTTCTCGACATACGCTACATGGTGGATCAAGCAGGCGATTTCGCGTTCCATCTCGGATCAGGCGAGGACGATCAGGGTTCCTGTTCACATGATCGAGCAGATCAACAAGGTCGTCAGGGAGTCAAGGGTCCTGATGCAGAGCCTTGGCAGGGAACCGACTGACAAGGAGATCGCTGATCACCTTGGATGGCCTGAGGCGAAGGTGAAGAATGTGAAGTCAGTTGCGCGTGAGCCTATTTCTCTCGAGACACCGGTTGGAGAGGAGGAGGACAGCGTCCTTTCTGACTTCATCGAGGACAAGGATGCGGAGAATCCTGCTTCAAGGACCGCATTCGTGCTCCTTCAGGATAAGATCCGTGAGCTGCTTTCAACGCTTCCACAGCGTGAGCAGGAGGTTCTGAGGATGAGATTCGGCCTTGATGATGGATATGCTCTGACACTTGAGGAGGTCGGGCTCTACTTCGATGTCACAAGGGAGCGTATCAGGCAGATCGAGGCCAAGGCGCTCAGAAGGCTGCGGCATCCGAAGAGAAGCCGCCAGCTCAAGGACTGGAATTGACACTGTAGAAAGAAAGGACATAATCCGCTAAGATATGCGGAGCGAGGAGAATAAGGGTATATGGCAGAGAACGAGAAGCTGGATTGTCTCAGGAAACTTCAGGATGTGCTTCAGGAGAAGTTCACTCTGGAGCAGCAGGTTGAGACCCTACCGAGGGAGCTGAGGAAGGAAGAGGCTGTGCTGAGAAGCATGGAAAAGGATTTCTCCGATCTCAGGACGCTTGCTGAGGAGACAGCTGATGAAGTGAAATCGCTTAGGATCAGATACGATGACGCGACACAGCTCAGGACGAGTTATGAGAAGCAGATGGAGTTCCTGAGCACGCAGCGTGAATATGAGGCTCTTTCCAAGCAGCTCGAAGATGCCAGGGCAAATGAGGAGACTCTTCTCAAGCAGCGCAACAGCAAGACGAAGGAAGCTGATAAGCTCGCTAAGGATGTTGAGGCAAAGCAGGCAGAAGTCGAGGCGCAGAAGGCAAAGGTTGATGAGGAGAGGGCTAAGGTTGACTCTGAGCTTTCAGGAATCAACGAGAAGATCGCAGCGCTTGATGCCCAGTGCCTTTCGATCAAGGGTTCCTCTATATCCAATGAGCTCTATGAGAAGTTCTCCAATATTGTGAGGAAGAAGGATGGAACGGGAATTGTTCCTGTTCATGGGCAGGTTTGCATGGGTTGCGACAGGGTTCTCCCGATGCAGTTTGTAATCGATCTTCGCCTTAAGCAGGAGAAGAATGAAATCGATTACTGCCCATACTGCTCAAGGATCCTCTGGTATGAACCTCTCGATCCTGAGACCGAGAAGAGCTATATCTTCGAGCAGCTCGAATCGAAGGGTGCAGGTGACTCCAAGGCTGCATCTTCCCATGATTCCCAGCAGGATTCTGATTCCTACGATGAGTCCATGGGCATGGATGGAGGCTTTGAGGATTTCTGATCATTCCCAGGTTCCGGAGGTAATCGCTGCGTAAGCAGAGGAAAGTCCGGGCTCCAAAGGACGATGGTGCTGGTTAACGGCCAGGAGCAGTAATGCTACGGAAAGTGCAGCAGAGAGCAGACCGCCTACGGGCAAGGGTGAAACGGCAGTGTAAGAGACTACCGCCTGGACAGTGATGGACAGGGCACGGCAAACCCCACCAGGAGCAAGGCCAAGTATGCAGTCGGCTGGTCCGGCCATGGCTGCGGGTAGGCTGCTTGAGCCATGGAGCAATCCATGGCCTAGATAGATGATTACCTAAACAGAACCCGGCTTATCCGGGACCTGGTTTTTAGTTGACAGCAGGATCTCCTGCTGTTTTCTTTTCTGATCTGGATTGAAACGAGGTCGTGCCTCATTCGCTTCTTTTGGCTTCCTCCCAGAGCTCATTCATCTCATTGACATGATCCTTGTCGATTGGAATGCCGCGTTCATCCGCCATGCGGAACAGCTTCTGGAAGCGATCCTTTACTTTGTCATTGCATCTGTGAAGAGCAACATTCGGCCTGATTTTCATGAAGCGGCAGAGATTGACCACAGAGAAAAGGAGGTCTCCGAGTTCCATCTCGAGGTGATCAGCATCCCCTTCGGCAATCGCTTCATTTACTTCCTCAAGCTCTTCCTCTACCTTCGCGATAACTCCTGATGCCTCAGGCCAGTCAAAGCCGACCTTCTTCAGTTTCTTCTGTATCTCATAGCTTTCCTCAAGGGGAGGAAGGGAAGAGGGGATATGCTCAAAGAAGGATGCAGCCTTGTCCTTGTGTCCTTCTATATTCTCCTTGACGCTGTTCCAGAGGGAAAGGACCTCCTTTGCCGTTGATGCGTGTTCCTCTCCGAAAACATGTGGATGACGCCTGATGAGCTTATCGCAGACTTCATTGACCGCCTCTTCTGGATGGAAGTCACCGCTTTCCTCATGGATACGGAGATTCATGAAAACATTGATCATCACATCCCCGATCTCCTCCCTTTCTGAGGGGATATCATGCTTGAGGATGCCATCAAGGTATTCATAACTTTCGTCAATGAGTGATATTGTCGCTGATTTGTTCGTCTGCTCACGATCCCATGGGCATCCACCCGGTGCCCTGAGAATCGATATGATCGTATAAAGTCTGTCAAGGCTTGAATTGAAGTCGGGAGCCTTGTCGCGGTAATTCTCGTACATATGAGGATATTACCACTATTCAGGACTTGAGATACAGAAGGTTAGGGGTTATTCGGTCTTTGTCAGCTTATCGAGCTTCTCGGAAAGCTCATTCAGTTTCTGCGCCTGATAATTATTCACTATGACCAGCTCACTGAACGCAGCAAGAACAAGGAAACCGATCCATGTGAAGAGAGCGGCAAGTACGATGAATACCAATCCAGCGAAGAAGCTATCATCTACCATAATTACAATCCCGATGATTGCGAATATAACGACGAATAGAATGAATAGCACGTTGATGAGTGTTTTCAGCTTGTCTCCAGCATTGTCAAAAAAATGTCATATGAAACTCCTTATATTCCCAATATTATGTGAAACACTATACGAAATCAATAATTACTATAAACAATAACAGAATCGTCTAGAACTGTTGCAAAGGGATAGGTGAGCATAAACTGAATCATTAATTGTTTTATTCATTTTAATTAATAAATAATTTTATTCTTTCTTTTGTTCTTATTTATTTATAAGATAAGTTATTTAAGTATTATTTAATTGAATGCTTTATAAAATATAATAATATGCGTAATAACGAAGGTTTTATATTATAATTGACAGAATATACATTATATCCATGAAAGATCCATTAAAATCATATATACAATCGGATTTTCAAGCAAATCTTTCAAAGTTAAAATATTTAATATAATAAATCTATTGAAAAATATAATCGTCTATAAAACAAAATAGTATTAAAAGATTTAATATAATATTATAAATACCTATTTTGCAGGGTATTTATCAACATTGATTCGGGGTTGTTTGTTTCTCTCAATAAGAATTATTGAGAGAAACCTGTATCGATCATACTTCTTTTTGGAATTGATTACTCTTCATTTGCATAGGGATTCTCCATGTAGCTGATCACGATAACCACTTTCTCAACTGGGATATCGTCCTCATAGGTGAAATCAAGCGTCTGTACATATAACTTTTTCCGTCCCAGGATATCCTTATCGAGCAACGCTATGGCTGTTATTGTTTCTGGTTGTTTTCTCCCTTCCTCCGTCAATGTATCAATGTGTCTGCAGATCTGACGTATGCAGCTTTTCATTACCCGGTCTCTTTCCTTTTCGGGATCCTGTATATGGCGCGTACCGAGAAGATAGATATTATCCTTCTCATCGTATGCGATCACGCTCAGCAATGTATAATCCTTGTCGATATACTTCCACTCCTCGCGTGAAACACGGCTTACTTTGATATCCTTCTCAAGAAATACACGCAGGGTATGCTCGACTGCTTTCGGTGACTTAGGCATGACATCTCCAAATACATCGAAGATACAGATTCTTTTCCTGTTCATTGGCATTTCCTCCTGCATAATAATACGCAGCAGGTTGCCAAATCGGTGAATCAGATGATGGATCTTACAGCGTGGGAGATTGTACGTCGGGTAGTGTAGTCCTCAAAGGCGAATGAGCAACCAGCGAAGAAGCCTATGGAAGGCGAGCCTGAAAGCACATCCCCTTCCTCGGGAAGGAACTCCCCTGCCCTACTGGCATTCTGGATGTATGCAGAGATGTCAGAAACAGAGAACCTCTCATTGTTCATCCTGGCAAGATGATACTTTGTTCCATTGAATGTCAGAATGATATACGTTGTTGATGCTGTTGGCTCTTCCATCTCCAGTGTATACTGAGCTGTATACGTATTTCCATCCTGCTGGAATATATTGCCTTTAAGCACCGTGGAAAGCGGTTCTGGTTTGTGTGGATTGTCATCTATAGCCACAACCAGTGGTTCGTATGCGTTTACATATACTGTCTCATCATTGATTGTCACGGAACGCCGTGCTGCGTAGTTGCGCCTCTCGAATTCTGGCGGGAATGTATTGCGGTAGGTGCTCTGGAAGCTGCTTGCAAGACTGGATGAAAGGCTCTCTGTTGATATCGAGCTTCCTGAAGGATTGATGAAATAGTAAAGGCGGAATACAGGTGTTCCAGGACTTGGCGTCATAGTCGGCCATGTCTCCGTTCCGTTATCAGTCTCGTAATCGAAGCTAAGATGGAAAGTCAGGGAAGAATCAGTGAATTCATATTGGTATCCCTCTTCCCATGGGAACATGCGTGGAATGCCGCATGATAACGTCATAAAAAGAAAGAGGGCGCTGAATATGAGGAAGAGAATGCATCTTCTCCTTCCTTTCATCAGCTACCCTCCTTGCTGCACTGAGAGACAATCAGTCAGCGTAATTGATCAGATAAGCCTCTGCCATGCGTGCATACTCACTCTGGATACCAGAATCAGCAAGCGTAGCGAACTCAGCTTCAGCAAGAGCGTCATTGCCCATGGCTGCATAGATGCGGCCAATGCTGAATGAGGCTTTCGTTCCGAATGTGCTGTTTCCATCCCTGACCATCGTATAGAGCTCAAGAGCCCTTTCCTGGTCTCCGAGGTTCTCATAGCATGCTGCCTCGTTCATCTGGCAGAGAGCGGCAAGATATGTCCCACTCTGAGTTGCGGATATCTCGGCATACATTGAGGCCGCCTCAGCGTAATCCATATTCGCATAGGCTGCATCAGCTTCCATCAGCCTGGCTTTCGCACCAGGATAGGAATCAAGTCCGGCCGAGGCAATGAGAGCATCGGCGGCAGCAGTGAAGCCGGCATATGCATCAGCATATTCCTGTGATTCAGGATCAAGTGATCCAAGGCCAGTGTAAAGAGCCTCGACATCAACTAGGTCATCGAACTTGCTATCGGTGCTTCTCTGGATCATGACAACAGCTATGCAAAGCGCAATGATAACGACGACAAGGACGATACCGATTGCGAGAATTGGCTTCCTGTATTTTCCGATGAAGGAATCGAGCTTGCTCTCGACTCCCCCTTTCTTTGTCTTTTCAATCTCCATCCCTGCGTTCCTTTTCTGAAACTGCGGGCCGTAGCCCGCAGCTGTGATCAGTTATCTTCCTTCGTGGTCTTGAGCATGGCTGCAAAGGGGTTGTATGTATCATCATCCTCCTTTGTATCTGCCATGTACTTGGCCATCTCGGATTCCTGGGAACGCTTGACCATCTCCTTGATTGAGAGGCTCAGCTTCTGTGCCTGCGGATTGATATCGATGACCATCGCGGTGATGGGCTCACCGATCTTCTCCTTGTAGCTCTCAAGCACTGCATCAGTGTACTCCTCATCTGGTCCGACAAGGTTGTACTTGGAAATAAGACCTTCGATATCACCGAGAACCTTCACGAATACACCGAAATCAGCAACGGAAGAGACTGTACCGGTAATTGTCGAATACTTCGGATAATCCTTCTTCAGCGTGCTCCAGGGATTGCCCTCAAGCTGCTTGACGGAAAGCCTGATCCTCCTGTTCTCCGGCTCAACGCGGGAGATTGCGACCTCGACCACGTCACCTTCCTTGCAGAACTGATCCATGCTCTTGATCTTCTTCGTCCAGGAGATATCGTCAATATGGAGGAATCCATCGATTCCGTCCTCAAGGTTGATGAATGCACCGCTCTGAGTGACCTTCACAACTGGTCCATTGATGACCTTTCCGACAGGATAGCGCTCAGCAATCGTGTCCCAAGGATTGTCCTGGAGCTGCTTGAGACCAAGGGAAACCCTCTTCTTATCAAGATCATAGCCAAGGATCTTCGCCTCAACGACATCGCCGATGCTGACGATTTCCTTCGGGTTCGTGATCCTCTTCGTCCATGAAAGCTCAGAGATATGTGCCAGTCCCTCAATGCCAGGCTCAAGCTCGATGAAAACACCGAATGATGTAATCTTCGTAACAGGGCGCTTCACGACATCGCCTACCTGATACCTCTCCTCGAAGGTTGTCCATGGATCCGGTGTCATGTGCTTGAGGGAAAGGTTGATCTTCTGGGTCTCAGGATCGATGTTGATGAGCCTGAGCTGCACGATCTGTCCCTTCTTCACGAAATCCTTCGGCCTTGTGACATGTCCCCAGGACATATCATTGATGTGGAGAAGACCGTCGAATCCACCGAGGTCGATGAATGCACCGAATGATGTGAAGGACTTTACCTCTCCCTGTACGACATCGCCGATCTGGACTGTCTGGAAGAAAGCGTCCTTGTTCTCCTTGATCTTCTTCTCGAGATACTCACGGCGGGAAACAACGCTCTTGAGCTTCGTTCCTGCGTGGAACTTGTCGATGACGAAGTAATCCGTCTTGCCGATCAGGCTCTCCGGATCCTCAACGCGGACGACATCAGCCTTTGACAGCGGGCAGAATCCCTTGTAATCCGCACCGAGATCGACTTCATAGCCACCCTTGATAACCTTTGAGAACTTTCCAAGGACAGGGCTCCTGTCCTCTGCTGCCTTCTTGAGGATCTCTGCCCTCTCCTTCGACTCAGCCCTCTTCTTTGAGACAACGACCTGGCCGCGGCCATCATCGAGTTTCACTATCGTAACGGCTACCTTGTCACCGAGCTTTGGCAGCTCCATGAACTCATCAACGGGGATCTTCCCCTCGCTCTTGTAGCCGATATCAACCAAAACTGATTCGTCATTCGTCTGTACTACAGTACCGGTTACGATCTGACCGACTTCTAATTCCGGAATTGACATAAGATGCTGCCGCAGATAGGACTGCTTTTCAGTCATCTGAGTTTCATTTTCCACTTCTCTGCTCCTACCAACTGAATTACTCGTCAGAGGGTGCCTCTGACAGTCTTAATCACTTTCTCACAAACTTGGTTTATCGTCAATAGAGAGGTGTCTATATATAGCGCATCCTCAGCTATCCTGAGCGCGCCGGATGCCTTCTCCATATCCAGCTTGTCACGTGCCTTTATCGCTTCAAGAACCTCTTCATATTCCATTCCTGGCTGATCCTTGACACGCCTCTCAGCCCTTACTTCAGGGGAAGCATCGAAATAGAACTTGAAATCAGCATCGGGGAAGATCACTGTCGTCGTGTCCCTGCCTTCAGTAACGATATCAAGGCCCCTTGCAAGAAGCCGTACAGCGCTGTTGACAAGCGTGCGTATCCGAGGATCTGCGGAGATCGGCGAGCTCCATCTGTCGACCTGCGGCGTGTGCAGCCTGTCCTCGCAGTCCTTCCCGTCTATGCAGATATTCCCGTTCTCCACAGTGATACTGACTGAAAGCGCGTTGGAGTAGACCTTCTCCCTGTCCTCTGGATCGATTCCACGGTCGAGCGCGGAGAGCGTATATGCCCTGTAGAAGGAACCTGTATTCAGGAAGTAGAAGCCGAGCCTCTCGGCAACCATGCGCGCAATCGTGCTCTTTCCAGAGCCTGCCGGTCCGTCAATCGCGATTACCATGCCCTTCCTCCTTTGCCTTTACGGTGATGCGGCGCTTCCTGCCGTTATCCCCGCCTCTTCCATTCAGAAGCCCGGAGACCTCCTCCCTCGTGAGGTTCCTCCATTCCCCTGGCTTCAGGTCTCCCAGCTCAACGCAGCCAACGCGGATACGTGTCAGTGATTTGACGTCATAGCCAAGATAGGAGAAGATCTTCCTGATCTCCCTGTTCTTCCCCTCTATGAGCGTGATGCGAACATATTCCTTCGTGCGCGGCATGAGGTCATAGCGCTTGATGCGGTATGGCTTTGGGATATCGATATAGATTCCGTTGAGGGCCCTCGTGAGGTCATCGATCACTACATCCCTGTCCAGCTTGACGATGTATTCCTTCTCCACCTCATAGCGGGGGTGCATCATCCTATTTGCGAAATCCCCATCATTGGTGAAGATGATCAGTCCGTTTGAATCCTTGTCAAGGCGTCCTACATTGAAGAGCATCCCGTTCTCCCTGATGCCTATAAGATCCCTCGCGTATCTGTCCTCATTCGGATCATAATTGGTGCAGACATATCCCCGTGGCTTATTGAGCGCGATATAGTAGAGCCTGTCGGCAAGCTCAATCGTCTCAGTATCGACCTGGACGATATCATCCTCTTCAACCTTCACGCCCATCTCCCTGACGACGCGGTTGTTGACCATGACGCGTCCCTCGCGTATGAGTTCCTCGCATGCCCTTCTTGATCCAACGCCGCATTTTGCCATGTAGGCCTGCAGCCTCATCGGGAAGCTGGCTATATCACTCACTCTTTTCCTCATTTCCGCCATTCTCTGTCTCCTTCGGCTCTTCCTCTGTCCTCTTCTTCCTGCCTGAACGTCTTTCAGGTATATCATCTCCGGAAAGATCGATGCTCTCTACTTCACCCGTCTCTGTCTCAGACACTGGAAGAGCCTCTTCTTCCTCTTCGTCCTCTTCATCTTCCTTCTCGAAGCGCTTCCTGTCCACTTCAGAAAGCCTCGGCAGATCAGCAATCGAAGTCAGCTTGAATTCAAAGAGGAATTTCCTCGTAGTGCTGTATAGGCATGGATGCCCTTGGATGCTGCTTCTTCCGACGACCTTTATATATTCTTTCTCCCTGAGGAGCTTGACGATCGAGTCGGAATCGACACCGCGTATCTCCTTGATCTCCTTGCGAGTCACCGGCTGCTTGTAGGCTACGATGGCAAGGGTTTCAAGGGCTGCCCGTGAAAGGCGCTTGTCAACCTTGCGCCCATAGTTCTGCTTGAGCTGCGGATAAAGATCGGGCGAAGGAGAGAATGAGTACAGATCCTCATCCTCCGTAAGCATGAGCCCGCTTCCTCTCTCCCTGTAATCCTCCTGCAGCTCCTGGAGGGCATCCTCAACACGATCCGGCCTGACGCCTGTCAGCTCCGTAATCCTATCAATGGACAGCGGCTGGTTCTCTATGAACAGCACGGTTTCGCAGAGCCGTGCCTCCTCACTGAGCATCGTCGTCATTGCTATCCTCCACTTCATCCTCAAGAAGGTCTATTTCCTCTTCCTCTCCGATGAATTCAACCTCTTCCTTCCGCTCCTCTTCCTCCTCTGCTCTCAGACGTGCCTCAGCCTCCTTCGTCAGGACGGAGAAATCAGATGGGTCAGCGAGGTTCTCCTCGACCATCTCATCGTAATCATCATCGTATTCGTCGGCAAGCTCGGGATTCCAGTCCTGCGGACGCCGCATTATGTAGATCGTTCCATACTCTTCCTTCTGGTACAGGACGATAAGCTGGTTCCAGGCCTCCTCGAGTATGACCATGAAAGCGCAGATGATATGCATCCTGTCCTCAGGATGGACGACAAGATCGATGAGAGGGAAGCTCTCCTTGTTCTCCAGAAGCTCCAGAAGAAGCGCTTTCTTCTCCTCCAGGGAAACCTTCTCATAGGTGTTGAATATCTTCTGTACCGGGGAGGCGGCGGCAATGAGGTCGGCGAACGCCTTCATCAGCATCTCCGCTGTAACGCCGCGGAAGAGATCCTTTCCCTCGAATGGAACAAGGAAGAAGTTCTCATTCCGTTCCACATGGAATGTGTCGGCATTCCGGCCATTGACGAGGAGTTCCGTGTACTTCCTGTATTTCTGGTATTCGATGAGCCTGTCGACGAGATCCTGCCTCGGATCCTCGAATTCGTCATCATCAGCCTCTGTCTCGATCGGAAGCAGCATCCTGCTCTTTATGTAAAGAAGCTCCGCGGCCATCTCATAGAAGTCAGCAAGCTCCGGCAGCTCAGCTTCGTGTTCACTGATGTATGCAAGGAATTCCTCTGTCAGGATCGCTATATCGATGTTGTAGATATTCAGCTCATTCTTCTTGATGAGGACAAGCAGGACATCGAGGGGTCCATCAAACCCCTCGACATGGAATTCATGCTTCTCTTCCTTCTCAAGAAGGCGGTCACGTTCCTCGCCCATAGCCGACGATTATACCTGCCGCGGGGCTATTGCTCAACAACGTCCCCGCTGCCCTTCTCTTCCGATCCCTTTCTGGGGAACATCACTTCGCGGAGCCTGGAGTCGAGCTCGGCAGCGAACTCAGGGTTGTCCTTGATGTATTCAAGCGTCTTGTCCCTTCCCTGTCCGATCTTCTCGCCATTATATGAATACCATGCTCCCGCTTTCTCTATGAGCTCATACTTCAGCGCAGCATCAAGCAGTGAGCCTGTATAGGAGATCCCGCTTCCGAACATCAGGTCAAGCTCGCACTTGCGGAACGGCGGCGCGACCTTGTTCTTCACGATCTTCACCCTGACACGGTTGCCCGAGACCTCATCCGCATTCTTCCCGATGCTCTCGATCCGACGCACATCCATGCGTACCGAGGCATAGAACTTCAGCGCATTTCCGCCTGTGGTCGTCTCAGGGTTACCGAACATGACGCCGATCTTCATCCTTATCTGATTGATGAAGATGATCGTCGTATTGCTTTTGGAGAGGATGCCTGTGAGCTTCCTCAGTGCTTGGCTCATAAGCCTGGCCTGGAGTCCAACATGGCTGTCTCCCATATCACCTTCGATCTCAGCCTGCGGTGTGAGGGCCGCAACGGAGTCGACGACGATGATGTCAACAGCTCCGGAACGGACAAGGGATTCCGTTATCTCAAGCGCCTGCTCCCCGTTGTCCGGCTGTGATATCCAGAGCTCGTCGATATTCACGCCAAGTGCCTTTGCGTATCCTGGATCAAGAGCGTGCTCGGCATCGATGAATGCCGCGATCCCTCCCATCTTCTGGCTCTCTGCGATCGCATGAAGTGCAAGGGTCGTCTTTCCCGATGATTCAGGGCCATATATCTCAATGATCCTGCCCTTCGGATATCCTCCCACTCCAAGCGCCTCATCGAGGAGTATCGATCCAGAGGGAATCACCTCGACATCCAGTGTCTCCTTGCTATCCCCCAGCTTCATCAGCGATCCCTTGCCGAACTGCTTATCTATCTGAAGGCGCGCTGCCTCCAGCGCTTCTCTCTTTCCCTTTGGGTTTTCTGCATCGCCTTTTGCCACAACTCTTCCTCCTGTATTCCCTTATACGCCCTGACCGGCCTGTCCTGTGAGCTTTCCCTTTGGAAAGCATGCTGAATCATAGACAAAAGTCACCGGTCCGTCATTAATATAGCTTATTTCCATATGAGCACCGAATACTCCGGTCTCAGTTCTTATCCCGAGGGAACGGAAGGCATCAACTGCCTTGCGGTACATCGCCCGAGCCTTTTCTGGATCTTCCGCATTGTCAAAGGATGGCCTGTTGCCATGGTAGACATCCGCTGAGAGCGTGAACTGGCTGATGATCAGGGCATCCCCTCCCGCATCCCTTATGGAGAGATTCATCCTGCCATTATCATCCTCAAAGCATCTCAGCTTGGCGATCTTCTCCATGAATGGAGCTATCGCAGTTTCCTCATCCCCTCTGTCGATGCCCAGATAGATGAGAAGCCCCTTGCTGATTGATCCGGTGACAGTACCCTCTACTGTGCATGATGCATCCAGAACGCGCTGCACGACAGCCTTCATAGTATAGAATCCTCCAGCGTCCTGATGAATGCCGCCTTGTCCTCCTCCGCGAAGAATGCAGATCCCATGACCGCAAGATCGAGTCCCTTCGAGAAAAGCTCCGCAGCGTTTGAAGCCCCGATGCCGCCATCAGCGCCGATGAGATATTCGTTTCCTGTCTCTTTCCGCCTCTCATCCAGCTCTGATATCTTCTCCTGGCAGTATGGGATGAAGCGCTGTCCGCCCCAGCCCGGGTTGACTGTCATCACAAGAACATAGTCCGCGATGGGAAGCACTGGTTCGATGAAGGAAACCGGAGTGCCCGGATTGATGGCAACGCCGGCGTCAAGCCCTTCTTCCTTTATCATCGAGAGTGTCCGCCATAGATGCTTTGTCGCTTCAGCATGCACTGTGATGATGTTCGCTCCAGCCCTTGCAAAGCGCTGTATGTGCCTTTCGGGTTCGCTGATCATAAGATGGACATCGAACACAATATCGGAAAGCGGCCTGAGATCCTCGATGAACTTGGCGCCGAAGGTGATCTCCGGGACAAAGGATCCATCCATCACATCGAAATGGGCAGCATCCGCTCCTGAGGAGGCAATCTCCATAAGTTCCTCGCCTGCTCTGGAGAAGTCACCGCCGAGAAGCGATGGAGAGAACATTGGGCTTCTGTGTATCATGCTGGAAGTATAGCATATATGGGATTCCGTTGCACTCACGGCATAAGAATATAATTTGCCAAACCACGGAAGGTATGGTATATTCATTCTAGGTTCCGAGCAGGGATATTGCCTGCCCGGCTTTTATTTTACATTCACAGTTTTGTTTGATAAGGAGTATGTGATGATAGACCTCAGGCATCTGGCAGCGGAGGAGAAGAGCCTTGGCAAGAATCCAGCTGCGTCATATAAGAGAACGGCTTTCGAGAACATAGACAAGGAGCTTGCTTCCATTCCTGATGATGAGAGCAGGATGGATCTTCGTGACGAGGCAAAGAAGGAGCTTCTCACGAATGAGGACTCTCTTGTCCTCAGCTACGTTGCCGGCCGCATCGGGCTTATGCTCCGCCCTCATGAGTACAGCATGAGGCTGAACAACCTCCTCCTTTCCTTCTATGAGGCGGGGAACTGGGATGTCGTCAAGTATATCGGAGCCCTTATCCTCTCTGCCGGGGAGTCTCCGAAGGCCCTCCGCGTTCTTGGTGATGTTGCCGAGGAGCAGGGAGATGAAGAGGGAAAGTGGGATTACTATGAGCGCCTTGTGAAGGCGGACAGCAGCGAGAGGGAGATCATCATCCTTGTCGCCGACCACTTCGAGTCCCTTGGCGACAAGGCCAAGGCGATGAACTACTACCAGAGGGCACTGCAGAGGCTGCAGAAGGCAGATGACAACGCACATATCAAGGAGATCTTCCAGAAGCTCCTGGACAATGGAAGGACAGGTTACCCCTTCTACTCATCATTCGTCGAGAAGGAAGCTGAGAAGAAGGAGGATCTTGCCCTTGAGCTTTATATGCTTCTCCTTTCTTCCATCCTCAAGGAGCGTGAAGGTCATGATGCTTCCTCCTCAGAGTACAGGAGGAACCTCGACAATACGATTGAGGTCTCAAGGCGCATCCTGCAGATCGTTCCTGACGACATGGAGACAAGGAGGACGCTTTCAGAGACGCTGAAGCTCAAATATGCCTCTTCCTCCCGTCTGCAGGAATGCATGAAGCAGCATAATCTGATGCAGAGCAGCAAGGATCCTATCAGGACACTCAATGAGTTTGAACGTGATATCGCATTCTCCTCATCGACATATGTGCTGCAGAAAGCGACAAGGCGCGTTGGCCTCATTACAGGCGTTTCAAACCGTGTCGTCACTGTGCGCTACGGTGCCAATGATGTGCAGGAGATTCGCCTCGAAAGCGCCTTTGACAGCCTTACTCCCCTCTCCAAGCAGCATCTGAAGGCGATCAAGAAGGGAGTTCCGGCCCAGAAGATCAAGGCGAAGATCATGGCAGAAGGCGGTATTGCATGGCTTGTCAGGACGCTTCTCTATTCCGCTCAGGACAATAAGGAAACCCTGAAGGAGATGAAGGCTGATACCGTCCCATCGATACTGACTGAAAGCGAATGGAAGGATATTGCCGAGCGGATAAAGGCAGAGCTGAGGGAGAACAGCTACATAAGGATCATCCCGGGTGCGACAGATACATACCAGCTTACGGCGTATCCTTCAACGCCTGAGGAGAAGCAGCTTTTCGTTTTCCGCAGTGAAACCGGTTTCTATGGCAAGGTCTCCGCTGTGCTTGATGCACTGCAGAATACAAGGATCGAGAAATCATCCGATGCATTCATGGAGATGGTCTCATATTTCCAGGATCATCTTGCTTCGGAGAAGAATCCGATCGCATCCCGCATCGCATCTGCGCTCCTTCTTGACTACCTTTCCGAGAAAGGTGTCTCCGTCTCCTTCGATATCCCATTCGACGTTCTTTACAACGAGCTCGGGGAAGCGGAGAGGAAGGAAGCATTCGCCGCCATTGACAGCACTGTGCTTAAGAAGGAATTCGTCGATCATCTCATCGATGCTGATAAAGTCGGAGCCGCGGAGACCCTTGTCTCCCTCTTCCCTCTTTACATCAGCTCTTACATCCCGACGAAGCTGAGGCGCCTCAATAAGGGTGCTGAATACTATGCGCTTATCAGGAAGTCGATCGAGTCCTTCCGCGATGCCATCCCCGCTTTCCTCTTCTTTGCCTGCGATGCGAACCTCTCAGACAGCGATATGAAGAAGGCAGGTGTCACGAAGGAGATGATATTCCGCTCTGAGCTTCTTGCGCTTTCCCATATCATGAAGGCACAGGCAAGCGCTGAGACGAGGAAGAACATCAAGACCCTGCGCAAGGCACTTGTTGAGGACGGGGAGATCGATCGCTTCATTTCCACCGCTTCCCGCACGGATATCGATGATATGCGTCCTCTGATCCTCTTCAATGAGGGGCTTGAGGCTGATGAGAAGTCCAGGTACAAGGAGATGATAACCAAGCGCTTCCCTGACTACAGCTTCAATGAGGTGAAGAAGGAAGCTCCGAAGCCGGCCTCTCCGAAGGTAATTTCGGGTTTCCTCTGCACCCAGGCAAGCTATGACAGGAAGAAGGAGGAACTGAAGGATATCAACACGGTCCAGATGCCCGAGATCCTGAAGGAGATCAACTTCGCTCGTGAGCTAGGCGATCTTAGGGAGAATAGCGAATACCAGTATGCGAAGGAGCATAAGAGGGAGCTTGAACGCCGCATCGGTGAGCTTAATAGTGATCTTGCGTCCGTGCGTGTCATGACGCCGCAGGATGTGCTTCCTGGCCTTATCGGATTCGGAACGAAGGTCACTCTCCACGATAATATCGATAGTAAGGATATCGCTTACACGTTCATGGGACGCTGGGAATCAGAACCGGAGAAAGGCATCATAGACATCAATGCTCCTCTGGGACAGCATCTTGTCAACCATGCCGCCGGAGATCATATCACCTTTGAGATCAATGAGAGGCAGTATGACCTGACTGTTCTCTCAATCGATCCGGTTGGGTTCTGATACAGCTTCCGATCCTCTGCCCTTGGCCTCTTGAGCTGAGGGCTTTTTTTCTGATGACAGGAACCAGAAGCATGATAGACTTCTTCTATGAAGTATATCTGTTCTGTCTGTGGATATGTCTACGATGAGGATGTGGAGGGCGTCCCGTTCTCCGAGCTTCCTGATGATTGGGTATGCCCGATGTGCCGGGCACCGAAGTCCCTCTTTGAAGCGGAGGAAAGCCCTGAACCTGTCCAGGATGATGAGGAAAAATCCATGCCTCCTGCCGCACAGCCTGAAGAAATTACTTCCATTCCAGCATCAGTCCTTTCCGCTGTTTTCTCGAATCTTTCAAGAGGGGCTGAGAAGAAGTACATGGCTAAGGAAGCAGAGCTTCTCAGGCAGATTTCCTCCTGCCTTTCATCACTGCTTCCACCTGCTGACGGAATGGGCGCCGAAGCCCTTGATAACCTCCTGTCTGATGATCTTGGATCTGCCTTCCCCTCTGCGAGGAAGGAAGCTGAAGCATCTCATGACAGGGGTGCACTTCGCGCAATAACCTGGTCAGAGAAGGTCACGAGGATGGCGAAGTCGATCGTTGGGAAATACCTTGCTGAAGGTGATTCATTCCTCAAGGGAAGCACTATCTGGGTGTGCTCCATATGCGGTTTCATCTACACCGGCGAGAACCCTCCGCCGATCTGTCCCGTGTGCAAGGTTCCAGACTGGAGGTTCGAGAGAATGGGGAGGCCGTTATGAAGAAGATCGCTGTAAGGAATCTCAGACTCTGCACCAAGGACTGTCTCTGCCTGTATGTATGCCCTACTGGAGCAAGCGACACGGAGGACAGCATCATCGACGCATCGAAGTGCATCGGATGTGGAGCATGCAGCGATGCATGTCCAAGCGGCGCGATCAGCCTTGTTCCTGTTGAGTATCCTCCGCAGCAGAAGAAGTATGGATCAGTTGTCCGGGCCCTTATCGCTGAAGCAGTGAACAAGGCTTCGGAAGAGAGCATTGCAAGGCATCTTGCAGAGGAGGCATCCTCAGAGGAGACGAGGAATCTGATGACAGCCCTCGCCCGCTTCGCAAGGCTCAGCGCTGAGGATCTGCTCCGCGAAGCAGGCTTCATGCTTCCAGAGAGCAACAACTCGCTCAGCTTATTGAAGGAGGTTGCCGAAGCATACCCTGAGACCGCCTCCGCTGCCGCTGAGCTTCTTTCATCCATTGCCTGCAATGACTCTGGAGAGGAGCATTACCGCTGCACTGTCTGCTTCACTGAATTCAGCGTAAATCCTGGGGAGGACAGAAGCTGTCCGATGTGCCATGCCTCCGGCAAAGCACTTGAGAAGCTGAAGTGAGGAACATCAGGCCCGCAGTCACTGATCAAGATCAACAACGGAGACCTTGGTTCCTCTTCCGCTGAGAAGCCCGGTCAGATCCTCTGCCTTGAGGAACACTGTCTCCCTGTTGTCGTTTGGATGCACCCCGATGATCCCGTCACTGAAGTATGAATCCATTACGAATGTGACCCTGTGCTCTGCATCATTGAGAAGTCCGAATGGCGTGACCTCTCCTTTTGAGAGTGCAAGCATGGAGTGGAGATCATCCTCTGAAGCAAATGAGAGCGGTTTTGAGACAAGGATCCGTCGTAGCGCCTTGAGGTCAGCTGTCCTGTCATGCCTGATGGAGACAAGGAAGTATGCCCGCTTCTTCTCGTCCCGAAGAAACAGGTTCTTGGCAACCCTGTCAGCGTCCTCAATCCCTGTCCGTTCCATCTCGGAAATAGTGAAAACCGCCTCATGGTGCGCGACTGTGTATTCGATGCCCCTGCTATCCAGCAGGGCAATGACATCATCCCTGCCTGCCATTCCTACCCCTGTAGAAGCGGTCAAGATAATCCTTCTTGAACTCCTTGAATCGATCTTCCGCTATCGCCTTGCGGATCCTGATCATGAGATCATAGAGGTACTGCAGGTTATGTTCTGTCGCAAGCATTCCCCCAAGCATCTCATTGCATTTGATCAGATGGTGCATATAGCCGCGTGAGTAATCCCTGCACGCTGTGCACTGGCACCCCTCCTGTATCGGACCGTGGTCGAACCGGTAGATTGATTTCTTCAGTGCGATGACACCATCATCGGTGAAGAGGCCCCCGTTCCTTGCCATCCTTGTCGCGAGCACGCAGTCGAAGAGGTCGATTCCATTCTCCACAGCCTCAAGGATGTAGTCAGGACTTCCGATTCCCATCACATACCTTGGCTTCTCCTTCGTGACATATGAAGCTGTGTATGCAAGGAAATCACAGAATACATTCTTCTCCTCGCCTACGGAGAGCCCTCCTATCGCGACTCCTGGGAAATCCATCCCGGAGATGGTGATAGCGGACTCCTTCCTGAGATCCTCATAGAAATTGCCCTGGACGATGCCGAAGAGATTGCCAGGGAAGGACTCTCCCAGCCTCTCCTTCTCCTTGAGAGCCCTTTCTGCCCAACCCTCTGTGATGCGCCAGGCTTCCTCGGCGGCTCTGTGATCGATGCCTGGAGGTGTGCATACATCAAGCATCATCGCTATATCGGAACCTATGACGGACTGTATATCAACGACCTTCTCAGGCGTGAAGATATGCCTCGATCCATCGATGTGGCTCTGGAATGTCACGCCGTTTTCCTTGATCTTCCTCAGTCCTGAAAGGGAGAATACCTGGAATCCGCCGGAGTCAGTGAGGATGTTCCTGTCCCAATGGGAGAAGCTATGAAGCCCTCCGAAATCCTTCAGGACCTCGGTACCGGGACGCAGATAGAGGTGGTATGTGTTCCCGAGTATGATCTTATAGCCCATGCGGCGGACTGTTTCATGGTAGATTCCCTTCACGGTTCCATTCGTGCCTACCGGCATGAATGCGGGTGTCTCCACATCCCCGTGCGGCAGGGAAAGCACTCCAAGCCGGGCCTCTGTATCCTTGTCTTTCTTCACTATCCTGATGATGCTCAAATCTTCCTCCCTAGCAGCGATATGACCAGTGACAGGAGCACTGTAAGGACAATCGGGAACAGTACCGCGGCAAGCGGTGAGGCGGCCCCCTGATGGCCCATTATCGAGAATACCATATCGGCAACATAATATATCACGGCGATGGACAGCGACTGTATCACCGAGAACAGAAGAACGTTCTTCTTGAAATTATAGTTCATTGATACAGCTATGAACATCAGCGTGAGGATGGCAAGAGGAGAAGCGACCCTGCGGTAATAGTCAGTGGCCTTCTCCTGCCATGTTGCCCTGTCAGATTCCCAGAGGCGCTCAAGATAATCAAGGGCCGTATCCCTGTCCATCGTCTCGATTGCGGTATTCTGGCTGCGGAACAAACGTGGATCAAGGTCAAAAAGAGGATCTGAATATGTGCTGCGGCGTTCTGCAGTGATACTGCTGCCGTCGATGTTGTAGACTGTCGCATCGGTGAATACCCAGTATCCTTGATCATCCTCGAAACGCGCGCGTGAGGCCTGCACCCTTCTGATGATCCTGTCCCCGTCAGTCTGTACCAGTACCGGATCCCTGATCTCCCCTGTCGCTTCGCTGAAGCGCCTTGTGTATATCAGAAAGCCATCCTCGTCTGAAAGGACGATGTTCCTGGTGTCACGTGTCGAGGATGAGCCGAAGAGCTCTGTCTCAAGCTCGTCATGACGCCCTGCGGCGGCAATCACCGCATGCTCCTGGAAAAGCGATCCGAGGAATGTGAGGATAATGGCGAGAACCATCACGGGAAGGCGCAGCCTCAGCGGGCTTATCCCTGCATTCAGAAGTGGAATGAGCTCATTGTTAGCTGAAAGCGAGGACAGGAAGTATGTCACAGCGAATAGGAGCGATATTGATGCCGCCATCAGCATGTACTCAGGAATCGAGAGTATCGTATATTCCACAAGAAGATGGAGAGGGACTTCGGAATGCATGATGCTATCCATCTTCGAGAAGAGCTCGACAGCAGCAAGCAGAAGGGCGAAGATGAGGATCGTGACGAAGGCAGTCCGCATGATGGACGTGATGATGTAGCGTGTAAGTATCCTCATCTTGCCTTCCTGAAGCGCAGTCCCAGAAGGAGCGCGGCCGCAAGCACCGCCAGATCAGGCAGTGCAATGAGCCAGTATGGTGATGAAGAAATGCTGAAGATCCCAAGCTGGACAGCGAAGAGCATATACCAGTATGCAACGGCTATCAGCAAGGAGATGGCAAATCCTGTGAGCTTGCCATGCTTGACGCGGAGCATCGAAAGAGGCAGCGTCACAAGCGTGAGGCAGAAGCATGCTGCAGAGAGGACGAATTTCTTCGTCAGCTCCGCTTTGTAGTATTGTGAATAGAAATTCCTTGGAGGTGCGTCTCCCCTCCTCAGAAGCTCATCCTCTGCATTCTTAGAGGCCTCTGTGATGGCTGCCCTGCTTCCGGATTTCAGCGCATCAGAGAGCATGAGGAATGCATCCTCTCCCCTCTCATGCCATCTTGCCCTGTCATCGGCCTCGCCCTGTGCTCTGTCCTGTATTCCCTTTATCAGATCACGCGAAGAGAGATTAACGGGCGCAGTGCTTGTCAGCGATGGGATCTGCTCCGAGAAATCGAGGAAGAATACAGCGCTCTCAGCACGTGCAAGCCCGTATGAGCCGGGGTCGCTGTCATCGGTGATGAGGATATCAGGATCCTCAAGGGAGAGTGAGTATATGTAGTTCCAGCTATCGATAAGCGAGAGTGTGCCGGAAGGGGATGTGACTGTGCGGCTTTCACCGTCGTCGCTTGAAAGGAGGATGATATCATGGATCGTGCCACCTTCTGTATCACCATTTGACAGCACGATGTTCCCCACTGTGTTCACGCTGTTTGGTTCGATCTCGAATGTCGGCATCTCCTGCATGAGGACGGAAAGACGTTCCTCATAGATCACGGATGACCATGGCAGAACAGCATCTGCGAAGAAGAATGTGACAGCTGAAAGCACGATTGACATCCAGATCAGAGGTCGGTGGACGTGGCTGAGCGCTATGCCTGAGCTTCTGAGGGCAAGCAGCTCATTGGAAGATCCAAGATCACCAAGAACCATCGAGGATGATGCAAGGGAAGCGAACGGGAATGTGTAGATCAGGAACTGCGGCATTGAAAGCGCAACCATCTCAAGCATCGTGAAGAAGTCGATGTTCCTGAGAAGGATCCTCTGCACAAGAAGCAGTATTGAATTGATGAAGAAAATGCAGAAGAAGAACGCAAACGCGGCGGCAAAATCCTGCAGCGCCTCCTTCAGCACATATCCATATAGTAGGGAATAGCGTCCATTCGTACGACGATCAGACACCTGTGGAACCGAACCCTCCCTCTCCTCTTTCTGTGTCGGAGAGGCTATCAGCAGGTATGAAAAGAGCCCTTTCGACGCGGCTGATGACAAGCTGTGCGATCCGATCCCCGCTGTTGATGATGAAGTCCCTGTCCGAATGGTTTATGAGGAGGACCTTTATCTCTCCCCTGTAGTCTGCGTCAATGGTGCCAGGCGCATTGAGCACCGTGACACCATTTTTTGCGGCAAGGCCCGAACGAGGTCTCACCTGTATCTCATATCCTTCAGGTATCTCCGCGAAGAGACCCGTAGGGATTGCCCGGAATTCACCAGGGTGAAGCGTGACAGGCTCGGAAAGCAGGGCCGAGACATCCGCCCCGGCTGCTCCCGAAGTCCTGTATTCGGGCATCCTTGCCCCTTCGCTTGCCCTTATCCGGATCATCAGCTGTTCTTCTTCTCCTTCTCCGCATCAGGCTGTGCATCGATGTAAGAGAGATTGAGCCTTCCCATCCTGTCGATCTCGATGAGCTTCACATCGACCGTCTGGCCAACGGAAAGGACATCGGAGACGTTCTTTACCCTTGTGCGTGCGAGCTTGGAGATATGACAGAGCCCTTCCTTGCCTGGGAGGATCTCGATGAATGCACCGAAGTCAACAATCCTCTTCACAGTACCGCTGTAGATCTTGCCGACTTCCGGTTCCTCGATGATCGAAAGCACAAGCCTCTTTGCTTCCTGTGCTGCAGCATTGTTGCGGCCATAGATCATCACAGTGCCATCATCATCGATATTGATCTCAGCATTGGACTGCGCGGCAATCGACTTGATCGTCTTTCCGCCTGTTCCGATGACAGCGCCGATCTTGTCCTCTGGGACGGAGAGTGTAAGGATCTTCGGAGCAAGCTCAGAGATCTCCGCACGTGGTGCTGGCAGTGTCTCAAGCATGATCGAGAGGATGTGCAGACGTCCTTCCTTGGCCTGGTTGAGCGCCTTGCGCATGATCTCTGGAGTGACTCCTGCAATCTTGATGTCCATCTGGAATGCGGTGATGCCGTCCTTTGTTCCAGCGACCTTGAAGTCCATATCACCGAGGTGATCCTCCTCTCCGAGGATATCGGAAAGGATCACATAGCGGGAATAATCCGCGCCTTCCGTGATAAGCCCCATTGCAATGCCGGCTACAGGCTTCTTGATAGGCACGCCTGCATCCATGAGGGAAAGACAGCCGCCACAGACAGAGGCCATCGATGAAGATCCATTGGACTCCATGATCTCGGATACAACACGGATCGTGTAAGGGAAGTCCTCCTTCTTGGGGATGACAGCCTCGAGTGCACGCTGGGCAAGATGACCATGCCCGATCTCCCTCCTGCCTGTGGTGAGCCTTCCGACCTCACCGACGGAGTACGGCGGAAAATTGTAGTGCAGCATGAAGTTGGAGTATGTCTTCTCTCCGTCAATATTGTCGAAGAGCTGCTCATCCTGGACTGTTCCGAGAGTAGTAACAGCAAGGGACTGCGTCTCACCGCGGGTGAAGAGCGCAGAGCCATGTGTGCATGGCAGGAGACCTGCTTCACATGTGATCGGACGGATCTCAGTGACCTTCCTTCCATCTGTCCTTATTCCATCATTGAGGATCGAGGAGCGGAGGATATTGTACTCCATATCCTCGAACATCTTGTCTACCTCGCCCATCCTCTTCTCGCCTTCAGCGATGAGGGCTGCGAATTTCTCCTTGACCTCAGCATGCACCTTCTCAAGTGCGGCATAGCGGTTCATCTTGCCCTTTACAAAGGACGCTTCCTTCTCAAGCGGATAAGCATACTCCTTGACAGGCTCAAGCCACGAAAGATCAGCCTCCTCGATCTCCATTAGAGGCAGCTTCTCCTTGCCGCAGATCCTCCTGAGCTCATCCTGTGCCTCGCAGATGCGGGAAATGACAGGCTGGGCTGCGGCAATGGCGCCGAGCATATCATCCTCGCTGACTTCCTTTGCTCCGCCCTCAACCATCGTGATTCCGTCATGCGTACCGGCAACGACGATATCAAGCTCTGCCTGGGGCATCTGCTGGAATGTCGGATTGATGACATACTCATTTCCGATCTTCGCTACACGGACAGCGGCAATCGGGCCATAGAACGGGATATCGGAGATCGTGACAGCGCATGATGCCGCGTTGATCGCAACGATATCAGGTGTATGGGACATGTCGGAGGAGACAACCGTAGGAACGATCTGTATCTCGCGTCCGAAAGCCTTATCGAAAAGCGGCCTCATCGGGCGGTCGATAAGCCTTGAGACAAGGATCTCCTTATCCTTCGGCCTCGATTCCCTCTTCAAAAATCCTCCAGGGATCTTTCCTGCCGCATAGTATTTCTCGTTGTACTCGACCGATACTGGGACATAGTCAATCGGTTCCGATGGTGCGTCGCCACAGCAGACCGTGGCGATGACCGCACTGCCGGCGTAATGGGCGTAGACTGCGCCATTTGCCTGCTTTGCGATCTTTCCGGTCTCGAATACGAGATCGATATCCCCTATCCTGACCGAGACTGAATGCATTTCTGACATAGACAATCCTTCTTTGTTCTTTTCTGTTCTTTGTTCTTTCTATCTATATGCAGAGGAAGCCAGGCAAAGCTGGCTTCCTTATCCTGCTTACTTCCTCAGACCGAGGTCTGCGATGAGCTGGCGGTACTCGTTGATGTCACGGTTCCTGATGTACTTCAGGATGCGCCTTCTCTGGCCGACGAGCTTCAGAAGTCCACGCCGTGAGGCATGATCCTTCGGATTGGCCTTGAAATGGCCCTGCAGGTCATTGATCCTCGCTGTAAGGAGTGCAACCTGCACCTTCTCGTCACCTGTGTTCCTGGCATCATTGCCGAACCTGACCACGATTTCCTTCTTCTGTTCCTTCGTAATCATCTTCTCTTCTCCAGATATAAAGAATCGAGCGGCAGCGCCTCTTTCCCGTTTCCATATCCGCATCCGTCGATGCTCTTAGAGAGAGGAAGGACACGGAGCGAATCCCCGTCAATCCTCGCTTCTGCTCTGATGCATCTTCTGTCAGCAGTCAGGAGTCCGGCTTCATAAGCACCTGGTGGCGGCAGGAGCTGATGAATCGATGCTCTGCTGAAAATCAGTTCTCCAGAGCCGGATCCGTAAGGTAACGGCACAAGATCCACCCTGTAGAATTGACCTGAGAGCCTCAGGAAACTCCCGAGGTCCCCAACCTCTATCATCTTTCTGAGACGCGTCGAGGAGATCCTCTCCCCTTCATCGTCCAGAACGGATTCTATTGTCTCGACGCGGCATACAGAGCCTTCCTGGAGAAGCAGTTTCCCCAGATCCTCTCCGTTTCCCTGGCTCTGAGGATTCCCGAATCGGAAATCAGAGCCGACAACCGCGCCTATTGGATTGAATGCCCTTCTGAGAAGGGACACGAACCCAACGGCTGATATCTTACTGAATCTAGGAGAAAAGTCAATCACTGCAAGGACATCCACCCCGAATGATGCGATATATTCCTCCCTGAGGCGCAGTGTATCAAGCGCACCCGTACTTCCTTTTGGATTGATGGAGAACGTGATGACAGCCGCGCTGTCAGCATCAAGTTCATCCTTTGCGGCCATGAGACGCTCGAAAATCGCCTGATGCCCTTTATGCACCCCATCAAAGACACCGATTGAGATGACGGATGTCCGCTTCGGCGGCACTGCAGTATCAGAGAGCGAAGAGAATGGGACAACCTTCATCATAACCTCGCAAGAACGGAGAAGCCGCCTTCCCTTTTCTCTGCTATACCATATGGGACACCATCGAATGAAAGGAATGCGTATGGGCGCGAACGATCGCTGTCGGAGATGATGAAGCGTGGCTTTGATACTCCGTTGTCAATCGCCTTCCTGAAAGCGCTGTCGAGGGATATTGAGGAAAAAAGCCCTGTCCTCTCCAGAAGCTCGTCTGTGCTGAGAGCTGCATCTGAGAGCGTCCATGGCCCGATCCTCAGCCTTCTCAGGCTGTCGAGATACCCTCTGGATCCTGCACGGATAGCGATATCACGGGCAAGCGACCTGATGTATGTCCCCTTTGAAACAGATGCCCTGATCACTGCCCTGCTTCCATCGAAGGAAAGAAGCTCAAGTGAGGATATCTCAACCTCCCTTTCCGGCATCTCGATCTCATTGCCCTTCCTTGCTTCCTGATACGCCCTCCTGCCATTGACATGTATGGCTGAGTAAACGGGCGGGCGCTGCATCTGGCGTCCAAGAAAAGAAGGAAGGACGCTCTCAAGCGCTTCAAGGGATGGGCATGGGGCCTCACCGATTGTTGCTCCCTCTGGATCGAGCGTATCAGTCTCCTTTCCGAATGTTATCGATGCGATATACTCCTTGTCGAATGAGGAGAATACGGGGTTGAGCTTCGTTGCACCGCCTATCAGTACGACCATCAGGCCGGATGCGAATCTGTCAAGCGTTCCGGCATGTCCGATCTTCCTTCCCCGGTTCTCCCTCTTGATAGGATAAAGAGCCTCGAATGATGTCATTCCAGGCTCCTTGTCAATCAGGCGCAAAGAGAACGTATCAGCCATCGATTCCCTTCACGGCTTCATCGATCAGTCTGTTGACCCTCTCCGCTTCCTTGTAGGAATCATCGAGGTGGAATGTCAGGACAGGGGTATTCCTCGTTTTGAGCTGCTGGCCCAGCCGGCCCTGTATGAAGCCCTTTGCGCTGTTAAGCGCCCGGACCGACTGTGCTGCCCTGTTGTCTGGCATTACAGAGACGAATACGGAGGCATATGCATTGTCCGGCGACAGATCCACACGCGTGACCGATGTGAACGGAGAGAGGTGCGGATTCTTGATCGCGCCGGAGACGATCAGCTGACCGACCGTCTCCGCAATCCTGCTTTCAAGTCTTTTCTGGGAGAATTCACTCATTGATTTCCAGCTTCCTTCTCACTTCCTCGGTCTCGACGATCTCAAGCACGTCCCCGATCTGCAGATCCTGCCAGTTCTCAAGTCCGATACCGCACTCATAGCCTTCTGCAACCTCTCTGGCATCATCCTTGAACCTCTTGAGGGAGGAGATGCGGATCATATCCTTGTTGATCTGGATGGAATCGCGGATAACGCGGACAAGCGCTGATCTCTTGACCTTGCCTTCCGTGACATAGCATCCGGCGATCACGCCGACTTTCGGAACCTTGAATGTCTCGCGTACCTCGACCTTTCCGATATCGACTTCCTTGATCTCAGGAGAGAGCTTGCCTTCCATCGCATCGCGGATATCATCAACGACATCATAGATGATGTTGTACTTCTTGATCTCAACCTTCTCCTGCTCAGCAAGCGCCTGTGCACGGGGTGTCGGACGGACATTGAAGCCAATGACAACAGCCTGCGAAGCTGCAGCCAGCGTGATGTCGGATTCGATGATCGCACCGGCAGATGCCCTGATGACATTGAGGCGGATCTCGGAGTTAGAGAGCTTCTCAAGCACGCCCTGAAGCGCCTCGACAGAGCCCTGGACATCGCCTTTGATGATGACGTTGAAGTCAGTCACCTGTCCTTCCTTGATCTTCTCGTTGATATTCTCAAGGGTGATCTTGTTGTTCTTTCCGCTTTCGCCGATCCTCTCGAGCTCCTGTCTCTTGGCACCGACCATCCTTGCCTGCTTCTCATCCTCGGTCACCTGGAACGGATCACCTGCGGATGGGATATCCGAAAGGCCGATGATCTCAACAGGATCAGATGGTCCTGCTTCCTTGATCTTCTTGCCCTTGTCATCGAACATCGCCCTGACGCGGCCCGGGTAGATTCCGGCGACATAGTAGTCTCCCTGATGAAGGGTTCCCTTCTCGATTATGACTGTTGCGACGATGCCCCTGCCCTGATCGATCCTCGATTCAAGGATCTTTCCGACAGCGCGGCAGTTCGGGTTCGCCTGGAGCTCAAGCATCTCTGCCTGCAGGAGTATCGTATCAAGAAGATCATCGATTCCTTCCTTCTTCAGCGCTGAGATGCGGCAGTAAAGCGTCTGTCCACCCCATTCCTCAGGAACAAGCCCAAGCTCGGAAAGCTGCTGCATGACACGGTCAGGATTCGCATCTGGAAGATCGATCTTATTGATCGCGACGATGATAGGAACCTTTGCAGCCTTAGCGTGGTCGATAGCCTCCTTTGTCTGGGGCATGACGCCATCGTTGGCAGCAACGACGAGAACGACGATATCAGTGACCTGAGCACCGCGTGCCCTCATCATTGAGAACGCCGCATGGCCCGGGGTATCGAGGAATACGATCTCGCCCTTCTCAGGTACGGAGACCTTGTATGCCCCGATATGCTGCGTGATCCCACCGAACTCGCCATCAGCGACGTGGGAGGAACGGATGGCGTCGAGGAGCTTGGTCTTTCCATGGTCAACGTGTCCCATGATCGTGACGATAGGAGCGCGCGGGACCATGTCCTCTGGCCTGTCCTCATCCTGGGCGATGATCGTCTCGTCATAGAGCGACACAAGATGCACCTCGCAGCCATATTCAGATGCGATGATCTCAGCGGTCTCATGATCGATCTGCTGGTTGATGGTGACCATAAGGCCCATATTGAAGAGCTTTGAGATGATGTCTGACGCCTTGAGATTCATCTTCTTCGCAAGATCTGCGACAGTGATGCTCTCCATGATGTCGATTGACTTCGGAATGGAAGCGAGCTTCTGCTCCTCTCTCTTCTTCTTCTGGAACTGGAAATCGAGTTCCTCATCCTTCTGGTACCTATCAGAGTAGTCCTTCCTTCTCGAAGCACCCTGCGGCTTCTTCCCAGGTCCCTTCTGGTTGAGCTCCGGCCCGCCTCCCGGTCCACCAGCCGGACGCTGGAAGCCAGGACGTCCAAAGCCGGGACGCTGTCCTGGGCGGAATGACTGCCTGTCTCCTGATGGAGTATAGCTCTGGCCTGGGCGAGGCATGCGCTGTCCGTTCTGTCCCTGGCGCTGGAAACCTGTGCCCTGTGGCCGCTGTCCACCGGGGAAACGCCTCTGTCCACCCTGCTGCCTATAGCCACCTGCTGGACGGCCACCGACAATGCCTGCAACACGTGGGCGATGAGGGGCATCTGCTGATTCTCCGCCTTCAACCTTCTGTCCCGGTACAGGGGGAAGATCAGCGCTCTTTATGATGACAGGACCATTATGAAGAGGTGACTGTATCCTGGAGTTCTGGTGATGAACAGCAGTATTGGTCATGAAGCTCTTGCCTGTAAGGACAACAGTCTCCTTCGGAGCTGCTTCCTTCGCACCTGCCTTCTCGCCTCCCTGCGTGGCCTTCACCTTTCTCGGCTCCGGATTGATCGGAGGGAGCTTGCTCTTGTCGTAGGGAATCACCTTGGGGCCTGTTGTCTTGAGCTCCGTCTCGGAAAGCGGCTTTGCATCCTCCTTCACAGGGGATTCATGCTTCTCCTCTTCCTTCTCCTTCACCTTGACAACGATCGTTGGCTTCTTCTTAAGGACAATGACCTTCTTCTCAACCTCTCCTTCTCCTTCATGGGATGCCTTTGGAGGCTGGGCAGCGGGCTGTGGAGCCTTCTTGATCACGTTCACCTTGATTCTTTCGTCTTTCTTCTTATCTTCAGCCATTTTCATCCTTTATCATTCGAACTCGAATTCAGCTCCGCAGTTCGGGCAGACTTCAGTTCCAGCGGGAAGCACCGTGTGGCAGACAGGACACTCGAAGCTGCTTTCGGTATCATCCTCTTCCGTGATCTCTACGCTGCTCTGGACTGTTTCGATCTCCTCGTCGGACAGCCCCTTCTCCCTGAGCTCATCAACAGTATATTCAAAGAACTCCTGGATGGACCAGATATCGACATCATGGAGCTTGCTGACGATTGCCTCAGGAAGTCCGATGTCGGTAAGAGGAGTATCATCGGGATCAATGCCGATCTCATCATTCGAAAGAACCTTTTCCTCCTCAGGCTCATCCTGCTTGAAGAGGGAATCGACATTCCTGTAGATCTCCAGTGTCTCTTCCATCTCATTGAACTGATCCTGTGTCTTGACCTCGATATTCCAGTCGCAGAGGATCTTCGCCAGCTTGACATTGACTCCACCCTGACCGATTGCGATGCCAAGCTGGTTGTCATCAACGATTGCCACCACATGCTTCGTGGATGGATCGATTGTCACGACACGCTTCACCTGCGCCGGAATGAGTGCATTGGCGATAAATACAAGAGGATCATCGGAGTACCTGACGACATCGATCTTCTCTCCCTCGCACTCCGTCATCACAGTCTGGATCCTTGTACCAGCCTTGCCGACTGTAGAGCCAACGGGATCGATATCGCTCTTGCGTGTATCAACAGCGACCTTCGTCCTTACGCCTGCATGCCTTGCGATTGCCTTGATCTCTACATCGCCTGAGGAAATCTCAGGAACCTCGTTCTCGATGAGCGCCTTGACGAATTCCTTTGAGGCGCGGGTAAGGAGTATCCTCACGCCACCGCGCCTTTTCCTGTCGCGGCCATCGCGTCCCCTGCCTTCCTCTCCTTTGTCGACTTTCTCGACGAAGAACTTCAGCTTCTCCTGGATCTCATATGTCTCGCGTGGAGACTGTCCGCGCACAGGGAAGATCGCATCTGTGTCCTCAAGGTTGAGATTGACAAGGAAGTCACCGTTCTTTGTCGTTTTCTTGATCTCGCCGATGACGAGCTTGCCCTCCATGGCCTTCGCATCGACATAGACCCTGTCTGTGTTATATTCCTTCACGACCTGCTGTGAGCGCTGCTTTGCGGACTGGACAGCTGAATACTCGAAGTTCTTCGGATCCAGTGGGATCTCAAGGGAGTCACCGGGCTCAACGCCGTCGACGAGCTTCTCTGCCTCATCGACAGGGATCTCCTTGACGCGGTCAAACCAGTTCTCCTCCTCTACGACTTCCTTCACGGAATAGATCTCAACAGCTCTGTTCTCCTCCCCTGTTGATCCGGGGAAAAAGCGTACCACAGCATTCTCATCGGTACCGAATTTCCTCTTGTAGGCACTGACAAGCATGTCGCGGATCAGGGAGAGGACCTTCTCCTCATCCATATGCCGTTCGTTAATCATCGAATTGATTTCATCAGTCAAGTCAAGCATATCCTATGCCTCCCATCTGTATTCCAGTTTTGCCTTCGATATATCACTGTATTGGAGCGTGATCGAATCACGGCCCTCATTCCTGTCATCAATCATGCACTCTGAAAGCGTTACCTCGCCTTCTCCTGCCCTCTCGATCCTTCCAGTGACATAGGAAGAGAGCGAGACGGAGTATGCACGCACCACCCTGCCGGTGAACACACTGAATTCAAGGGTGTCCTTGAATGTCCTCTGAAGCCCTGGTGAGGAGACCTCAAGCTCAAGGCTCCTATCACCGAAGATCACGCTGTAGCGTGGATAGATAACATTGTACACCGATGCAAGGTCATCTGTGTTCACATCCCCATCGGGTCTGGAAACAACGACCCTCATGCTGTGGGTTCCCTGATGCACCGAGTCGCTTACCTCCACAGTCCTCAGCGATAGAGCGGATACAAGCGCATCGACATCCCTGAAAAGCGGCGAATCCTTCGCGTCTTCTGTCAGCATACTCCTCCATTCAAAAACAAAGGGACCTTGAGTGGTCCCTTAAATTGCTTTAATGAAACTATGCTTCTTTTATCGTATCAAAGCATTTATGTCAATGACTTCCGCCAAAAAACGACCAAATGCGGAAATGATATGCTCACTCGAGCCTCTTCTTGAGCTCGCTAATGAACATAAGCGCCTCAAGTGGAGTTGATGAATCAGTATCGAAGGCAAGGATATCCCTGAGTGCTTCCTCCGCCTTGCCTTCATCCACCTCATCGGCTGAATCCATGAAGAGATCGCCCTGTGCGGAATCAAAGGAATAGTCGGCGAAATGCTTTCTCTGGAAAGCAGTCGCATCCTGGATCACTGACCGTGGCAGCCCTGCCAGCCGGGCTACATGGATTCCATATGATGATGTGGCAGCCCCCGGCTCAGCCTTGCGGAGGAAGGTTATCGAGGAACGCTCCTCCAGAACCGCCATATGAAGAAGCTGTATGCCCGATGTGTCAAGCATCGTAAGCTCATGGTAATGCGTTGCAAAAAGCGTTATTGCCCCGATTGTCCTGAGATACCCCATCACAGCGTATGCGATCGACATGCCATCCTGTGTTGATGTGCCACGGCCGATCTCATCCATTATGATCAGCGATCTTTCTGTACATCCCCTGAGGATAGCAGCGGTCTCTGTCATCTCGACAAGGAATGTCGATTCTCCCCTTGCAAGGTTGTCGCTTGCGCCGACACGGCAGAAGATCCTGTCCGTCAATGGGATAGAGGCACTGTCGGCAGGCACATATGACCCCATATGCGCCATCAGCACAATGATCGCAGTCTGCCTGAGGTATGTGCTCTTGCCGGCCATATTCGGACCTGTTATAAGCGCGAAGCGGGAAGGAGCTGACGAGAAGGAATTTGCTGTGTATTCCGCTCTTCCTGTATATGCTTCCACAACAGGATGCCGCCCATTCTCGATCACAAGGTCACCACCTTCATGGACATCTGGACGCGTATAGCCGCATTCATCGGCAAGGAGGGCAAGCGATGAGTAGAAGTCTATGAGTGATATGATCCTTCCCATGATCTTGATCGAAGCGCTGAGCGCGAGTGCGCGATCAAGGAAGGAGGCATAGACCTCCCTCTCCCTCTCTGCTGCATCTGAGCGGGCGCTTGCGTTGCGTTCCTTGATTTTCTCAAGCTCCTCCGTCGTATAGCGCTCACCGCCGACAAGCGTCTGACGGCGGATGAAGAAAGGAGGCACCTTGTCCACCTGCGACTTCGTTACCTCGAAATACGCACCGATGATGCGGTTCTCGCCAACCTTGAGCCCCTGGATCCCAGTCTCTGTCCGTATCCTGTCCATGTATTCGGAAAGGAATGTCTCGCCATTGGCAAGATAGGATCTGAAGCTGTCCAGCTTCTCGTCAAAACCTGTAAGGATGATGGTCCCTTCATTCTGCAGATTCGTGCATTCGCGGTTTATCCCCTTGAGGACGGATTCCGAGAATGAGATGATCTCCTCGAATGCGGACGAGAAATCCTCCGCAAGCGCAAGGTATTCCTGCTTCTCAGAGATAAGGGAGAAGAAGGAGGCGGATGTATCCGCGATCGCGATCATATCACGAGGATTGAGCTTCTTCATCGAGGCTTTTGAAGCGAGCCTCTCCAGATCAGAGGAGGAGGAAAGAAGATCCCTTACCCTCTGCCGCTCTCCATTGTTTTCCATAAAGAAGCCAACCCAGCCAAGCCGCTCATTGATCCTGTCTATATCCTCAAGCGGATGAAGTATAGCGTCCTTCAGGAATCTTCCTCCTGATGCGGTAAGCGTCCTGTTCATCGCGCTGAAGAGGGATCCGGAAACCCTCCCATCGGAAATCGATGATACAAGCTCAAGATTCCTCACCGCGGCGCTGTTCATCTCAAGATAGCTTTCGTCCTCTATCCTCTCAATCGCCCTCAGCTGCGGCATCTCGGACTTCGTATTATCCTCAATGTAATGAAGCAATGCGCCGATCGGAGAGAGCAGCGGATCCTTCTCCCCTATTCTGAAAAGCGCCAGGGATGAACCAGGGAACTGCTTCATAGCCTCCTTGCGGCCTTCCCTGACGGAGAAATACCATTCAGGCAGCTTTGTCGCTATCGCGTCAGTTCTGTCTATAAGAGCGCGGAGAGTCCTTTCCGTGAAATAGAGGTCATCAGGGATGATGATCTCCTTGGGTGAGATCGAGGAGATAAGCGATTCAAGCGCCTGGAAATCCTTTTCAAGCGGCAGCTGGCGGACACGGAATATCCCTGTGGATATATCGGCCCAGGCTGAGTAGATTCCCTTCCTGTCCATGTCGACGGCAAGGACAAAGGATGTCGAGAGACTGTCAAGGTACTCCTCATCGACGACTGTTGCTGGTGTGTATATCTCGGTGACGCTCCGCTTCGCAAGCTCACGGGGATTATCAGGGATCGAAAGCTGCTCGCAGATGGCTACCTTCTTCCCCGCATCAAGCAGTCTCTTGAGGTAGCTTCTCGCCGCATGGTATGGAATGCCGCACATAGGGGTCTTTGCCCTGTGTGTAAGCGTCAGATTCAGCAGCTTTGACACTTCCTGCGCGTCAGAGCCGAACATCTCGTAGAAATCACCGAGACGAAAGAAAAGCACCATATCCTGATGCTTTTCCTTGATCTCCATGTACTGACGCATCATCGGCGTCAGGCCATCATTCCTGTCCATAGATCAATAATAGGACGTAGTGATGGCAAGGACAAGTTTGAGTCCGGAATTTCCGATTCCAGTCGACACCCACCTGAATCCTTCATTGTTGTTCCATGTCCAGTTCTCGACGAGATAAAGCCCAAGCGGGAATCCCGGGATCTGCATCTTTACGCCGATACCTGCCGCGAAATACCAGTCGATATTCCTGAACGAGGAAAGCTCTGCTATCTCATCGGTGACGCCGGAAGCGGATACAAACCCCTCTGCCGCGAGCATCTGGTAGACAAGCGGATAAGTGAGGTCGATCTGGTTGTGCCAGAGGAAAGCCTTGTCATAGATGACATCGAATCCACGCCCGATATTCATGCCGTCGATGTAGAGCATCTCATAGCGGGTAGCACCTTCCTTGGCGTTGTGCCATCCCCTGCTATTATAGATCCAGAACTGGTCGAACATGAATGACACAGAGGTCGAGTATGAGAGCACAAGGCTCTTATGCTGCTCCTCCTCGTTGATGTATGTGTAAAGCGAATGATACACAGCGCCGGAGAGGGAGAGCCTGTTGTAGTTGGAAAGACCACCAAGGAAACCGCCTGCGTATGTAAGCGATGCGGAAAGCACATATCCCCTCGTAGTGTTCTGCCTGAGGTCGCGTCCATCCCATGTGACTGAGAGCGTCAGCCTGTTGGACCACTTCCATCCTTCATGGTACTTGTGGATCAGCTCCTCATAGGGAGTGTACATCCCGTCGTCATAGAAGGCGCGGTTGATTCCCAGCGAGATACCTGCCGAAAGCGTCAGCGAACCAGGATCGAACGCGAATGTGTATCCAGTCGTGTAGCCTCCGGCGATCCTGTAGTAGTCGTACGACATCAGGTATGCGTCTGATGGGTAGAGGGGATTGTCGGTGGCATACCACTCAGCTGCTGAGTTATAGCCAAGCGGGAACGTCACCTTGTCCACATCGCGTCCATCGTACATTGCGGAGTTCGGATTCTTCTGGAGCGTATCGTCCCTTGAGCTCCTCTCTAGTGAGAGCGAGACGGAATTCGACCATCTCCTGTCCCCCACCCAATCATCAGAAAGTGATACAGAAAGAGACTGTGTATCGGGAGAGAGTGTTGTGGAGATGGCGAGATCACGGCCAGTTCCTGCCAGGTTCCTGTCAGCCCACTGAAGGAATCCGGAAATCGGAAACCCGTCGACAGTACCGCCGAATGTCGCTCCGAACTGGAGCTCCATCTGGTTTCCTTCCTCCACCGTGAATTCAACGATGACGCCGTTTGGCGTATCGCCATATAGCAAATCAGCCCGGACAGTTGAAAGCAGTCCGGTATTCATCATGTTCTGCTGGCTCCTGATGAGGGCAGAGCGGGAGAACACATCACCGACACGCAGCGTGACTTCGCGCTCAAGGACATATGGACGTGTCTTTGTCAGTCCGTTGATGATGATCTCCTCTACCACGGACTGCTCACCTTCGGAGATCGAGACATCATAGCTGATGGTATGCGTTTCCTCATCGCGTACCGGCGTGAATGTGATCATCGCCCTGATATACCCATTGTCATAGTAGAGGGAATTCAGCGCTTCCTGCTGTATAGCGATATCCATCGCATCATAAGCATCGCCTGGATCAATGGAGATGAGGGAGCGGATTGCGTCATCGCTGAAAACCTCATTCCCAGAGAATCTGATCTCTCCTATCGTCCATCTATCGCCTTCATCGATCGTGTAGACGACATTCACATAGATGACATTCTCATCTTCCTCCCCAGTCGGAACGATCTCGGTGGAGATGATCCTCGCATCAGGATATCCTTCAGAATTGTAGAGCATGATGATAGCGCTCTCATCTGCGGTGATGTTCGCCATGACAAGGTTTCCGGCACTGAAAAGAGTACGCTTCTTCTGCGTCAGCACATCATCGAGATCCTTTGCACTAAGGCCAGAGATACCCTGGAAAAGGATATCGCGCACTTTGTACTGCTTGCCCTCTGTGACAGAGAAGAGCACATCAACCGTATTGGCTTCCTGGTTCTCAGTATAGCTGTATTCAACCTCAGCATCGCGGTAGCCGCGCTGGAGATAGTAATCCTTTATCGCTGATGCGTTGATGGAAAGCATTCCCGGGGTGAAGAAGTCCCCCGCGCTTATCGCCTGTGCACGGAGCAGGGGATTGCGCCCTATTCTGGATTCTCCTTCTATCCCCACAGAGGCAACCATGGGGTTCTCTGAGAATGTGAACGCGATTACCAGATGCTGGTCGTCACCTTCCTGAAGCGCATCAGCATAGACATAGCTGACCCATTCCTGCGAATAAAGAAGGGCGTTCATCTCTCCAAAGAGCTCATCGGAGAAAGGCTGCCCAAGATAGGGCGAAAGGAGCCGGTCCACTCTATCGGCGCTGACATTCTTCAGTCCTTCATATCTGAAAGCGGTCATCGGCATGCCTTCCCACCATACTCCACTGCCCTCCGCGGCCACTGCGGACAATGAGAGCAGGAGCGCAATGATGAGGAGGATGATGCTTCTCGCTGTGTTCTTCATCGGCAAATCTCCTCCGTGCATATTACCAGATTGCACAAGTTGCTTCCATATGATTTGGATGTTTCACCTGCATGATACATGAAACAAACACAATACTTACCAGACAATCCGTTTTGAGAACCCGAATCCAAACCTGTCGATGATATCGTAGAGCGTGATGTTCTCAGGCCGTGTGAACACGGTGAAGAGCGCCATCGGCGTATCCCACTCCAGCGACACCTCGATATCCAGATTGAGATCATCCGCAAGGAATGTGTGGCTTGTTTCCGTGAGGTTCTTCTCTGCATTGAGATGGACCATTCCCTCAAGATAGAGCTCAGGTGAGAGGTATTTCCCAAGATAGAGCGTTGTTCCATCGAGGTAGCGCGCCATTGGAGACACCGCTTCATCGCCGAAATCCGAAGAGGCATATGATACTGTGTCGAAGATGAGGTTCTCGATGATATTCGTATGAAGGGAGAATGTATCCAGCGCGAGGGAGGATCTGATCGAGTCCTCAAGCGTGTTCCCATCGGTCGTTCCAAGGAGGCCGAAGCGTGAGAGGATATCAACGGAAGCGGAAACAAGGGAGACCATCGAGGAGATCGAGAAGCCGTCGTACATCTCCGTCGGTAGAATTGACTGGCCAAGTATCTGCATGATCTCGGACAGCGGCTTTGATGGCGAGCTGTCGAATGTCGGGCTGAGGTTATCGAGGGTTGAATTGAGGAGGTTGAGATAGATATCAACAGGGTTCCCGTCTGCATCAAAATCCCTCAGGCGTGCCCGGAGATTGATCACCGGATTGAAGCCCGATTCCTCCGCGAGCACAGGCATGAACCCGATATTCCCCTCAGTGATGTAGAAATTCTTCTGGAAATAGAATATCTCGCCGGAACGTATGCCAAGCGAACCGGAGACATCGAGATTGCCTTGCTTGTCCACGATGACGCGCAGATGCTGGTTTTCAGCAATATCGGCCCTGAGTATCGGATCGCCCGTGAGCGGGAAAACGAATTTGACATTGTCAGTCAGCATCAGATCAAGATCGGCGGTTGTGCGTGTATCCGCGCTGCTTTCAAGCATCCAGTCCGGCATCTGTGCCATGCCGATCGACATCGTGAGGTCAGAGGCATTCAGGACGCCATTGAGGTACAGGATCCCATCCGTCCCCTGCCCCACTGTCAGATGGCCGTTTACATCACCCCAGATATCGACATTTGAACTTGCAAGCGGAAGCCTTATACCGACCTCAGTCGATTCATCAACATAGACATCGATCTGCCATCCTCCGAATACGAGCGTAGGAGAAAGATCCATCGTGAGAGAGACACGGCCATATGTACGCTCGTATGTCTCCAGGTCAAGGACTGTGCAGTCATCGACAAGGGAGACGAAGGATCCATTCCATACATTGAACACAGGATTATGGAGTATGATACGCTGTCCTGGCATCCAGAATACATCGAATGCGACCTCCTCAGCCTGCAGCGATCCGAAGATATCCCATTCCACGCCATTGAGCACAGCGATGATCTCCCCGTGGGCGATGGATGGAGGATAGAAAGGAACCGTAGGCGTTAGGAAGAGGTTCGCGATGCTTATCTCAAAGCTGTCAAAGACAAAACGCAGCTCGGTATCACCGTTGCCGAAGCTCCCTTCCAGAAGCAGTGCAGCGGCGGGCCTCAGGTCAGCGTAGACAGATATGGTTCCTGTCTCGATATCGATGAAACCGGAAGCAAGCGATCCTGAAAGATCGATCTCCCCTCCGCTGTAAAGGATGTCGAGATCCCTCTGGTCAATGTAAAGGAGGTTGCCCAGGTTGACATCGGAAAGATGGATGCTTCCTTCCATTCCCTCAAGCCCTCTACGGACAAGCAACATGGCGGAATCGGCAAGATTGCCTCCCTTTGCCAGAGAAGCTGAAAGAGAGAGGGAAGCTGTAACAGGAACAGGCCCATCCACCTTCTCCAGAACTGTTTCAATCTCAATCGATGATCTAAGGAGCCCTGTGTCAGAGTCGAATCGTGTGCCATCGGAAGTTATGGAGAGATTACCGTTGCTGTATGTCAGTCCGCTGAGTGCTATCTCATCGGAATCGATGTAGAGATCGGCACTGATTACAGCAGGATCATTGATCATGTCACGGCTGTAGGCGCTGATGCTTCCTGAGAATGAAAGGGCTTCCCATGTACCTGCACGTGCCGTCAGATTCACATCGCCAATCATTGACTCAAGGCCGAAGCGTCCCAGATCATAGTGATCTGCACGCATGAGACCCGAGAACATCCCATCATCGGAACGCACAATCGAAAGCAGGAGGCGTTCCCCGCTCTCTCCCTGGAGGGAAAGTGCTATCCTTGGCAGCCTGTATTCAAGTGCGAACCTTCCCTCAAGGGTTTCGAACCCATCGGCTGTTGCTGTCAGGTCATTGAAGAAGAGGTTTTCATTGTCACCTTCGATCGAGAAGGAAATATCCGGAGAACCTGGAAGCCTTCTGATACTGCCGATCGTGAACAATGGCGAATCGATCCTGAGCTGCTGCTCTGCGAAATCAAAGGATGCAGTGATCGATCCATCGATGAATGGTGCATCAGCAGGATCTGCGGAGGACGGCAGCCTGAAGCCATCGAAATCGATCGTCCCTATGAAGTCCTCTCCGAACGATACCTCGGAATGCACTCTTTCGTTATCGAGGGTGATGCGGTTTGAGGCGAGATCGATCGCGATATCAAAAGGATAGATGAATGAACTTCCTGAAAGGACGGCGACCGCTTCTATCATGTCCTCCTCTTCCCAGTTCACGCTGCCGCTGAATGACGTTGGCTGGAAATAAGGAGCGGATGCGAGGAATGAGCATTCCTTATCACCTGTAAGGCTCAGCTCTGCACTGAATATCTCGCTTCCCGATCCAGTCATCGAAAGCATGAAACGCCCTTCCGGGATCAGTGTGCTGAATCCGATTGAACCCTCGAAAGAGGCACGGACGAAGTCGGAAGTGAGTGAAAGCGCCCCGATATCGATTCTGTCACTATGAATCCGGCCGTTACCTGCGGCACCGATGGAGAATGGCCTTCCAGTGAAAAGAATATCAGAGAGCGCTAGGGCAAAGGATGCCCCACCCTCTATCTCCTCGTCAGCTGAGAACGAGAATGATCCTGAGAGCTTCGTCCCGCTTCCAATGTAGTTATACAGTACAGGGGCGTAAGCCTCTATGAACGGAAGGAATGGATGAAGCGGAAGAGCCGACATCAAGGCCCTTGCAGACATGCCTTTTCCATATGAAGCGCTGAAGCTCAGGTAATCGCCGAACGAGCCATCTGCGGAAAGGCTGCCATCATTCCAGGAAAGCGAAAGCTCTGCACCTTCGTCGACTCCGGGAAGATGCAGATCGCTTATCATGAGGGAGAGCCCTTCATCCCGGGAAGCGCTGAGCAGGAAATCAACAGCGGTTCCACTGAACACCGAATCCTCGCTGAGGAACCTGACACTGCCTGAAAGCTCTGCGCCTTCATCCGGTGATGCGGTGAGCCTCAGATCATTGCCTTCAGTCGAGAATGGGAAGCCCATCAGATTGAGAGCCTCGGAAGAGAGCGCTGAGGAAATCAGGGATAGCGCGTGGCTTTCAAGCGAGAATGAGACAGAAGTCCCATCTGAACTGTAAAGAGATGTCCCTCGGTACAGCACGTCTGCATCGGAAATGTCCGCGCTGACCGAATCGTTTTCAAGCTCTGCCTTTATCGATGCAATGGAAACCGAGGCATCCCTGTACGAGGCCGATGCATTCTGGATCAATGCCGCTGCATCATGCCCTGATACGGAGAGAGAGGAAGAACCAATCCTGATTGCAGTATCATCATAGCTTCCCTGGAGAGAGGAGAAGGAAAGCCCCGCCTCCAGTCCATCAGCATCGCGATCCTCGGGCAATGAAGCATTGAATACAGGAGAGGAAAGGAGCGCAGAGTATCTTTCATTCACTGCAGAGATGCTTTCTGCAGAAGCAGATACAGAGATTCCATCCCTCATTGCACCCTTGGCTGCAAATCCGGAGATCGATATATCTGTCCCTCCTGTGGAAACAAAGGCTTCATTGAATGCTGCCTCGAGGCCTATCCCATCATCCAGGAAGATTGATACATCCGCATCCGGCGTCCTGAAGAAACCGGCATCAACGGAGATGCCTTCTAAGTGCAGCGCAACAGGATGGGATGAGAAAACCTGGGGAATAGCGGGCGCTGTCCTTTCTTCCTGTTTTCCGTCACCTCCAACGGAAGAAGGAAGCGTGAAGCTACCACCTTCCCCGACGATATCAAGGCGGCCTTCCCCGGAGAGCGCGAAACGGATGAGCTGGAGTATTCCCATTCTCACTGTAACCCTGTCCAAGGTCAGCACATTCTCGCCTCTGTATCCTATTTCCAACTCATTGATGAAGATGCCATCGCGCAGATTACGCTCGATCGATTCAAATGAAACCGAGATATCAGATCCAGCATGACGCATGTCGTCCATAAGCAGCTCGGCTGCTATGAGCGTGGGGGATGTCATCCCGATCGAGAGTACGGCAAAGAAAGCCACCGCGACGAATAGCACGAGGACAATCAAAGAGATGATGATGGTCGATGCTGGCGAATGGTACTTCATCTGCGGCTATTTTGTGATTATCATACTCCTTGGAACAGAATAGCATATTACCGCTTGCGGGAGAATGGAGAACAGATGAGCATACTCAAGTCATTCATCGTCTTTGAAGGGCTCGATGGAGCCGGAACAACGACACAGATACGGAATCTCGCCAGATACTATGAATTCAACAGGCGGCCATACTCCATCACCGCCGAGCCGACAGGGAATCCGATCGGACAGCTTATCAGGAAGATACTGCAGAAGAAGGTCGTCACCACTCCGGAGGCGCTCGCCATGCTCTATGCCGCCGACAGGAGCGATCATCTCTATAATCCCTCATATGGGATCGCAAGGCTGATCGATGAGGGGCGGATCGTCCTCTCTGACAGGTATTTCTACTCCTCCATAGCGTATCAGAGCGTTGAATGCGACAGAAGCCTGATCAGGACTGTGAACAGCTTCCCCTCTCCTGAGTTCCTCATCTTCATAGACACGCCAGTCGAGGACTGCATGCGCCGGATTGACAAGCGCGGGGAGGAGAAGGAGCTCTTTGACAGGGCTGAATATCTTGCCGCAGTAAGGGAGAACTACCTTGAGGAGCTTGGGAGGCTTGAAAGCGGAGTCAACCTCCTCGTCGTCGATGGCAGGAAGTCAATCGAGGAGACTGAGAAGGAGATCAGGAGCTACCTCTCCTCATTCAGCCTCTGATGAAGCAGGCATCCCCATAGCTGAAGAAGCGGTAGCGTTCCTCTATCGCGTGCTGATACGCGGAGAATATCAGGGATCGTCCCGCCAGCGCTGAGACAAGCATCAGAAGCGTCGATTCCGGAGTGTGGAAATTCGTCAGCAGATCGGAGACGAAGCGGAATGAATAGCCTGGATGGATGAAGATATCAGTATCCCCGGAAAGGGCTGTAAGGCGCCCATTGCTATCAGCAGCGCTTTCAAGCGTCCGGACCGATGTCGTGCCGATGGCGACGATCCTCTTTCCCTCCGACTTAGCCCTGTTGAGCGCGTCAGCTGTCTCTGGATCGATCTCATAGCGCTCCGTATGCATATGATGATCCTCTATCCTCTCGGTTCTCACTGGAAGGAACGTACCGGCACCGACGTGAAGCGTGACCTCATGGATCGGAATCCCCATTGAGCGTACCTTGTCCATCAGCTCCGATGTGAAGTGCAGCCCTGCTGTCGGAGAGGCAACTGAACCGATGCGGGAGGCATACACAGTCTGGTATCTTGTCTCATCATTCCAGCTATCCTCCCTTTTGATATAAGGAGGAAGGGGTACATGGCCGCATCTCTGGAAGAACTCCTCACCATCATCAGCGCTGAGCAGCACGGAACGGGTACCATCGGCATTCTCCCTTATGATGCGCCCTGTGATATCATCGCTTCCATCCTTGCGGAGGAACACGTACTCCTTTCCAGCCTTCTGACGCTTTGTCTTGGTGGTCATGCACTTCCACGCACCATCCCCTTCCCTTCCAAGGAAGAGGAACTCGACATTGCCGCCTGTTTCAGAACGTGCGTAGACGCGGGCCTTCCTGACGCGGGAGTTATTGACGACGATAACAGAATCCTCATGAATGAGTGACGGGAAATCCTTCATCATCCAGTCGGACCAGGTTCCATTTGCCCTATCGATCAGAAGCAGCCTGTCATCACCGCGCCTCTGGGATGGTTCCTGGGCGATAAGCTCCTCCGGAAGATCAAAATAGTAGTCCTTGGTCAGCATCTCCCCTCCTTCTCATCCCGAATAGCCCATATGCCTTCTCAGTCACGCATCTGCCCCTCTGGGTTCTCTTCAGATACCCCTGCTGGATCAGGTATGGCTCGTAATAATCCTCAAGGCTCTCCACCGCCTCCCCGACTGATATGGAAAGCGTATCAGCGCCTACAGGACCTCCATCATAGAAGTCTATGATTGTCCTGAGTATCGTCCTGTCCATCTTCTCAAGTCCGTTGCTGTCGATTCCAAGCCTTTCAAGGCCATCCCTGACTATCGCCTCTGTTATCGTGCCATCTCCAAGAACGGCAGCGAAATCCCTCAGCCTTCTCAGAAGCCTGTTCGCGATTCTCGGAGTACCTCTGGAGCAGCGCGCAAGAGCAAGCACGGCATCCGGGGTGATCTCTGTCTCAAGTATCCTTGCCGAGCGTGCAATGATCGTCGAAAGCTCTTCAGGCGTATAGAAATCTATGTGTATGTTGATTCCGAAGCGAGAGGCCAGCGGAGAGGATACGGATCCAGCCTTCGTCGTAGCCCCGATAAGCGTGAAATGAGGAAGAGGCACTCTCATCGTCCTTGCAGCAGGCCCCTGTCCGATGACCCAGTCTATCTCGAAATCCTCCATCGCGATATAAAGCATCTCCTCAAGGGCAGGCTTGAGGCGGTGTATCTCATCGATGAAGAAAACAGAGTTCTCCGCAACGTTCGTGAGGATTCCAGCAAGATCCTTCGGCTTGTCCAAGGCGGGCGCTGACGTCATCCTGATCTCACTGTGCATTTCATTGGCGATGATCGACGCGAGCGTCGTCTTTCCCAGTCCTGGAGGACCGACGATGAATGTATGGTCAAGTGCATCACCGCGGTTCCTTGCTGCTTTTATGAATACAGAAAGGTTGTCCTTGATCGACTGCTGTCCTTGGAAATCCGCGAGGTATTTCGGACGGAGTATGTTCTCCTGGCTGTCCTCCTCCTGAAAGGTGGCATCCACCGGCCTTGCCACGATGGGAGAATCATCGGTTTCCAGTTCATCGCTTCTGTCGTAGATCATGAGAGCCTCTTGAGCATGATGGAGAAGATCATCGGCTCAACAGAGCGGTAATCCTTCCCCTTGATTGCCGCCTCGTTCTCCTTTATGACATCGGAAAGCGTCCTGACAACGGACTTCCTGTCATGTCCCATCGCAACGAAGGATTCGACCATATCGCGGTATTCCTTCTGCGGCAGCGTACCACCTGCTACCTCGCTCTCCCCTTCCTCTTCAAGCACAAGGACATTCCTCAGCTGAAGCACGAGTTTCTGGGCTGTTTTTGGGCCAACTCCGGGAACCTTGGCAAGTGTTTTCACATCCTGCGTATCAAGTGCCTTGACAAGTGCTGCGACTGTGATTCCGGAAAGGATGCGTATAGCCTGCCTTGCTCCTATGCCAGGCACGGTCTGCAGCTGCTCAAAGCAGAAGCGTTCCTCCTCGGTCGCGAAGCCGAAGAGCGTCATCGCATCCTCCCTGTGCTGGAGATATGCAAAGACACGGACACGGTCCCTGTCGCCCTGTGAAAGCCGTTCAGCGGTATTGCGCGAGACCTCCATCCGGTACTCCACGCCACCCGGAGTGAGAACAGTGATGCAGTCCGGCCTGATCTCCTCTATCCTGCCATGCAAAGCATTTATCATAATCCGATCTTACCTTTCAGGGAGAGGGTGGAGCAATAGCAGATGCAGTCAGCTAGGGCGTCAGCGGCATGATCGGGGCGTGGAATTGATTTCAGATGGAGGATGACCTTCACCATCTCCTGAACCTGGATCTTCTCTGCCCTTCCCATTCCTGTGACCGCTGTCTTGACCTGGAGCGGTGAGAAAAGGTGCACCGGCAGATCCATCTGGGCAAAGCGGAAGCACGATGCTCCGATAACCTTCGCAACAGGGATTGCCGATGTGATGTTCTTCGTGAAGAAGATATCCTCCATCGACACAACAGAAGCCCCATACCTTGCCGCGACCTCTCCCAGATCCATCGCAATGGTATAGATCCTCTTCTGCATATCCTCACCGGCTTCGGTCTTTATCACACCGAAAGAAACAGGCCGGTAATGCTGCCCATCGAAATCGACAACACCCCAGCCCGTATCTGCCAGCCCAGGATCAACCCCGAGCACGATCATGCTTACTCTTCCTCGTAATCCTCTGGCAGCTCCAGATTCGTGGACACCTGCTGAACATCATCAAGATCCTCAAGCCTGCTGACGATGTTCATGACCTTCTGTGCCTTCTCCTTATCGAGCTGGACCATCTGGTCAGCGACACGGGTCACATCGGCGCTGTCCTGCTCAAAGCCTGCGGCCTGCATTGCCTCAAGAACCTGCGCGAAGTCCGCCTGGCTTGTCGTGACCTCGATGATTCCATCCTCAGTGGAGACATCCTCTGCGCCGTTCTCAAGCGCGGCTTCGAAGATCTGGTCCTCTGTGTACTTCTCCGCATCATAGGTTATGATGCCCTTGGTCTGGAACATATAGCTGACACAGCCTGTTGCGCCAAGGGATCCGCCGAGCTTCGTAAGCGTGGACCTGACATCTGCCGCTGTCCTGTTCTTGTTGTCAGTCAGCGTATCGACGATGATGGCGACTCCGCCTGGAGCATAGCCCTCATATGTCAGTTCGTAATATGTCGCATTAGCGAGTTCACCGCTGCCCTTCTTGATAGCGCGGTCGATATTATCCTTAGGCATGTTCTCCGCCTTCGCCTTGAGGATAGCGGTCCTGAGACGTGCGTTGCCTTCCGGATCAGCGCCAGCTTTTGCAGCGACTGTGATCTCCTTGATCAGCTTCGTGAACTTCTGCCCGCGCTTTGCGTCGGCAATTCCCTTCTTGTGCTTTATAGTTGCCCATTTGCTATGGCCAGACATAATTACCTCTTTCTTCTATTAAGCCTTTGAATACCGATTAAAACTATCACAATGGCATCTTTGCTGTCAACGGCCGCTTTCAGATGCCCATCGAAAGATGGAGAATGACCCAGTCAAGCGTCAGGAACCCCTTCTCCGTCAGCGAGAAGGATGAGGGCGTATCAAGATAGGTGGTCTCATCCATAGTCTCAATCAGGGAGCCGTAGACAGCATCGAAATCCTTTCCGAAGCGTTCCCTGTAGCTTTCCTTGTAGATGCCGCGGCTTGTCCTGAGCGCGACAAGGAGGTATTCCTCCTCCGTCTCGGTTTCAGAAAGAGGAGTGCAGCTGAGCTCAGGATCGGAAAGGAACCTGGAAAGAGGCTCAGCATCGCGCATCGACACTGCCTTGCTATAACCTATTGACCCCTCTGCTCCCGGACCGAAGCCAACATACTGCCCTAGATCCCAGTAGACCTCGTTATGGAGGCAATGCTCCCCATTCCTCGCGAAATTCGAGATCTCATAGTGCTCATAGCCAAGCGCCCTGAGCTCCTTCCATCCCTCCTCAAGAAAGCGTGCTTCTTCTTCCTCTCCTATCGGACATTCCCTTGCAATGAGCGGCGTGCCTTCCTCAAAGGATAGACAGTAGAATGAGATATGCCCGGGACCATAGGATGCAACTGTGCGGATATCCGAAATGCATTCCTCAATGCTCTCACCTGGAACTGCCGTGATGATATCAGCATTCCAGCGGAAGGGTGAGCGTGAAAGTATTGAAAGCGCCCGCTTATTATCCGATACGGAGGCATTCCTTCCGAGGCGTCGGAGTGTCCGCTCATTCATGCTCTGTATGCCCACTGAAACACGGGTGAGAAGCGGTCTGAGGGTATATATATCATCTGTCACATCCTCGGGATTGATCTCGATGCTTACCTCTTCCGGCATCCCGTTCTCCTCTGCCTTTGCCAGGATCTCCGAAATCCTTCCGTATCCAAGCATCCCAGGATTCCCTCCCCCGATGAAGATGGTGCAGTATGGGGCATTCCATTCGCGGTTCAGCGTTCCGATTTCAGAGAGGATGATGCGCATGTACCGATTGATTGCATCCTCGTCATAGGAAGAGGACGGAACCGAATAGAACGCGCAGTAATCACACTTTGAGCGGCAGAACGGAACATGGATATACAGCGAGAGGGGGCGGGAGGGATCGAGGCCTTTCATTCGTTGTCCAACAGCGAGGAGATGCGGCTGAGCGGCCAGAAACGTCCGATGACCCTTCCATTGATGCTGCTCTCCTCAACAGCGCCGAAATAGCGTCCATCACGTGAGTTGTCCCTGTTGTCACCAAGCGGAAGCACATATCCTTCCGGGACATATATTCCATTCCGGTAACGCGCATAGCTGCTTCTGAGGGACATATCGGATGGATTGAATGATGAGAGTGCCGAAGCAAGGGTCTTCTCATACTCATATCGGTCAAAGATGTAGTTATAGCCGCTTCCGTCAAGGACGGAATATCTCTGGTACAGCGAACCAGGAGCCTCGCGGCTGAGCCCTTCCTCCTGATACGCCGTAAGGACTGCAGCGGCTTCAAGCGCATCATAGTAACCTTCGTCTATGCTTCTGTGTGGGCCTTCTGCAAGAGCGGCTGACTCCTGGAATTCCTCTTCACTGATGAATCCGTCCTCGCCTGACGGGCGTATGAGGACATTTCCATTCTCGAAGCGTATCGTATCGCCGGGCATTCCGATCGCGCGCTTCACATAAAGCCTCTCAGCTGGCGTGCCATCATCATTCCTGTCGATGTTCACGAGTGTCAGCGTTCCCATGTACACAACCTGGGACAGGACATCGAAGAACGGCCCCTTGGAATCATATTCGGGGTTGTAGAAGGTTATGATCTCATCCCTCTGGACACGGCGGCTTCCGGTAAGGATCTTCTTCCCCGCGGGATAGAGTTCCACACCATAGCTGTCCTTGTTGACGATCACACGGTCACCTACATTCAGCGTCGATACCATCGACGGGGATGGGATGACGAAGAGCTGGAAGAGATACTGGTTGATCAGGATGACACAGACAATAGCGAAGATCAGGGCGTCAACCCAGCTCCAGATCTCAGAAAGAAGCGTGCGCTTCCTGCTTTCGCTGTATGCCTTCATCCGCTTCCTTCTGGTCAGGCGCTTCTCAACGCTTCGCTCGAGGAATGTAAGGAAACGATCCATGGAAAACACGTTAAACCATACGGTCTTTGTTGACAAGAGCGGCGGCGATGAATGACTATATGTTCCATGTTTAGGAAACCGGAGCTTCCAGAGGTGGAGCCTGTAAGGCTGAGGCCGGTTCTCGGGCTAAGGCCGGGCGTGTTCATCCTCCTGCTCTCCATCGCTGCTGCCATCCTGCTGCTGTTCATTGTCGCTGTGCTGCCTGGACTCGTATCTGCCACAGGCTATGTCCGTTTCAGCACGAATACCGTGAATACCGCAATCTATGAGGATGGACGCTATATCGGATCATCGGAAGGCTCCGTCTATCGCCTTGATGCGGGGGATCACACTTTCTCGTTCTATGTCGATGGAGCCTATGCAGGAAGCGTCGACGCAAGAGTACCTCACCGTATCTTCTTCACGCTCTTTGTCCATCGCACTGACACGATCAGGTTTGAAGCTGTCAACAGTCCTGAGACCGAGAAGGCTGTCACTGACCGTTTCGCGCGAGAGGCAGCTGCATGGTCTCAGGTGATAGATTACGACGAGACCTACCACTGCCCTCCCCTCTTCACCGATTTCGCAACCAACGCATCCGCGCTTGGATTCGAGGATGTATCAGCGCCTCTGCTCTACGGAGCGCTGCATATCACATCGGGTGCGATGCATCAGGATTTCCTCGACGCGCTTGGCATCCTTTCTGAAAGCGGCGTACACTACCGCTCCACTGAGCTTGACAGCCTCATCCAGCTGCTTGGGAGAACCTACATTGATGGCATTGCTGATGATGGCTCCGTTCCCGTGCCTATGGCAGTCAGGGCGGAAGAAGCTGGTGATGGATTCTTCTCATATGAGGGCGGTACTGTCTCTATGGGCAACGGCGGCGCCATCTCCTACCCTGCCTCAAATGGCCATAGAGCAGACGTGAAGGTCAATCCCTTCTCTATCGCGGCGCTTCCTGTGACAGAATATGAGTACGCACTCTTCATGGAGCAGAACCCATACTGGGCAAAGTCGAACAAGTCACAGCTCATTGCAGATGGGATGGCTGATGAAGGATACCTTGATGGTATCTCACCTTCTCGCTACGTGATGTCATCGCGTCCGATTCGTTCAGTCTCCTGGTATGCTGCAGAAGCCTATTGCCGATGGATCAGCGAGGAAACAGGTATAGAGACAAGGCTTCCAGAAGAGGCTGAGTGGTATGCAGCGGCTCGAAGTGCTGACGGTAAACCATACTCATCATCCCTTGTCTCAATCGACAGTGACACTTCGTCTCCATCATTCATGATGGGCCAGGTATGGGAGATGACAGGAACGCCTTATATCCCGCTCATGAGGCTATCGGACTATGGAAAGGCCGTGGAGCTCGGGGATTCATATCCATATGATGGGATCATCATCAAAGGCGGGAGCTATATCAATGCCGACGATGGCATCACCGCTGATACTGTCGGTGTAATGGAGAAATCCCAGACAAGTCCGTTCGTGGGATTCAGGGTTTGCAGGAATGTCGATCAAGCTGATACAGAAGAATAAGAAAGCATATTTCAATTATGAGATCATAGAGGAACTGGAAGTCGGCATCGCACTTGTCGGGACAGAGGTCAAGTCTGTGCGCGAGGGCAAGTGCTCCTTCTCCGACAGCTACGTGGTTCCAAGGAATGGATCACTTGTTCTCATCGGCTTCCTGATCCAGCCATATACCCACGGGAATATCTTCAACCACAGAACAGACAGGAACCGTGTCCTCCTTGCCCATAAGCAGGAGATCAGGAAGTTCACACGGAAGGTCAATGAGCGCGGCCTTACGATCGTGCCGCTTGAGATCTACCTGAAGGACAATCTCGTGAAGATGAAGATAGCCCTTGCCCGCGGAAAGAATGTCAGGGACAAGAAGGAAGCGATAAAGGAAAGGGATATGAACCGTGACACAAGGCGCCAGCTCAGGGAGCTCAACAGCTACTGAGCAAACGCTGCCTGGCAGCTGAGGATGAGCTTGTTGAGCTTGTCAGCTGTTTCATCAAGGGTCGCGCTGAAGCTGTCCTTCATCCACGCCTCGATGATATTGACTGTACCGCCCATCACGAAATAGTAGAGAGCAGTCGCATCCGCTTCCTCCATTCCAAGCTCATTGACCCAGTTCTCTACAGCGGAGGGAAGCGCATACATCAGTATGTTGCGGAGGAAATCCTTGTCGCCATTGTCGGAGAAGAGGAGCATGCAGATCTCCTCGTTGTCCTTGATCGTCTCAAGAAGGACAGTCATTATCTCCTTGACTGACCTGACGCTTTCTCCGGAGATGCTGACAGCGGAGAACACGGAGACCATGAACCCTTTCTCAACCTCATCAAGCAGATCCTTTATATCCTTGTAATGCTGATAGAATGTGTTCCTGTTGATTCCTGACTTCCTGCAGATCTCGCTGATCGATATCCTTTCGATGCTCTTTTCATGCATAAGGGAAAGGAGAGCGCTCTTCAGCCTCTCCTTCGTTTTCTGTACCCTGATATCGATCTTCGGAGCCATAATCCCTTCTCTGGAGGTGGGGAGACTCGAACTCCCGTCCTGACAGTCCACCCATAGACGTCTACGGATATAGTCCCGGTTCAGTCTTGCTCATCCTTCGGCAGCGGGACCGGCGTCCAGATGCAGCATCGCCTGAGTGTCCTGCCCTCCCCGGCGAGAAGGAAAGCAGCAAGTCCCCTAAGGTAAAGGACGCATCATGCCAGGAACCTAACAGGGTGCATCCCGCTCAAAACTGATTAAGCAGCAAGAGCAAATGCTTCGTCAGAGACGAACTCGTCTTCTTTCTTTGCATTTAATTTTTGGTGCCGGTTTTACAAGTCAGCTCTTGATCCGCAGTCTACGGCATGGCAAAGCCAGTCGAAACCAGAACACCCCCAAGTGTCCTCAAGTAAAAATACCAGAATGGAAGGCAATCATCAAGATGCAATGTTCACAAACAAATCATTCCATTATTTTCATTTGTGACCAATGAAATCAATTGACTTCTTCCTGCTGATTCCTGATACTCAGCTTGCCAATAAGGAGATAGCTTCAGCTGAATTGAAGGATGAGATTCAGAAATGGTTTCTGGCATCTTGATGACAACGTGACTCTTTATTCACATAAGGAGTATTTCGAAACAGAAGCAAGGGATAATAAGCTATCGCTTTATGCCGCATCCTACCCCATTTCCTGCAGGAATGATACGCTCAACAATCCTGTCATCACTACAGAGATATACCCTATAGCGGAGAATATTCTCAGGATTGATGTCTATCACCACAAGGGATCTGTCGAGGAAAAGCCTTTTCCCGCTATACCCTCTTCTTTCCGCGGAATTGTAGGAGATGATTCAATCGTGTCCGGCAATCTGAAGGCGGAATATGCAGATGGCACGCTTGTATTCTCGTATAAGGGCAGCAGACTGACATCACGTTTCTCAAGGCTTTCAGGCTGTATGACAACGCCGGAAGGAAGATTCATGGCTGAAAATCTTAATACTGATATCGGTGAGAATTACTATGGCCTTGGAGAGAGATTCACGTCATTTGTCAAAAACGGGCAGAAAGTTGAGATGTGGAACCTTGACAGCGGTTGTGCTAGCGAGATGTCACATAAGAATGTCCCGTTCTTTATTTCCTCGAAGAATTACGGAATCCTTGTCCTCAGTTATTCAAAGGTCTCATTCGAGATGGGGAGTGAAGTAACTGAATGTGTACAGTTCTCTGTCCCTGGAGAGAAGCTGTCATATTGCATCATCGCAGGTGATACACTCAAGGATGTTGTTTCAGGATACACTGAGATAACAGGCCGCCCCGCACTTCCCCCGAAATGGTCTTTCGGACTTTGGCTATCAACATCATTCACGACAGACTACAGCGAGAAAACGGTTCTTACGTTCGTTGACATGATGGCAAAGGAGAATATCCCGCTATCTGTAATGCATTTCGACTGCTTCTGGATGAAAGGCTTCCAGTGGGTCGATTTCACATGGGATCCCGAGATGTTCCCTGACCCCGTCGCAATGCTGAGGAAACTGCATGACAGAGGTCTTCATGTCAGCATTTGGATCAATCCTTATGTCGCGCAGAAATCGCCATTGTTCGATGAAGGTGCTTCAAGAGGATATTTCCTCAGGAAAAAGGACGGCAATGTATGGCAGTGTGATGTATGGCAAGCCGGAATGGCTATTGTAGACTTCACAAATCCGGAAGCCGTGAGATGGTATCAGGATAAGCTCAGGAAACTTGTCGCAATGGGGGTTGATTGCTTCAAGACGGATTTTGGTGAGAATACACCTATTGACGATGTTGTATGGTATGACGGTTCAGATCCTGCCCTGATGCACAACAGGTATACATACATCTACAACGATGCTGTGTACTCATTGCTTAAGGAGATGAAGGGCGATGATGCTATTGTATTCACGCGCTCTGCTACAATCGGAAGCCAGACCATGCCTGTGCACTGGGCTGGTGATAACGTGGCAACCTATTCGTCGATGGCATCAACTCTCAGGGGTGGCCTCTCCCTTGCTTTTTCAGGTTTTGGATTCTGGAGCCATGATATAGGAGGATTTGAGGACACGACCTCCCCTGATCTTTTCAAGAGATGGGTTGCATTCGGGCTTCTTTCATCGCATTCAAGGCTTCATGGAAGCTCTTCATACAGAGTTCCATGGGCATTCGATGAAGAAGCATGCAGAGTTACGGAGTTCTTTACGAACCTCAAGAAATCACTCATGCCGTACCTCTGGAAATACGCAGAGGAATCACACAGTACAGGTATCCCTATCCTGAGGCCGCTTCTTCTTGAATTCGGTGCTGATGATGAGATGATCAGGTATATCGACAAGGAATATATGCTCGGCCCATCGCTGCTTGTCGCACCTGTGATGAAGGAAGACGGCGAGTGCCGTTTCTATCTTCCAGAAGGCAGATGGATTTCAATACTCGATGGTTCATCAGCAGAAGGTCCATGCTGGATAAGGAAGAATTATGACTTCTTCTCACTTCCGTTGTATGCAAGGGAGAACTCAATCATTCCAATGGAAAAAGATGAAAAGCACATCCTGTATGCATATAACGCCTCTGAAGCAGAACTCAAAGACATTGCCGAGATCAGAAATGGCGGATGCACTCTTCTTGACGACAGCTATACAGAACTGGTTTTTACAGCATCGGACGGCAATTCCAGCTCGTCAAAAACAATCCAGATCAGAAAAGGCATCAATATCCTTTGATATCGCTCTCGGTCAATTTTGAAATGGACACTACCGTATTTCCCATGAATGCGGTAGTGTTTTCATTAAGAGTACTGTAATTTAATTGTTTTTTAGTAAGTATTATATCGTAATTATACGATTAGTTATTTGTTATTACTTAAATACTGATTAAGCTCCTCGAAGAAAGATCCAAGATCATTGAACTTCAATGCGGCGTAGTCATCGATATAGGTCTTGTCGCGGTTGACGATGACGATATCCTTTCCGCTCCGTGCTGAGATATACGGAAGGGAGGCGGCGGGATTCACGACAAGCGATGAACCGAGGACAATGGCGAGATCGGCATATGAGAATGCATTCTCAGCCCTCATCAGCGTCGTCGTATTCAGGTTTTCACCATAAAAGACGATATCAGGCTTCACAAGGCCCCCGCAGCTTGAGCATATCGGCTTGATACCGCTGTTGACCGCATCTGCCATGTACTTGTAATCATAATGCCTATGGCAGTTCATGCAGTATCCATTGGCGATGCTGCCATGTAGCTCATAGACCTTCCTTGATCCTGCCCTCTGGTGAAGCGCATCGATATTCTGCGTGAATATGCCTTCACTGAGCTTTCCGCGCTTTTCCATCTCAGCAAGGGTCCTGTGGATGATGTTCGGCTGGAACTTATCCATCTGGAACCAGTAATCCCTAGACCACTGATAGAAAACATCGGGATGGTCACGGAAGAAATCGATATCAAGGATCTCCTCCACCCTCATATTCCCGAATTCCTTGCTGTACAGTCCATCCGACGAACGGAAATCAGGGATCCCTGACAGCGTTGAGACACCGGCCCCTGTCAGGACGACGATGCGGCCGGCTTTCCTGTATAGATCAATGAAGGATGAGAAATCAGACACGCTCCCTACCTCTGAAGGTATTTCCCCTCAGCTCCTCTGCATCGATTATAACCGCATCCCCGGGTTTGTGGCTAATACTCGAAGAGAACGAGAAATAGTCATTGTGCTCGCCTCTTGCAAGATACCTCTCATCATCATCGCGGCTTTTGCCCGTGACGATTGCAAGGGCAGTGAATGGAAGCATTCCCTCCTTGATGACAGCCTGTCTTTTTATCTGCTCATCGATAAGACGCTCAAGACGCCTGATCCTCACGCTCTCCTCGATCTGGCCTTCCATCTCTGCAGCCCTCGTACCCTCCCGGGGATTGAAGTAGTACATGAACGCCTCAGTGCACCCCATTTCCTCCATCAGGGACAGCGTCTCCTCATACTCCTCCTCTGTCTCTGTCGGGAATCCTGTCATGACATCGGTTGAAAGTGTCAGATGCGGAATCCTCTCCTTCATCTTCTGTATAAGATCAAGAGTCCTCTCCCTGGTTGTCCTTCTGTTCATCAGCTGGAGGATCCTGGTCGATCCTGACTGCACCGGAAGATGGATATGCTTTGCGATCCTGTCGTTATCGGCAATGACAGAAATGAGATGATCCGAGAAATCCTTCGGATGAGGGGACTCGAACCTGACGAACACGATATTCCTTAGATATGGGATGATAAGCTCAAGGAGGCGGGGGAAATCAACATGCTCGCCATTGTACTCAGCAGAGTATGAATTGACGTTCTGTCCCAGGAGGGTTATCTCCTTGACCCCCTGCTGCTCGAGAAAGCATATCTCCTTCAGGATCTCCTCAACAGGCCGTGACACCTCCCTTCCCCGCACATAGGGAACGATGCAGTAGGAGCAGAAGTTGTTGCAGCCATTCATGATCGGGACATAGCTTGAGTAATCGCCCTCACGGTAATAGGAAGAGAGGAATCTGTAGCTGTCCAGCTTTCCAAGAGGCTCCCCGATGATGAAGTCTGGGATCTCTGCCTTGTCATTTGTACCTATGACGGCATCGATGAATGGAGCTTCCTTCTTCAGATCCTCCTTCATCCTCTCTGCCATGCAGCCAGTGACGATTAAGCGGAACGGATGCTTCCGCTTCTCTGCATTATAGAAGCCAAGCCGTCCCCAGATCCTGTTCTCAGCGCTTTTCCTTACAGAGCATGTGTTGATGATCACTGCATCTGCATCATCCGGCTTTTCTGTTTTCTCCATGCCTCTTCCGATAAGCATTGTCTCTATCGCAGCGCTCTCCGCCATATTCAGCTGGCAACCATAAGACTCTATCAGAAACCTCACTTCGCTCTCCTTCTGGCAGCTTGAAGGGTGTTTGCCATAAGCATCGAAACAGTCATGAGACCGATTCCTCCAGGAACAGGCGTAAGGGATACATCCCTCTCCCCAAAAGAAGCGGCATCCACGTCCCCGACAAGGCGGAATCCGCTTTTCCTCGATGGATCAGGGATCCTGTTCACACCGACATCTATGACAACCGCCCCATCACGAACGTACGAGGAATCAATCGTTCCCGGCTTTCCTGTAGCGACTATTATGATATCAGCACCAAGGGTATACTCCTTGAGATCAGGTGTCCTTGTGTTGCATACAGTCACTGTCGCATCGATGCCGCGTCTCATCAGAAGCGCAGCCATTGGCTTCCCGACGATATTGCTCCTGCCGATGATAACGGCCTTTCTGCCTGCTGTCTCGATTCCGAAATACCTGAGCGTTTCAAGTATTCCCTTCGGGGTGCATGGGATGAAGCATTCCTCGCCGATGAGGAGGCGTCCGGCATTGACTGGCGAGAACCCATCGACATCCTTTTCAGGAAGGATCCTTTCGATGATCCGCTCTGGGGAAATCGAAGAAGGCAGGGGAAGCTGGACAAGTATTCCGTCAACATCCTCCCTGCTGTTCAGGCTGTCAATGAGGCTGACAAGCTCCCCTTCTGAGGCATCTTCATCCAAACTATACTGAAAATGCATGAAGCCCAGGGATGCTGCAGCTTCAGCCTTCTTCCGCACATATGTCTCGCTCGCAGGATCATGCCCAACAATGACAACAGCAAGGGATGGAGCCCTATTTCCTGCCTTCACAAACAATTCCGTTTCATTCCTTATGCTGGACATCACCGCTTCCGCAACAGCTTTGCACCCAAGTCTGATCATAGAGCTGAGGATAAATGAAAAGCACGCCATCATCAAGAAGCCCTTTTCTGCCTCTTCTCTTTTCCGTATAATCCTTGAAGGAGTTTTCGATGAAGAAACCGCTTAGGCTAATCATGCTTATCCTGCTCATCCCGGGCATGCTCTTCGCAGCAGAGCCTTACTATGATGCAGGATCACAGATGTTCAATATCACAGCTGGCGCGACGGTGCCATTCTTCTACCACAATCCTTCCAGGAATGACCAGGGGTACCAGGGACCTGAATGGACGTTCTGGCCGGGAGATGGTGCAGACAGGACGCATCGTACAGTCGGTGGCGTCGGTGCGATTTCCTACCAGGTGTTCCTGCACCCTTATATCGCACTTGGCGGCGAGCTTGGCTTCCAGTTCGATTTCGCGCGTTCCGGAATAGTCGGGACGAATGTCCCTATCTTCGTGAAGGCAACAGCCATTCCTGTGCAGGGAACAGTGGAGCTCCCGATATCAATCGGAGCAGGATTGCTGTATGCCAGCTATGATGGATCTTCGAAGATCACATTCGGATGCGAGGCGGAGATCGGTGTCAGGTACTTCATCACTGATTCATGGGGAGTCGGAATCAATGTAGGGATCTATATCTTCCCTGAGCTATATGCAAGCGCTCCAGAGAAGATGTCCACCCTTTCCTACATTCCAGCTACTCTCACAGTAACCTACAGGCATTGAGGAGGCAGAGATGAAAACAAGGATACTCACAGCAGCAATAGCGGTTCTTATCGTTCTGGCTTCCTGCAACCTAGATTCTGGACAGGGTGTGTTCCAGCAGGCGTTCAATGCCACGAAGAACAATTATGCACGCATAGAGACTGTGCTCGGGACAGATGAGGACAGCAATATAATCATGGTTGCTGATGGTGACCTCTATCGCTTCACTGGTTCAGCAACGGAGAAGATCATTGATCTGACGAAGTACAATTCAAATAATTCCGGAATCGTCCCATTCGCAGCGAAGGATGGCAATGTCTATTTCATCCATAACACAGAAGATGGTGTGAAGATGTTCTATACAGCCATAGATAAAATAGATGGCAAGGCTGATCCGGAGGCGAACCTTCTCCTGAACATTGCTGGGGAAGGAGGGAATGCTGTCACTCTTTCAGGTATCAGCTATCCATCCTTCATCTCCTCCCCTACTATCTTCAACCTTGATGAAATACAGTTCCTTTATAAGGTAGATGGTGACGAGAAGATGTATTACGGAAGTGTGGATTTCGCTTCCATAAACGGAAATGCCATCACTGCAATACCCGGTCCTGAAGTTCCAGAGTATTCACGCATCATCGGGAATAGGATACTCCGCGCATATTCAAATGATTCAGATGCTGGATACCCTGATTCAAACAAGCTGATCATCATTGAATCCTCCACAACAATCGATGTCACATCGAACAACAACAATGAGTATGATGATGTCATCATGGGATCCGATGGTCATTTCGCTGTTGACTATGAAGGTGACCTGATGAAGATCAACAGTGACGATAACAATCTCACGACAGTTGATTCCTCCTTCGCTGAGGATCTGATCTACCGAGAGAACAACTTCATGCCCGTCTATGCTGATACGGAGACGGAGAAGTACATCGGCTATCTCTATGAATGCGGAATATACGTACATGAGACGAGCAGGACAAATGAAGAGAACTACAGGCCGTCGCTTCTTCAGATCAGCGATGACAACGATCTCATCACATCCGCGTGGATCGGGAAGAGCGGGGATAAATACCTCATGGCGACACAGGAGAATGGTTTCTGGATCGTCGAGGTCACTGGAAACGGTGCTGCTCTCAAGGGCTCAATCCATCAGTACAGACCTGATACAGATGGAGCGCTTTCAGAATATATCGGAAACTGAAACAGATGAAGGTGAAAAAGCAGGACTCGCGATGAGTCCTGTTTTTTGATGAGGATATTCCCTACAGTATCTCGTGGAGGATCTTCCTGACCTCTGGATCGGTATAGACCTCATCCACCTCATCCTGCGTAAGTCCGATGAATTCATGGCATGTGTAGTGTATCCATCTTGAATCCTCAGGCTTATGGAGGACATGCTTGCGGCACCAGTAATCTGGCTGGATCGGAAGAGGCTCCTCATCCTTGTAGAGGGGAACCTTGTAATCATAGACTGCCACCTTGATATCCTCACGGGGAATGCCAGCGTCCATGACAGTCTGGACAAGCGCATTGACAGTCATTCCTGTGTCGAAGATATCATCGACGATAAGGATCTTCTGTCCCTTCCTGAGATTCTTCGGAGACCATGTCCAGCCGTCGATATCGACATGGGAGGAATGCTCCTTCACAGCACCGTATGAGCGCGCAACGACGGCCGCATAGAAAACAGGCTGCTTGCCCTCCTTCATCGCTATGAGCTTGTAGTATTCGCTCATTACATTCGCCATGTAAGCCCCTCCGCGGAGAGAGTCATAGATGACATCGGGAACGAAGTGATCCTCCGTATGCATCCTGTAAACGAGCTTCAGTGCCGCATCGCGGATCATGTCGCATGTGATGAATTCCTTGCCCATAGAGCCTCCTTAAAGCTGTGTGAGTATCTCAAGACCGTTATCAGTGATAGCGACAGTATGTTCCCAATGACATGCAGGCTTGCCGTCTGCGGTCTTTACTCCCCATCCATCCTTCTCTGTGCGGACACGGTATGTACCCATGTTGATCATCGGTTCTATCGCAATGACCATACCGGGCCTGAGCCGCGGATTTGGATTCGCAAGGGATACATAGTTAGGAACCTCTGGATCCTCGTGGATGGAGAAGCCGACGCCATGACCGCAGTAATCACGTACAACGCCATATCCGAATTTGCGTGCATACTGTGATACAGCCGCCCCGATATCCTGTATACGCGCATGGGGCTGGGAAGCTGCCTCTATTCCAAGATAAAGACAGCGCTCTGTGACCTCATTGAGCTGATGGACCTCAGGAGATACCTTGCCGATCTCGTATGTATGGGTCGAGTCGCTGACATAACCATCCTTCTCAAGGCAGATATCAACACTGACGATATCACCTTCATTGAGGATGATGTGCTTGCTGGGAATCCCATGTATGACTGTATCATTGACGGAAATGCAGGTGACATTGGGATAACCCATATACCCCTTGCATGGGCCTGTTGCATGGTGACGCTTCATGAAATCGAAGCATAGGGAATCAACATCATATGTGCTCATCCCCGCCTGGATCTGCGGCCCGACTTCCTCAAAGAGCTGGGCAAGGAGGTGGCAGCTCTTCCTGATTCCTTCGATATCCTTATCGCTTTTAAGCTGGATCATCTTGCTTCCATGTCCTTCCTTGCCGCGTCAAGGATACCGTTGATGAACTTGAATGAGACGTCATTGGAAAGTTCCTGGGAGAGCTTTACGGCTTCATCGATTACAATCGCAGGATGCACATCACGTGAGAATGCCAGCTGATAGAAGGCAACACGGAGTATGTTCCTGTCAACAAGATCGATCTTCTCAATCGGACGGTTAAGCGAATAACGGGAGATCAGGGAATCGATCTCCTCACGGTTCTCCAAGGTACCGAATACAAGGAAACGGATGAAGATGCGATCCTCTTCTTCAAGAGCCCCTACTTCCTCATCATTCATTCCCTGGTACGGATTGATATCCGAAGGATCGGCATCGAGCATTCCATTGAAATCAAGGGAATAAAGCGTCGATACAGCGATCCTTCTGTCATGATGGCGTGCTTTGTTCTGCATCACTGTTCCTGATAGATGATATTGATCTGCGCCTCATTCCTGAGCTCCAGGATGAGCGACTGAAGCGCGGCATTGACTGTGTTCTGGGAATTCACCATATAGAGATACTGCTGGATATACTCCCTGACAGTCATTGTCTCCGCAGGGGAAACAGGATCGCTGAGAGAGAGGATCTTCGCAGCATTGTGCACAGAGACACGGACGATGTGGTATCCCATATCAGACTCGAGGACATCGGAAACCTGCCCCGGCTCCATTGAAAGAACCTCATCGCAGAAAGCGTTTCCCCATCCCTGGCGCGCAGCAGTGTTGTCAGCGGAAAGCCAGCCGATATCACCACCGACATTCCTTGACCCCTCATCCTGGCTGTACTCGGAGACTGCTTTCTCGAATGTGATTGCACCGCTGTGGATATCAGCAGCGACATCAGTCAGGAGACGAAGGGATGCCTCATCCTCTGTGGCGTTGCCATTCTTCGGAATATAGATATGTGCCAGCTTCACGTTCTCAGCCTGGAAGAATGCCTGCTGGTTCTGCCTGTAGAAGGAATTGACTTCGGCATCTGTCGGCATCGGGACATTCTGAAGCTCATTCCCGCGCTTGAGCATAAGGTACTGATTGACGATGTACTGCTCTCCAAGAGCCTTCTTGTACTCATCAACTGATCCGAACTGGTTCATCACCTCAGCCTCGAAAGCCGCATCGGTGACAGTCTGCCCTGCCTGCATTGCCTGTGCCTGAACATTGGACTTCTGCTGCTGGTAAAGCTGCTCGATCTGCCTGTCAGAGATCGTCACGCCATCGCGCTCCGCTCCCTGGAGGAACACCTCATCATTGATCAGGGTGTCCAGGACATCCATGCGCGTGACAGGAGCACCCATTGCCACATAACGGCTGTACTCACTTTCAAGCTGATCCATGGTGATCGCTGTGTTGCGGATCAGGCGCACAGTCGCGGCAGGACGTGAAATCGATGCGGCAGGAAGCGCCGCCACTGCAAGAAGCAGTATCATCAGGATTACAGGTACAGCATTCTTTCTCATCAGAAATTCCTCTCAACATTGAGGCGTTTACCGATAGCCATCGCCTCGCCTGGCTTAGTTATCACTTCAGAGAGCTTGAGGATCATGCCCTCCTTCTCCATCGTCTTCATCAGATTCTGCAGCGTCTTGCCTTTCCTCAGTCCACCGGAAATGAACGCAAGGCAGCGCTTGCCGGAAACAGTCCCTGCCTGGGCAAGGAACTTGGAAAGGATCTCAGGGATCCTTGCCGAGAAAAACGAAACAGGCTCGGATCCGATTATGACATAGTCATAACGGGTAAGCCTGGTATCATCAGTATATGCGTTCACGACATCTGTCTGATGTCCTTGGGCATTGAGCCCCTGGGCAAGCGCCTGGGCAATCGTTCTCAAGGCAGTCCCTTCCCGGTCCTTGCCCGCATAAACAACACAAACCTGCATAGATTCTCCCTAATAGAAAGAATAAGCCGGCTTAACCGTAAAGGCAAGCCGGCCAGAAGCACCGCAGATCACTCTGCTACGGCTGTCTCTGCATCAGCTTCCGCCGCAGCTGCATCATCCCAGCTTACGGTCTCGGCTTCCGTTTCAGCTGATGGCCAGCTGGTGGAAGTCTCCGCCTCAGCTGCTGCCGTGATCTCAGCAGCGATCTCAGCATCTGTTGACTTATTCACGATCGCTACGACAAGCGACAGGACCATGAACACGATAGCAAGCACCGTCGTTGCCTTCACAAGGAAAGCAGGTGTGCTTGAACCGAATGCCGAATCAGAACTTCCTCCGAAGATTCCGCCAAGACCTACGCTGTTCTCATCCTGGATAGTCACCAGGAAGATGAGAAGAAGCGAGACGATACAGAAGATCACCAGAAGTATGATACCTAGAATAGTCATTTCCACTAACTCCGATCTTATTTGCTGAATGTGATGATGGGGAGGAAATCATCGAGCTTGAGGGAGGCTCCGCCTACCAGTGCTCCATCGATATTCTCCTTCTCCATCAAAGCCCTGACGTTGCTGGGCTTAACGGAACCACCATACTGTATTATGAGATTATTTGCAATATCCTCACTATACATAGCGGCAACCGTTTCACGGATGAACCTGTGCGCGGCATCGGCATCCTCGGGCGTTGCAGTCCTGCCTGTTCCGATAGCCCATACAGGCTCATATGCGATCGTGATAGCCTTCATCTCATCTGGCTGGACATCCTTGAGACCAACCCTGAGCTGGCGCTCAAGAACTGTCTCAAGCTCTCCGCCTTCCCTCTCCTCCAGTGTCTCACCGACGCAGAGGACAACCTCCATCTTCAGAGAGAGTGCAAGGAGTACCTTTCCGTTGATGATCTCATCGGTCTCACCGTAATACTGCCTTCTCTCGCTGTGTCCGAGGATAACCGTCTCAACACCGATATCCTTGAGCATCTCAGGAGAGACCTCGCCGGTGTATGCACCGGCAAGGTGGTCAGCCATATTCTGCGCAGCAACGGTAATCCCGCTGCCCTTCACGGCTTCGATGACACCAGGAAGGGATACGAAGGAAGGAGCGATCATAACGCGGCAGTCAGGCTTTGCTGCCTTCACAGCCTCAGCAAGCGACGACGCATAGGCGCGTGCCTCTGACGGAGCGAGATTCATCTTCCAGTTTCCAGCAATATATGGCGTTCTCATCCTACTTCTCCAGAGCCTTGATTCCCGGAAGGACCTTTCCCTCAAGGAATTCGAGCGAAGCGCCACCGCCTGTCGAGACATGGCTGATCCTGTCGGCAAGACCGAACTTGTTGATAGCCGCAACGCTGTCACCGCCTCCGACAACGGAAATTGCATCGGATGCCGCAAGGGCCTTTGCGACTTCCTCAGTCCCCTTGGAGAACGCGGCGAACTCGAATACTCCCATCGGTCCGTTCCATACGACTGTCTTTGCGTTCTTCACCGCATCCTTGATGAGCTCGACTGTCTTTGCACCTACATCCATGCCCATCAGATCATCGGGGATGTTCTTTCCATCGACATAGACAGGAGCAGCATCCTCCTTGAACTCCGCAGCGCAGACATGATCAACAGGAAGAATGACCTTGACTCCCTTTGCCTCTGCCTTCTCAAGGAATGCCTTTGCAGTCTCAAGGTAATCATCCTCAACAAGTGACTTGCCGATTGTATAGCCTTGGACGCGAAGGAATGTATAAGCCATTCCACCACCGATGACAATCGTATCGCATGTGCGGACAAGGGACTCGAGGACAGTGATCTTCGAGGAAACCTTGCTTCCGCCGATGATAGCGACAAGCGGCTTCTCCGGGTTCTCGAGGATCGGAGCCATGAACTTGACTTCCTTCTCGATAAGATAGCCGGCATAGGACGGAAGATAGTGTGAGACACCCTCTGTCGATGCGTGTGCGCGGTGGGCTGTTCCGAAGGCATCATTGCAGTAGATGTCGCCATAGGAAGCAAGCGTCTTTGCAAACGCCTCATCATTCTTCTCTTCCTCTGCGTAGAAGCGGACATTCTCCAGAAGAAGGACATCGCCCGGCTTGAGGGCCTTGACTTCCTTCTCCACTTCCGGTCCGATCACATCAGGAGCAAGTGTGACCTTGCTTCCGAGAAGGCGCTCGAACTCCGCTGCAACAGGTGCGAGGGAGAAAGCAGGATTCTTCTGTCCCTTCGGTCTTCCGAGGTGTGTCATGACGACAAGGGATGCACCATTGTCAAGGATATACTTGATAGTCGGCAGAGCCGCCTTGATACGCGTATTGTCAGTAACCTTTCCATCCTTGAGTGGGACATTGAAATCAACACGGATAAGGACTCTCTTGCCTTTGAGATCAGCTTCATTGATGGTATTGAGAACCATATGTTCCCTCCTTGTAAAATAATGGGCCTGCATAGGCAGGCCCGTTTCCCTCCGGGCATTATGCCGGAAGTCCTTCTCAGCCGTTGACCTTCTTCATGTGCTGGATGAGGTCAAGGACCTTGTTGGAGTATCCGATCTCGTTGTCATACCAGGAGATGACCTTCACGAAAGTATCCGTGAGAGCGATACCTGCCTTGGCATCGAAGATGGATGTATGCGTATCTCCGAGGAAGTCAGAGGAGACAACTGCATCCTCTGTGTATCCGAGGACACCCTTGAGCTCGCCCTCCGAAGCCTCCTTCATTGCTGCGCAGATCTCGTCATACTTTGCAGGCTTTGCAAGGTTGACAGTAAGATCGACGACGGAGCAGTCAAGAGTAGGAACCCTCATCGACATACCTGTGAGCTTGCCGTTGAGCGTAGGAATGACCTTGCCTACAGCCTTTGCAGCACCGGTTGATGACGGGATGATGTTTCCAGAAGCAGCGCGGCCACCTCTCCAATCCTTCATGGAAGGACCATCAACTGTCTTCTGTGTAGCTGTCGTGGAGTGGACAGTGGTCATGAGGCCATCGAGAATGCCCCACTTGTCATTGAGGACCTTCGCGATCGGAGCAAGGCAGTTCGTGGTGCAGGATGCGTTGGAAACGAACTGTGTTCCCTTGACATATGTGTTCTCGTTGACACCGACAACGAACATCGGCGTGTCATCCTTTGAAGGAGCTGACATGACAACATACTTTGCACCAGCCTTGATGTGGGCCTGTGCCTTCTCCTTTGTGAGGAAGAGGCCTGTGGACTCGACAACATACTCAGCGCCGACCTCATCCCACTTCAGCTCTGCAGGATCCTTGCATGCTGTAACGCGGACAGCGTGGCCGTTGACGATGAGGAGTGACTTCTCCATATCGCACTCGATCGTGCCATTGAACTTGCCATGCATCGTGTCATACTTGAGCATGTATGCCAGGTAATCCACCGGGCAGAGGTCATTGATTCCCACGATCTCGATATCCGGGCGGTTCATCGCTGCGCGGAATACAAAGCGACCGATTCTACCGAATCCATTGATTCCTACTTTGATCATATTCTCTCCTTCTTCCCCTCCGATTGAGGGGGATTGGCTTTAAGCAACACTAATCCTTATATCATCTTCCTCTCGAAAAGGCAAATGAAAGCGTTCTTTCAATAAAAATAATACCGATAAAGGCAGAAGTGAAGAGCTCTCAGGAAAGGAATCCAAGATCTGCCATGATCCTCTCCTGCTCCATAAGCATTGGCTCGGACGAAAAATCATTGGTGCTGTGATCCATGCCTCGGAGATGCAGGATGCCATGCACGAGAAGGCGCCTGAGCTCCTCGCTCCGGTCCACTGAGAGGGAATCCGCATTCCTGTTCATTGAATCAATTGAGATGAAGATGTCCCCGAGCTCCTTCTCCTCTCCTTCAAATGATGGAAACGCATCACCGTCATTGATGGCGAAGGTAAGGATATCCGTAGGCTCATCCTTGCCTCTGTACTGGCTGTTGAGTTCCCTCATCTCATCATCGCTTATGAAATGGAGGGAGAAATCACCATCCTCGCCAAGATATGAAAGGATCGAGGATATCCATGCGTCAACCTGTCCTGCATCGATGCAGCCCATTCCGTCCTCAATGTAGTGCATATCAGTCCTTCCCGTATTCTATCCTCTGATGGTCACGACCAAGGAGGTAATGTATGAATGATTCCTTGATCTTATCCAGATCGTTGATTGTCAGAAGGGAGTTGTTGAGCTGCTTGTAGTTCATCTTGTCCATGATGATCGAGGAGATGAACTTCTCATACTTCTGATGGTTCGGGTTCTTCATCGTCCGCGTTGCGGCTTCCGTGCAGTCAGCAAGCATGACAACTGCGCTTTCCGGTGTCGATGGGATGTGTCCGTTGTAGCGGAAATCCTCCTCGCTGACGATTGCACCCCTGCTCTCCTTCGCCTCCCTCATGGCCTCGTTATAGAAATACTTGATCAGGTCATTTCCATGATGCTCGGAGATTATGTCGATCACCTCCTGCGGCAATCCCGCTTCCTTTGCCTTCTCAACTCCCAGCTTGACATGGGATTTGATTATCGCAGCGGACAGGGTCTTGTTTATCTCATCATGGGCATTCTTTCCATTCTGGTTCTCGATGAAATACTCGGGATGCTCAGCTTTCCCGATATCATGATAGAGTCCGCCGACCCTTGCCAGATCAGCATTCGCATTGATGGCCTTGCAGGCATCATATGCCATTTCGGAGACATTCTTTGAATGGTTGAACGTTCCAGGAGCGACCTGTGAAAGCCTGTTGAGAACAGGTGTGTCGGTGAATGAAAGCTCATGAAGGCGATAAGCCGTCGGTATGTTGAAGATCTTCTCGATCAGCGGGAGTATCACGGAGATGATGATATACGTGAATACGACATTCAGCCCGGCCGCGATAGCGCTTGTCAGGACTATCGTGTAATCCAGGTCGTAGATGAATGCGACAAGCACAGTGATTGCCGCCGCGGCAAGAGCGGAGAAGAGGGTCTGATAGATCATGTCGATCCTCTCCGTGCCGAAGCGTGTGAACATCAGGCAGCTCTCGATCACAGCAATGAAGTAGAAGAACGAGAAGCTCCTGCTGCCAGGCAGGATGGAAGCAAAGCATGAGAGAAGCAGCGCAATCGAGAATCCTACGCGCCGCCGTCCCGTGATTGATGCGGCAAGCGCCGGCATCAGGATGAATGGAAGGAAGGGCTCAATGAACTGGACACCCTCCTCAGGAAGCACGCTGGAAAGCAGGAACGCGCCTGTTAGGGTAATCATAACGCCAACAAGAAAGATCGTCGTATACAGGAAGAGCCTATAGCGATAGCGCACGAAGAAGAAGATGAGATAGACAGTCAGTACAGTGACAAGGACAAGGAATACAAGATATCCAACGGCCTTCTGGAAGGATACGGAGACAACTGCAGCATCATATATGCGCTGGACAGTCCTGAGCTGCTGCTCTGTGACGACTGTGTCCCTCTGCATTATATAATCGCCTTTCGTTATCTCTACCAGAACAGGTTTGACGGAGGCTGCCGCATCCTCCCTCTTCTCTTCGGTGATCACCGGATCATAGATGACATTCGGCGTGACGATCTCTGAGATCGAGTCAGAGATGATGGAAAGGCATGATGATGGAAGATCTGGGTAATACTGTGCGGCAAGCTGTGACACAGTCTCATATGTCTCCCCGCTTACGACAGCATCGGATATGAGCCTGATCCTGCCTGAGTGAGCGAAATCGAGGCTGGATTCCTCGATTGACATCGCGGCATAGCCATCATCGATTGCCTCTGCAAGATCCGTGGCGGAGAACACCCCTTCCTCTGTCAGGTAGATGACAGCCTCATTCACGAGCTCTGCAACAAGGCCGCGATGCTCATCCGAAAGCTGGGAGGCTCTTTCCACGACCGAAGAGAGCGATTGCGGAAGAACTCCCGGAAGAGCGCTTCCGCTTCGGATCGCTGCGATAAGATCATCGGCGGCGCGCCTGATCCTGACTGATTCGGAAACAGAGTAATGGAACTGGGGAAGGACGCTTCGCCGCGCCTCCTCTATATCACCGGCGGTCGCCTCCTCATCGATGTAGGAAAAGTCAGAAGGCGCGATCACATCCTCATCGGAAAGCTCGCCTGGACGGTATTCCCTTGTGAGCGTCATAACAGAGCGTGGATCAGAAGAAAGCAGAAGCGGATAGAGAAGTCCAAGGATAGCTGTCAGCGCCATAAGCGCAAAGAGCACCATCCTCTGCCTTCTCGTAAATGCCTTGAGGCATTCAGACACCAGCTTGTTCTTCATACTGCCTACTGCTCCTCCCTCTCCGAGTACGCGCGGACAATCTCCCGGACTATCCTTGAGCGTATCGTATCGCTATGTGTGAATCTTACCACTGAAACCCCTTTGATTCCACTGAGTATATCGACAGCTTCCTCCAGCCCTGAATCCTTTCTGGAAGGAAGATCGATCTGCGAGGGATCCCCTGTGATAAGCGCCTGGCTGTTCTCCCCGAGGCGTGTCAGGAACATCTTCATCTGGGTACGTGTCGCATTCTGGGCTTCATCGAGGATCATCACGCTGTTGTTGATCGAGCGGCCGCGCATATAGGCAAGAGGTGCGATCTCAAGGGTGCCGTTCTCCTCCATCCGCCTGATCTGCTGTGGTGACAGTACATATGAAGCGGCATCATAGAGAGGATTGAGATACGGCCCCAGCTTCTGTCTCAGATCACCGGGAAGATAGCCAAGCGACTCCCCCGCCTCAACCACAGGCCGGGTGAGCACCAGCTTCCCCTTCCTCCCTGAAAGCACTTCAGAAAGCGCCCAGAGCACCGATACGAATGTCTTGCCTGTTCCAGCAGGGCCAACGGAGAATACGACCGATGAGCTTCTGAGCACTGTGAAAAGCTCCTTCTCTGCGCGGCTTCTCGGGTAAATGGCCTTGCCTGCTGCGACGATCACAGAGGGATCGGCTTCCTTCTCAGCGGCGCTTGGTTCGGAAAGCAGCTGGAACTCCATGAAGATCTCCGCCTCCTTCAGCCCTCCTCTCTCCTCTGCGGCCTTCTCGAGCCGTTTCATGAACGGCATGAAAAGAGGAACATCACCCGAGGCTGTTACAGCCGTACCGCGCACTGAGAGGTCTGTTGCCATCAGCATCTCAAGGTATGGCAGATTCGCATCATTCACGCCCAGCACCAGCTGGACTGTATCCGGTCTGAAAGCATAGGTCTGAGCCATCATCTCTCCCATTTCCCATATTCATTCTGCTCCCAGCTCTGATCGATCTTCAGATCCGGAAGTATCTTCCAGCTGAGATAGATGCTGAACTCAGGAACGAACTGGTATACATTGTCATTCACCTGGATCTCTGCAGAGTACCTGCAGTGCAGATCCCAGTCATCCATATAGTGGACTATATCGAGGCTCGCGCCGCTCATGACGAAATTCGTCCTGGTGCGGCCGTCACCCAGGAAATCAAATGATCTGATGAGATCCGAAAGGAGATTCCCGAAGAAATCCCCGCTCTCATAGTAATCATAGAATGCGTTGTTCGAGGAAGAGAAGGAGAATGTGAAATCAAGGAACTCCGCGATGCTGAAGGTGATGGACGGAGTGAATGTGAACATGGAGGCATAAGGATTGTCGATATCGAAGCTGAAATCCGACTCGACACCGAAGGAGAAGTAAAGCCTTCCACGCCAGAGCTGGAAGGAGGCCGAATCAACATCAAGATGAGCCTCTATGCCCTTGAATGAGATTTCCGAAGCGCTTCCATCCCACTCGATTGAGAAGCTGAAGCAGGGAATCCGGAGCGTTGTCAGTATCGAATCGAACACATTTCTCTCACCATCGGAATAGGCGTAATAGTCAACATACTGCGTGACAGACCATTTCCTGTCCGCAGTGCGCATCGAAAGCGAGGCCTCCCCATAGAGAGGGCTCCAGAAATCCGACGGATCGTAATCTGAGCTCTGGTAGCGCATCGAAAGCGATGATGTGACGTATGTGCCGCTGTATCCGAGGGAAAGTTCGACAAGATCGCTTGAGAGCATCGCATCCTCTTCCTCCTGAAGGAACTGCCATCCGAATGACAGCGCAAACGGGCCATAGCTGTAGGAAATGCGCGGAGTCAGCTTAGCCGCAAGTGGAGGAAGCACATACTCAAGCGCTGGCGTTATTATGCCCCAGTCCGCCTCAAATGACCTGCGGAGCGAAATGGAATGGCTTGTGATCGTGTCATCATTCCATCCCGGAATGAGCATATCCCTCTCCGTTTCGATTCCATTCTCCCCTTTCCCGCTGTAGCTGAAAAGGCGGGATGCGATCCTGTACTGCATGCCCAGATATGGCACAGAGAATGTGATATCCGAGTTCACTGCCCCGCGATGCGTATATGCTGCGGCCTTATCATCATCCTCCCAGAGATATGAGTATGAAGGAGTGAACACGGCATCAAGCGAGGCATAGTCCGCAGCCGCAGCCGAAAGCGTCAGCTTCATCGATGTCGAGGTCGAGAAGGAGCTGTCGTCATTCCTTCCATCCTTTGCAAAGCCATACGAGTTATCGAGATTCTCGGTAATCGAGTACCCCATTGAGATTGAGTACCGTTCCTCTCCTGTACGTTCAGCCCGCTTCTCATTATCGCTGTAGATCTCATACAGCAGCGGATCGGAAAGAAGGTGTATCTCCGTTATATCAACCTCTTCCTTCTCGATGATCGCTGCATTTTCGACGCTTGAAGCGAACTCAAAGAGCTTTCCCGAGATCGATGCGGAGAAGGAAGGAAGCACTGCTTCATCCATATAGTAACGCTTTGAGGATGTATCCCAGCGATACCCAGCCTCGGCAGAAAGCCCGGAGATGGAGAAGGAGGAGACGAATGAGCCTGCAAGATCGGATGGCATCCTGTAGTCGATATCAATTGAGCGTGAGAACGAGGACACCGTCGAATTGTATGCAGTCGGGAACTCAGGTGTCTGGACAAGGGAGAAGATGGAGAAGCCGGTAAGCCTGTCTGCATAATCCCTCATGACCCTGCTGTCCGAATAGAACGGCAGGGACAGCCTTGCACTGAAGCCCGAATGCCTGTATGACATCTCATTGCGTCCGTAATAGCGGAACTTGCCATTATAGTATGAGGATGCAGGTGACACTGCTATTCCATCCAGGAATGAGAATGACAGGTTCCCGTCAAGAAGATTGATAACACTGTCGATTCCAGCGTGGATGCCCCTTTCAGAATATGCATCAGCCATCAGCGCGATATATGAATCCGTCTCCCTTGCCCAGCGCTCGGCATCGGAGACATGGCCCGAGGTGCTGTAGTAGGCGCCATCGGGATAAAGCTCATCATCGCTTCCTGATGAGGAGAGGATGGACATGAACGATCCGCTGTCCCCTTCCCTTCCCTTTGAAACGCTCTCTGCCTCTCCGATGATCTCAAAGGTCGTATTCAGGAATGCACCGCGGTCAGACGAGAATCCAACTGACGGGTTGCCTATGATCTGCGATCCTGGAAAGAAGAAGAACGGCAGATAGAGAAGCGGAACCCTTCCGATTGAGAGATATGCATTGGAGATGAACATATCCGAACCGCTGAGCATGGCAATCTCATCTGCTGTGATCGAAAGGTATGCCTGACGTGGATTTGAGGTGATGAATCCATCCTCATAGAGCATCTGCCCATCCGCTGAATACCTGAGTGTCTCTCCGGTCGTGTATATCGTGATCGTGCCGTCCTCACCCTCGCTTTCAGTGGATGTCGTTGCATCTGTTACTATCAGTCCTCCCTCTGTCCAGGAGAGCGTCACGATATCAGCTGTGATCGAAGGGATCGAGATGCTCTCATCATCAGTATCATAGGACACCCCTCCAAGGGCGGTGAGCATGCTTCTGTCCATGTCAAGGATGATCGTATCGGCGGAAAGAGAGGAGTTCGTGCTTCCATCTGTGATCGAGAGGGAGACACGACCGGAGAGGATCACACGGCTTCCTGACCGTGAAAGGCCGTCAGCGCTTTCAATGGAAAGGGTATAACCGCTACCTCCCTGGAGGCTTTCACTATAGCCCTCAAGACCCTCCGCCTCATATAGCGCCCTCTGAAGGGCATTCCTTCCCTCCGCCTCTATGCCACGCATCGCAGCCATGCTCTCCAGCTCTTCATCGTCCGCGAAATAAATCTGCGGCGCCGTGAGAGCGGAAAGCCAGGATGCGGAAAGAAGCATGATGAGGGGAAGGAGGAAACGCTTCACTTATCCAGATACCTCTTGAGATATTGTCCAGTATAGCTCTGGGGCACTGCAGCGACTTCCTCAGGCGTACCTTCCGCGACTATCATACCGCCATCATCACCGCCATCTGGCCCAAGGTCGATGATATAGTCAGCAGTCTTGATCACATCAAGGTTATGCTCGATCAATATGACGCTGTTTCCCTGTTCAACCAGCTTCTCAAGGACCTCCAGCAGCTTCTTCACATCGGCGAAATGAAGTCCGGTGGTAGGCTCATCGAGCACATAAAGCGTACGTCCTGTCTGGACCTTAGACAGCTCCAGTGCGAGTTTCACACGCTGTGCCTCTCCCCCGGAGAGCGTCAGTGCACTCTGCCCAAGGCGGACGTAATCCAGCCCGACTGCCATCAGCGTGTCGAGCTTCCGCATGATCTTCGGATGGGATGAGAAGAAGGAGTGGGCCTCGCTCACGGTCATATCAAGGACATCCGAGATATTCTTGCCCTTGTATGTCACGGAAAGTGTCTCCTTGTTGTAGCGCTTGCCATTGCATACATCGCATTTGACGTATACATCAGGAAGGAAATGCATCTCTATCTTCAGCTGACCATCACCAGAGCAGTTCTCACAGCGTCCTCCAGGCACATTGAATGAGAAGCGACCGGCACTGTATCCCCTTGCCTTCGCTTCGGGCATCTGCGAGAAAAGCTCCCTGATAGGCGTGAAGAGATCGACGTATGTCGCGGGGTTGGATCGTGGTGTACGTCCGATCGGGGACTGGTCAATGGAGATCACCTTGTCGATGTTCTCCGTTCCCTCCAGCGTCTCATATCCATCATGATCATCGCTTTTCCTCGCAAGGCGCCGCTGGACTGCAGGAAGGAGTATCTCATTGAGGAATGTTGATTTGCCCGAACCCGATACACCTGTTATGACGACGAACTCACCGAGGGGGATATCAACATCGATCGAACGGAGGTTGTTCTTCCGGCATCCAGTGATCCTGATATGCCTGCCATTGCCCTTCCTCCTCTTCGGAACCGGGATAGTCAGCATACCTGAAAGGAATCGTCCTGTTATCGATTCCGGATTGCACTCGATCTCACCAGGCGTTCCCTTGGCAATGACAGCTCCGCCTCTTTCCCCTGCCCCGGGACCGAGATCAACGACGTAATCAGCTTCCCTGATCGTATCCTCATCGTGCTCAACGACAATGACTGTGTTGCCGAGATCCCTTAGTTTCTTCAGCGTATCGATCAGCTTCTGGTTATCGCGCTGATGAAGTCCGATTGATGGCTCATCAAGGACATATAGCACTCCGGTGAGAGCAGACCCGATCTGGGTTGCGAGCCTGATACGCTGTGCCTCGCCGCCGGAAAGGGTCGCCGCAGCCCTATAGAGTGTCAGATACCCCAGTCCGACATCCCTGAGGAACCTGAGACGCGCATTGATCTCCTTCAGGATATCCTTCGCAATCTCCTTCTCTGTCGGAGTAAGGTCAAGGGATGCGAAGAACTCCATCGTCTTCGATACGGACATCTTCGTCGCATCGATGATGTTCATCCCTCCAACGTAGACGGAAAGCGCCTCCTTCCTGAGACGGTCCCCATGGCATGCAGGACAGACTATGTCCTCGCGGAATGAATCGAGCCACATGCGGATGTTCATCGACTGCGTCTCGTAGTATCTCCTCTCAAGCTCTGTGATGATTCCGCGGAACTCAACCGTCTTCCTGTCGCTTGTCCCCTGGTAAGTATATGAGAAACGATCTCCTCCGCCATAGAGGAGTATATTGACGAATTCCTCAGGCAGCTTCTCGATCGGTGTATCCATCGAGTATCCATAGTGCTTGTACAGCGCCTCTATTCCCGATCTGTAGTAAGCCGCATCAGGCCGATGTGTCCTTATCGCGCCCTGATTGTAGGAAAGGGATCTGTCAGGGATGATCTTCTTTGGATCGAATTCCTTCCTGGAACCGATTCCATTGCATTCAGGACATGCCCCGAACGGGGAATTGAACGAGAAGAAGCGCGGCTCTATCTCGGGAATCGTTATGCCGCAATCAGGACAGCTGTTCTTCTCGCTGTAGATCTCGCTTCTGCCCTCGTCGAAGTAGTTCACCTCGACAAGCCCGTTGGCTATTGCGAAGGCATGCTCGACTGCATCGGAGATCCTCGTCCTGTCGGATCGTTCGTTCCTGACTCTGTCTATGAGGATTGAGACGTTATGCTTGACCTTCTTCTCAAGCTGAGGGATGGATTCATCGAGGCTGTACAGCTTCCCATCGATCTCAGCGCGCAGATAGCCTAGCTTCAGCGCTTCCTCAAGCGTATTGCGGAACTCTCCCTTCTTCCCCCTTGCAACAGGAGCGAGGATCATCAGGCGTCCTCCCTCGGGATGTGAGAAGATTATGTCGATGATCTGATCAACGGACATCTCTGTTATCTCACGTCCGCACTTCGGGCAGTGCTTATGCCCGATACGTGCCCAGAGCAGGCGGTAGTAGTCATATATTTCCGTGACAGTCCCGACAGTGGAACGTGGATTCCTGTTCGTCGACTTCTGCTCAATCGCTATTGCAGGGGAAAGACCCTCTATGGAGTCGACATCGGGCTTGTCCATCCTGCCAAGGAACATCCTCGCATAGCTCGAAAGCGATTCAATGTATCTCCTCTGCCCCTCGGCAAAGATCGTATCAAAGGCAAGAGAGCTCTTGCCGGAACCCGAAAGGCCGGAGATGACGACAAGGGAATCCTTCGGAATCTCCAGATCGATATTCCTCAGATTATGTTCCCTTGCTCCTCTGATTATAATCCTGTCATTCATTCCCTATCGCCTCGAAGAGTGCCTCTTCTGCATCCGCTTCCTCAACGGATCCGATCAGCTTCCCCTTCCTGTATAGATATACCTTGTCCTTCATGCCCGTGATAGCATAATCAGCGCCCTTTGCCTCCCCCGGTCCATTGACAAGGCATCCCATTATAGCGACGGAGATGTCCTTATCAAGGGAAAGAAGCCGCCTTCTGACCTTCTTCTCAAATGCAATGGTATCGAACGCATGGCGTCCGCATCTCGGACAGGAGATGATCCTGACACCTCTTTTCCTGAGGCCAAGCGTCCGAAGAAGCTCCGCACCCGCTATGACCTCATCCTCCATATCCCCGGTCATGGAGACCCGTATCGTGCTTCCTATCCCCTCCGAAAGCAGGGTTCCCAGCGCCCATGTGGAGCGCACTGCCGATATCACAGGTGAACCCGCTTCAGTGACGCCGATGTGCTGAGGATAATCAGATGAGGCTGAGAAGAGCCTCGCGGCTTTCACTGTCTCTGCCACATCAGACGACTTAAGCGACACGACGGTATTGCTGAAACCCCATCCCTGGAACCAGTCAAGGTATTCAAGCGCGGTACGTACCATCGCCTCAGCTTCCCCCTCTCCTTCCTCCATTACCGGAAGCGAGCCGGAGTTCAGACCGATGCGTATCGCAGCCCCGCATCCCGCTGCGGCCCTGACGACCTCCTCAGTCTTCCACTTCGCCCCTATGTTCCCGGGATTGATCCTGATCTTATGAGCTCCCGCCTTAAGAGCGAGCAGAGCCATCTTCCAGTCAAAGTGGATATCAGCAATGACTGGTATCGGGGAATGCGATGCAATATATCCAAAAGGAGCTGCATCATCGTGAGAGATGAAACTGAAGCGGATCGCATCACAGCCAAGAGCATGCAGTGATGAAATCCTTTCGATTATCAATACCGGATCAATGCCCTGAAGGGAGGAATCATACATCGTCTGTACACTGACTGGATGATTGCCTCCTATGATGAGGTTTCCTGCCCTAGCTTCCATTTTCCATACCTACTATCCGCATCGTCGCTTCCGTGTCCTCTGTTCCCGCCTTCACGAGGAAGGGTTCCCCCGGCAGATACAGAGCGAATGAGCCAGGCATGACGCGCACGGCAGCTGTCGCTTCCATCGCCTCAGGCGTTTCCCTCCACCCGGTTGAGGCCAGAAGGGATCCACGCTCAACGGTGAATACGACAGTATGCTCCCTGTCAACGGAGAAGCTGTGGAAAACCGGGATATCATCCGCGGATGCAGAGGAAATCCCTTTCAGGGATTCATCGAGAGGATAATATGCTCCAATGCGCCGGATATCATCAATGACCATATGCCGATATTATAGACTGAAACCGACGATATAGTCACGATGCATGGATCAACCGCTTAACCAATGGAATGAAACAATGCTATGCTTCTCTGTACACTGAAAACAGGAGCCAAGCATATGAAGGAATACCTACAGTCGCAGGATGATGTCATTGCATCACTTGGTACCTCCAGGAGCGGACTTGCCGCGGAAGAAGCCAGCAGAAGGCTTTCCGAGCATGGTCCTAACAAACTGGAGGAAAGGAAGAAGGACAGCCTTCTGAAGAAGTTCATCGGAGAGCTCTCCGATCCGATGCTGATCATCCTCATGATAGCGGCGGTGCTGTCCGTCGTAACATCGGCAGCATCCGGAGAGACGGAATGGTCGGATGCTGTGATCATCCTCATCGTCGTTCTCATCAATGCAGTTCTCGGCGTGGTGCAGGAGTCCAAGGCCGAGAAGGCCATCGAGGCGCTGCAGAACATGTCGAAAGCGAAGTCGAAGGTCCGGAGGGACGGAAAGCTCATCACAGTCGAAAGCGAGGAGCTCGTTCCCGGCGATATCATAGAGCTAGAGGCCGGAGACAGCGTCCCGGCAGATGCGAGGATCCTCCTCTCTGCGTCGATGAAGGCTGAGGAAGCCGCGCTTACCGGAGAGTCGGTGCCTGTGGACAAGACAGCCGACACCCTGACAGGCAGCGAGATCCCTCTCGGAGACAGGAGGAACATGGTCTACATGGGCTCCACGATCGTCTATGGCCGAGGAGAGGCAGTTGTTGTATCAACGGGGATGAAAACAGAGATGGGCAAGATCGCCACTGCCCTCTCCGATGCGGCAGACAACGAGACACCGCTGCAGAGGAAGCTGAACCAGCTCTCGAAGGTACTTACATGGCTTGTCCTCGGAATCTGTGTGTTCATGTTCGCCGTCAACCTGATAAGGATGTCGATAGCTGGAGACATCCACCTTGCTGGAGTTCTCGACACGTTCATGGTCGCAGTCTCGCTGGCGGTCGCCGCGATTCCTGAAGGCCTTGCGGCCGTCGTCACAATCGTCCTCTCGATCGGTGTGACGAAGATGAGCCGCAAGAAGGCGATCATCCGCAAGCTCACAGCTGTGGAGACCCTTGGCTGCACCGAGGTCATCTGTTCCGATAAGACAGGCACCCTCACGCAGAACAGGATGACTGTCGTCGATGCCTATGGGGATGACAAGAAGCTCCTTGCGGAGGCAATGGCACTCTGCTCCGATGCGCATCTCAACAGCGAGCTCAAGGCTGAGGGAGAACCTACTGAGGCTGCGCTCGTCAACTGGGCGGTCTCGATGGAGATCAACAAGGACTTCCTGGAAACAGGATCCTACAGACGCGTCGGGGAGGCCCCCTTCGACAGCGAGAGGAAGATGATGAGCACCATCCACACCACTCCCGAAGGTGGCTATGTGCAGTTCACGAAAGGTGCGCCTGACGTCCTCCTCTCGAAATGTACCTCCATCTATTCCAATGGCAACGTCCGCGATCTGACTGATAAGGACAGGGAGGCGATCCTCAAGGCAAACAAGGACTTCGCTGACAAGGCGCTGAGGGTGCTTGCAGGTGCTATGAGGAAGCTCGATACCGTTCCCGAGAACCAGAGTCCCGCCTCGCTTGAGCATGATCTTGTATTCCTTGGCCTAACAGGGATGATCGATCCTGTGCGTCCTGAAGTGAAGGATGCAATCAAGGAATGCCGGAGCGCGGGAATCCGCCCGATCATGATCACAGGTGACCACATCGACACGGCAGTTGCCATCGGCAAGGAGCTGGGGATCGTGAAGGACAGGAGCGAGGCGATCACAGGCGCTGAGCTTGATAAGCTCTCCGATGAGGAGTTCCAGAAGAGCATCAGGAAGTATTCCATCTACGCCCGCGTGCAGCCTGAGCACAAGGTAAGGATCGTCAAGGGCTGGCAGCAGGCTGGGATGATTACCGCGATGACTGGTGACGGTGTCAACGATGCCCCATCGATTAAGAATGCAGACATCGGCGTGGGAATGGGAATCACAGGTACGGATGTCACGAAGAACGTCGCTGACATGGTCCTTGCAGATGACAACTTCGCCACGATTGTCGTCGCTGTCGAAGAGGGCAGGAAGATCTATGACAATATCCGCAAGGCGATCCAGTTCCTGCTCTCCTCAAATCTCGCGGAGGTCATATCGGTATTCATCGCTTCAATGGTCGGGATCACGCTTCTCAAGCCGGCCCACCTTCTCTGGATCAACCTCATCACCGACTGCTTCCCCGCTGTCGGTCTTGGAATGGAACAGGGCGAGGAGGATATCATGGAGCGCCCGCCCCGCTCATCGAAGGAGGGCCTTTTCGCAGGTGGGCTTGGCGTGAACTGCATCATACAGGGCACGGCTCTCGCTATCATCACCTTGCTTTCCTACTTCATCGGCGAGATCTTCGAGAATGGCGCATTCCATTTCGGGGTATCGAGCGAAGATGGCATGACCATGGCATTCCTCACGCTCTCGATGGCGGAGCTCTTCCACTCCTTCAACATGAGATCGCTGGACAAGTCGCTTTTCAGGACTAAGGGACACAACAGGATACTCTACGGCACGCTCATCGGCGCATTCGTGCTGACGCTTGCAGTGCTCTACATCCCCTTCCTCAGCAACGCATTCCACTTTGCTCATATCTCACTGATTGAGTTCGTGATCGCGCTTCTGATCGCTGTCCTGATGATCCCGATCGTCGAGATCCAGAAAGCAGTGCAGAGAGCGATTGCCAAGAAGAAGAACTGACGATCAAGGGCTGCTCACCTCCTGGCTGGGCGGCCCTCTCTTTGACCGAACACGACGATAGTGATACACTCGCCGTCCGTGAACAGGGATCTTACACAAGGGAGCATCAGGCCGATCATCTGGCGTTTCACACTGCCGCTTCTTGGCTCGATGCTCTTCCAGCAGCTGTACAATATCGCAGACAGTCTTGTCGCCGGCAAGTTCATAGGCTCCGAGGCCCTTGCCGCTGTCGGTAACTCATATGAGATCACTCTGATCTTCATCGCATTCGCCTTCGGCTCGAACATGGGATCGTCAGTCGTCGTTTCACAGTATTTCGGGGCTGGAAGGAAAAAGGAGATGAAGAGCGCGATCACAACGACATTCATTTCCGCCGCAGTGCTCTCCATCCTTCTGACTGCTATAGGCCTTCTCCTTACAGATCCTCTGCTTGAGGCGATCAACACCCCACCGGATCTTATGGCAATGAGCGCAGAGTACCTCGACATCTACATCTACGGCCTCATATTCCTCTTCCTTTACAACATCTCGACGGGGATCTTCACAGCAATGGGAGACAGCCGCACTCCGTTCATATTCCTGGCATTCTCCTCCACCGCCAACATCGGAATGGACATACTCTTCGTCACTGCCTTCGGAATGGGTGTTGACGGCGTTGCCTGGGCGACATTCATTTGCCAGGGAATCAGCAGCATCCTTGCATTTTGTGCGCTGATCAGGAGACTTGGATCCGTTGGTGAAAACGATGAGAAGGCGCCGCTCTTCTCTTTCAGGATCCTTCGTCAGATAACCCTCATCGCGGTCCCCTCGATCCTTCAGCAGTCATTCGTCTCAGTGGGGAACATCCTCATCCAAAGCGTTGTGAACAGCTTCGGTGCATCGGTGATGGCTGGGTACGCTGCGGCCATCAAGCTGAACAACATGGTCATCACCTCGATATCAACAATCGGCAATGGCATCTCTAGCTTCGGTGCCCAGAACTTCGGCGCAGGGAGGATCGACAGGGTCAAGGAAGGGAGGAAGGAAGGACTTCTTATGGGAGGCATATTCTCCATTGCCTCATCCATCCTCTTCATTACGCTCGGACGCTTCATTCTCCTGCTCTTCATGAACTCTGAAGCCACGGCAGCACATCAGGAAGGAATGAGGTTCCTCATGATAGTCTCCCCCTTCTATCTCATCGTGATGGTGAAACTCATCACCGATGCAATACTGCGCGGTGCCGGGGACATGCTCCCATTCATGATCGCGACATTCTCCGATCTCATCCTCCGTGTCGTCCTTGCCTTCATTCTCTCTGCTGTGCTTGGATCTGTTGGCATATGGCTCAGCTGGCCGATTGGATGGGCTGTCGGAACCCTCATCTCCGTTTCATTCTACAGAAGCGGACATTGGATACGCCGTAAGGCACTCAATTAGGATGCATTTGCAGCCCTGATGGATTATCATCAGGACATGGTACTGCATGTAATCGCTGAAGCTGAACGCTGTTTTCTCTGCAAGAAGCCCATGTGCGTCACGGGCTGTCCGATCTCTACCCCGATTCCTGAGATGATCAGGGCAATGCGGGAAGGAAGGCTGAGGGAAGCCGGGGAGATGCTGTTTGCGAACAATCCCCTATCCGCTGTCTGTTCCCTTGTCTGCGATCATCAGAAGCAATGCGAGGGGCATTGTGTCCAGGGCCGCAAGGGACAGCCGATACATATCTCTTCCATTGAGAACTACATATCAGAGACCTGCCTTGATCAGATATCCATACCGATTCCACCTTCAAACGGCATCATGGTCGCCGTCATAGGAGCGGGACCGGCTGGAATCACAGTGGCGCTTGAAATGGCGAAGCGCGGATACAAAGTGACGATCTTCGATTCAAAGGATCGCATCGGTGGTGTCATGCAGTACGGAATCCCGGATTTCAGGCTGCCGAAGACACTGCTTGAGCGCTATCGAAGGAAACTTCTTGAGGCGGGGATCCTCATACGCCCTAACACGACAATCGGAGGTGCGCTTACGATCTCAAGCATGCTCCGTGATGGCTACAAGGCAATCTTCATCGGAACAGGAGTCTGGAGACCGAAAACGCTTGGAATCAAGGGTGAGAGCCTTGGGAACTGCCATTTCGCGATTGACTTCCTCGCCAATCCTGATGCATACAGCCTTGGCAACGATGTTGCGATCATCGGCATGGGAAATACAGCACTGGATGTTGCTCGCACCCTGCTCAGGAAAGGCACAAGGAATGTAACGCTCTACGCAAGGCGGCAGGAAACGAATGCGAACGAGGAGGAGATCGAGTACGCCAGGCTGGACGGGGCATCTTTCGAGTTCGGCAAGCATCCGGTTGAGATCACCCACGATGGACCTGTATTCGATGATAACATCTTTGATGAGGAGGGGCACATCATCGGAACGAAGGGGGAGCCGAAGCTATACAGGGCTGACAGCACGATCATCGCCGTATCGCAGGGGCCGAAGAGCAAGCTCGTCGATACAACCGAAGGGCTGAAAGCCGCACCTTCTGGCCTTCTGCTGACAGATGAGCATGGGGAGACGACATACCCAGGCATCTTCGCCGCCGGTGACGTTGTACTTGGCGCAAGGACCGTTGTCGATGCAGTCAGCTATTCAAAGAAGGTCGCCTCTTCAATGGACGAGTACATCAGGGGCCTCAGTAGTTGAGGATCAGAACCTCATCTGATTCCGCTTCCCTGTCCTTGATATGGTAGCTTGAGTTGGCATAGCTCCTATCAAGATGGAGCACCCTGTATTCGGGATGCTTCTCAAGCCATCCAATGAGGAATGAATTCTCCTTTCCCCTGCTCCGAAGCGTATTCGAGAGAGCAAAGCGGATACCACGCTCCGTAAGGCTCTCAAGCAGCTCATGAAGGGATGTCTCGTCGCTTTCCGTCCAGCCATGCTTCTCATTGTATGTCGCAGTGGTTACAAGATATGGTGGATCGGCATAGACGAAGGAACCATCGGGGATGGGCACAGTGCGGAAATCCGAATCCATGAACACTGCATCAAGCGCTTTGATCCTGTCAATGAAGAGCGACAGCTTCTCCTGCATGCGTCGGTTGAAATCACGCTTCCCGACAGGCAGGTTGAACGCACCGGCATCATTGAATCTGATCTGGTTGTTGAAGCCGTAGACTATCAGGACATAGAGCATCACAGCCCTCATATGCTCATCCATGGACATGGTGTTGAAGTCATTCCTAAGGTGCATATATGCATCCTTGTTGACCTTTCCAAGCCCTCCTGATGAATCCGCACCATAGTACGCATAGCCATATTCATCGCTCTGAGAGAGAGCATAGCGGCGAATCACCGAGCGTATATCCGATATGAACACATCCTTGTCTGAACGCCGCATCTCACGAAGGAGGGAGACAAGACGGGCATCGCTGTCATTGAAAACCACACGCCGGCATGGAGCATTGGTACCGACTGTGCAACCTCCTGCGAAGAGATCGATGAATGTGTCTATCTCACGTGGGAATGCATCAAGCAGATCCTTGAGGATCCTCCCCTTTCCTCCGACATAGTTGAGCGGAGACTCCACAAACCCCTCCCTTGCCGCCTTCCTCTGCTTTATGCGGCAGAGGAATATACGCTCCTCATTTCCGCTGATATGGCTCTTCCCGGCAGAGAAGGCCCTGTGCTCTGTTGAGAACACCGAAACCTCTCCTCGCTTTGAGAGGACGGACATGATCGTGCTGTCAGTGATCTTGGCATTGGAACGGCTGTCTCCCTTCTCCTGCATATTGTTGTAGGAAAGAAGGATATATGACGCATCAATATGGCTGATCAGATCGGAGAAAGCCTTTTCGGCCCGCTGTGTCGAATAGTCGCTCTTGATGCCAGAGCGATCCATCTTCCTTGCCTTCCCCTTCACTTCAGGCTTCTCCCATCGGGCAACATTCTCAAGGAGATGGTATGCATCTGAATACTGGCGCGAGTTGTATGGAGGATCGATATAGACGATGTCCGCGCTTATATGGCGCACAAGCGCATTCGTGTCCTCGCTGAATATCTCATTTCCCTCATTGTTCGACATATCCACATCGAGCATGCGGAGCTCCAGAGAGGCACTGAGGTCCGCTCCCTGCCTCCAGGCATCATAATGGCCGCATGTCGCTGCGATCCTATCCATCGCATAAAGTAGTGATGTGACAATTATGGCCTTCTCCCTCATATTGATGCAGCCTTGGCGGTACTGCCTCTCTATATCCTCCCTGATAGCCCCGATCCGGCGGCAGTTGGCCGCGGAGAAATAAGTATCGGAGAAATTCAGCGACATATAGTTGTCCTCCGATGTGTCAAGGCAGTTGTATCCATCGATCAACGCCATGACCTTCACCTTGTCGAAAGGCTCGGGCGAGAACCATGCAAGATTGGAAAGGTAGTTCGAGTAGAGGAAATCGTTGAGGATCAGCTTCCTGTCACGGAATGCATAGGAAACGGAACCGGTTCCGGAGAAGATATCAGCGAAAGAGGCTGCATCGGGACAGTATCTGTCAGCAATCTCGCGTATAAAGCGCGTGAGCCGGAACTTGTTTCCAAGATAACGCCTGTTGTTGATGCTGAAGAGCCGTCGCTTCTCCAGCGTGGATCCATCCTTTTCCTCATCCCATCTGAGCACCCTCCTGATAGATGGATAAGCACCATACTCCCCATCAATGTAGCTTCTCATGAGCCTTGCATCCTTGCGTATGCTCTGCCCGTTCCTGTCCTTTGCATCTGAAAGCCGTGTAAGCTGAGCGCTTGCGGAAGATCTGGATGCGAGGTAGATCCCATCCCTCCTGAGAAGCCTTATATCCATAAGGAATGGATCTGAAAACGAAGCGGCGAGCATTGCCCCATGCCTGTTCGATCCATGGGATGTGAAGAGGGATACGACATACGCCCTGAGTGCAGGATGGAGGTGGGGACAGAGGCTGTCGGAAAGGAGCACCCTACCCTCTGAAAGCGCCCTTACAAGGGATGGAAGAAATACGATAAGCTCCTTTATACCATCCCCTTCCTCTGAAAGCGGGAGGCGATGCGTTCCATAGAGGACAGAATCCCCATCAAGTGCGGTTATCCCGGTATCCATCTCCTCAAGCATACCGAGCATCAATGTCCTTTCGTGAATTGAAAGCGCTTCGTAGGGAATGCTTCCAGCGCGGATGAAACCCTCTGAAAGGGATTCAGAGACATCCCTTATCACGTCGGAGTCAGGGTGCTCTGATCGCAGAAGCGTCAGCAGTGGAACATCCGATGGGAGATCACCTGCGAGGAGGTGCCTCAATGATCCATGCAGAACAGCCTCTCCATTCTCCCTCGAGAAGAGCTGCACAGCCCTTCCTTCACTGGAGGCAAGCCGCTCTAAACGCTCGGAGCTTATCGAATCCGGGGAGAATGAGATAGAGTAACGATACGATGCTGCTGGAGAGGTGAATGCAATGCTGAAGGATGAGGGGCCTTCAGTCATGTCATATGGAGGAGCAAAAGGCTCAAAGCCTCCTGAACATGAGACAAGAGGCCTGGAAAGATACTCCACAAGTACGTTGATGGCCTCGATCATCGTGCTCTTTCCACTGCCGTTCGGTCCGAAGATCGCAACTACAGGAAGATAGGTGCCATCAATCAGGCTTTCCTGATTCTCCGTAATCGACTCTGCGCGGAACGAAAGCGTTGACGGGATCCGGAATGCTTTATAGCCGGAAAGCGTGAATTCAATGATCATCAGCCACCTCTCTGCATTTCATGAGAAATATTCTCAAAGATTATAGGCTAATGAAAGGAAATCAACAATATGCAATCAGGAGAAGATTCCATCCAGAACCATCATCAATGCAAATCCAAGCGCCGCTCCGATTGTTCCTGCGTTTGAATGCTCCCCTTCGGATGCCTCAGGTATGAGCTCCTCAACAACGACGTAGAACATCGCTCCGGCTGCAAAGGCAAGGAAGAAGGGAACGATTGAGGATACTGCTGAAACAGCGGCAAAGGCAATGAGCGCTCCAATTGGCTCAACGATCCCTGATACAACTCCTTCAAGAAAAGCCCTTATCCTGCTCTTGCCGGCTTTCCTGAGCGGCAATGCAACAATCAGTCCCTCGGGAAGGTTCTGAAGTGCTATTCCGACAGAGAGTGCAAGTGCTGATGGACCGCTGATCCAGCCTTCTGCCGCGGCGGCTGCACCGACAGCCATCCCCTCCGGGATATTGTGCAGTGTAACAGCAAGCATCAGAAGAGCCGACTTCGGCAGTCTTGATGAATGGCCTTCAGCCTTTTCCGCTGTCGCATGGATATGAGGGACAACTGAGTCAAGAAGCAGAAGAAGGAGCACTCCTGACAGGAATCCGACTGCCGCCTGGATATAGGAAGAGCTCTCGATGGATGGAATAAGCAGCGACCAAACCGATGCCGCGATCATAACGCCAGCTGCAAAGCCGGAGATCGCCTTCCCCGTTCTCCTTCCCAGTCCGTCAGGAAGAAAGAATACGGATAATGCCCCAAGAAACGTCCCGATGAAGGGAACGGAGATCATAATTGCGGTATCCATGAGCTGAAGATAGCTCTAAGTTGTCCAAAAGCCAAGCTATGTTCATTGTCTCTCGTTTCCTATGGATGTAGCATGTACATGGGTGATCGGAAATGGAATATGCTTTGATTGACGTTGGCGGGGGCATGCGTGATGCATTTGGCGCGGGCGTGCTTGACCGCCTCATGGACGATGGGATAACCATCAGGAGATGCATCGGCGTGTCCGCAGGTGCATCGAATCTCTCTAACTATATCTCCCGGCAGAGAGGGAGGGTGCTCAGGTTCTATGACACCTACCCCAACAGGAAGGAATACATGGGGCTCTGGCAGTTTCTCCGCCATGGATCGCTTCTTAATATGAAATACATCTATGAGACGATTTCCTTCCCAGATGGAGAGGATCCCTTCGATATAGAAGGCTACCTCAAATCTGACAAGGACTTCACCATCGTCGCCACAGATGCATTGACAGGTAAGCCTGTCTACTTCCCGAAGGAATCCCTTCAGCCATATGAGATGAGGTCCATAGAAGCCTCAGGAACGATTCCTGTGCTCTGCAAACCAACCATGATAGATGGCAAGCCGTATTATGATGGAGGAATCTCCGATCCAATTCCCTTCAGGAAGGCCTTTGAGCAGGGGGCGGACAGGGTTGTGGTGATACTGACCAAAAGAAAGGATGACTTCAGGGATCCTGAGCGTGACAGGAGAGCCGCCAGGATACTCTCAAGGAAGTATCCCGCCGCAGGTCAGGCACTCTCGCTCCGGGCGGAGACATACAACAGGGAACTCAGGGAGCTGCTTGATGCGGAGAAGGAAGGAAAGGCCCTGGTCATCGCTCCAGACGATACATGCGGAGTAACGACCACGAAGCATCGAAGGGAGGATGTCAGGAGGCTCTACCAGAAGGGATACGAGGCAGGGGCCGCTGCCGCCTGCTTCGTTGGATGACTATGCGCCGAACTTCTTCTTCAGTGCCTCAAAGTCAATCGAACCTTCGATTGCCCTGATCTGGATGCTTCCTGAAAGGATTGAGAAGAAGAAATCACGGATGCGCGTTATTTCCAGCGGAATCGTCTCCCCTTTTGAGTTCTTCACATCATAGGCCCTGAGAAGCTGGCTGGAAAGCGCGCCGGCGTTGATGAGGAAGTGGTTGTCGAGCTTTTTGAAATCATCGAGGTCAGCGACAAGCACCTTGCCAGCTACAGAGTAGCTATGCACAAGCAGGATCGTGCCATCATCTGCCTTGAGATTCGCCTTCTGCGGCTTGCTCTGTATATCCATCTCGATGAGGCCCGTGTACTCCTTCTCAGGATCGCACTTATAGAGATCCATAAGATCAGCAAGGGTTATATTGAATAGCTTTGCAGTGGCTGTCGGCTTGATCGGCTCAACGCTGAAGGCAGAAGGATAGAGAAGGTAATCCGTACCATCGAGAAGCACCTCCTGGCTGTTGAACGTTCCAACGATCGAATTGTTGATCTCCAGCTTCTTCGAGGCGAAGACGCCACCGATGACAACGCAGTTATCCAGCTGGATATCATCAGCGTAGACACAGCCACCGACGAAGCAGTTGCGAAGCGTGATCCGCTTTGCATTCAAATCGGAGCAGAAAATGACCCTGCCGGAGATCGAGGTGGAGGAAATCACCTGATTGGATCCTGCTGATTCCCTGAAGATGATATCCCCCTTGCTTGTCGGGTCGATCAGGAGCTCCTCCTTTCCGAATACTGCCTTCCTCATCTCACATGGGCCATCATGGATGAGGACCTTCTCTCCATATACTGCTCCATAGACCTCGACATTCCCCTCGATGATCACAGTGCGGCCAAGCTGGGCCGTTGTCTGCGGCAGGACCGCTGACGCTACCTTGTTATCCTTCAGGATAAGATCCTTGCTATCTATTCTTATCTCCTCTGTCATGCGATTCCCCCTTTGCTCTCCTCCCAGAGCCTCATAATCTCACGGCGCTTACGGCCGTCCTTGATGCTTTCCATCATCGAGAGAAGGAAGGATTCCACAATCTCCCTGTCCTTCTCAGTCGAGAGCCTCATCCCGCCTTCCGCTGCGGCATCAAGGATCCGGCTCCTTGCCGCGCTGTCATTCCGTCCGCTTTCCGTCCTGAAGTGGCATGATATCTCCTTATCATGGCTCTCCTCGCTTTCATGCTCAAAAAGGATTGCCGGCAGATAGACAGTCTCAACCTGGTCAATCGGCTCCCCGGAGCAGAGGATGCTGAAGGCACTGTCCAGTTTCTTCATCGTATATGCGATGGCTGCCAGCTTATCCATTGCTGATTTCAGCTTCTCCTTGATGTAGGAAGCGAGGATTGCGCTCTCTGTGACTGCAAGCTCCCCGTATCCGATCACATCGGAAACAGCCTCCAGGCGGAATGAGATGATCAGGCCTTTGAAAACATCATCGACAAGCTGGAAGCAAGGGGCATACAGCCTGTAGATTCCCCGGTACAGCTCATCATCAAGAGAAGAGAATATCTCGCTGTAGCGCCTGCTTATGAGGCTGAAGTCATGCTCCATCCTCTCCTTCACGCCCTTGAGCTGCTCAAGATACGACATGATCTTCGGAGTTTCACTTGAAACCTTGTTCTCAAGCTCGACAAGACGCTGTGAGAAGTCAGCTATGGTATACTCAAGGAAACCACCGACGAGGCTCTTGCTGATGGCCTTGGCAGCTGCAGCCTTCGCCGCGCTCTGCCTGTCCGCAGACACTGCGATGGAACGCCCAAGCACCTCAACCTGCCTGACACAGCCGGAGGCACTGTCAATGAGATCCTCATCATGGACAATGACCTCTATGCTGATCGGCTCGGTGACAGTTCCGTGCACTGTGCCTCCATTCTCGCTTGATGGATAGCTATGTGAATAAGGTATGGTCACGCTTGTGTGGAAGGTCTGCGAATAGCTCATTGATCCTTCATCTCCTTCCATGCCGATGCTTCAAGCAGCTCTGACATGATCCTGCGCTTCCTTTCATCAAGCCCTGAGGAAAGAGCAGAGAAGCACTGCCTTACAAGCTGCTTCTGGTCGCTCCTTCCCTCCTTCCAAAGTCCTTCCTCATTCTTCAGATCAATGACACGGGAGAAGATGCTACCGCTCTCCGATGCAAGCTCCGAAGGGAAATTCGGCATATGTATCTCCATCGTTAAAGAATCGGAATCGAGACCATCGCTCTCCATAAGCACGACAGGGAAGAAAACAGTTGTTCCTTCCTCAGCTTTCTCTGGAGACAGGACTCCATGCATCTTCGAGGAAAGCTCCTTCTCTGCAGAGATATAGGAGAATATCCTCCTGATCAGCTGCCTGCCCTTGGCCTTGAGCTTCCCTGAAATCATTGACTGTGATGCAGGAATAAGATCCGAAGGATATGAAACTGCCTTCAGAGAGCCGTCGGTACGTCTCTCGGAGAGCTTCTGCCTCCCTGTGTACGCAACCTCTATGACGCTCTGGTCAAGTTCCTTTACAGCTGTCCTGAGAGAATCATCGATGCTGTTGAAGATCTTTATATACTGCCGGGAGATCAGATTATAGTCCTTCTCCATCCTGGCCTGTATCTCCCTCAGGTCATCAGCGTAAGCCTGCACCTTTATGAACGTCATCCTGACATCGTTCTCAAGCTCAACCGCCTTCTGCGTGAACTGGTTGCGTGTAAGCATATAGAAGCCATACGTGACATTATCAGAGACAGTCTGGGCCGCAACCTGCTCTGCTGAGACAAGTCTGTTGGACATGTCGTCAACAGCGGAACCGACATCCTGGACGGAGCGGGATATATCATCGATATGCTCAGCAAGGGATGAAGTGTCTACATTGACTGTGAAGCTGGCCATCACTCACCTCCCTTTCCGCCTTCATCATCTGCTTCCGCACTGCCATTGAGTCCATTGACAAGATTCCTGGCTTCCTCGGCAAGGTTGAGATCCATCATCTGATAGACCTCCTCCTCAACGCTCGGCTGAGGCGGGAGATCGCCGTACTGGGCAAGATATGGGCTGACCTTCGCAACCTTCAGCCGCCGCCCATCGAGCTTCGTGATATTCGAGGAAGCGATGGCAGTCCTCTGTGCCTCCGACGCATAGAGAAGCGCTTCGTAGTAAGTGACCTTTCCGAACCTATCGGCTTTCTCGTCGATATCATCCTGAAGCCTGTCCATGTACTCGTCAAAGGATTTCTCGAGCTCTTCGAAATTGCTGTTCACCTGCTCAGCAGAGAGTATCATGGAGGCAGCTGTGCCCTGATCGCTTTCGACCTTCCCTCCTACGAGAGCCTGCTGCTCATCCATCCTCTGTATCGTATCCTTGATGGCCTTCCACGTCGCATATGCCGAATTGTATGTGGAAAGGGCTTCTATGATGCTGCTTTTAAGCGTATCTGCAGTGTCCCTGTTCCTTCCATAGAAATCCTGTGTCTCTGTATGCCACTTGTTGAGATAATCCATCTTCTGCGCCTGGATTCTTTCATAGATCTTCCTTCTCTCCAGCCTGTTCTCCTCCATCAGGCTATTGACTATAGGCATGAAGATCTCCTCCTGGATCTGGTGCATGCCGAATGGCATCGATGTACGCGCACCTGTCTCATCCACCCAGGTATCGGAATAGAGATCGAAGTGCATCAGTGAGCTGTCACGGAATCTGAACGGCCGGTAGTTCTCAGACATGTCAGTGAAATCGAAAGTCATTCCCCTGATCTCCTCGATCGTCTCAGCCTCCAGCTTCGGACTGTAGTTCCTGTATGGGCTCTTGAGGACATTGGCGAAGATGCCGTTGTTGTAATCGAGGATGGCATTGCAGCAGCTCATCTTTGATCCTGCAATCGCTTCCGTTGAAACACCGATGAGCGCGATCAGATCCTCAAGCGCCTTCCTGTCGCCTGTATCGGCATTCACGCTTCTCTTCCTGTATATCTCCAGAAGGGTCTCAACCTTGGGATCGATGAATGACGAATCAAAGACATCGACAACAGGATAGCCCTCAGGCTGGCTCGTGCCGCACGTCTTGAGGAATTCCATCGTCTCAGACTGGGGAGGTATGACCGGAAGGGAGACGGCTTTCCTGTCGACATTCCCCAGATCATCATCAATCCTCCTGATATCCTTATCAAGCTCCGAGAGATAGTCATACATCGGCACTTCCTGCATCGAAACGGATAGATCGGAGGTATCGACGTTGCTTGTCATTGATGATCCTTCGACGAAAGGCACAGAGGAGATGTGTTCCTTGAATGAGTGGACATCCTCCTCAAACCGATCAGGTTCATGGATCGATATCATCTCGAAATCCTCATCCTTCACAGCACCGCTGAGATCGACGGTGATGCTCTGATTATCAAAAGGAACCTTCTTCGCAACAGGTACATACGCAACACCGAGCTTCGTGACCTTGTAATCACGGCGGATGCCGCTGAATTCCTCCTTGAGGTCAGAAACTGCTTTCTTCAGCCTGCCGATTGAACGCACATCAGCGATGATGACGATGAACGCGATGATCACGATAGCGACAATCGCTATCTTACCCGCAAGTGCTAGCGATGCCCCTCCATTCAGAACTGCATAGATCGTAAGGCCGCATGCAAGGATCAGGAGGATGATGGAGATAACAGAATGCATGACGATATAGCGGCGGCAGGTGGAAAGCCTACCCTCTGTATCCTTGATCCTCGATGTGACGCGGTCCTCATCCTCGATGATCCTATCCGCGGCAGCCGAGAAATAATCGAAAAGAAGACGAGCTTCATCCTCATATATGCTTGCGGATCCACTGTATAACTTGCCCTGCATGGCTTCCCCCCTTCCTTTGTGTTATCACCTGCTCCTGAGAGAGGTCCTGCGCTTGACAAGGAAGCGAAGATGATCGATTGATCCTTCCGCTTCCTCCGGCCTGCAGCTTCTCATTCTGCCAAGCTCCTCTGATATCTGGATATCAAGGGCCTTTGCGGCAGGATCATTGCATGGAGCGGCATGGCAGTATGAATCACGCATCCTTGAAAGCTCCTCAAGCATATCCCCCTTCATGCCCTTGGCTTCCATGACATCAACAACCTCACGGAACGCGGATCTCGTGCTGAAGGTTGAATCAGAAACATCGGCGCGCCCGGCTGCGACGGATCTGGCATTGGCAGCGCTGAAGAAAGAGACCAGCATCCCTATGGCATAAAGGCCGAATACAACGACCTGCATCACGATCTGGACCTTCATCGTAGCGGAGAAAAGCGCCAGTATGATCGACAGGATTACGGCAACTGCTGTATAGACACACTGCACGGCAAGTGTCGAGACGCCTGATGCGATAGCGCTGTCGATACTCCTGAAGCTCGCCGTGATGAAAACAGATGCCCAGTTGATGATTATCACGATCGGAATGAACAGCAGGAAGAAGCATGCCTGGCCTGAAAGCGGCGGCGATATAAACAGGAAGAACATTGCGGCATATATCGCTATGAGTATCACGGCGATAAGCGTCGTATACACACGAAGAATACGGCTCTTCATTCAAGCCTCCTTATGAGAGCTTCTGCCCGCAGTTGGGACAGAACTTCGTTCCTGGAGAGACAGCAGCACCGCAGCTGGGACAGCTGTAGCCTGCTTCGCTCGTGACATCATTCATGCTTATGAGCTGTGCACCGCAGCTTACGCATCTCCTTGCATCGGCAGAGTTATCCGCACCACAGACAGGGCAAGGATTATAAGGATCCCCGCAATGTGGGCAGAAACGGCTCGTCGATGGGTAGCTCCTGCCGCAGGAGGAGCAGTAGACTGTCTTTCTCCGTGAGTGCGGGGAAGAAGGATGCCCAGCCTGGGGAACACCTCCCTGCGCCGGCTGCGGGGGTTGCATCATCTGTGAACCGAAGCTGCCTCCGAATGCACCTGTAAGCATTGCCATGCCAAGGATCCCCATGTCTCCGCCGGGACCAGAGACAGCGCCCTTCGCAACCTCCATTGCCTGAGCCTGCTGCCACGTATATCCAGCGATGCTCTGGGCAGATGAGCTTGCAATCGCATCAAGGATCTTCTCCCCTACCGGATCGGAGCGGTCGATCCCGATATCGGTGATGAAGAAAGCCGCGAGTGTCAGGCCATACTGATGCCAGAACGGAACCATCTGCTTCCTTACCGCCTCTGATATCTCAGTGAGACTGGCATTGATCTGCGTCACAGGAACCTGGTTTGATGTGATGAAATTGACGATGGCATTCTTCGTATACTGCTCTATCAGACCGGAGAAATGATCGGTTATCTGCCCTATCCTGTATTCAGTGGCATTGCCGACAAGCTCGGAGATGAAGCGCTCAGCCTGCTCGATCCTCAATCCATACTGCCCGTTTGCGACAATCGGGACATACCGGAACTGCGGATCGGAGATCATCATGTTAGAGCACTTCCAGTCGATATTCAGAGGAGCACGCCTGTTGACGAACCATACCTCAACAGTGAAAGGATTGTTCTTTCCGAAAGGAATGCCGTACAGCGTCCTTATCATCGGAAGGTTCTCAGATGAAAGCGTATGCTTTCCTGCAGGGAACACACCAACGATGCTGCCTTGGGACAGAAGCACCGCCTCCTGTGATTCATGGACTATGAGCTGTGTGCCTGAAGAGAGATTGGTCTCCGGAAAGCGCCACGCGAAGATGGACGGATCCATCTTCTCCCAACGGACTAGATCTATGAAAGCCATATTGAACCTCTTGTAAGGATTATAGGACGATTATGCTTTTTTCCAAAGATGAAAATGCCCCTGGAAGGAACCAAGGGCACATCCATCCTGCATGATCTCAGAGAGAGAGGAGGCTGAATACAAGCGTGAAGAGCGCAACGGTCTCGGTGATACCGATGACGATGAAGTAGTTCGCCGTGCCTTTCCCTGTCTCAGATAGAGCATCGGATGCGGCTGCAGCAACCTTGCCCTGGAACCATGCCGAAAGCCCGATAGCAGCTCCGCCAAGCGCTCCTACGGAGAGGCAGAGAAGGTATGAGGCGCCTTCTACAAAGGCAGAACGGATGAAAGTCATAAGCAGGAAGCCGTAGATCGTCTGCGTAAGAGGCGCGCCTGCGAAAGCGACAAGGATGAACGGGGCAGGCTTTCCTGCAGCGTAGCATTTCTTCCATCCACCGACAGCGCTCTGTCCAGCGCAGCCTGTGCCGAAGCCAGATCCAAGTGCGGAAAAGCAGAGTGCACATGCCATTCCAAGATAAGCTAGATTTTCCATATCCTCTCCTTAGCTGTTACCAGCAGCATTATCATTCACCATTTTCCTGAATGGTTCATAGTTGTATCCGGTCCACTCCATTCCGAGAGCACCGGAGAATTCCAGTAGATTGAGCCTGACGCCATGAACGACGACAGAGAGTATGCCCATGACGAGGTTGAGGGCGTGTCCGACAACAATGATCGCAATCCCTACAGGCAGGAGCGCACCAGAGAGCATCCCCTCCGCCATTCCGTTGAAAGACTGGGCGATGGCAAGGGAGGCCATTCCGACTGCGAAAAGCCTTATGTAGCTCATGATGTTGGAAAAGCATGAGATCGTGTCGAGGAATGTCGTGAAGAATCCTCCAAGACTTGCCTTGAGCCCATCGACGAACCTCACTCCCGGAGCCTGTGCAGAGAAGCAGCATACGAGAACGAAGCCTGTCGCTATGCCTGCTATGATGATGGGGAAAGGCACCGGCTGCCCTATGACGAGATAGAGCGCCATCAGATAGAGCATCACGACATCGAGGAACCATCCTGCCTCAGCAACGAGAGAAAGATCCTTCTCCCTTGCCTTCCTCACGATATTCATCACCCTTGCAAGTCCCAGCTGGATCGCACCGAGCATGAAGCAGAACTTCATCAGCATGTTCTGCGCCCATGTCGCATCCACACCAACGACATATGGATAGTTCGTTATCGCTGGCACGATGAAGCGCTGCAGGAAGGGAATGCGCTCAAGCACCGCCTCCGATCCGAACCATGTCCCTGTCAGCGCTCCCCATATGATTGTCACGATGGAAAGGACATACAGAAGGATGTTGATGTCTGACGCCTTCTTCGATTTCACATGCATCAGGATCGCTGCGATCAGGAATACAAGCCCGTATCCGCCGTCCCCTATGATCATGGCGAAGAAAAGGGCGAAGAACACGAGGAAGTACGACGATATATCATACTCACGGTAACCAGGAACCGTACCGAGTATATCGAATACAGGCTTCACGATACGTGTGATCCCTGAATACCTTACAAGCGTCGGCGGATTATCCTCATCCGATGGATCGCTGATCGCATAGGCAAATGCATTCTCCTCTGCGAAGGAGCGGAAATCCTTCTCATCCTTTGCCGGGATATAGCCGGAAAGGTACACGAGATCATCGCCTTCGACGGTAGATCCGACACGCTCGAACGTTATCTTCTCATCAAGGCGCTGGATATAAGCCTTGTAGGATGGTATGTATCTTCCAGCAAGCTCGATGGTGTGTCCGATCTCCTCAAGCTCACTGCGCCGTGAAAGAAGCTCGGCCTCAAGCTCTGCAAGGCCGGTTTCCGGCATAACGAACCGCTGGGCCGGGACATCCTCAGGAAGAGGCTTCCCGACAGTGGCCACGGCACATCCCTTATCGCTGTAGGCAATGGGAATGAATGATACATCATCACGGAGAAGAAGCTGCCTCTCCTCCTTCCTTCCAAGCGTGTAGATGAAGAGAGGATATCCATCCTCCTCAAGGCGACGCACCTCCTTCGGGTCGAAATCCCCAAAGGCCTGGATGCGTTCCCTTTCATTCTGCAGCGCGATGATGCTTTCCTTGAGCTCTGCTTCCCGTCTGAGCGCATCGCTTATGGAACGGCGGATTGAGTCGAAATCATCGCCTGAGACGGATATCCTCATCCGATCCTTCCTGTCACGGCGTTCCTCAAGGGCCTGAAGCACGCGTGCCGCCTCAGCTCTCTCCTCCTCAAGAGGAGCGGAGGAAGGCGATTTCTGCACGATATCAGAGACATGCATCATCCCGGCTTCCCTGAGCTTGAGAAGCATCGAGCTTCGGTTGCGGCCGGATGCAATGATCGTCACTTTCCTCATTCTCTCTATCATCAGCTCACCTTCACCAGTTTCCTCTTCGCTATCTTGCCGCGGACAACGGCAGATGTCTGCTGGTCCTGCAGATAGATGCCTATGACCCTGATGTTTTCCTTCGTCTCCGGTATCTTCACCTTCTCGAAGAGATTAACACGCTGGGTCGTAACGCGAAGCTCGTGGGAAAGAAGCGCTATACGCTCCTCAAGCGTCGCGATAAGGGCATCGTATCCAGCGATATCCTTCAGTGCCTCAAGCGCACGGTCAACCCACAGCGGATAGTATGAGAGGTCATATTCGATGCGCTTGAATACAAGTTCCTTGAATATTGGGACCTCGACTCCCGCTATATTACCCCTGCCCTTCTCGATCCTGTCGATCTGGACAAGATTGGAGATAGAGGCCTCTGGAGAGAATGCGTCATCGCCCCCATAGACAGCAATCCATCCGGAAAGGGCCTCAACTGCCTTCCTCTGCTCTTCCTTCAGGCGCTCTATCTCATTCTCAGCCTCACGGATGACGATCTGGAGCTGCTGCTTCTTGAGCTGAAGCGTAGGAAGATAGCGCTGATACTGCCTGAGCGCATCCTTCTGCTTCTTCTGCTCGTTCTTTGTCAGCTTGACTGCCACCTCATCTCTCCTTGGGCCAATACGTCCTGATCAGATCGGAACGGAGTCCCGTCTCATTCGGCTCAAAGCACTCGGCAAGGATCCTCCAGCCTTCATCAAGCGCCTCTTCAAGCGGGATGTTCACCGAGAGATCCATAAGGCGGCTCTCGAAGAGCGAGCCATACTTGAGGAGCTTCTCATCCCAGTCGGTCATCTGGAAGCCCATCGAGCGCTTCTCCTCGGAGTCCTTGCAGGAAGCATATAGCTTGATCATGGCATCCATCAGCGCCCTGTGGTCAGGTCTTGTATCCTTGTTGACATTCTGCTTGAGCCTGGAAAGCGATCCAAAGGGCTCGATGCGCCCATTGCGGAGATAATACTGCCCTTCCGTGATGTATCCGGTATTGTCTGGAACGGGATGTGTGACATCATCACCCGGCATCGTAGTGACACCAAGGATCGTCACAGAACCAGCCCCCTCGAAATCGACGGCCTTCTCATAGCGGGATGCAAGAGTTGAATAAAGATCTCCAGGATAGCCTCTGTTGGAAGGAACCTGATCCATCGTTATCGCCATTTCCTTCTCCGCATCGCAGAAGTTCGTCATATCCGTAAGCAGCACGAGGACACGCTTTCCAGAGAGAGCGAAACGCTCGGCGACTGCAAGTGAAAGATCTGGAACGAGAGTGCATTCAACAGTCGGATCTGACGCGGTATGGACGAACATGATCGTCCTTGACATCGCACCTGATTTCTCAAGAGTCGAGCGGAAGAAGAGATAATCATCATACTTCAGCCCCATGCCCCCGAGGATGATGATATCGACATCAGCCTGCATCGCTATCCTGGCAAGAAGCTCATTGTAAGGCTCTCCTGAAACGGAGAAGATCGGGAGCTTCTGCGACTCAACAAGCGTGTTGAACACATCGATCATCGGGATTCCCGTCCTGATCATCTTCTTCGGTACGATCCTCCTCGAAGGATTCACCGACGGCCCGCCGATGTCTATCATGTTATCGGTAAGCTCTGGGCCATTGTCCCTCGGCTTTCCAGCACCATCGAAGATCCGGCCAAGCAGGTCATCAGTGAAGCTGACACGCATCGGGACACCGAGGAAGCGGACGCTGTCTCCTGTTGAGACTCCCTGACCGCCCTTGAATACCTGCAGGGAAACCTTGTCCCCATCGAGCTTTATGACATTGGCATACCCAGTCCCCTGGGAAGTCGTGATCTCCGCAAGATCCTGGTTGCGTACGCCCTCAGCGCGCACCGTGATCACGTTTCCGACGATTGATTCAATCCTTGTATAGACCTTCTGCATCATCTCCTCCTTCCCTGGTAGAACGAAACAAGGCTCTCCTTCCTTTCACCGAATGCCTCATCGTCCGCAGCAGTGCTGTTCCAGTCGAGGAAGCGCTGCCTGAGCTCATTGAAGAAGGACCTGACTTCCTTCTTGTCAGTGAAATCCCAGGAGGAGCGGAGGATATCATAAAGGACCGCAAACGCATCCTTCTGCCTGTCAACGGACACCATGGAGTCAACAGGATCGAATGAGTTCTGCTGGAGATAAACGCTGTCGATAAGCTCGCCTTTCTGGTACACGATGTAATCATCAAGGCTTGTTCCCTCCTCTCCGACAACCTTCATCATCGAATCGACCTCATGGCCGCGGCGGAGGTATGAATACGCCTCATCCACTTTCTCCTTCTCGATGATGCCGTGGTATTTCGACCAGGAATCAAGGGAGTCGATCGCAGGATACTTGCGGGCATCTGAGCGTTCCCTGGACAGGCCGTGGAATGCACCGACAACCTTGAGCGTGGCCTGCGTTACAGGCTCCTCGAAGTTGCCTCCTGCCGGAGAGACTGTTCCACCTATCGTGACAGAGCCATAGCTTCCATCACGGAGCCTCACCTTGCCAGCCCTTTCATAGAATCCCGCGATCCTCGACTCAAGATAGGCTGGGAATGCCTCATCTCCAGGAATCTCCTCGAGCCTGCCCGACATCTCCCTCATAGCCTGCGCCCATCGTGATGTCGAATCAGCCAGAAGAAGGACATCCAGCCCCATGTTCCTGTAATACTCTGCCATCGTAACTGCCGTATATACAGAAGCCTCCCTGGCCGCAACAGGCATCGACGATGTATTGCAGATGATGATGGTCCTCTCCATGAGGCTCCGTCCTGTGCGGGGATCGACGAGCTCAGGGAACTCCTTGAGGATCTCAACGACCTCACCCGCACGCTCACCGCATGCGGCAATGATGACGATGTCAACGTCCGCGTTCTTCGATGTGAGATGCTGCAGCACTGTCTTGCCAGCACCGAAGGGGCCTGGAGTGCAGTATGTGCCGCCCTTCGCAACAGGAAGGAATGTGTCGATGACCCTGATCCTCGTGACCATGGGCTCATCAGGCATCACGCGCTCTGCATAGCCACCGATCGCAGTCTTGACGCTCTGCGTGATGATCATCGAAAGATCCTTTCTTTCGCCCTTCGCGTTCTCAATCGTGCAGACTGTCTCATGTGAGCGGTGCATGCCCTTTGAGGCGATGGATGAGATCGTCCACTCACCCTGAAGGGAGAATGGAACCATGATCCTATGTGTGAAAAGACCTTCAGGAACAGTACCGAAGAAATCCCCGGCAGTCACTTTGTCCCCTTCCTTCAGAACTGGGGTGAAATCCCATTCCTTATCCGGAAGAGGATCGATGTAAACACCCCGGTCAAGGAAGAACCCGCACTTCTCTGCAAGTTCCGGAAGCGGATTCTGAAGTCCATCAAAGACCTGTGACAGAAGTCCCGGGCCAAGCTCAACGGAAAGGAGCTCCCCGGTGAATGACACCTCATCGCCGACCTTTATTCCGCCTGTCATCTCATAGACCTGCAGCGATGCGATTCCGTCAGTTATCCTTATGACCTCGCTCTTGAGCCTTGTATCACCTACGGAGATGAATCCGACCTCATTCTTGATTACCGCGCCATCAAAAGCGACATTGACCATGTTGCCATTGACACCGGTGACATGTCCCGTGGATGCTGACATATGCTTTCCTTACCCCTTTATCCTCTCTTCAATCGAGCCATAGAGCCTATCGAAGGCCCTCCGTCCCTTCTCTGCATCGAATGCCCTTGAACGCTCAAGTATCTGCAGCTTGAGGGCATAGATCATCAGTGCCACCGATGAGAACGGGGATCCGCTTTCCCTCGATGTGAGGAAATCGAAATAAAGCGAGAGGACAGCCCTCTCACCCTCGAGCGGATCATCCATCATGACGATATCCCTCGCCTTATCATCCAGCTCCTTCTCGCCGGAGCCCTTCCCATAGCCAGAGAATCCGAGCCTTTCGGAACGTGCGTGGTTGATAGCACGTGAAAGTTTCAGAGCATACTCCTGCCATTCACGGACGACGGGAAGCGAGACATCCCCTTCAAGACCTGAGAGGACTGCATGCTGTATATCGCTGTAATCCCTCTTTGAGAGATGCTCAGAGGCAAGATGCATGAAGTCATCGTAGGAAAGCGGCGCTTCCCTATCCATTCTCAGCATCGGAAGGGATGCGGCGAAGTAGTAATACTCAGCCATTACCCGATGATCCTCCTGATGCTCTCAGAAAGGTATGGCATGAGAAGATTCACGCATTCCTCATCTGAGATATCGATATATCCCGAGCCATCCTTCTCCGAGACCCTGAATCCTGATGAGACGGCGGAAGATGGGCGGAATACAAGGCCATTCCTGATCTCGGAAGCGAAGCGCTGTGCAAGCTCAGCTGAAAGTGCCTCGCAATCCTCCGGTGAAAGCTCGACAGCCTTTGACGAGGCATCGGATTGAAGGACGATGGAGATCAGGTCCACCAGATCCTTTCCCTTCACCTTTGCAGCAGTCTCAGCCCTGAGAATTGATGAGAACCGATCCTCCATCGACTTCCTGAGCGCGATCGCAGCGTCACGTGCAGCCTGCTTTATCGATGCCTCCGCACCAGCTCTGTCTATCTCAAGCTGCTTCCTCGCAGAAGCAAGCATGCTCTCGCTTTCAGCCTTGGCATCGCTTATGATTGCTGCAGCCTTTGCCCGGGCCTCCTCGATGATTCTCGCGCTTTCAGCGTTCGCCTCATCGATGCCTTCCTTCCTGATGGATGCAATAAGATCCTGAATCTGCTGTTCCATATCATCCTTTCCTGAATAAGAAAACTCTATTCGATTCTACTCCCCTGGAAGGCGAAAAGCAAACAGAGATTGTGCATCAATGATGTTTTCCGTATGATGATGGAGTGAACAGCACCGACATATTCTCCCGCCCTGACCATGTAAGGGGCATCATCGCGATAAGGAACCTCCAGACAGGCAGGACGCTCCTCAAGACCACAGAGGATGCGGTCGCATCATTCAGGAATGAGCGATTCCGCCTTGATCTCTCGATGCATGAGAACAGGACATTGCAGGATGAATACACCTCGCTCGGCCTGGAGCTATTCACAATAGAGCTCGACGTGGAAGCTGAGGATGGAGAGGATCTTCCTGCCCTCCTTGAGAAAAGGAAGGCAGCATATGAGGAAAAGGGGATCAGCCTTTACTGAGCCGATCGCGTCTTATGAGGCACCTCAGTCCCTCCACAGCGACGCGTATGGCGCTTTCAGTATCATGCAGCTTCGGGTTATCCAGCCCTGCCTTTTCCCTTTCCTGATTTGCCACGACGAAGAACGCAGAGCCGCATCGCGCACCAAGACGGGCCGCAACTGTGAAAAGCGCGGCGCTCTCCATCTCCGATGCAAGCACACCCAGCCTCTTCCACGCTTCCCATTTCTGCAGAAGCTCAGATGATACCGGCATAACCTCCGGCTCATGCTGTCCATAGAAGGAATCCTTGCACTGCACTACGCCGGTATGAGTCGGGTATCCCAGATCCTCCGCTGCCTGAAGAAGCGCACTGACTATGGAATGATCCGCGACAGCAGGAAACTCAATCGGAGCATATTCCCTGCTTGTGCCTTCAGCCCTGACAGCTCCTGTCGCTATGACGACATCCCCGCTCCTGACACCCAGCGCAATACCTCCGCAGGTTCCCATCCTTATGAATGTATCAGTCCCGCATCTGAAGAGCTCCTCCATAGCGATTGCCGCCGAAGGGCCTCCGATGCCTGTTGAGGTGACAGAGACCTTCTCCCCTTCAAGGTAGCCTGTGTAAGTCACATACTCACGGCTGTCAGCGACGATCACAGCATCATCAAGGTGCCTTGCTATAAGCGGTACCCTCTTCGGATCCCCTGGGAGGATCGCATACCTTCCTGTGTCACCCTTCCTGATCTGCAGATGGTACTGCAGCTCTGTTCCATTCGTAAGATCGATCATGCCCTGATGATAGCACACAGCTTTCTATGTGTGGCAACAAAAGAACAGCTGAAGGATTTTCTTTCGGGGCATGAAACACAAACTGAAAGCAAAACAATGATGAGAAAAACAAGACAAAGAAAAATTGCAGTATCCGAATGAAGGTTTTTTCTTTGTTTTCTGAAGAAATCCAGTATAATATACACTATGTTGCAGAAAGAAAGGAAGCAGAGGATACTCGAATACCTCCAGGAGAATGGAAGCGGACGTGTTGCAGAGCTGAGCAGGCTCTTCGGCGTCACTGAGCCAACAATCCGTCATGACCTCAGCCTTCTCGAGGAAGAAGGCCGCATCATCCGCCAGCACGGCGGCGCGAGCGTCGTCGAGATGGAATCCTTCAATTCCGCCATCGAGCTGCAGCCGCGCGGCAATGAGGACAAGAAAGCCGCTATCGGCAGAAAGGCCGCATCCTTTGTCTCCGACGGGGACATCATGATCCTTGATTCAGGATCGACGGTCACGGAGCTTGCCAGGAACATTACCTCAATGAAGGACCTGAGCATCATAACCAATGCGATAAACATCGCCCTGATGCTTGGCAAGGAACCAACCAACAACGTCATCCTGATCGGAGGGGAATTCAAGTTCCCGACCCTGTCCCTGACAGGTGACAGGGGGCTCGGGATCCTCCAGGACATACATGTCAGCAAGCTCTTCCTTGCAACCGGAGGTCTCAGCATCGCGGCAGGGCTGACATACCCCAGCTTCAGCGATATCGAGATCAAGAAGAAGATGATAGAATCCGCGGAGACCGTCTATCTCCTTGCTGATTCAACCAAGATAGGAAAGACACTCTTCACCACCCTTTGCCCGCTCCAGGGAACGATCGACGTCCTTGTCACAGACAGCGGCATAACAGAGGAAGCGAAAGCAGAGATTGAAAGCCTTGGTATAAAGGTCGTGATCGCTTGAAGGTCACACAAATGGAAAGGCTGCCAGGATCTCCGGCAGCCATAAGCCTCACTTCCAGCCCTTCTCGCTGAAAAGAGCTATCTTTGCATACATGTCCTCAAGTATCAGGCGGGAATCAATCCGCCTGTACACCCTGATGGGATGGTTGATCAGGGAAGGGATATACTCCTGCGAGGCTCCTATCACAGGGACGTTGACCCAGTCGAACTCCCACCTGTGCTCATAGAGTATCAACCCGACAGCTGGGGAATCGCCGAGCACCCACGTCTCTCCTGTGCGGAAGGCATTCTTTATGGAAGTGTCCTTCCATGCTTCCTCCATAAGCTGGTCAAAGAGGAAGTCACCTATCCTGTTCTTCCCTTTCAGCTTCAGCTGGAGCTCCGCGAAGCTGACGCTCATCATCTCATAGACATTCTTCGGAACCTGCCAGAGATCCAGTTTCGATGCAAAGACAGCATTCACCGCATTCACGTCATTGCCGAGATTGAACTCAATGCTTCCATGCGGGTATGTGCCTCCACCGATCCATATCGCTGTGAGACGCCCTGCGATGCGGGGCTCCTCGAGATATGCTGAAGCGAGATCTGTCAGCGGACCGAGGAATATGGCATAAAGCGGCCTCGGATCATCCTTCATCGCCTCCTCGATGATCAGCCGTGATCCTTCGGAAGGTACAGCGGTGGCTTTATCAGGCATCGGATGGGGGGCGCCATGGACTATAAGGTCCTTATGCGGACAGGAAGCAGCATCGAATATCCTCTGCAGCTCGCTGAAGCTCCTTTCCATGCTATCAGCATGCCTGCCTGTACCGTAGTGGGCCGCAATGAAACCGACATTGTCGAACTTCGGGCTGAGCATGGCGTGCACGACGGCGAACTGGTCATCCCCCTCGTTCGCCGCATCGGTATCCACGATGACCCTCACCATCTTCTCAGGAGGGACCCTGAATGAATAATCCGAGTAGATCATATCACCCCTTCACCGCACCCTGCGTCAGGCCGGCTATAAAGTATTTCTGGAAGTATGCGAACACCACCAGCAGAGGAATCGTCACAAGGCAGAGGCCCGCGGCATATGGTCCCCACTGGACTCCCATCTCAGTCTTGAAGTTCAGCAATCCCACGGGAAGCGTCTTAAGAGCGACGGATGAGGAAGTGACGATCTGTGCCCACATCAGCTCTCCCCAGTTGTTGATGAACGTGAATACGATGACTGTGGCGATGGCTGGCTTGACAAGCGGAAGCACGATCTTCATGAAGGTCTGCATCTCAGAGCACCCATCGATCCTTCCCGATTCAACGAGATCCGAAGGTATCGTCTCGAAGAACTTCTTGAAGATGTACATGCTGAACGGCAGCTGCCAGGCGACATACGGCAGGATTATGGAGAAGATGTTCTCAAGCATCCTCATATTCGCCATCATCTTGTAAAGCGGAATATATATCGCTATGCCGGGAATGAAGTTGAACGTCATGAAAACCAGGATGATCAGTTCGGATCCAGGGATCTTCATCTTGCCAAGCGCATAGCCGCCAAGCACGGATATGATGACAGTAAGAATCACCGAGGCGACCGCAACGACGACGCTGTTCATGAAGTAAAGCCCGAGCTTACCTGTCTGTATTGCCTGAGGATAGTTCTCGAAATGCACATCAAGCGTCGGAAGGAACGGATTCGTGTAGAATCCATTGGTATCCTTGAGCGACGTGAATACCAGGAAGAGTATCGGATAGAGCACGACAAGCGCGGAAATGGACAGGACGATATAAGCGACGATCCTGATATACCTGCTCGATGAGAATACGTTTGAATCAGAACTCATATGCATCCCCCTTGATCAGCTTCTTGACGGCGATCTCTCCGATGAGGACGATGACGACGAAGATGACCGACATCGCAGCGCCAAAACCGTATTCATTGAATGAGAAGGTGTTCTTCATGATCCACATCGGCATGACCATCGTGTAGTTGCCAGGTCCGCCATTGGTCAGAGCCAGGACTGTATCATAGATCTTCAGTCCGCTCATGAGCGCGAATATCGCGCTGAGCTGGATGAAAGAGCTTGTGAGAGGAGCGATGATGCGGCGGAAGATATACCAGTCCCCTGCCCCTTCCAGCTTCGCAGCCTCGAAAAGCGAGAAAGGTATACCCTGCATGCCTGCAAAGCAGAGGACCATTGTCAGTCCGACCTGCTTCCATGCGGATACGAACAGGAGGCATCCCATGACAGTGCCCTGATCCGTCAGCCAGGCATGTACCATGGATTCCAGGCCAACAGCGCGGAATACCGAGTTGAGGATTCCGAATTCAGGCTCGAATACGAAAGAGAATATGAGTGCCGTGATAACAGCAGGGATCATGCTCGGCGAGAAGAGGATCGTCCTGTAAAGCCCGCCGGATGCCCTTGAAACGAAAAGAAGCAGCCATGCGAAGAGGACGCCTATTATCACGCTGATGAGGGAAGAGAAGATTCCGAGGAACACCGAGTTCTTTATCGCAGTGCGGAAGATATCATCCTCGAAAGCATCGATGTAGTTCCGTATCCCGACGAATGACCTTGCTGAGAAGCCGTTCCACTCCTGGAAGGAGAGGATGAGGTTATCAAAGAACGGGACGACGGCGAATATAAGATAGACCACGATAGCGGGCAGGAGGAACACCAGTCCGATCATCGCATATCTTCTATTTACGGATACAGCCATTTTCACTCCTATTTTCCAGGAAGGATAACGGGGGACAGCGTGATGCTGCCCCCGTGGAAGGCGGACAATCAGCCGCCGATGGCATCAAGCCTGAGCTCTTCTGCGCGCTCAACAGCCTGATCGATCGTCATGATACCGGAGCAGACGCTGCTTACGATATCGTTCTGAAGGTAGCTTGCCATCTCAGATGAGAGGTTCTGCAGGTGCTGGTAGCCGATTGCGTCGGCGCTGTTCGTCATGAGGTGCACAAGCACTGGATCATCGAATGCATCCTGCATGCTCTTTGTCGAGGGCAGACGTCCTGACTTGATGATCTCCTCAATCGCAGCATCGGTTGTGTAGAACTTGATGAACTCCACAGCTTCCTCAGGATGCTTTGCGTTTGCAGGGATGAAGAGCGCGTTCGTAACAACGTTGACAGTGTACGGATATCCTTCCTCAACAAGCGGGGTCTTGATGACATCGATCTGGAAATCCGCATTCTGCTCATAGGTGCCTGCATTGGAAGCAGCATCGAAGAGCATTGCGATCCTTCCCTGGTAGAAAGCGGCCTGCACCTGCTCCTTTGTAGCTGTGAGAGCACCCTGTCCAGGATACCAGTATCCCTTGTCATAGAAGTTCTTGACAATCTCGAGGTTCTCCCTCAGGCCCGGAGTCTCATCCAAGGGGAGCTCACCTGTTGTCGCAGCCTCAAGGTTTCCATCCTTTGCATAGATCTGATATGTCCATGGAAGGAGCTGATGGTTCTGGCCTGTCCAGCATCCGATTCCGTAGATTCCATGCTTCGCGAACTCCTCGCACACTGCAAGCATCTCATCAACTGTCGTAGGCGGCTCAAGGCCATACTCGTTGAAGAGATCGACATTGATGAACACCGTCTCGATGACAGGCTGATAGGAAACAGCATAATACTTGCCATCGATCTTGCCGGCATCGATATAGGCTGGAACGAATGTGTCAAGCCATGCGTTGTTGTCAGCCGTCAGATACGGAGTGATATCGAATGCCATTCCATCAGTCACGAAGGACTTGATCTGTGCACCCCAGAAGAATGAGACGTCGACTGGGTTGTTTGAGGCGATTCCGGTCTTTATGACCTGCTCCGCGTTATCGAAATCAACGGGAACGATCTCCACCTTGATATCAGGATGCTCAGCCTCGAACATAGCGATTATATTCCTATTGTAATCAGCGTCCGATCCATAGAACCTGATGGTGGTCACTCCGCCATTCTCCTCTTCAGCACCGCCAGCGAAGGCAGCAGATGAAAGGAGTACAAGCAGAATAAGCAGAACAGCCGTGAATTTCTTTTTCATTTTCGTTTTCTCCTTGTTTGTTTTTCACATTTTCATCTGAGCTTTGCAATTTGTCAAATATTTTTTCGTTTTATTTTTCCATGAATATATTTTCACAATTCAATATGCGTATACATGCATAAAAACATATATGTACAACCCGAAAACGAAAACAAACGAAAGATTTTTCTTGACTAAAGGAAAAACGCGAACGAAGATTATTCCAAAGGAAACTGCCATGAAGAAGATTAAGCTGGGCTTTGCCCCCACACGCAGAAGCATTTTCAGCGCACCGGATGCGATCAAGTACCGCAATCTCACCGCAGCAAGGCTCCGTGAGCTCGGAATCGATTTTGTCGACATCGATGACATCAATGCAGAAGGCCTCCTCTACTCCGATGCAGACAGGGAGAGGATCGCAGAGAAGTTCCGAAGTGAGGGGATTGATGGTCTCTTCCTGCCCCACTGCAACTTCGGTACGGAATATGAGTGTGCCAGGCTCGCGAAGGAACTTGATGTTCCAGTGCTCCTCTGGGGACCGCTTGATGAGAGGCCGGAAAGCGATGGAACGAGGCTCCGCGATACACAGTGCGGCCTTTTCGCAACGGGAAAGGTACTCAGACGCTTCCGCGTTCCCTTCACATACATGACGAACTGCCGCCTGAACGATCCTGCATTCGAGCGCGGGATCAGGGACTTCCTTGCAGTGTGCAGTGTCGTCAGAACATTCAGGCACATAAGGATACTGCAGATCAGCACGCGTCCTTTCGACTTCTGGTCAACGATGTGCAACGAAGGAGAACTTCTCGAGAAGTTCAATATCCAGCTCTCCCCCATTCCGATGCCGGAACTGACAGAGGAGATGAAGAGGGTCCGCAAGGATGAAAGGGATGCGGTGGAAAGCGTCCTTGGTTACATCAGGGAGAAGATGGATGTCATGATTTCCGATGTGGAGACTGAGACAGTCGCGGTGCTGAAGATAGCGATGAGGAACCTTGCAGGGAAATATGGATGCCAGGCGATCGCGATACAGTGCTGGAATGCACTCCAGGGAGAGATCGGGATCATGCCATGCGCTGCAAACGCGCTTCTGAATGATGAAGGCATCCCCGTTGTCTGCGAGACTGATATCCATGGTGCGATCACTGCGCTCATGGCGGAGGCGGCACTGCTTGACGACAGCCGCTCGTTCTTCGCGGACTGGACGATACGCCATCCGGATATCGAGAATGGAGAGCTGCTGCAGCACTGCGGGCCATGGCCTCTTTCCATCGCATCCTGCAGGCCACAGCTGACTTATCCCCTCGCCTTCGATCATCCGGGATCCGTTACTGCAGAGGCAAAGCATGGTCTGATAACCCTCTGCCGCTTCGACGGCGACAATGGGGAGTATTCGCTGCTGCTTGGCAACGCGAAGGGCGTGGATGGTCCGAAATGCATGGGAACATACCTATGGATCGAGGTCGAGAACATCAAGAGGCTTGAGGCGAAGATCGTCTGCGGCCCCTACATCCACCACTGCGTCGGAGTTTATTCAAATATCGTTCCGATCCTCTATGAAGCATGCAAGTACATAGGGGTCAAGCCGGATCTCTACGATCCAATCCAGGAGAAGGTAGAGGCCTATCTCAGGGGAGAGGATGTCTCTTTCGGGGAGTGACGAATGACAATCGATGAACTAAAGGAAAAAGCAGCCGAGATCAGGGAGACCGTCCTTGATATCGTCTACAGGGCAAAAGCCGGACACATCGGAGGGGACCTTTCAGCGGCAGACATCATGACAGCCCTCTTCTTCAGCGTGCTGAGAGCAGATCCCAAGCATCCTGAGGATCCGGAGAGGGACAGATTCGTGCTTTCGAAGGGCCATGCAGCTGAAGTATATTACGCATGTCTTGCAAAGAGGGGCTATTTCCCAGAAAGCGAGCTTGCTGAGTATGGCAGGCCAGGATCCAGGCTGATCGGGCATCCAACGAACAAGGTGCCAGGAATCGAGATAAACACAGGTGCGCTTGGGCATGGGCTTTCCATTGCCACAGGCATGGCGCTCGGAATGAGGATGCAGGGCCGCAGGGGACGTGTGTTCGTCCTCTGTGGAGACGGAGAGCAGGCTGAAGGATCGAACTGGGAAGCACTGATGGCCGCATCCAGCTATGGACTTGACAATCTTACGGCAATCCTCGACCGCAACCATCTGCAGATCTCAGGGAATACCGAGGATGTGATGAAGCTGGAACCGCTTGCGGATAAGTACAGGGCTTTCGGCTGGAATACTGTCGAGATCGACGGAAACGACATGGAAGCTGTCGTCAGAGCGCTTACGATGGAACATGAAGGCTCACCTCTCATGATCATCGCACACACGGTCAAGGGAAAGGGAATCAGCGAGATGGAGAACATCGCCTCCTGGCATCACGGAGTTCCTGATGAGGATCTCTACCTGAGGGCCAGGGCCGAGCTTGCTTCCCAGAGGAGGAAGGATGGCTGATACAGCACTTAAGACAGCATTGGCCGATGAGCTCTCGAAGCTCGTCAGCCAGCACAGGGATATCGTCGTGCTCTGCTCCGATTCAAGGGGATCAAGCGGCTTTGCATCCTTTGCATCAGAGCATCCGGAGGCCTTCGTTGAGGTCGGGATCGCAGAGCAGAATGAAGTCGGGATCGCAGCGGGTCTTGCCGCTGTCGGCATGAGGCCATATGTTGCGGCACCCGCGGCATTCCTTTCATCCCGTGCGGCGGAACAGGTGAAGATAGATGTCGCCTACTCCCACATGAACGTGAAGCTCTTCGGTGTCAGCGGAGGAATAAGCTACGGCGATCTCGGAGCGAGCCATTACAGCATCAATGATATCGCAGTGATGCGGAGCTTCGCTGATCTCGATATCCTCATCCCATCCGATGCAGTGCAGATGAGAGCAATAGCCCGCCACAGTGTGACGACTGAAAGAGGCTGCTATATACGCACAGGACGCGGCCCTGTTCCCATCATCTACAGCGATGAGGAAAGCGCATTCACCTACGGCAAGGCGAATATGCTCCGCGATGGAAGGGATGCGACGATCATCGCAATCGGAGAGATGGTTTCACCTGCAATGCAGGCAGCAGACAATCTCAAGGCCAGGGGAATCAGCGTACGCCTTCTCGACATGCCATGCATCAGGCCCCTCGATACTGAAGCGATTGAAAGAGCGACAGAGGATACGGGACGGATCATCACCGTGGAAGAGCATGGATGCTACGGCGGCCTTGGATCCACAGTCATGGAAGCACTTTCAGAGCACCCTGTTCCAATTCGGATGATTGCGCTTCCGGATGAATACTGCTTCACGGGAAGCACCGCTGACATAAAAGCCCATTATGGCCTTACGGCAGAAGGAATAGAGGAAAGCGTTGCCTCTTTCATCGGTGGAATGGAATGAAATACATACTCTCAATAGACCAGAGCACAGCATCAACGAAATGCCTCCTCTTCGATGAGGAGGCAAGACCCGTTATACGCAAAGACATCAAGCACAGGCAGATAGTGAACAGCAAGGGATGGGTCGAACATGATGCCCAGGAGATATACAGCAATATAATCAAGGGTGTCAGGGAAATCCTCTCAGATGGCCGTTTCAGCGGTGATGATATCGTTGCCGCTGCCATTTCAAACCAAAGGGAAACGACAGTCGTATGGGACAGGGATACTGGAAAGCCAGTCTCAAACGCCATTGTATGGCAGTGCGGCAGAGCAGCCTCGATCTGCGAGGAGATAAAGGGGGAAGCTGATCTGGTGAAGCAGCGTTCCGGCATGAACCTCTCCCCCTATTTCTCCGCTGCGAAGATGGCCTGGATAATGAGGAACATCAGGCCGGAAGGAAAGCATCTTGCCGCATCCACGATGGACAGCTGGATCATCTACCGCCTGAGCGGAGGGAAGGTATTTGCCACAGAACCGTCGAATGCCTCACGCACTCAGCTGATGGATATCGCATCAGGCACATGGGACAGCGACCTCCTTGCGCTTTTCTCCCTTGACAAGGCGATGATGCCTGAGATCCTCGATTCCGACGCACTCTTCACTGAGACAGATTTTGAAGGAACGCTTCCCCATCCCATACCGCTTCATGCGGTTCTCGGAGACAGCCAGGCCGCGCTCTATGGACATGGCTGCACGGAAAAGGGAGGCATCAAGGTAACGCATGGCACCGGCTCCTCGATAATGATGAACATCGGATCTGATCCGATCTCCTCCAAGGATCTCGTCACATCGATTGCATGGCGTCTGGGAGGAAGGCTCTCCTATGTGATGGAAGGGAACATCAACTACTGCGGAGCACTCACATCATGGGCTGTTGAAGAGCTTGGGATCCTGCCATCAGCAAAGGAGGCAGGAAGGATTGCCTCAGCCACTTCCGTCCCAGATGGCTTCTACATCGTTCCGGCTTTCACAGGGCTTGGCGCACCATACTGGCAGAGCAGAGCACGCGCACTGATCTGTGGAATGGACCGCAGTGTCGGCAGGAATGAGATAATCAGAGGTACAGAGGAGGCCATTGGCTACCAGATTGCCGACATCATCCGCCTCATAGAGGAGGAATCAGGGCTTCCTGTCCCTTATATCAATGCCGACGGCGGACCGACGCATGACAGCTTCCTGATGCAGTTTGAGAGCGATGTATCCGGCAAGGAGATCAGGCTCTCCGGTATTGAGGAGCTTTCGGCGGCGGGCGCGGCTATCGCGGCTGGAAGGGCCATTGGTCTTTATGACGGAAGACCGTACACGGCCGTTTCCGGTATTTACACACCGCAGATTGGGGATGATGATAGAACCCGGATGCTCAGGGGATGGCATAACGCCATATCGCTGGCAAGGATTTATTCGGAGATGAACGCATGAGAATAGCACGTATCAGGATCAACCATCTGCCTTCGCCGATGGGTGTTGAAGGGAAGCCGGTATTCAGCTGGATAAACGAAGGCTTTGTGCAGAAGAGCTACCGCATTACGGTATCTTCTGGGAATGACATCCTGTGGGACAGCGGTATTGTTATGGACCCCTGCCACAGCTCTGTGGAGTACGAAGGCTCTCCCCTTCCATCTCTTTCAGAATGCACTCTCACGATCGAAGCTGATGGAGTGAAAGGCACCTCGACATTCGTGACGGGCTGTCCTGAACTCGGCGAAAGGAGCTCATGGATACATGATGACTCGTCCCCACGCTATGACCTTCCCACATTCGTCGTCTCCGGCAATCTCAACGGCAGGATGCACCGGAGCAAGGGATTTTCCGAAGCTGTTTACCTGAAAAAGGATTTCAGAGCCTCCAAGGCCGTAAAGGAAGCCTATCTTGCAGTGTGCGGCCTCGGATTCTACCACGCGCTGATCAATGGGACGAACGTCGGGACAAGCCTTCTGCAGCCAGCGCAGACAGATTACTCGAAGAGAGCCCTGTACAATGTATTCAATGTCACCGAGCTCATTGAAAGAGGACGGAACAGCATCATGCTGGTGCTCGGCAACGGCAGGCTCATCGAAGCGTACGGCTATGACAGCGAACCGAAGGCGATAATGCTTCTCAGGCTCAGGTACAGCGACGGAAGCGTTGAGGATGTCGTATCCGACAGCTCCTTCCTCGCCTCCTCCGGTCCTATCGGCCGCAACAGCATCTATGAGGGAACGATCTATGATGCACGGAAAAAGCTCCGCTTCGCACACAATGCATCCACTATAGAAGGCTATCCGCTGGAAGCGGAGATGCTGCCACCGATCAGAGAGACGGAAACGGAGAGGCCAAGGAGCATCAGGCGTCTGGAAAACGGCAGCTGGATCATCGATTTCGGCCAGAACTCATCCGGCATATACCGCATCAGGATGAAAGGAAGGCGCGGCGAGACTGTCAGGATGCGCTTCTCGGAGCTTGCTGACGAGAACGGGCTTTCAACAGAGACAGCACGCGATGCGCATACAGAGGATGTCTATATCTCCGACGGCACAGAGAGGATATACCAGCCCTGCTTCACATATCATGGATTCAGGTACATGGAAGTAAGCGGTATCAGCTGGCCTCTTCTTGAGGAGGATGTGGAGAAGGTCGTGCTCCATACCGATCTCGAGCCTGTCGGGACTTTCGCCTGTTCCGATCCATTCCTTACGCGTATCCACGAGTGCGTAAGATGGTCACAGCGCTCCAATTCAATGGGAATCCCTACAGACTGTCCGCAGAGGGAGGAGCGCATGGGCTGGCTTGGCGATGTGCAGCTGGCATCGAGACAGGCCGTGCTTGATTTCGATATGGCCGCATTCTACAGGAAGTTCCTTGATGATATCAGGCTGTCACAGCTTGAGGATGGCCAGCTGAGCGATGTCACCCCGCCTTACTGGCGGCTCTACCCCGCCGATCCTATCTGGGGATCCGCATACCCCACCCTCCTCTGGCGTCTTTATGAGGAGTATGGTGACAAGCAGGCCCTGCGAAAGCACTACAGCGGTGTCAGGAAGTATGTCGACTGGCTGGATGGGATGAAGGATGATGATGGGACAATCCATGGCGTTGGGAAATACGGGGACTGGTGCGCTCCGACTGCAACACACCCGAAGAAGATCTCCACCGACTTCACTTCCACATGGTTCCTGATGAAGGACACACTTGTCCTGTCATGGATCGCTTCTGTACTCGGCAATGAAGAAGATCGCAGGATCTATGAAGAGCGCTTTGATGCCCTCAGGAAAGCCTTCCTCAAGCGGTTCGATGACAATGGACGGTTCCAGTCATCGGGAGCAAGCCCTGCGGACAAGCTGAGCGTGATGACAGGTCAGGTTCTCCCGCTTGCGCTCGGAATCGTGCCTGATGATGAGAAGGAGAAGGCTGTGGAAGAGCTCATGCTCTGCGTCAGGAAACGCTATGATTACCATATCGACTGCGGCATCGCTGGACTCAGGTACCTCTTTGATGTCCTTCTTGATAACGGACTAGATGAAGCGGCTTACCGCATAATGGCGCAGCGGACATATCCCGGCCTTGGATACATGGTTGCAAACGGAGCCACAACGCTCTGGGAGAGGTGGGAATACCTGACAGGCGTCGGCATGAACTCACATAACCATATCATGTACGGTTCTCCGAATGCGTGGTTCTATCAGGGGCTTTGCGGCATACGACGCATGAGCGCGGAAAAATGGAAGATACATCCATACTTCCCGTCCTCAATGGGTTATGCATATGCCTCGACGATGAGCGCGGGTGGCCCGATCTCGGTGTACTGGAGGTGTGAAGGAAGGAAAGTCCGCGTGACAGTGGAGCTTCCTCTTGAATACAGCGCCCTGTTCATCCCGCCGGAAGGATGGAAGGCTGACGTGGAGGAACTGAGCGGTAAGAGCCAGTATGAAATCATACTCAGGAAGGTCTGAATGCTGGATTGACTTCCTTCTTTGATGTAGAATCCCGCGATGGAAGGGGAAACCCTTCCATTTTTCAGGTCTGATTATGAAAGAAAACAAAGCCATACTGCTACTGCTGCTTACATCACTCATCTGGGGACTGGCATTCGTTGCCCAGTCAGTCTCCTCGGAAAGCGTCGGCACATTCACATTCAATTCAATCCGTATGCTTATAGGAGCCGTTGTCCTCCTCCCCTTCGCGCTGCCTTTGATCAGTAAACATGGCAAGGATCCCGCTTACTGGAGGAAAGCCGTGAAAGGAGGCGTGCTCTGCGGCATATGCCTTGGCGCGGCATCGGTCACGCAACAGATAGGCGTCTCGCTTTCAGGTGCTGGAAAAGGAGGCTTCATCACAAGCCTCTACATCATCATAGTCCCATTCATGTCCGCCATCCTCGGTGAAAGGATAAGGAAAACGATCTGGATAAGCGCTGCAGCGGCAGTCGTGGGCATGTACCTTTTATCAATCGGAGAAGGATTCTCCATCTCCTCCGGCGACCTCTGGCTCATTCTCTGCGCGTTCCTGTTCGCTCTTCATATCATCGTCATCGACAGGACGGGAAGGGATACCGATGGGATCGTGCTCTCGATGCTTCAGTTCCTGACAGCGGGTGTGCTTGCGTCGATCGGTATGTTCTTCGAGAAACCCGAGGCAGCATCGCTGATGGAGGCATGGCTTCCGATTCTCTATGCGGGTGTGTTCTCCTGCGGGATCGCATACACACTGCAGGTAATTGGACAGCGATGGGTACGCCCCAGCCGCGCGGCATTCATCCTCTCCTTGGAGAGCGTCTGGGCTGCAGTCGGTGGCATGCTTCTGCTCTCGGAGCGTCTGAGCGTGAAGGAAGCCTTGGGATGCGCTCTTGTATTTGCAGCAGTGCTGCTTGCACAGCTGGGACCTCAGGAAAGCGAGACATAGGTCTTGCCCATTCCGCCATCCTCTGGACGTGCGAAACGGTAGTCCTGCACTTCCCTGCGCTTTGAAAGGTATTCATGGATACCACGGGAAAGGATACCGTCACCATAACCATGGATGATCGAGAATGACCTGAGCGAAGAAAGGAGAGCCGCCTCGATCTGATCATCAAGACGCATAAGCGCCTCGCTGAGTGTCAGGCCGCGGACATCGATCGTGTATTCAGCCTTCTTCGAGGAAAGAGGGAATTCCACAGATACAGAAGGAGCCTTCTCAAGAGGCGCATGCCTGACCATGCTCCTTCTGAGCTCCATCCTCAGCCCGTTGTCGAGGATCACGCTCACGCGGTTTCCGGAACATTCAATAACGCGCCCTGCAGCAGAGGAGCTTCCGCAGAGGACTCTCTCTCCTGGAAGCAAAGGACGATCATCAGCCACCTCTTCCTCCTCTTCCCGTACAAGCTGTTCCTCCTCGGCCTTCTTCTTCTCGACCGAACTGATGTATTCCTTGACCTTCTTCGTTTTCTCGCTTGTCAGCTTGCCGGTGCGGACATCCATGACGAGCTTCTCAAGCTCCCGTCTCGTGGACCGTAGATAGCGGCTCAGCTCCTCAACCCCTTCCTTCCTGAGCTCGTTCTCCTTCCTCTCAAGCTCCTTCTCCCGATCCTTAAGCATGGCGGCTGTCCTCTCCTCCGCCTTCTTCATCATGGAAAGCTCCGTTATCTTGCGATCAAGCGTGCGTTCCTTTGAAAGGAGGGCCTTGATGATCCGGGCAGATGTCGCATCACCGCCGCGTAGCATTTCCGATGCCTCATCCGTGATCTCCTTCGGGAGTTTCATCCTCACCGCGGTTGCAATGGCATGGCTGTCTCCGGGGATTCCCTCAAGAACCCGGTATGTCGGCATCCCCGACCGCTCATCGAACTCCATCGAGGCATTCATCATCGCATCATGGGAGTATGCGAAGCTCTTAACCTGTGAGTAATGGCTTGTGATGCAGGTCAGGGCCGCATGCTTCGTCAGATAGGAAAGCACTGCGCTTGAAAGCGCGGCACCCTCCTCCGGGTCTGTTCCCGAACCTAGCTCATCGAGTATGACAAGCGATCCGGAATCGGAGGAGCGGCAGATTGATGCGATGTTCTTCATATGGGATGAGAAAGTCGAAGCGGCATCAAGGATGGACTGACCATCCCCTATGTCTGTATAGATCGATGTGTATATCGGCAGCACCGAACCCTCTGATGCAGGTATGTATCCTGATATCTGATTGAGAAGGGAGAGAAGCGCAATCGTCTTCATCGTAACCGTCTTTCCACCCGCGTTCGCGCCGGAAAGCACAAGGGCCTTCACTGAAGGAGGCAGCTTCACTGTGATAGGAACGGCTTTCTCTCCAAGAAGGGGATGCCGCCCATCGATAAGGGAGAGCGTATCACCGCACTGCGGGTGAATTGCCCTGACCTTCTTCGCCCAGCAGGCAAAAGCGTAGTGGAAATCAAAATCAATGACCTCGCCAAGCATCCCATCAAGCCTGGACGAAAAGGAACGGACCCTGTCGGAAAGATCGTGGATGATCCTCAGCTTCTCTGCCCTTATGCGTTCGTCTGCTATGACAGCCTCGTTATTCAGCTGGAGCAGTTCCTGGGGCTCTGCGAAAAGCGTATTGCCAGAGGAAGAGGCTCCTGAGATATAGCATCCAGACATCCTGCGCTGATCCGAGCGGATAGGGATCACGACACGCTCATTGCGGTACATCGCCTCGCTCTGCTGGACAAGCGTCCTGTTCTCAGCGATGAACCGGCTGGAGAAGCGCTCACGCTCTGCCCTGATGCGCTCTCGCTCACGGATAAGAGGCACGATGCGCGGATGATCATCATGCACAGTCCCTTCCTGGTCAATGGCAGAGAGGATATCCTCTGAAAGGGTGCGCACTTCATCCCCTTTTTCATGACGCTCAAGGAATGCAAGCATCGTCAGGTAGGAATGAAGGAAGGAGCCAGCACGCCAGATGCTCTCACCGGGAAGATCGGCATGTGTCGATGAAATGAAGCTGAGGATATCGGAAACAGGGGGAAACGGATCCGGGGCCCGGCCGGAGAGGAGATTCATATAGCCCTCAATACGCTCCGCCCTGCATTCTATCACAGTCCTTTCAGATGTGACGAGATCAGGGGTTATCGCATCCCTTCCTTCTGGCGATAGGGCTGCCTTCCTGATCGTGGAAAGCACCTTATCCAGCTCTGTATCCCTTACAGTGCGTGCGTCAATCATTTCCTTCTTGTCCTGAGATACTGCGGTTTCCTGTCACCGATGGCATGGAGTATCCGCAGATAGCTTTCATACCGGTCCTCATCAATGAGCCCCATATCAACAGCTTCTGGCACTGCACAGCCTGCATCGCCATCATGTAGGCAGCCATCGAATCGGCAGTGGGTACGGAGCTGGAATTCCGGGAAGGCATCCACCAGCAGGGATCTATCCTCAAAGGGGACCTCTATCTCCCTTACGCCCGGCGTATCGATTATCCTCAGATCTTCCTTCTCGATGAAGAGCGCATGGTTCGTTGTATGCCGTCCGCGGTTGTATTTCTCGGAAATCTCCCCGGTTCTGAGCTCCGTTCCGAGGAGGGTGTTGATCAGCGTTGATTTGCCGACTCCGCTCTGTCCGACGAAAGCCGATGTCCTTCCTGTGAGTATCTGGCGAAGCTCCTCGATGCCCTCCCCTGTTTCAGAGGAGACGGAGACTGTCCTGAATCCAATCGACTGATAAAGCCCGATCCCCGGGCATTCGCCCTGATCTGCCTTGTTCATCACGATGAGGATATCAGCGCCGGAGGAACATGCGATTGCTCGGTCGAGGAAGCGTGGCCGGAATGGAGGGGAAAGCGGGGAAGCAACGATGACGGTCATGTCCTGGTTCGCCGCAATCGTCTGGTTCATCTCCTTCTTCACATTCCAGCGGCGGAACGAGCTGTGCCGAGGTTCAATTGATGAAATCAGGGCCTCGTCAGATGAATAAGGCTCCCCTATCGCGATATCACCGACCGCGACTGGATTGTACTCAGCCTCATCCGTCCTGAGCACCTTGCCCTTTATCCTGGCCGTATAGAGCTTTCCATCGGAAAGGGAAAGAGCTGAATAGATGTTGTTGATCGCCCTTCTTATCTGGAAGCGCATGTCTCACCTTCTGCCATCACGCATAACAATACACTACTGACGCCTCTTTTTCCATCATCGCAGCCGATTGACAACCTCTCTGCCGTATAGGAATATCAGAGCATGTTCTCTCTGGAGCGCTGTTCAGAAAGCGGATGCCGGGCCTATGTCTTTCCCGGCAGCAGCAGATGCTATCGCCACTCCCCTGACAGGGAGCAGCTAAGGTCTGGAGTCGAGAAGAGGCTCAACACTGAGAGCATCATCCGCGATATCTCCATCGTTGGCGCATCATTCAGGTCGATACGACCCATAAGCGGGGCACGGATCACTGGATCGAATTTCTCATTCTGCTGCTTCGAGGACTGTGATTTCTCCTCTCTTGCCATCTACGCATCCTTTTTCGACTTCTGCATCTTCTCCCACTGCACATTCTCCTCAATCGATGCACGCTATGCCGTATTCTCCGGCTCAACATTCATCGACACGGAGATCCACGGATCCACGATCATCCACACGAATTTCATGGGCATCGATGCAGAGCGCTGTGATTTCTCATCCAATGACTTCTATTACAGCAACTTCTCCCTTTCCCGGATCGTGAGCACATCGATGGAGGACTGCAACCTGAAGCGCACCAGCTTCCGCTCATCCATCACGAAGGGGGTCTCCTTCCGCTATTCCAATCCAGAGGAAGCATATTTCAGGAGGGAGGAGCAATGAGGATCATCCCCCATTTCTCAGCTGAAGGGCTGTCGAATGTATATCTTGTCTCGGATTATCAGAACCACGGCATCATCATCGATCCGGCGAATGTCGACAGCATCCTGCTGGAGATGATCGAGTCCGTCTGCGGCAGGCTCGATGCAGTGCTTATCACCCACAAGCATCAGGCCCATACCGCAGGACTGGGAACGATGATGAAGATCTATTCCCCACGGGTCTACGCATATGAGGATGAGATCTGCGGCTACAGTACGGAAAGGGTCCGTGATGGCTCCGTGTTCAGTGTCGGAGACCTTCGGATCGAGGTAATCCATGTGCCTGGCCATTCAATGGACAGCGTTGTCTACAGGATAGGAGGCGCCATCTTCACTGGCGACACGCTTTCATCCGGTTCAATCGGCTCAACACACAGCTTCGTGGAGCGGGCACTCCTCATAAGGGGCATCGAGAGCAGGCTGATGACGCTTGATGGGAATACGCTTATCTATCCAGGGCACGGGCCTTTGTCAAAGATCGGCATAGAGAGGATGCTCAACCAGGATCTGCTTCAATTTGAATCGGAAAACAGCGCAGGAAGATCGAATCTCAGGTAAGCAGGGAAAGAACATCATCGAATCTGGAAGGAAGCGGCGCGCTGAAATGCAGGCGCTCACCGGAAAGCGGATGATCGAAGGAAAGGGAGGATGCGTGGAGCATCAGCGTCGCTTCCGGATAGCGTGGATCATGGACACCATAAATGGGATCACCGAGTATCGGATGCCCTGAAGCCTTCATATGGACACGGATCTGATGCGTTCGTCCTGTATGGATACGCACATCAAGAAGCGAATAGCCATTCAGGATCCTCAGGACAGTATACTCTGTAAGGGCGCTCTTCCCCCTCTCCGGATCCGAAGATGCCCTGAACCTGCGCCGGTCCTTGGGATCCCGCTCGATCGGGAAATCCATCATGCCATGCATTAAAGGCATCACTCCCTTCACGATAGCGCTGTAATGCTTCTCAGTGGTATGAGATGCAAACTGCTTCTGGAGCGCTTCCAGCGCTTCCAGTGTCTTCGCGATGACCATAACGCCGGAAGTATCCTTATCAAGCCTATGGACAATCCCGGGCCGTTCAGTTTCCGATGAAGGGAAGTCATCACCGTAGCGGGAGACAAGTGCATTGGCGACAGTGCCGCTCATCAGCCCAGCTCCTGGGTGGACAGCCATCCCCTGTGCCTTGTTGATGACAAGAAGCGAACTATCCTCGAAAAGCACATCAAGAGGAAGATCCTCCGCCTCGATGCCTTCAAAGACCTCCTCATCGTACTCGACGCTGACTCTGTCCCCTTCCTTTGCCTTCGCGCTTTTCTTAGCCACCACGCCATTGAGGCGTATCACGGCGCTGGGGAGGGAGAATACGGAGCGGGGGATGCCAAGCGAAGCTGATGCGGCTGCGTCAAGGCGCCCCGATGATGCGATGATCCCTTCCTCACTGCGATGCCTGATCACCTGTAACCCTTCCTATGATCCAGTCTGTGCCAGCGATGACAAGCGAAAGCGATCCAGCGATCAAAGCCTGCTGGAGAACACGCTGATAATCCTCCCCTGGAGTCGGCATCCCGAGATATGATGCCAGCGAGTATATCCCAACAGCAACAGGGAATGTAAGAACGAGAGAGCCGAAGAAGATCGACTCAGCCCTCCTCAGTTCCATTGACCAGATCGGGAACTCATCTTCCTCGTACGGCTCATACTCATACTCAATGCGGTCCCCCATGACAGGTGACAGCAGGATGAGGATGGAAAGGATCAATGCAATGAAGCGCCTCACGCCTTTACCCTCTCACCGAAGATCGCAGTGCCGATACGGACCTCATCAGAGCCACACTCCAGTGCAATAGGCCAGTCTGCGGACATACCCATCGAAAGCACATCAGCATACGGTATGATTTCCCTCAAGCGGCCATACAGCGCAGAAGTACGGGTGAAAGCGCTTCTTATCGCCTCATCATAGCCTCCCAGCGGTCCGATCGTCATGATACCACGCACCCTTAGATGACTGCACCCAAGAGCGTGTTGTGCGGCCTCCAGAAGATCATCATCTGAACGGAATCCGGACTTGCTTTCCTCCCCTGAGCTGTTCAGCTCCAGAAGGATATCCATCACTATTGACCGTGCAGCGCACTCTGCCTCGATCTTGTCAATCAAAGCGATGCTGTCGACGCTCTCTATCCTGTCAGCCCACTCGACAGCCTTCTTCACCTTGTTCCTCTGCAGCTGTCCAATGAGGAATACCTTCATGCCCTCCGGACGCTCGCCTTTTGGAGGGAACTTGGAGCACATCTCCTGTACCCTGTTCTCCCCGAACACCCTTGCCCCTTCACCATAGGCTTCCATCACAGCCTCATATGGATGGAACTTCGATACAGCCACAAGCGTCACACTCCGCTGCGCCGCGGCCTTCAGCTTCTCCTCAGTGCTTCTATAGTCAGTCATGCTTTGCCTTCTTCAGCTCAGCGCGGCGTCGGCTATCGATCTCATCCATATCCGCGCGGTACTTCCTCCTGAGATCGCTTCTCTCCTTCGCCCAGCTTCTGATGACGGATATCTGACGCTCGAATGCCTCGCTGCGGGCAGTGAGTGTCGGGTTGGAGAGAACGATATGACGGGCAACGCCCCTGATCCCTGCCTTGTAATGCTCAATGCTCTCCTCAAGCCGCGCTCTGAGCTCCTCTGCGATCTCCGTCTTTCCTTCTCCCTGAAGCGCGCGGATCCTTGCCTCTGCCTCTCCCCTGATCTCACGGATACGGGCAAGGGCATTTCTGAATGCCCTCATCTTCATCACGGAAAGCGTGGTGTCGACGGAGAATACAACAAGAAGGATCGTTGCAGCATAATGGCGAAGAAGCGGCGGGACTGCTTCAATGCCCCTCTGAAGCAATGGCTGGACAGCGTACTCGGCAAAGAGCCCGAGAAGGCCGAAAAGCGTCGAATTGAGCAGGCACACACGCCCATTGATATTGATTCTCTTCTTTGAGTAATCCCAGAGCTTCACCGAGAACAGCTTCTCCAGAAGCCATGAAGTGAAGTATTCAAGGACGGATGTGAGCAGGAATGAAAGGAGGAATACGAGGATCGGATACTGGCTGACAGGATCAAGGACGATGGTCACGATCAGCGAGCCGAAGCCATAGATCGGAAGATATGGGCCATACAGGAATCCCCTGTTGACGAAACGCCGCTCAGGGATTGAGCAGTATATCACCTCAGCGAAATAGCCAAGGACGCTGAATACAGCGAATGAGATGATGAGGTTATCGACCATGCTTCCTCCAATTGAAGATTACTCCAAAGAGAAGGAAAAAAGAAGCATGATTCTCACTCAGCGCTCCTGACGCGGCGGATATATGCGCTGGGCTTCTCCCCATATGTCTTCTGGAAGAGCTCTGAGAATGTCCTTACGTCGATGATCCCGACTGCAGCGGCAACATCCTTGATGCTCGTGTCGGTTGCAAGAAGCATTTCCAGAGCATGCTGCATGCGTGTCTTGCGTAAAAAGTCCTTGAAGTTGATCCCAGTGTTCTTCTTGAAATATGAGCTGAAGTAATATGTATTCATTCCTATCTGATCCGCAACGCTCTTCAGCCCTATAGGTTCCATATAATGCTTCTCGATGTAGTCAAGGGCGATAAGGAAATCCTTCCTGCCGCTTTCAAGGATGGTGTGCGTGACAGATGAATACAGATCGGAAAGCACTGAGTTGAAATAAGCTGAAAGAGAAGCCCAATCGTTCTTCTTCATCCCGTTTTCCATGATGAGTTTCAGATCCTCAGCTTCCGTACCATCGACACGGATTGCTTCAAGGCGCTCATACAGGTAGCGCAGCGTGCTGCAGAAGCAGAAGCATGCTTCGCTTTTCCTGTAGCCGGCGAATGCGGGAATAGCGGAAACCATCGCCTCTGCCGCAGCATCGAACACATCGCGCTTCTGGCCAAGGAGCGAGGAAAGAAGCTCCTCCCTCAGTTCAGGAAGCCTGGAAAGCTCAATGCTCTCCTGCAGAAGATCACTCTGGATCACTCCGGAGAAGAAGAAACCCGCTTCCGGCATCCGCGAGCATCCAGCGATCGCCTTATCAAGGGACTCACGGTCCGGCACGGGATCTGAAAGGGTGAAGAGGACAGGCACGCCAGTGCTTATAGCGACTTCAGATGCAATGCCTCTGAGGAAATCCTCCGCTTCCGTAATCCCCTTGCCCGAGATTACGGCAAAAGCCCCGCCATGCCGACGCACGATGCGGCATCCCTTATCCTCCGTGACCAGCTCCTCCGCCTTCTCCGAGGCGGAAAAGCGCCTGAGTGTCTCAAGCGGGGATGTGCCGACAGCCGATGGAAGTATTGCGGCGGCAATGAATGGGGATGAGGGCATCTCATCATTTGCCTCCACACCCGAATCCGGATCATGAAGGTCAGCGGAATACGGCAGGCATCGTGTGATCGCAGCGCTGATTTCGCTTCTTATGAGAGGCTTGAGAAGGTAATCGCTGGCGCCATGGTGGAGAGCTGCCTGAACATACTCAAAGTCCTGGAATCCGCTGATGAATATGACAGAGACCGGTATTCCCATCTCCCTCACCTTCTCCAGGACCTCGATACCGCTCAGATGAGGCATCGAGATATCCAGCAGGGCGATATCAGGGCGCAATGCAAGTATGCCATTGAGCGCGCTGCTTCCATCGGTGAACTTGCCGACGATCTCGATTCCCATTGATTCCCAGTCGAGTATCCTCTCCAGCCCCCTGATGATGACGCTCTCGTCATCCGCTATTATCATCCGTGTCATTGATCCGCCCTCATGAAGGGAAGAGTGATTGTGACAACAGTACCCACGCCGACGGAGCTGTCAACGGAAAGGGAATATCCCTCCCCATACAGCAACCGGATTCGGTCATAGACATTCTTCAGCCCGATGCTCTTCCAAGCGTACTCGTCCTTTATCCCGATATCATCGCCGGCGAAAAGGGTTCTGATGGCTTCAAGCTGCTTTTCGTCCATACCAACCCCGTTATCCAGCACTGATATCACAACATCGCTGCCCTCTATGCGCGTCTCAATCGCGATGCGGCCCTTCATTCCCCTTGGTTTTATGCCATGTATATAGCTGTTCTCAACAACAGGCTGTAATATCAGCTTAGGTACGATCATCCCCTCCGTCTCCCCGGAAACGGAAAGCATTATCGATCCACCGGTCCTGCAGTTGATGAGATAGATGTACTTCCTGACGATATCGATCTCCTTCTCAAGCGGGACGGAATCCTCGGGCCTGCCGATAAGGTAGTGCATCTGTTCCGATAGCGCCTCGATCATCAGAGCAGTCTTCTCATCCCCTTCCGAGGCGGCTGTCATGCGTATGACCTCCAGCGTATTGTACAGGAAATGCGGATAGATCTGGCTCTTGAGCGCTGTGATCTCCGCCTCCCTCTGCCTTAGCTGTGCAGTATATGCCTTATCGATATACGCCTTCAGCTTCCTCGCCATCGACGAGAAACGCTCGGAGACCTCCGCAATCTCATCGCTCCCGCTTACAGGAAGAGCGACGTCAAGATCGCCCTGACCGATCCTGTCCATTCCCTTCATCATCGTTCCGACCTGACGGGAGAAACGCCTGGAAGCAAGGAACACACCGGTGATGAAGATCACAGTCGCTGCAGTAAGAAGGAGCAACATCATCACCATCAGCAGGTTCACCGAGCGGAATGCGATGGAAGTATCCACTGAAAGAACCGCTTCCAGAGGGTACTCATGATCCATGCAGTAGAATACCATCCTGCCATCAGGAACCTCTACAGGATCATAGTCAGTCCCGATAAGAGAGCTATCGGATGAATACCAGCATCTGCCATCCGCAAGCAGCGAGGCAACAGTTCCATCGGAAGCGGCAGACGAGACGATGTACCTGATGCGTGAAAGATCCACATCGATATACAGCGTTCCTATAAGGATATCCTCTCCAATGGGCGTGCGTATGTCGAAGTAGTTCCGTGCAAGCGTGAATACAGGAGCCCCATATTCCATCCTATCAGTTCCGGAAAGTATCATGAGGCCCTTCGACGCCTCGTCGGATGCATGGCCCATTCTGCTCTCCTGGAGATAGCTGCTGGTGGCATTCATATAGAAGGACAGCTCATTCCCATCACGATCGCGTCCGATGAAATGCGCGCCCCTTATGTATGAATCGCTCCTGATGATGTTCTGAAGGAAAGCGGTTATGTCCCTCGCCCTCTCCTCCTCCATTGTCTCAGGGGAATAGATCTCACCATAAAGCACCTGGCGGAATACGTCGGACGAGCGATAGTTCCTCATCTCGCCGAAGCTATAGTAGTAAGGCATGGAGAGGATGGTGTCGTATGACTCGATCGCGGCATCGACACGCTCCTGAAGGGAGGAGACTGACTGGGTATAGCTTGCCTTCAGCGTATCGATGTACGAACTGTGCATAGCGGTGAAGGCAATGAGGACTGCAAGCGACATCGGCAGGAAGCCTGCAAGAAGCGCCAGAAGCCCGAATTTGTGGAATATACCGAACCTGAACCTCAAATCCAATCCTCTCCCATTCAGTCTGATACAGTATATTGTAGCAGGAATACCCCGGCCATGCCGGGGCTTTCCTCAGCCTTTCGCTGCTCCTGCGGTAATGCCTTTCACGAAGTATTTCTGGAACGCGCAGAAGATCGCGAGCGCGGGAACGATCGAGATGATCGTACCGGCAAATACGATATCCCAGCGTGCCGTGAACTGCCCTACGAAACCTGCTATCTCAACAGTGATCGTCTTTGCCCTTCCGCTGGGGAGGACAAGGTATGGCATCAGATAGTCATTCCATATCCCAAGGCCATTGAGGATGACCATACTGGCATTGCACGGGCCAAGCAGGCGGAATGTGATCTTCCAGAAAGTCTGGAACGGCGTACATCCATCTATGACGGATGCCTCCTCGATTTCCAACGGTATTCCCTTGAGGAAGCTGCAGTAAAGCAGCGTGCCGAACGAAATGGAACCCGCGATGTACGAGACTATCGGGCCAGCCATCGTCCCGAAGATGCCAAAGACCTTCATCTCCCTGAAAAGCGGGAACATATAGAGATGGAACGGCACCATCATTCCCGCGATGAAGAATGTGTACAGGAAGCCTGTGAAGCGGCTTCTGCGCCTTTCAATAGCATACGCGGCCATCGGAACGATGCAGATGATGAGGCATTCTGAGACAACCGTGAGGAATATCGTATTCACGATTGCAGTCCCGAAATCCGACATCTGGAAAAGGTCGACGAAGTTCTGCGTGTAGAAGCTCGTCGGAGGAGCAGCCGGCGCACGGAGTATGTCTCCATTGCTCTTGAATGCGCTCATCAGCGCGAACAGGACAGGATAGATGAAGATGAATGCAAGCACTGCCGCAACGATGACGAGTATCCAGTCTATTGTCCTTGCCTTCCTTCCTACGCTCATACCTGGACCTCCCTTTTCCTGAGGAATTTCTGCTGAAGCGTGTTCAGCACGAGTATGATGACGAGAAGCACGACACCGACAGCTGTTCCGAATCCCTGCCGTCCTTCATTGAAGCCGACCTTGTAAAGCAGGTAGACAAGGGTCTCCGACGTGAAGCCCGGCCCTCCATCTGTCATCACGTTGATCTGATCGAATACCTTGAGCCCATTGATCAGGGAAAGCGTGAAATTGATCGTGAACGCACCGGAGATCAGAGGGAGTGTGATCTTCGTGAACTTATGCCAGGCAGATGCACCATCGATCTCAGCAGCCTCAAGTATATCTGAGGATATGGACTGCAGTGATGCGAGGTAGATGATCATATAGTAGCCTGCACCCTTCCACACAAGCACGATCCCTATCATGATCAGCGTCAGATGGGTGTTGCCGAGCCAGTCCTGCATCAGCGCCTCCAGCCCTGCCGACTTCAGCATCGCGTTGATCACCCCGAAGCTGTAGTTGTACATGACCTTCCAGATGAATCCGGAGACGATGCCGCTGATGAGCACTGGAATGTAGAAGAGGCTCCTGAAAAGATTCTTCAGCTTGAATACCCTGTCCACAAGGATCGCGAGCGCCAGAGCTATCGCATTCTCAAAGAGCGATATGAACACTGTGAGGACAACTGTGTTCTTCAGGGCGTTCCCGAACCTTGCGCTTGTCACTATTTCCTTATAGTTCGCAAGTCCGATGAAATTGACATTGGGATTGATTCCATCCCATGAAGTGAAACTGTAATAAAGGCTTCCGACTGTCGGCACTATGATGAAGAGAAGATAGAAAACAAGTGCCGGAGAGATAAAAGCCACGAGGGTCTTATCGATCCTTGATTTTCTTCCTAGCATTGGAAATACCTCTAGGCTGCGGCCGAAGCCGCAGCACTATGACTGAAATCAGTTGATACCCTGTCCGGTAACTGGATTGAAGCTGGATGCAGCGACTGCCCAGGTCTTGTTGAGCTCTTCGCATGCACTGTCTATCGTCCTCTGTCCGAGAAGGACCTCAACGGCTGTCTTGTATGTGAAGTTCCTGAAATCAGGAGGAAGCTCGTTGATTCCTGACTTGCTGTTCCACATCGGGCTGAGGGAATCGGCTTCACCTGTTGCGGTTATGACCTCCTGAAGGACCGGAAGTCCGTTGGAAACAGGTGCATCCTTCGTTGCGGGGATCGCGCTGAGGGTATCGCAGTAGATGCCGTAGTTCTCAGGAGCATAGAAGAACTTCAGGAACTCGATGGCGACTTCCCACTTCGCAGGATCTGACTGGCACTCAGTGGAGACTGCAAGACCGGAGATGCCGCTTCCTCCAACAAGCCTGACCTTTCCATCCGGGCTTGGAATCGCGAACCAGCCAAGCTCGAAATCAGGATCAGCGGAAAGGATCTGCGTGAACATATGCGTACCGGAGTACATCATCGCCGCCATGTCGTTCACGAGGAATGTCGTGATCTGGGCATCAGGCGTGGAAGCCCATCCTGTCTGAGCATATGCCATGATCTGGACAAGCTCCTCAATCGCGGCCTTCACAGATGGGTCGGAGAAATCCTTCTCACCCGAATAGCAATGTGCAATGAAATCAGGATCAAGGCTGATCACCTGGTCATCCCAGCACTTGTTGAAGAGGAATCCAAGGTGCCAGAGATCACCGCCACCGACCACAAGCGGATCCATATCGCCAAGATCCTCGATCGTCTGGCAAAGCTCGATAAATTCATCATAGCTCTGCGGTTCCGTCAGTCCATGCTCATCGAAGTATGCCTTGTTGTAGATGATTCCATTGGTGTTCTCGCCAGCAAGGGCTACAGTATAGACATTGCCATCAATGACCATCGGTGAAAGGAAGAGGTCTGTAAGCTCTGCAGGAAGCGGTGCGAGCTTTCCAGCCCTGATGTACATTGCAGCCTCGCCCCTCATCTCGACGACATCGGGGAATTCACCGACGCTGTCCTTTGTCCTGACGAACTCGGTGTAGTTACCGCCATTGCCCGGCTGAATCTCAACCCTCATGCCCTCGTGGGATGAGTTGAAGCGGTTGACGATCTCATTGATTGATTCCTTTGCACCTGCGTCACCATCAGCGAATACGAATGTGACTGTTGTTGCGCTGGAATCTGCTGCGACTACATCCTCCTGGCTGCCGCCTGCGAAGGATGACATAAGAACTATTGATGCCATAAGAAGCAATGCTATTGCCTTTTTCATTGCTGTTCTCCTTTTTCCATTTCATCTTCAGGCCGCTTCGGCGAGGGCACAACTGCCCCGTTTTTTGGATGTACTGCCTTGTTTTTGTGATTTCCTCCCCTATTTCTTAAAAACAGCACACCCTGTGTGAAATCAGTACAGTTGCAGAATGTGCTTTGGAATGTACACTTGATGAGAGGAGGCTGCAATGGATCAGGAAAAGGCTTCAGCAATACTCTCTTCAATAGAGATGAAGATGAGCGCAGTCCTTGAGCGCAATCATGGGAAGATCCCCGCCGTCGCGAGGAATGGGAAATATGACAACAGGGCCGATGAAAGCATCAGATGGGATGATGACAATGGGATCGCCTGGTGGACAAATGGCTTCTGGGGCGGTCTGATGAACCAGATGCACGTCCTCTCCGGAAAAGGTTACTACATTGAGGAATGCATGGGATCGGAAGAGCTGATGGACAGATGCTTCTCCTCCCCATCCTTCATGGGACTGCATCATGACACGGGATTCATGTGGCTGCCCTCCTCCGTATTCCGCTTCGTCCTCACCGGGGACAGGGAAGCAAGGCGAAGGGGGCTGGAAGCTGCTACGCTCCTTTCAGGACGCTTCAATCCCGAGGGATTCATAAGAGCATGGAATGCTGACGGAGACAATCTCCGGAACGGCTGGGTGATCATCGACTCGATGATGAATATCTCGATACTCTTCTGGGCTTCAAAGGAGACAGGTGATCCACGCTTCAGGAAGATCGCAGAGCGCCATGCAGATTCAGTCATGAAGGCATTCATCAGGGAAAACGGATCTGTAAGGCATATCGTTGAGTTCAATGCGGAGACAGGCGCATTTGAAAGGGAATACGGCGGACAGGGATATGCTGAGGGAACGCGCTGGACAAGGGGCCAGGGATGGGGTATCCATGGCTTCACAAACACATACCTCCATACCGGTGAAAGCAGGTATCTGGAGGCCGCTAAGCGCATTGCTGACAGCTTCATCATATCAATCCCGGAAAACGCCCTGATACCTGTCGACTTCGATCAGCCTGAGACTCCTTGGTATGAGGATTCGACAGCGGCGGCAATCGCATCATCTGGACTGCTGACCCTTGCCGAGGCTTCGGGAAAGAATGAGTACGCTGAGGCAGCTTCCAGGATGCTGGACGCACTCTCCTCAAAGCGTGCTGATCTCTCCCCCGAAACAGATGGGATCCTGCAGAAGTGCACAGGATCGTACCACGGCACGAATGACAGGGAGATCAATTTCACATACGCTGATTTCTACTTCATCGAGGCATTGATGAAGATCACAGGACAGTATATCAGGATCTGGTGAAGCAACTGGCCTCCGAAGAGGCCAGGATAATCAGAATACTGCCAGGAAGCTCTTCGAGAAATCATCCTCAATGAGCTCGGAGAGCGTATTCTCAACCATTCTCTCCGCTCTTGCGAATGTCCTCTGCCCCTCGCGTCCGGAATGCGTATATGCAAGGACCTCCCTACCTGTGTCACCATCAGTGATGACGATATCGAGATCATACTCTGCATAGACCATTCCCCTTGGCCCCGGTGTCTCATAGACATCGATACTGGCCTCAAGGATGTACCTTGCATCCTCTGGCTCAACGACAAGAAGGCCATTTGAGGAAAGCCATTGCATGAGATCGACTTCCAGGCTGTTCTCAAGCCCTGAATCAGAAACCATCTCAATGCAGATTCCGACGTCCCTTGCGGCCTCCCTCATTACAGACTCGATATAAGCCACGCCCGGTGCATCAGAGAGCATCGTGCCAGGAGAGAGGACAGCAAGGATGCTGCGGCATCTATCCACTTCCTCCGCATCGGGAAGAAGGGAATATGCTGCTGCGTAGAGAGAAAGGGCATTGCCGCTCCTCTCAGCCTGATCCAGCTTGCCTGTGATGGCATTGGAAAGGCGCATGGTCTCGCCAATGTAGTATGCAGAAGCAGCGTCCTTATCCATGATGGCAAGAGCATACTCGCTTCTCCCATCGCTCCAGTGATCAACGATCGTGACACCGCTGAGCTCAGTGGAAACGGAAAGGGAGGAAGAGGATGCCATCGAATCAAACACGCCTGTTGCAGTGCTTTCATGGGAGTATGTTGAAGTCTCTGACTCCACGCTCACGCCAAACACGGCAGCTATCGAGCTGATCGCATTCTCCTCGGCAGCTGCGCGGGTTGCTCCCGCGCCGGATGCCGCGATATACAGCGACTTGTCATATTCTGAATATGGATTGCCAACCCACTCCGGCATATCTGCTGCCGAAAGCGGGAGAACGATCAAAAATGCTGTAATCAGTATGGAAATCAGAGTGCGCATGATGCAAATACCACATTGGGCCTGCCTGCACTTACCTGCACACCAGTGAATGTCCTAGTGGAGACAACATTGCTGCCCGCATAGAACTCAACTGTGAAATCGTAAGTGCCGGGAGCCATCGTAAGACCGCCAGCCATCACCTGATCCGGCAGGAAGCGTGCCATCCTGAGATCAGGGATCTCTGTCTCGTTGACTGCATTGAGAGCCGCATCATATGCCGCAGTCGCAGCAGTGACAGCCGCATTGTAAGCCGCTGTAGCTCCAAGGGCTGCAAGACCACCCTGGCTTGCCACCTCATCCCTGAGATCCTCAGCGCTTTCAATAGCAAGGTTGTAGGTCTCAACAGCTGCAGTGACAGCGAGGCTCATCTTCGTGTATCCACGGTAGAAGGAGCCAAGGTACTTGCTCTTGAGATCCATATTGAGGTTCTCCCTTGCAGCGTCGCTGACATCCTCGAGGAGGCCGAGCGTGACAGTCTGTCCATCGGATGATGTGACCTTCACGCCTGTGATCTGGCTTCCTTCGTACTCAGGAATGACAGGCCATGAAACCTTATGCGGAACTGTCACAGGTCCATCAGGAAGCGGGAAGATGGAAACTGCCATCGCAGAAGCCTCTTCCTTATCAGCGATGATTCCATCGAATGTCAGGAAGTTGACCCTCGCCATTCCCATAGGAATCTCATAGTCCTCAGCACTTGCGATTCCAGGAGCCTTTGCCTCAAGATCCTCAAAGTCGATGCGTGCGTTTCCGCTGTCCCCATTTGCCGCATACATCAGCATGCTGAGATAGTTGATGAAAGCGGAGCTCGAATAGTGGGATGCCGCAGGAACACCACCCATTGCTGTGAACGGATCAGGTGTGATTGCAAGGACAAGATCCTCGATCCAGCTTGACTGCTCCTCAGGATTGAGGAAGAAATCGTTGCTGATGATATTAGCGCGGCGGATCTCGACCATGCTGCCCTCATAGTCCCCCATCGCGTAGTATGCAAGAGCCTTCACGCCCTTGAGGTAGAGATCCTCATAGTTAGCGCCGGAATATGCCTTGACATTGTCATTCGCTATAAGCCCTGCAGCTCCTTCAGAGATGCTCGTGATCCTGTTGTTCTCGATGATGCCCTCTGCCTCTGTAAGAGCGGCGATTGCATTCTCGTAGTCACCGTTATAGAAGCTCAGCATGCCATAATCGAGATCATAGACAGCCTGCTCGCTGTATGACTCAATCGCTGCATCAAGCTCAGCAAGGGCCTGCATTGTATTGCCCTGTACAAGCGCAGTCTCAATCGAATCCTGCTGCTCTTCCGTCGGTCCTGTTGACGCACAGGAGAAAAGGACAAGCAGCGATGCCACCATCACTGCAACGAATTTTGCTTTCTTCATGGATATCCTCCATCTTGATCCCCACAATCAGATGTGTGGGTCTTTATTCAGGCAACTGGAGGTTCCGCTGAACCTCCAGCAACATGTTCTGTTAACCTTTGTACTACCACCTGACGTTAGGATCGGTGACAACCTTGCTGATCTCGTTGTTCTCACCTGTCCAGACAAGGCGTCCAGTCTCTACCTCTGTCAGCTGTGCGTTGACGTAGTATGTGCGGACCTCGGTATCCCCGTTCTTCTGGACGATTGTCCTGACAGTTCCCTGAAGAAGAAGATCGGGTGCTGTCTCATTGCCGATGCTTGCCGCACTATCCATCGATGCATAGTCGAGACCATAATACTGCTCTGCATGGATATCATCGGTGAAGGAACGATCAACGACGAAGTCAGCAAGGCCGCTGTTGAAGATCTCATTCTGCATGCGGGAAGTGACGATAGAAGTCTCGATGTGCTCATCGCTCTCATTCCTGAACTGTCCTACGCGGATAAGAGGCAGGCGGTTATCAAGAGACGCTGCATACTGCCTGTAGCGGCCAGACTGGAACATATCAGCAAGAAGCGACTGGCATACGATATCAACATCCCTCTCATTCCACTGTCCGGAAAGTTCCTGTGCAGTACCGGTCTGGACACGTGAAACAGTTGTTGTCGATGAACATGAAACGATTGTTACAAGACAAAGCATGATGGCAATTGCAAGGATAGTCTTCTTCATTGAATCCTCCTACATTATTCAGATTTGCTGAGCATGAGAGACATTCAGATGAAACAGCAGCATCCAATCCGTTGCCTTTACTCATCCCCACAAGACAAATCCATAGCCCATTTTACCCTGCCAAGGATACCTAATCAATGAAAAAAGAGGACTGGAGGAGCTGAAATCACAAAGGAAGGGACTTTTCAGAAGGAACGGCACCCCCGGAAAGGGAGTGCCGCATACAGTCTGTGAAAGGGATTACGGCTCCATGACAGGATCATCATCGATGGTCAGCGAACCATCCTCATTGAATGCAAGGCGGCCATACACCCCATCATTGTTCTCCTCTCCACCGGATTTCACCGTATTGCCAGAGAATGTAACCCCGGTTAGCGTTGTGTCACCAACCCCATTCGTGCCAAGGATATTTCCAGCCTTCGTTGAGTTTAATTTATCATTCTGGATGATGCATCCCGTTACAGAAGAATCCGAGACATTGATTTCCGTATTTAAGTTGCCACCAGCATGCCCCATGATACCACCGACAGAGGCATCAGTTGCCTTTATCATGACATTCTCAACGGTGCATCTGTCTATTGTCACAACGGTGAGGACAGCGCCTTCTTCATCATATCCTGATGCATAGCCATAGATACCTCCGGCCCAATGGCCTTCATTGATGCTTCCGCCTATGACATGGCAATTAGTGAACGAAACGGAAGCGGAGGAATCAATAACGCCAATGAAGCCGCCGACTCCCGGACCTTCATCCCCACCAACACCCGCTGTGATCGTAGGCGAGGAAAGCGTCAGATCATTGACCTCGAGCGTCGCGCTGCTCCAGATCTTCCCGATGAATCCAAGGCCCTCTTTTTCTTCTTCATTGGTAACAGAGAGGGACGAGATCGCATGGCCGTTTCCGTTGATGACGAAATCACGCCCCTTGTACGTGTCATAGCCGGAGATCTTCGGAGACATCCACTCCTTGCCACTCATGTCGATATCATCGGTGATGGAGATCGTGTAGCACCCGATATCCTTTCCCTCCTTGATATCATTTCCAAGGAGCATCAGGTCATCGGAAGTGCCGATCTGGATGGAATCCCAGACAATCTCCTCTCCGCAGAGACCACAGATTCCCTTTGAAGGGAAATGATTTTCCGCATCGAAATATTCCGTGTATTCAAAGTCATCATGCGGACACACGATATCCGCATCACAGGATGCAAAAGCTGCAAGTACCAGAATGGACAGTACAGCCGCGATTATCCTTCTCATATTGTACCTCCGGAGATTTCTCTCCATAACATGCTACCCCCCCTCGGTAGCTTGTCGTCAAGGTACAATCGTCTGCCTTATTCTGCTCCTCCGTACTTCCTGTTGACGATGTAGATTCCGCCGCAGACAAGGACAAGCGCGATGAGCTTGTTCAGCTGCAGAGCCTGCTCAACTTCACCAAGGAAGATGGCCGAAAGAAGCACACCGAAAAGCGGAGTCATGAAATTGAAGATTGAGACACGGCTTACAGGGTTGTTCTTCATCAGTATTCCCCAGACTGAGTATGCAACAGCGGAGATCAGCGCCATATAAAGGAGAAGGATGTAAGCGGAGATGCTGCTGACAAGGGCGATTCTCCCGCCAAGGGCAAGGCCGACCGCAATCATCACGAAGCCTCCGACGATGAACTGGTATCCGGAAAGCATCACGACATCAAAGCGTGAGGAATACTTCTTCACGAGGATGCCGGAAAGCGCGAGGCTGATCGTCGAAAGGAGGACAAGACCCTCCCCTGAGAGCGTGAAGCTGAATACAGTGCCTCCTGAGAAGGAAACATTCATGATCACAAGGCCCCCGAAGCCCATGATGCATCCGATGATCTTCGGCACAGTCAGCTTCTCATAGCGGAAAAGCAGGGAGGCAAGGAGGATGGAGAAGAAGCCACTCGCACCTGAAAGAATCGTTCCAGTGACCCCGCTTGTATGGGCAAGCCCCACATAGAAGCAGAAATACTGGACAATCGTCTGGGCAAGGCTGAGCTTGAAGATGTATGGAACAGCCTCCTTCGTAGGCTTGATGAATTCCTTCCTTATGATGGACTGGAAGAGTACGACAAGGATTCCTGCCAGGAAGAACCTGATTCCAGCAAAGAGAATGATCGAAACTGTATCGGAATTCGCGATTCCGAAGATCTCATAGCCCTTCTTGATAGCAGGTGTCGCGCTTCCCCATAGAAAGCAGCAGAGCATCGCCAGAAGAAAGACCACAGGCAGGTCACTGAGCCTGTTCTTCTTCTCCATAACACACCTCTCAATCAAATGAAAAGCCGGCTCTTCACCGGCTTGATGGAGGATACAAGGATTGAACTTGTGACATCTTGCTTGTAAGGCAAGCGCTCTCCCGCTGAGCTAATCCTCCGAACGGAAGATACCTTAGCATAGACAGCATCTTGTGGCAAGACCATCACTGGACTTTGCTGAAGATAGTTCCTTCCTCAATTTCCATTGTCCCCTCACCATATGTCCAAATCCCCTTGACTTCGATCGTGTTCCCTGTCCCATCTTCCAGAAGGACGAGATCGACAAGGACGGAATCTGATTCGAATCTCCAGCCTTCCTTGTCAATGTACGAATAGATTTTATACGACAAGCCACTGTCAGCAATGAGATCAAGGTATTCCTCTCCTGTCTCGGCATTCATGATCCACAGATTGCTTAAAGCGACCACGATCTGCAGATCAATCACCGATCCATCCGCATTCTCAGCGCTCCCTTCCCAGACGCCATATGCCCAGTCAGGGAAGTAAAATCCTTTAGCGAAACTATCCGCTCTGGAGAAATCACCTTCGACACCTGTATATCCATAGGATAGCGGCCAGTTGCCATCGACAAGGATCAATCCATCGCCAAGGTTGCTTATGACCAGTTCAGTACCATTTCCGATTCTGAGGATGTATGTATCCTCATCTGGATACTCTTCAACAAAACCGTATTTCTCATATCTGGAATCCGGGAAATAATCTACCATCGGCATCTTATCCCTGCTCATTTCGATATGATCATCTTCGATTAACATCGCCCATCGCGTAGGAATACTGAGCCCCACATCCTCCCATGAGTCCCAGATTCCGATAGCCCACTCAGGCGGGTTCAGTAATCGCGTTCCCCCCCCCATTGGATCACTGCAGGAAACTGCCAGCAGACAAAGAGATAGCACAATGACTGCACGAAGGATACGATTCATCTTTTCCCCCTATTATCTGAAGAATATAGCATACTCTCATCAATACTTCGACTGAAGCTGCTCCCTGTCCTTGAGGATGACATCATGGGCGCCGCCTTCCTTGATGCTTGTCGCACTGACAACAGTGAGCCTTGCCTTCTCCTGCAGCTCCTTGATGCTCAAGGCTCCGCAGTTGCACATCGTCGACCTGATCTTCTGCACCGTAAGCGCGACATTGTCCTTCAGCGCTCCAGCGTATGGCACATAGGAATCAACACCTTCAGGGAATGAGAGCTTTCTCTCACCTCCCATGTCGTAGCGCTGCCAGTTGCGAGCCCTCTGGGAGCCTTCTCCCCAGTATTCCTTGAGGAAGTTGCCGTTGATGTTCACCAACGCAGATGGAGACTCATCAAATCTGGCGAAGTAACGTCCGAGCATTACGAAGTCAGCACCCATGGCAAGTGCAAGCGTGATATGGTAATCAAAGACTATGCCACCATCTGAGCATATCGGTATGTAGATGCCTGTCTCCCGAAAGTATTCATCCCTCGCTTCAGTCACCTCGATCAGCGCGCTCGCCTGACCGCGCCCGATTCCTTTTGTTTCCCGCGTGATGCAGATCGAGCCGCCCCCGATCCCGACTTTTATGAAATCAGCACCGGCATCTGCAAGGAAACGGAACCCATCACGGTCAATGACATTGCCAGCCCCGACCATGACGCTGTCACCGTAATTCTCCCTGATCCATGAAAGCGTTTTCCTCTGCCACTCAGAGAATCCTTCAGAAGAATCGATGCAGAGCACATCTGCACCAGCAGCAAGGAGCTTCGGAACCCTCTCCTCATAATCCCTTGTATTGATTCCAGCTCCGACGATATAGCGCTTCCTGCTATCCAGAAGCTCATTTGGATTCTCCTTATGCACTGAATAATCCTTGCGGAAAACGAACGACACGAGATTCCCTTCGTCATTGACGATCGGCAGCTGGTTGAGCTTATGCTCCCATATGATGTTATTGGCCTCAGAAAGGCTAATGCCATCCTTGCCGAGTATCAGCTTCTCATATGGTGTCATGAAGGATGAGACAAGTGTTTCTGGCGACATACGCGAGACACGGTAGTCACGGGAGGTGACGACACCCTCAAGGCGTCCTGTTGCGCTGCCATCGGATGTGATGGCAATCGTTGAGTGCCCAGTCCTTCCTGTGAGTTCAAGCACATCTGAAAGAGTGCTGTCCGGTCGGAGATTGCTGTCAGAGGTAACGAAGCCAGCCTTGTATGCCTTGACCTTGCTTACCATCTGAGCCTCATCATCGGCGCTCTGCGAGCCATAGATGAACGCGATACCACCCTCCCTCGCGAGGGCCTCCCCCATCTTCTCACCTGAAACGGCCTGCATGATCGCGCTGACCATTGGAATATTGAGGTGCTGTCTTGGCTCTTCCCCCTTCCTGTATTTCACAAGCGGAGTGCGAAGCGAAACATTTGACGGGATGCAGTCAGCAGACGAATAACCGGGAACAAGAAGGTACTCACTGAATGTACGTGAGAGATCCTTATAGAAATATGCCATGATGTCTCCTTGCCCGATTATACAGATGCCGGCTTATCCCCTCAATCCTTCAGAGCACCTTGACCGCACCATTGGAGGAAAGCAGCACAACAGCGCTCTCCTCTGCAGGAAGCCTTACCTCCAGGTGCCCCGAAGACGCCTTCGCCTCTGCATTCCCATACCAGATGGAGACAGATGCGGAGGGAAGCGCGAAGAGGCTTATCGAGACATCCCTCTCCCTCGGGCATCTGTTGACGATTGTCACGGCAGCAGAGTCCTTTGCGATCCTCGCAATATAGAACGCCTCATCGTCAATTGCCTCAATCCTCACCGCTGAATAAGGGAAGAATCCCTTTGCCCTCAGCTCTCCCATCCTGCTGTATGCTTCGTGGACATCCATATCCCACTTACCCTCATCCCAGCACATAGGATAGCGCGCACCTTCGACTGACCCCATCTCGCCCTTATTGAGATTCTCATCCCCATAGTAGATCGATGGCATCCCAGGAAGGGAGAAATAAGCTAGTACACAGCCTATGTAGATGCGCTTCGAGAATACAGCCTCATTGCTGTGGAGGCGCGGGGTATCGTGGCTGTCAAGGAGGTTCATCTGGAAGAATGCGGCCTGATCAGGAACGGAATTGATCGCATCAAGGAGAGCCTTCGCTGTCTCCTCTCCCGTCCATGGCGCTTCCCTCTCCGGATCATGGCCCCATCCAGCTGTAAGGAACCTGTCACGCTCTCCCATCCAGGATCTCAGAGGACGGGACGAACCGTAATAGTTCATCGTCGCATCCCACATATCGCCAAGCATATACCCCTCGCTGTCATCCCAGTCCTCGCCGACGAGGTAGAGATCCTTCCTGATTGCCTTCAGGCTCTTCCTGACCTCCCTCCAGACTTCCTTCGTCATCTGATCACGTCCTGCCCTTCCAAGCTCAGGAGAGACATCCAGTCGCCAGCCGTCCTGTGTAAATGGAGGAAGAAGATATTTCTGCATCGCCGAACCTTCATCCCTGTAGATGCGGTTCCTCAGCTCCTGTGAATTGTAATTGAGCTGCGGCAGCGTCCTCACTCCCTGCCAGCAACGCGCTTCGGAGCCATCGAAGTAGTAGAACCCATGCTCTTCCGATTCTGGATCGGACAGCGCCTTTCTATACCAGAGCGCTTCAATGCCTGTATGGTTGATCGAGATATCGAGGATGATTCGTATTCCAGCCTCGTGCGCTTTCTCCAGAAGGGATGCATACGCTTCATCCCCTCCCAGCTTCGGATCGACATGGAGAAAATCGACAGCATCATAGCGATGGACAGTGCGGGAATCATTGATCGGATTGAGATAGATCGCGTTCACACCAAGGCTTCTCAGATACGGTAGCTTCTGCTCAATCCCAGGAAGATCCCCATTGTAGAAATCGAGGCATCTTGCCTCTGCAAACGGACGCGGAGCTGAATCAAAGGAAGGGGTTGTCACCCGTCCCCCATCGAATTCATACTCGCCTTCCCTTGCGCCAAGGTTCCCGGAACCGCGGTAGAACCTGTCCGGGAATATCTGATAGCACGTCGATGCCCCGACCCAGGAGGGAGCATCGAGGGATGGGAGGATCATGAAGCGTGAGGAGACCTTCGGAGTATTCCTCGTCACACCTTCCTTTGAATAGTAGCGGCTGATCCCGCCGTCAAAGAAGATGAAGAAGAAATGGAAAGGATCTTCAGATACTGTGACAGGGACGGATGCCGAGTACATGGGACAGCCATTGAAATCACCGCTCTGCCTCATCGGATAGGAGGACATGAGGCCATTGTCATCATCTGTGCGGAGAATGACTGAATCAGGGGATGATGAGAATACTATCGAAATGGATACTTCCTTGCCCTTCTCTGGAAAGAGAGGGGAAACAAACGGTTCAGAGAATGAGAAGAATACGCTCTTCATTTACCTGCCTCCACTGGATACTACTATAGCACCCAAGGAGGCAGGAGATTTGCGAAATCACGCCTTAAGTGCAGCAAGAACCGACTTCAGGACATCCTCTGGAGACGGAGATGCATCGATATCGATGATATTCCCCTTCTCCTTGTAGTATCCGATAAGAGGAGCTGTCTCTGCCCTGTAGACCTCAAGGCGGTGCATGATCGCCTCGGGCTTGTCATCATCGCGCTGGATCAGCTTCTCACCGGTCTCATCATCGATTCCCTCCTTCTTAGGCGGATTCGTGATGATGTGGTAGATGCGTCCTGTGGACGGCGCAAGGCGGCGGCCGGAAAGCCTCTTCACAACCTCATCATCGGAAAGGACGAAGTTCACTACCGCATCAATAGATGCCATCCCGTCCAGAGCCTCAGCCTGTCCGATAGTCCTCGGAAAACCATCGAGTATGTACCCGGAAGCAGTGTCATCAGCTGAAAGACGATCACGGACCATCTCGATTGTCACCTCATCGGGGACAAGACCGCCGGATGCAAGTATTCCCTGCACTTTCTTCCCAAGCTCTGTCCCGTTCTTGATGTTTGAGCGGAAGATATCACCAGTGGAGATATGGGGAACGCCAAGCTCATTCTTCAGAAGAGCAGCCAGAGTGCCTTTGCCAGCCCCGGGAGGGCCAAGAAGAACTATATTCATTTTCTAAACCTCTGGACTGAGTATAGCAGATGTAAAGCAGGGAAAGAAAGCGATTGAACGCTCTGATGGGAAGATGTGTGGATATAGCCATTCTGCATTTCCTCCGCAAGGATCACCCAGATGATGAATCCGACATTTATACGTTCTTATCTTTGAAGATGTTTTCAACTATTCAGAAACGCATCTCCTGTATCAGACTTACTTCTCACCCAGACCGTAACAGAAGTTCTGCCTAATTCTGAATTCTCCTCTATTGTAGGCATAGCAAAACCATAAGATAAGCAAGTATCTATTATACAGGGGAAACCGCTTCCGGCCTTTTCACCGTATCCAATAAGGTTAAACATCTTCATGATGTTCTTGTTTCGGGGATCAGATACACCACCCTGCATCATCTGCTTTCGTCCTACGCGTATCGATCCAGGATTCTTATATTCGATTGAATCCGTGTTCTTTATGATAACAACACCACCAATGCCAAAATAATCTGCATTGGCAAGACAGTTGACCAAGGCTTCCCTTGCCGCATCATGGAGAGGTGTATTTTCAACCCGTTGCATATCCTTGAGCTGGAATGGAACCTTGAAATCCTGCACAAGTTTCCTACTTGTGGAGAGAAAGAAATCAAAGACATTACCACTCCATTCACCGGACTCGGATTGTATCCGATCCGTCCATCTTGTATGTTCAGGATCGAGGTTCTCACGGTAATCAAGAAAATATCCATTGCATATGGTCATGATCCTATTTGCATCAGAAAACAAGAGAAGGCCAGCCAAGGTTGGATGTATGGTATCATCATCGGAAATGCCCGCAGCTCCTATCATCATGAGATATTCCTCATTATCTAGTTTGTTCCACGGATGATTTGGCTTATAGATTTCGTGATACCTTCTATACGTCCTGATTGTATCTGCATTCAGATCTTCCAGTTTGAACCTTTCAATGACTTTCAGATCGTAAGATGTGGGATAGGCATCACGCAACATGGCGGAAACCTCTTCCTTTGTACAATGATAATCTCCCTCATGATTGCGTTTATATGTGCCTCGAAGCATATCGTTATTGATATATACTGGCTTTAGTTCAATCCGCGCCGATGGGACATGGATTATGAATATCGTCTTTCCATCATCAAGCGTGAATTCATTGAAATCGCTATCACACAGAATATTGTTCGATACTTTTGTTGGATTATTAATGGTATCCCAGAAAACTTTCTTAATGCGCTCAGGAGATCCAACTCCGGTAACATTCAGATTGCCTGTAGATTTCTCCTCTGCTATTCCAAGGATGATCTCACCACCATCTGTATTGGCAAAAGCCGAATATGTTTCCCAGAGTGAGTTCGGGATACCATTCTGAGCGTCCTTGAACTCATCATGACCGTTTCCCATATCGATACTGCTGAAATTTGTCAGATCAAAACCCATCATAATCTCCTATTCAATGTTCTATAAAAACATATTCTCAAGCAAAGCAGTTTTAAGATTCTTGAGCTTTTCAACCTTACGATGATGAAGGGTGATGAGAGAGGCAAACGAATAAAGAACCTCTGCTTCTCTACCCCTCTGAATTTCTCTGAAAGGATTATAGCACAATTCATATCCAAAACCGACTGTGATCAACAAACAGCACAATCATTGATGATCTTGCTCAGAGCAGCACATCGGCCTCTTTTCGTCTCCAGGATTGGACAGCGCACGGATTATCAGATAACATTCCCTGCGTATGGAACGGAGAATGAGGAGGAAAGCATATTGTGCAGCGGCAGCAATCGCATCTGCCCTTCTCTTCCTTTCATCCTGCGTCACGGAAAGCCTGGAAGAGCTCAGCAGGCCATATATCCAGGAAGGATACAGACTCAGCGCTCTTGATGCCGCGGCTGTCTATGAAGAGGGGCTTGAGAATGTCGAGTCCCCATCCCTTTATTACAATCTGGCATACTCATATCTTGAAGCCGGTGACTATGACAGCGCTATCCAGACTGCGGAGAAGGCGCTTGAAGCATTCCCTGAGTATCTGAGGTTCATGTATCTCAGGGCATACGCATTGAGGGAATCACACAGGTACTACAGCTATGGGAAGGCTCTTGAGGACATACTTGCCTTCGATCCGGGCAATGAGGATATAAGGACAATGCTCCTGGAATACTACGTTGCTGCAGGCCGAGAGGAAGCGGCAAAGGAGACTGCAATGGAAATGCTTCTCCGGAATCCAGGAAACACCGCAGCCCTCAGACTTCTGAGGGAATACAGCCCTTTCCTCAGCGCTATCGTACCGCAGGAAGAGACGCAGAAGGAGGAAGAAAGACGGCTCTGGACAGAGCCGCCGGTCCTCTTCGATATCCTCGATGTGCTTGATGGCAGGTTCAGCCTTCCGCTTTGATCCTCTTCCATTCCTTGACAGCCATCTCATCACAGCGGTTGTTGTAAGGATTGTCCGCATGTCCCTTCACCCAGATGAAATCCACATGATGCGTCCTGATCAGCACCAGGAGCCTCTTCCATAGATCGGTATTCGGAACAGCCTTTCCACGGCGGATGAAGCCAGCCTTCTCCCAGGACATGAGCCAGCCTTTCGTTACTGAATCAACAAGGTATTTTGAATCGGAGTAAAGATCGACTGCGCATGGTTCCTTCAGGAGGGAAAGCGATTCAATCGCAGCCATAAGCTCCATGCGGTTGTTCGTGGTCGATGCCTCCCCTCCAGATACCTCCTTCTCAACATTGCCAAAGCGCAGGATCGCCCCCCAGCCGCCTGGACCGGGATTGCCTGAGCAAGCACCATCCGTGAAGATATCGACCTTCTTCAACCGCGCACCCCTGTTTTCTTTATGATGTGAAAACCGAACTGCGTCCTGACTGGCTTTGAGACCGTGCCGGTACCCATCTTCCTCACCGCATCCTCGAATGGGCGCACCATCTGCCCCTCCGAGAACCATCCAAGATCACCGCCCTTTGCCTTGGACGGGCATGTGGAATACTGCCTGGCAAGGGACTCGAAGCTCTCTCCTTTCCTCACCCTTTCATACAGTCTGAGCGCTGTCGCCTGATCCTTAACAAGTATATGGCTTGCCCTGAATTCCACCTTCCGCCTCCAGTATCATCTCCCGGTAAGACCGGTTCTCAATATCACTCTTTTCCAATCCTGCCTCATCAAGCAGTGAAAGGATATGTTTCCTTGCTTCCTTCTCCTCATCCGATGATGAATCAAACGGGAGAAGCACCTCGATCTCAAGGAAGAAGCCAAGGGTGTTGACAGACAGAAGCTCAATATGGGCACTGCCATCCATCCACTCCCAGCCATCCTTCCTCTTTATGAAGAAATCCTCATAGCCAAGCGCATGGAAAAAAGCGATGGCCGCATCGGACTGATCTGGAAATGAGCGGAACTCATACTCCTCATTGCCCTCGCCATCGGGGCCTTTCCTCGTCCTCTTCGCCGTGAATTCCGTGATCCCGCCGTATTCCCTCATCCTGAAAGCCTGTATGCTCTCCCCGGGACGGCGGAAATAGTGATCATGCTTGTGAACGCTCCTTCCTTCCCCGAAGCGGGATGTGAAGAATGCCTTCACCCGCTCCGGATCTGAAGCATGAGCCTTGATCTCAATCTCACGCATAGATCATTTCCATGGGAAGATCATCGACTTCAGAGACCTCGGCCCGACCTTCTCCTTCTCATCATAGAGAATGTCATCCCAGGACAGATGCTTCTGATCGGCATCAGGATTCTCCTCAAGGTAATCATATTTGAACATCAGCAGCTTCATGGCATCCTGCGAGGCAAGCTGCATTCCCGTCATTCCCGGCACGATTCCAAGCGTGAATACGGAGATGGCAAGGCAGATGATGCGGTAGACAAGGAAGAAGATCGAGAAGCCCATATTCCCGCCAAGGATGAGGAAGCATTTCCTGAATGTCTTAAGCGGCCTGTCTGCCGGCAGCAGGTTCATCAGCGGGAAATAGTATGGCAGTGCGAGGAAGAGGATCACCTCAACCCAGATCATCACAACTGAAAGCACTGTCCCGAACATATTGCCGAAGCTGGCGTAGAACGGGATGATGAGCACGAGATTGGCAACCATGAGGAAGATGATGAGGAAGTACAGCAGTGAATGCCTGATGTTCCTCTTTATGCCCTGGCGGAATTCCGCCCAGCCTTCCCTTCTGTAATCAGAATAGCTATGTGCTGTCGCCGCCGTTCCCCCCATGAGAATAGAGAGCACGAGAAGAGCGAGAATGATGACACCCCAGCCTGCAAGCCCGTTGATCTGCCCCACGGATGCGGCAAGATAGAACGCGATGAAAGCCGCAGCGATATACCCTATATTGAACAGGACAAGACCAATGAGGTTGTCCCAGCCATCGAAGAACGCCTTTTTGATGAAGAAACCAATCATATTAGGAAATGTACGCAATCAGATGAGCATTTGCAACCGCATCAGGCGTAAAACACACAATCCTGGATGCATTGAAACAATATAACTTTGATGGTATTTCTTACAAAAACCATATTTACAAATACGTTGAGCCATGTTATTTAATAGTCAGTGGCTTAAATGGCGGCAGCCAGGTTGCCTAAAGAGGGACTGCCATAGACGTCGGGGAGAAAGTCCCAGGCGCGAATCCCCAGTGGGCAGAGCCGCTGGGGACATTTTTTCGGCCTCGATATCTGCAAATTCATATAATATGCAGAAATATACGAATAACTTCAATTTTTTGAATAAATATACATAAATCTCTTGATTAAATTCTATCAATATGCATAATAACAGCCATCAGGAGATAACTGAAAATGAAAGATAAGGTCATTCTTGCATATTCTGGCGGACTGGATACCTCAGTCATTCTCAAGTGGCTTGCCAACAAGGGCTTTGATGTCATCGCGTATGTCGCCGATGTCGGACAGAAGGAGGACTTCAAGGCTGTTGAGGAGAAAGCCTATGCAACCGGCGCGAGCAAGGTGTACATCGAGGATCTGAAGAAGCCTCTTGTCACAGATTACATCTTCCCCGCTCTCAAGGCGAACACGATCTATGAGGGCACATACATGCTCGGCACATCCCTTGCCAGGCCGATCATCGCGAAGAGGCACATCGAGATCGCGAAGAAGGAAGGCACGAAGTATGTCGCCCATGGCGCAACGGGCAAGGGCAACGACCAGGTAAGGTTCGAGTTCGGCTACTACATGAACATGCCGGATGTGAAGATCATCAGCCCATGGAAGGATGAGGAATGGCTTTCCCAGTTCGAAGGCAGGAGTGATATGCTCAAGTATGCTGAGGACAACGGGATTCCTGTCAAGGCAACAACAAAGAAGCCATACAGCGAGGATGAGAACCTCATCCATATCTCCCACGAGGCTGGAATACTCGAGGATCCATCGAAGAGGTGCCCTGAGGATGTCTACTCGCTCTCGCTCTCCCCTGAGAAGGCCGCTGACAAGGAAACTGTCCTCACATTCACATTCAAGGATGGAATCCCTCTCAGCGTGAAGAACGAGGGAGATGGCACGGTTGTCACCGATCCTGTCGAGATGATCCTCTACCTCAACAAGATGGGCCATGATAACGCAATCGGGCGCGTCGATATGGTCGAGAACAGATTCATCGGAATCAAGAGCAGAGGCGTTTATGAGACTCCGGGCTGCGAGATCCTCTGGAAGGCGCATCATAACCTTGAGGGCCTCACGATGGACAAGGAGGCGATGCATCTCAGGGATATGCTCTCTCCGAAGTACGCAGAGCTCATCTACAACGGCTACTGGGGTGCACCGGAGTTCAACATGCTCACAGCGCTCTTCGATGAGAGCCAGAAGTTCGTCACGGGAACAGCGACTGTCGCTCTTTACAAGGGCAATGTCATCAACGCCGGTATCTCATCGAACTGCTCACTCTACAATGAGGATCTTGGTTCAATGGACAAGGCGGGCGGCTACCACCCGATTGACTGCAAGGGATTCATCAACATCAATGCAATCCGCCTGATGGCTTCTTCCATCAGGGAAGCAAAGGGCATCGACGGCTGAGAAGCCAGCAAGGATATCCAGGAGAGGGCCTCAGAAGGGCCCTCTTCCCTTTTGCAGGGAATCTGGCTCATTGCTCATCGCTGAGACCTTCCGCCCTCCCCATCCATTCAAGAACCACTCCATCATCAGGGGACCAGGAGCCGTAGATTATCTCCGAATCATCCCCATTGTCCTTCACTTCCTTCCCATCATCCATACAGTGAATACTATCATCTTCGCTGTGCTATGATAATAACATGCTTAACACAAGAGACCGCACGATAATGAGCTTTACCGTCTTTGCAATGTTCTTCGGAGCGGGAAACCTCATCTTCCCGGTTTTCCTCGCCTACAGCTCTGGGACTGCTGTCATTCCCGCTTTCGCAGGCTTTGCACTCTCTTCCATCGGGCTTCCGGTGCTGTCGCTCATCGCAATAGGGAGGATGGGTTCCCTCGACAGCCTCGCCTCGCGCTTCCATCCGACTTTCAGCCGGATATTCTCAACTGCGATCTACCTCGCGATCGGCCCATGTCTGGCAATACCACGTACAGCGAGCACGAGCTATGAGATGGTGAAGGCCGCAGCATCGCTTTCATCCCCAGCATGGCAGCTTCTTTATTCAATCCTCTTCTTCCTTGCTGCCGCAATCATCGCGCTCCGCCCTGAGAAGCTATCATCCAGGCTTGGCAGGATACTCTCCCCCATACTCGTGCTCCTCATTGCCGCTCTCTTTGCCGGCTCTTTCCTTGTCGGAAGCGCTGAGACACCACCTTCCGCCCAGCAATATGCATCAAGACCCTTCCCTGAGGGATTCGTAGAAGGCTATCAGACGATGGATGCCATAGCTGCCCTTGCGTTTGGATCCATCCTCGCGCTGAACATCCGCAATCTCGGGGAAAACAATACCAGGAAGGAAGGGATCATCGCATCAATCGGTGGCGGTATCCTCCTCCTTCTCATCTACTCCGCACTTGCTATTATCGGATACAGATCCCATGCGATAGTATCCGCCCCATCCACAGGCGCAGATATCCTCTCTGCAGCGGCATCCTCAGTATTTCCTGCGGGAGGAAGGATCCTCATCGCCATGATCTTCTTCCTTGCATGCTTCAACACATCAGTAGGGCTCCTGTCCTCATGCGGAGAATACTTCTCGCATCTTGTTCCAAGGATACAGAGCAAATGGTGGATCATGCTCTTTGCTTCCGTTTCTGCCATCACGGCGAATGCTGGACTGGAGGCAATCATCCGCATCTCGTCCCCGGTTCTCGAGGTACTCTACCCTGCCGCCATAACGATGGTCATCCTCGCGCTTACTGAAAGATCGAGGAAGCTGAGGTACGCCTTCATCCTCGGCATCTCAGCCTCCCTCGTGTTCTCTGTCATTGGTATCATCACGGGAAGAAGCAACCTCTGGATCATCCCCACTGCAGCCGCATCATGCATAGGGTTCCTGATCGACATGAAAGCAAAACCCTCTCCGAAGAGAGGGCTTGAACAGTAGGTGATCGTAATCACCTGTCGAATCCGATGTTGACCCTTACAGTCAGGCCATCGAGACCGTTGTCTCCAACAGCTACGCCGAACTCCTGATGGAAGTAGGAAACATCCACCTTGACTGCCCAGAGATCAAGGCCGACACCAAGTGTCCAGTAGCCCTGATTGAGACCGCCACGGAGATCGAGGAAGCTGAGAAGCCTGAGCTCAGCACCGACATTGAGATGGTACATGAAGTCGCGGAAATCAACATCATCGATCCTGGAAAGCCCGATGATATCGCGGACATCCACAGCAAGCGTCGGGCTGAGGTACCATGTGTTAGCAGACCAGCCTATACCGGCATCGAGAGACCAGTCGCTGTCGAAGGTGAATGATGTGGCATCAGGACCGCCGAACGGGTTATCAAGAAGTCCCTCATAACTCTCATACGCTGTCATATGGTACTTTCCGTTGAGGTTCCTTGCCACAGCACCGAGGGAGAAGCCTGCTGGCATGTTGATGTTGAGACCTACATCGACAGGAATCGAGTAACCTGCCATGATCGGGGTGCCATTGAGAAGCTCCATCGGATCTCCGCTCTCGCTAAGCACTTTAGATACCTCAGAAGCGCCAAGCGCCTCCGTATATGCAAGATAGTTGAAGCGGACCATGACACCAAGGTCAATGGAGAAATCAGCAGGAAGATTGAACCTGTAGCCATAACCGATGGATGCGGCGGCATTGACCTTGCCGATCACCTTCGCATTGAGAGCTCCGACATTGTTTCCATATGTCAGGACGGATGCGCGTGCATTGATACCAAGGCCGAAGCCACCGGCTGTGAAGGAGAGCCCGGCATCGACATCCGCGATCTTGCCCTTTCCGGCATCGATGGATTCAAGGATATCTCCGACACTGTCCATCGGATCGCCGCCATTGATGAGATCCTCAACAACACCTGTCTCGAGGAGATCATAGACATGGTAGAGCGTCACCTGTGCAGATGGGATGGAAAGCTGGAAGCGCCTTGATGCAAGGGAAGCCGGGTTGATGTAGAACGTATCGCTGCGTCCTGTGACCGCAACACCTGCCCCACCCATCGCCAGAGCACGCGCCGTCAGAGGCTGGAATGGCTCGACCATTGCGGAGTATGTTCCGTCAGCGGAGGGGATGATCGGCTGGACAGCAGATCCTTCGGGATCCGCCGCGAAGAGCATCGCTCCAGAAACAAGTATAAGTGCTGCAACTGCAAATATCTTCTTCATCCTCATCCTCCTCAGCCTTCGTTTCCTGTTGTCTCGCCGCCCTTCAGGAAGGTATCAAGCAATGACTGATAATCAATATTCAAGCCTGCAAAGGCACTGGAAGGCGCAAGTGTATTGATTGTCTGCAGAGCAGAAGCAATGACCTCGACATTCTCATCCGTCAGAAGATCCGCAGGATTCTCTGGCAGCTGGATATCACCATTTTCATCCTTTGGAATCGTCATATTGCCATTTTCATCTTCAACCATCAGGCTCTCTGCCAGTGTTGTGACAACGGACTGTGTCATCTGAAGGATGACTGCATCAGCCTTAGTAGGAGCATATTCCTCTGTTGTGCCGTCGCCTCCTTTTCCAGTGATCTTATTGATTCCGGTAGCAAGCGGCGTAAGGAGAGCATTAAGCTCCTCATTGCCAGTATCAGGAATCGTAATGCCAGTATCGGAACTCCCACTTTCAGTGAGCTGATTGACAATAGTCGTAACAAGCTCAGCGGTTCCCCTTGTTGCATCCTGAGTCTCAACTGCCGCATCTTCCTTCATGCTCTCAACATAGGAAGGATCAGCATTGGCAGCTTTCTCGATTGCACCGGCGAGATTGCTGATTTCCTCACTGCTGACGCTGGCAAGGACTTTCGCAGGAAGCTCAATCGTAGTCCCTTCTCCAGCCAACGCACCTGCAATCGTATTGACTGTGGACTGGAACTCCTCTTTATTCGTTTCATCCGCTGCCGTCGTTGTATTCTCCACCTTCTCATTCGCAGCAGTCACGTTCTCGGGGTTTCCGCCAAGGACATTCTCATTGATCTTAGCCAGCGTATCTGTCAGCTCATCAAGGCTGCATGATGGCATGGCTAGAAGCAGGGCCAGTATCAGGAACACTCCTAGTGCACGTCTCGACATATATCTCCTCCGTATATGCGCGCATCGCGCTTACCATATTATAAACACATTCTTCCCTGTAAGGTTACAGTATTTCCCACCACTTGAACAGATGGGCGAATTATGATACCTGACTTTCAAAGTTTCGGTGCAAAACTAGTGTCCTAGGCGATTAGCAGTCATCGATTCTCTTCTTCAGTTTGA